>DATLJB010000024.1:0-3690 GCA_035539075.1 Terriglobia bacterium
CATCGGCCGTTTCACGACAGAGCAGGACGTCGACTATGCCGTCGAACATATCGTCCAGTCCGTCAATCGCCTGCGAGCCATGAGCCCATTGTGGGAAATGGCGCAGGAAGGCATCGATATTAAATCGATCCAGTGGGCCGAGCACTGATCGGCATCGGATCGAGTTTGGATTAAGGGAGAGTTACCATGGCCTATAGCAATCAATTGCTGGATCACTACGACAATCCGCGCAATGTCGGCACGCTCGACAAGGGCGACGACACTGTCGGTACTGGTTTGGTCGGTGCGCCGGCTTGCGGCGACGTCATGAAGCTGCAGATCAAGGTCGGCGCCGACGGCCGTATCGAGGATGCGAAGTTCAAGACTTTCGGCTGCGGCTCAGCAATCGCGTCCAGTTCGCTGGCAACCGAATGGGTGAAGGGTAAGACGCTGGCCGAAGCCGAGCAGATCAAGAATACACAGATCGCCCAGGAATTGTCGCTGCCGCCGGTAAAGATCCATTGCTCCGTCCTGGCTGAAGATGCGATCAAGGCGGCGATCAAGGATTATCGCGAGAAGCATAAGTCGAGCGACAGCAAGGCAGCCGAGTAAAGCGAGTAGAGATCGTGACTGAACAGGTGACCACGACAGAGAATAGCGCGGCATCGGATGCCCCGGCGGTAGCAGAGGCTACGCCGGCACCGACCCCGAAGCGGGTGGCTAGGCCGCGCCCCGCAGCGATGACGCTGACCTCAACGGCTGTTCAACGCGTGCGGGAGTTGCTGGACAAGCGCGGCAAGCCTTCGGCCGGCATTCGCATCGGTGTGCGCACCAAGGGCTGTTCAGGCCTCAGCTATACACTGGAATTTGCCGATGCACCCGGGCCGATGGATGAAAAGGTGGAGCAGGACGGCGTTACCGTACTGATCGATCCGAAGGCAGCGATGTTCATCTTCGGCACCGAGATGGATTACGTCGAAGAGAAACTGCAATCCGGTTTCCAGTTTCGCAACCCCAATGAAAAGGGTCGTTGCGGCTGCGGCGAATCCTTCCACGTCTGAGTTAGAGTGACATGATGATCGGCGGCGACAACAAGGCCATCCCGCGCGCCGCTTTGGCGGAATGCTGGTCCTGCAAGGGGCCGGTTTCGATCAAGGCTATGTTCTGCCATACCTGCGGTGCCGTGCAGCCGCCGCGCCAATCGGATCATTTCAGCCGGCTTGGCTTCGCACCCGATTTTGATCTCGACCTCGACCTGCTGGAAAAGCGTTATCTCGGTTTCCAGCGCAGCGTGCATCCCGATCGCTTCGCCGCCAAGCCGGCCAAGGAGCGGGCGATGGCGGAGCAGCAGTCGGTCTCGCTCAACCAAGCCTTCGAGACCCTGAGCGATCCCTTGCGTCGCGCTGCATATCTGCTGGAGCTGAAAGGGCAGGCCGCGGCAGTCGACCGCGACCAGACGATTGCCGATCCGGTTTTGCTGATGGAAGTGCTGGAAGCGCGCGAGGCACTGTCGGCGGCCGAGAGCATCGAGGCGATCGAGAAGCTCTCGGTGAAGGCCGGGGCCGATGCCATTCATCTGCTGTCCGAGATTTCCAAGGCCTTCGCTGCCGATGATCTTGTTGCGGCCAATCGACTGACGACGCGTTTGAAATATCTACGCAAGTTTCTGGAAGAGACTCGTGCGCGCCGCGTCGCTCTGGAAGCTTCTGACCACGAAAGTACGTAAGCGTGTTATTGCAAATTCACGAACCCGGCGAGACGCCGGAACCGCATGCCACGCAGCGCGGCGTTGCTGTCGGCATTGATCTCGGTACCACAAATTCGGTGGTTGCCGTGGTGCATGCCGGCAATTCGGAGAACGAGCCCGACAACGTGGAGGTACTGCGCGATCAATGCGGTGACGGACTGATCCCTTCCGTCGTCGCCTATCTCGATGACGAACCGCTGGTTGGCCGGGCGGCGCAGGCTCTCCTGCTGCAGCATCCGGACCGGGTGGTCAGTTCGGTGAAGCGCCTGATGGGCCGCGGCATCGGCGACGTGAAGTCGCTGGGTGGTGCCTTGCCCTATACGCTGGCGGCGGAGAGTGCCGGCGGCATGGTGCGCCTGCAGATCGGCGAACGCGCCATTTCGCCGGTCGAGGTTTCGGCTGATATCCTGCGCGCCTTGAAGAAGCGCGCGGAAGACAAGCTCGACGAGCCGGTCGATCGTGCCGTCATCACGGTTCCTGCCTATTTTGACGATGCCGCCCGCAATGCCACCAAGGACGCGGCGGCGCTGGCCGGCCTTGAAGTGCTGCGCCTGGTCAACGAGCCGACGGCGGCAGCTTTGGCCTATGGCCTCGATAGTGCGGCTGAAGGGCTCTACGCGATTTTTGATCTTGGTGGCGGCACCTTTGATATTTCCCTGCTGCGCTTGGAGAAAGGCGTCTTCCGCGTCCTCGCGACCGGCGGCGACGCGGCACTTGGCGGCGATGATCTCGATCACGCTATCGCTGAATGGGTCGCGGCTGAGCAGCAGATGGCTAACCTGTCGAGCGGCGGTGCCCGCGCCCTTCTGGTGGCGGCGCGCCACGCCAAGGAGGCGCTTACCAGCGGCAATGATGCCTGGTTCGATGCCGAGGTCGATGGCCGCAAGCTGCATGTGTCAATCAGCCGGACCGTATTTGAAAAGCTGGTCGAACCTCTGGTGGCACGGACTCTCAAGGCCTGCCGCCAGGTTCTATTGGATGCCAAGGTGACAGCTGCGCAGATCCAGGGCGTCGTTCTGGTTGGCGGATCAACGCGTGTGCCTGTTGTGCGGCGGCGCGTCGCCGAGTTCTTTGGGCGCGAGCCTTTGGCCGATATCAACCCCGACGAGGTCGTTGCGGTGGGGGCCGCGCAACAGGCCAAGGCCTTGACCCGCGGCAGCGACACCCTGCTGCTTGATGTGACGCCGCTTTCCCTTGGTATCGAGACGGTAGGCGGCATTGTCGAGAAGGTGATCGAACGCAACACGCCGATCCCGGTTGGCAAGGCGCAGGAATTCACCACCTATCAGGATGGCCAGACCGGCATGCTGATCCATGTGGTGCAAGGCGAGCGCGAGACAGTGGATGCCTGCCGCTCGCTGGCGCGCTTCGAGTTGAAGGGCATTCCGCCAATGGTGGCGGGGGCTGCCCGCATCCTGGTTAAATATGCGGTCGATGCCGACGGCCTCGTCACGGTGAGTGCTGAAGAACGCCTGACCGGCGCCAAGGCCGAGATTGCCGTCAAGCCGAGCTACGGCCTGACCGAGGACGAAATGGCGAATATGCTGCGCGACAGCCTGACGCACGCCCGCGACGACATGGAGCGGCGACTATTGATCGAGGCCCGGGTCGAGGCCGAACGCGTTCTGCTGGCCCTGGCAGCCGCCTTGAAGGCCGATGGCGTCCTGCTCGACGAGACGGAAAGAGGCGCCATTGACGCCGCCATTGCGCAAGTGCGCCAGGCGATGTTGTCGGAAGATCGGGACCGGATTGCCGCCACGGTGGATATCCTGGATCAGGCGACCCACGGATTTGCGCAAAAGCGCATGGATCGGGCGGTTGCACAGGCCCTGACCGGGCATAGCCTTGACGAGGTCGAAGCGAGTATGGCAACTGACCCGTCAAACTGAGGGCCGATATTAACGATTGGGCCAAACGCGCGGGATAACGGCGCGGCGGCCTGGATGGAGAGATAAGATGCCTAA
>DATLJB010000025.1:0-3269 GCA_035539075.1 Terriglobia bacterium
GAAGCCGCTGGCCGACGACATCCTGTTCGGCCGGCTGGAGAAGGGCGGCACGGTCCGCATCGATCTGGCGAAGGAGGGCGACAAGCTCACTTTCGACATCATCGAAAGCAAGGGCCAGAGCCGCGAAGAAACCGTGGAACCCGTCGAGGCCTGATCGGTTTCAGGGCTACCAAGACAGAAAGGGCGGCGCCGGCATCGGCGCCGCTTTTTTCTTTCTGGGCAGGGGTCACAAGCAAGGTGCGATATGTCTTTCGCCAAAGCTTGTCAGAAAACTCGATTTATGCGTGCATGTGCCTAGGCGCATTCCACTGACGGGCAATGCATATGTCTGACCAGCTACGACCATCTGATCAGTCGTCCGAAACTGATGATCTCGGGCCACCAAAGCAGGTTTTCGGGACCTTTGGGCGCGCTTACCGGCTTTCTAAGCGCACCCGTCGTATCCTTGCGATGATCGAAGCGGTGTTTGTCGTAACGCTCATTCCATGGGTTTATGCGGTTATTGTCCGCGCCGACGGTTGGTGGAAATGGACACTGGTTGCTTTTGCGAGCACAGGTTTGCGCTTTGTTATGATCAAGCTCGTTCTGGTTCTTTCCGGTACAAAAGGGATCGATGTTCCTCTCTCTGAGCGTAAACGACGCTATGCACGTCAGCTGGATGCGCAGGGAGTGATCCAGGCGTTATGGCTTTTACCGATTTGCCTCACCGGTCTCATCGTCTTAGTAACGGGCGACATCGTCACTGGAACAAAATCTTTAACTAAAGATTTGTGGCTGGAGGCTGCTTTGATTTCCGGTTTCGCCGTAACTGTATGGCTTGCTTTGACAACGCAGCGTTTTATTCGGCGATGGCGGCAGTCATGACGGTACCAGCGAGCGCACAATCCGACGTATGTACTCTATCTCTGTACGACATACACTCACGCAGCATGAACGAATAGAAGATTGCGAGGGAAACGCATGGCCATTCGGATGGTGCCGACTATTATGACGTCTGGCTGCCGCAACTCTCGCCGACAGCCGATCTGGTGAAGGATGCGCTGGAGGCACAAAAGAACGGCGATGAAAAAGCCTGGCAGAACTTCGTCAAGCACTTCCGCGCCGAGATGAAAGAGAGCGATCCGTCACATCTGCTCGACATGCTGGCGGCCATGTCACATCAGACCAACTTCTCCCTCGGCTGCTATTGCGAGGATGAGGCGCATTGCCACCGTTCGGTGTTGCGATCGTTGCTGAAAGAGCGAAAGGCAAAGATCGCCGATTGAGCGGCGTCAGTCGGCATCCAGCACATGGGCCGGCTTGGTGACGTCGATCCGCACCATGCTGCCGACTGGCGGCACTTCGTCATTAGGATGGCGCACCATCAGCAAAGGCGGGATGCCGTTGACCTGGGATTTGTCGCCGGCCAGCTTGATGCCGAGATGGCAGGCATAGCCGACGAAATCGATTTCCGTCACATGGCCGTGGCAATCGTCTTCGCAGAGTTCGAAGGGCCGTATCGGCGTGACGCGCAATTGCTCGGGCCGCAGCACGATCTGGCGCCGGCCCGTGGCGGCGGCATCGTCAACCGCGATCCGCCCCAGCGCGCAATCGGCATAGCCCGCCGCCACCAGCGCCGGCAGGATGATCGCCTCGCCGAGGAAGATCGCCGTCGCTTCGTCGCGCGGCCGCAGATAAAGCTCCACCGGATCGCCGACCTGTATCAGGCGGCCGTCGCGCATCACCGCCACCTGGTCGGCGAAGGACAGCGCCTCTTCCTGGTCGTGGGTGACGAGGATGGTGGTCACGCCGGCCTTCGACAGCACGTCCGCCACCGCCTTGCGGGTGGCGGCGCGCAGGCCGGTATCGAGGGCGGAGAAGGGCTCGTCGAGCAGCATCAGTTTCGGCTGCTGCGCCAGGGCGCGCGCCAAGGCGACCCGCTGCTGCTGGCCGCCGGAAAGCTCATGCGGCCAGCGTGCCAGCATCGGCTGCTCCAGCGCCACAAGGTCGATCAGCTCGGCGATCCGCTGCGCCCGGCCGGGCATATCCTTGGGCAGGCCGAAGCCGATATTGCCGGCGACGGTGAGATGCGGAAACAGCGCGCCATTCTGCGGCAGGAAGCCGATCACCCGCTCATGCGCCGGCACCAGCGTCGTCGCATCGGCAAGCACCCGCCCATTGAGGGTGATGCTGCCGCCATCGGGAATCTCGAAACCGGCGATCAGGCGCAGCAAGGTGGTCTTGCCGCAGCCCGACGGGCCGACGATGGCGGTGCGGCTGCCGGCCTGCACGCTGAGATCGATATCGATCGCGGCGGCGACATCGCCATAGGATTTGGAGAGGTTGCGGATATCGAGCGTACTCATCTTCCTGCGATGCGTTGCGACTGGCGGTAGAGCAGCCAGGTCAGGGGAAGCGACAGAAGAATCATGATCAGGGCATAGGGCGCCGCGCCGGCATAATCGATCTCGCTGCTGCGCGCCCAGAAGCCGGTCGCCAGCGTGCGGGTGCCGCTCGGCGCCAGCAGCAGGGTGGCGGTCAGCTCATTGGTGATGGCGAGAAAGACCAAAGCGGCGCCGGCGGCCGCGCCGGGTGCCGCCAGGCGCAGGGTGATGCCCCAGATGGCGCGGCTCGGCGTCCGCCCCAGGCTGCGGGCGACATCCTCCAGCTCGGCCGGCGCCTGGGCGATGCTGGCGCGCAGGCCAATCAAGGCGCGCGGCAGGAACATCAGCAGATAGGCGAGCAGCACCGTGAAGACCGTCTGATAGAGCGGATTGGCGACCCGCACGGTGATGGTGACAAGGGCGAGGGCGACGACGATGCCGGGCAGCGAGCTGGTGACGTAGTTGCAGCTTTCCAGCAGGCGGATGAGGCGGCTTGGCCGGCGCACCGACAGCCAGGCCATGGGAATGGCGGCGGCCGTGGTGATGACGGCGCCGATCACGGCATAGATCAGCGTCTGCACGAAGGCCGGCACCAGCTCGGCCATGTTCCAGACGGCGCTGCCGCCGGAAATGAGCCAGCGGCCGAGGGTGACGAAGGGCACGCCAAGGGCGAGCGCCGTCATCAGCGCCAACAGGCAGAGCCCGGCCACGGCGCGGGCGGCACCCAGGCGATAGAGTCGCGGCAGCGCCTCGCTGCCGGAACCGAGCCGGGCATAGCGGGCATGGCCGCGCGTACCGGCTTCGGTGATCAGCAGCAGCAGGCAGCACAGCACCAGGACGCCCGCCAGCATATTGGCGGCGGGACCGTTGAAGGTCGATTGGAACTGATCGAAGATCGCCGTCGTG
>DATLJB010000026.1:0-48502 GCA_035539075.1 Terriglobia bacterium
ATGGAACGGGAAGACATCTGCGGCCATGTGCAGCGCGTCGGGCCGTATTTCCATGAGCAGCTCAAGACGTTGAGCGATATCGACATGGTGGGCGATGTGCGCGGCAGCCATTTCATGGTCTGCATCGAATGCACAGCCGACAGGGAAGCGAAGAAGGCGCCGCCCGCCGAATGGGATGTCGCCACCCGCATTTTCGAGAAATGCATGCCGCGCGGCCTGCTGATCCGGCCGATGGGCCATCTGATCGTCGTCTCGCCGCCGCTGGTCATCAGCAGGAGCCAGATCGATGAGGCGGTCGCGACCCTGCGCGCCTGTATGCTTGAGGTTCAGGAAGACCTGCGGCGCGACGGGTTCAAGATCGCCGCCTGAGCGATACGGCCGCCAATCCGACTGCGAAAGAGAGCGCCTGGCGGAATGCCGCCAGGCGCTTTTTCATTCTGCCGCAGATCGCTCCCGCTCGGCCTCGACGGTTGCCGGTCCATGTGGATGTGCATGGGCATGCGCCGGCTGTCGCTTGAACAGGCGGGAGAGCTTTTCGAAATAGATATAAATGACGGGGGTGATGAAGAGCGTCAGAAGCTGCGACACGACCAGGCCGCCGACCACGGCAAGGCCGAGCGGCTGGCGCAATTCGGCGCCGGCACCGGTACCCATGGCGATCGGCAAGGTCCCCATGATCGCCGCCATGGTCGTCATCATGATGGGGCGGAAACGTAACAGGCAGGCCTCATGCATCGCCTGTTCGGCCGAAATGCCCTTGTCGCGCTGATGCGAGATGGCGACGTCGACCATCATGATGGCGTTCTTCTTGACGATGCCGATCAGCATCACCACGCCGATGATCGAAATCACGTTGAGATCAGTCTTGAACAGGATCAGCGTCACCAGAGCGCCCAGGCAGGCGGAGGGCAGGCCGGACAGAATGGTGATCGGGTGGATGAAACTCTCATAGAGAATGCCGAGCACGACATAGATCACGAAGACGGCCGCCAGCAGCAGCAGGCCCTGGTTGGCGAGCGATGCCTGGAAGACCTGCGCCGTGCCCTGGAAGCTGCTGGTGATGGTCTCCGGCAGATGCATGTCGTGTTCTGCCTGGGTGATCAGCTCGACGGCCTGCCCCAGGGAAACCCCCTGCGCGAGGTTGAAGGAGATCGTCACCGATGGCAGCTGTGACTGGTGATTGACGGTGAGCGGTCCGGCCTGGTGCTGGATCGAAACGATCGAATTGAGCGGCACCAGCTGCCCGCCGCTGCTGTGGATATAGATGCTGCCAAGCGTGTCCTCGTCGCGCTGGAATTCGGGTGCCACCTCCAGGATGACCTCGTAGTCATTGCTCGGCTGGTAGATGGTGGAGATCTGCCGGCTGCCGAAGGCGCCATAGAGCGTCGAGCGGATCTCATCGGTGGTGATGCCGAGAGCGGCCGCCCGCTCGCGGTCGATATCGACAAAGATCTGCGGGCTCTTGATCTGCAAGTCGCTGGTGACGTCCTGCAATTCCTTGATCTTGCTGAGCCGTTCGGTGACCTTGGGGGCTAGGTCGTTCAGCTGCGCGAGGTCCGTGCCCTGCAGCGTCACCTGATAGAGGCTCTTCGCCGACCGGCCACCGACCTGCAGGTTCTGGATCGGCTGCATATAGACGTTGATCGAAGGCAGGTGGTTGAGCCTCTTGCGCAGGCGTTGGATGACCTCGCTGACGGAGGCCTTGCGTTCGGCAAGCGGCTTCAGGCCGACAAACATGCGCCCGTTGTTTTCGCCACCGCCGCCGCCGGAACCGACGCTGGAATTGACCGTGGTGACGGCGGGATCCGCGGCAATGATGGCGGCTGCCTGCTGCTGCGCCCGCGACATCGCCTCATAGGAAATATCCTGCGGGCCTTCGGTGCTGACGGAAATCTGCCCGGTATCCTCGATCGGAAAGAAGCCCTTGGGAACGACCTGGAAGAAATAGAGCGTCGCCACCAGGGAGGCGATGGTGATCGCCAGGATCAGCGGCTTGGCGCGCAGGGCAAGGCGCAGCATCGTGTCGTAGCTGCCCTGGAGCAGGTCGAAGCCGCGTTCGAATACGCGGTAAAGCCAGCCATGCGTTTCGCCATGGCCGCCAGAGCGCAGCAGGCGGCTGCACATCATCGGCGTCAGCGTCAGGGAGACGAAGCCGGAGATCAGAATTGTGAGGCTGATGGTAACCGCGAATTCCCGGAACAACCGCCCGACGATGCCGCCCATGAAGAGAACGGGAATGAAGACGGCGACCAGGGACAGGGTAATCGACATCACCGTGAAGGCGATTTCGCGCGAACCTTTCATGGCCGCGGCCCAGGGTTTGTCGCCCGCTTCGATGTGTCGGACGATGTTTTCCAGCATGACGATGGCATCATCGACCACGAATCCGACGGACAAAGTGATGGCGAGGAGCGACAGGTTGTCGATCGAATAGCCAAGCACGTACATGAAGGCGCAAGTGCCGATCAGCGAGACCGGCAGCACGATCGCGGGGATGAAAGTGGCGGTCAGGTTGCGCAGGAACAGGAAGATGACCAGCACCACCAGGGCGACGGTGAGGCCGAGGGTGAAGCGGACATCTTCCACCGATGCACGGATCGATTCCGAACGGTCCAGCATCACATGAAGCTTGACCGACGCTGGAATCTGCGCGTTCAGGTAGGGAATGAGATTGCGCACCGAATCGACGACCGCCACGGTATTGGCGTCCGGCTGGCGCTGGATCGCGAGCAGCACGGAACGCTGGCCGTTGAACCAGCTGGCCGTCTTGTTGTTCTCGACGCTGTCGATCACATTGGCGATGTCGCTTAGGCGAACCGGGTTGCCGTTGCGATAGGCGACGATCAGCGGCCGGTACTGATCCGCGCGGGACAGCTGTTCGTTCGACTGGATGACGGCGCTGCGGTCCTTACCGCTCAGCGAGCCGACCGGCGTATTGGAATTGGCGGCATCGACGGCGTTCTGGATGTCGTCGAAACCCACGCCCATGCCGGCCAGGATGTTGGGATTGAGCTGAACGCGGATGGCGAATTTCTGTGCGCCATACACCTGCACCTGCGCGATGCCGGGCAAGGTCGAGATGCGCTGGGCGATCAGGGTCTCGGCATATTCGTCGACCGTCGAGAGCGGCAGGGTATCTGAGGTCAGGGCCAGGAACAGGACCGGCGCGTCAGCCGGGTTGACCTTGCGGAAGCTGGGCGCGGTGGTCATCTCCACCGGCAGCTGCCGCTGCGCCGTCGTCATCGCGGATTGCACGTCGAGGGCGGCGCCATCGATATCCCGGTTGAGGTTGAATTGCAGGGTGATCTGGGTCGAGCCCTGGGTGCTTTGCGAGGTGATCGTGTCGATGCCGGCGATCGTCATGAACTGCCGTTCCAGCGGCGTCGCGACCGAGGCCGCCATGGTTGCCGGGCTGGCGCCGGGCAGCGAAGCAGAGACCTGAATGGTGGGGAAATCGACGCGCGGCAGGGCCGCGACGGGCAGCAGGCGATAGCCGAAGATGCCGATGACCACGAAAGAGATCATCAGCAGACTGGTCATGACCGGCCTGCGGATGCAGAGTTCGGGAAGGGTCACGGATTTACCCCCGGAGCATCGCCGCTATTGTCTGCCGGCTTGGGGGTTGCTTTCTCGATCTCGACCTTTGCTCCGGCGTCAAGGCGCATCTGGCCCTCGGTCACGACGGTTTCGCCGCCTTTCAGACCCGAAGCGATCACCAGCTCATCGCCGATGCGACGATCGATCTTGACCGGTTGGACGGCGACGGTCTTGTCGTCCTTGACGAGCCATACGTAATTACCTTGCTGGCCGATCTGCAGCGCTTCGCTGGGGATGACCACGGCCTTGGGTTCGATGCTCAAGGTCATCAGGACGTTCACGAACTGGCCCGGCCATAATCGGTCGCGCGGATTATCGAAGTGCGCCTTGACGATCACCGTATTGCTGGCCGTGTCGATCGTATTGTCGATGAAGGCCACCACGCCCTGTTCCTGGCGATTGGCGCGGATCGCGCCGGCATTGGCCGGATCGTCGCTCGCGTCAACCGTGCCGACCGCTTTCGCGGCCGCCGCCGTCCCGACGAGGGCGCGGCTCTTGCCGAAGGTCGCCGAGACCGCGACCGGTCCGGCCAGCATGGCGGCCCGCAGATGATTGAGGTCATCCTGCTGGATAGCAAAGGAAACGTAGATCGGGTGGATCTGGTTGATCGTCACCAAAGGCGTCGTATCGGCCTGGCGGACCGAATTGCCCAGCTTGAAATTGATCGTGCCGAGGCGGCCGGAGATCGGCGCGGTGATGCGGGTATAGGTCAGCTGCACCTGGTCGGCCTGGATCTGCGCCTGATCGGCCAGCGTGGTCGCTTCATATGTCGCGACATCGGTCTTTGCCTGATCGAGGCTCTGCACCGAGGTGAAATTCTTGGCGGCCAGCGGCAAGAGCCGCTCGACGTTCCGCCTGGCATTTTCAACCAGGGCCTGGTCCTTGGCCAGATTGGCCTGGGCTTCCCTCAAGGCTGCCTGCAGCGCCCGGTCATCCAGCGTGAACAGCAGATCGCCGGCTTTGACATCTTGCCCCTCTTCGACCGCAACGCTGGCAATGACGCCATCTAGGCGCGGCTGGATGGCGACGCTGGCCATGGGCTGGACGCGGCCAACCGTGGCAATCTGCACCGGCATCGGCTTGATGGCGACCGTGGCGGCAAAAACCGGCAGACCCGGCTGCGCCGCCTGATGGGCATGGGGGTCAGGTGCCGCATCCCCGACGCTCAGGCTCCGCAAGGCCACATAGCCAATGCCCACCAGTGCAATACCGGCCACGAGGATAAGCTTTACGCGCATTTATTCGGCCCAGGTTCAAGGTCGCGGGGAGGACGCATCGCAGTCCGAGACGGACCGATCCTGAACTTTAACGTCCGATCGGGTCATAACCTGCGCTGCCGCTCTTGATCATATCAGAAGAGATGGCCTAGAATAGAACTCTAAAGTTAAGGTTTTATCATTCAATGCCAGCATAGTTCATGTCTGCTGACAGCCACCCTCAAACCCTACCGGATCCTGACAGCCTCCCGGCTGTGTCGGAAGATGCTTTGCATTGGCGGGAAAGACGCCGCCGCAACATTCTGGCTGCGGCCGAAGATCTGTTCGCCCAATCGAGTTACGATGCCGTCCAGATGGACGATATTGCGCGTCGGGCTAAGGTCGGCAAACCGACGATCTATCGGTATTTTGCCTCCAAGGATGAGCTGTTTCTGGAAGTTTTCCGGTTGGCGCTGCAGCAATTGCAGATCCAGCTCTCCGGTGTCCTGGCGGCGGACCTGCATCCGCATCGCGCCCTGGACGAAATATTCCGCATTTCCTTTGGTCTGCTCGGCAACCAGGTTTCCGCCTTGCGCCTGCTGACCGATGGCCAGCCGGGATTGATCGTCCGCTGGCGCGAGGAATTCGATCGCCACCGGCTGTTTCTCGTCTCGACCTTCCGCCAAGTCATCGAACGCGGCGTCTCGGCGGGCGCATTCCGCGTGGTCGACCTCGATATGGTGCCGCCCATGATGGTCGGCATGATTCGTGGCGGCCTGATGAGCGTTACCGACGTATCCGCGCGCCAGCAGATGTCCAAAGCCGCGGTGGATCTGATGATCGCCAGCCTGGCGAAGGCCTGAGGCCGCCTGCCGGACGGGTTACATGGCAGCCATGATTTGACAGCAAAACGGCTGCCGCCTATGGCTTGACCATGGGCAAACCGGTTGGCGGAGCATTCATGGAAAGCGACATTATCCTCCTCGATGGCGGCATGGGCCGTGAGTTGAAGCGCATGGGCGCGCCCTTCCGGCAGCCCGAGTGGTCGGCCTTGGCGCTGATCGAGGCGCCTGACTTTGTCGCTCAGGCGCACCAGTCCTTCGTCGCGGCCGGGGCCGATGTAATCACCACCAACAGCTATGCGCTGGTACCTTTTCATCTTGGCGAGGCACGTTTTGCGGCGCGCGGCGGCGAACTCGCGGATCTTGCCGGCAAGCTTGCGCGCAAGGTCGCGGATGGCAGCCGCCGTCGCGTCGCGGTCGCCGGCTCCTTGCCGCCGTTGTTCGGTTCCTATCGGCCGGATCTCTACGACGAGACGCGGGCGCAAGAAATACTCGCCCCCCTGGTCGCAGGACTGGAGCCGCATATCGACCACTGGCTGGTGGAGACACAAAGCGCCATCGCCGAGGTGGAAGCCGCCGCCGCGGGGCTCGCAGCGTCGGAAAAGCCCGTCTGGTTTTCCTTCACGATCGAAGACGGCGCCGATGATGCGCAACAGGCCCCACGCCTGCGTTCAGGCGAGCCGGTCGGCACGGCCGTCCGCCGTGCTGCCGAGCTTGGCGCTGCCGCGATCCTCTTCAATTGCAGCCAACCGGAGGTCATGGCCCCTGCGCTCACCGCCGCGGCCACGGCTTTGGACGGCGCGGCAGTCAGGCTTGGCGTCTATGCAAACGCCTTTCCGCCGCAGCCGAAGGATGCCGAAGCAAATTCCACGCTGCATGACATACGCGCGGATCTCGATCCCGCCGGCTATCGCGATTTCATGCAGGACTGGATCGGCCGGGGCGCGGGCATCGTCGGCGGCTGCTGCGGGATCGGCCCGGAGCATATCGCGGCAATGCGGGCGGCACTTGACGCCTAGCGGCGCGTTTGATGCCGGCCGAGGGCCGCCCCGCTATCAAGCCAATACGCCTGACGGGCTTTGCTCCCGCGGGCGATGCGAAATGTGAGTGAGAGGAGCGAGGTCATGCGTATTGCCACGTTCAGTCATCGCGGTATCCGGTCGGTCGGTCGTCTGACGCCGGACGGCAAGCAGATCCAGCCCGTCGATCTCGGCGGGATTGCCCAGCAATCCGGCGCGCTGGCGCTCGTGCAACGCGCCGTTGGCGGTGGCGCAATACACGACCTTGGAGCCCCGATAGCGCTCGCCGAGGTCAAGCTGGAAGCGCCCATTCCGCATCCCCGCCGCAATATCTTCTGTATCGGAAAGAACTATCGCGCGCATGCCGAGGAAGTCGCCCGCAGCGGCAAGGGCAGCGCATCGGCTTCGGACAAGGATCCGGTGCCGACGGCGCCGATCGTCTTCACCAAGGTGCCGGAATCAGTGATCGGCCCGGGCGATGCCATCCGCATCGATCCAAGCGTCAGCAGCAAGGTCGATTACGAAGCCGAACTGGCGGTGATCATCGGGCGGGGTGGACGGCGCATCGCCAAGGAGCAGGCGCTGGAACACGTCTGGGGTTATACCATCGTCAATGACGTCACCGCCCGCGACATGCAGCGGCGGCATCAGCAATGGCTGCTGGGAAAATCGCAGGACACTTTCTGCCCGATGGGCCCGTGGCTGGTCACCCGCGACGAGGTCGACCTCGCCGACACGCGGATTCGCTGCTGGGTGAATGGGGAGCTGCGGCAGGATGCGACGACCGCCGATCTGATCTTCGATATTCCCACCTTGATCGCGACGATATCGGCAGGCATCACCCTGCTGCCGGGCGACGTCATCGCCACCGGTACGCCGGCCGGTGTCGGCATGGGCTTCGAGCCGCCGAAATACCTGCAGGCCGGCGACCACGTGAAGGTCGAGATCGCACGGATCGGCGTGCTGGAAAACAAGGTGGCCCTCTGGGATGCCGGCTGATCGTTTCGTGATCTGACGGAGGTTGCCCAAGGCCTCAGCCGGGCTGCTGCCGCAAGCTGAAAGTGATCTCGGCACGAACCTCGCCGGCCGGTTCCAAGACCAGCATGCCGGTGTCGTCGCGCTGACCGCAGAGATTGAAGGCGTCGGTGATGTTGCTGACCGGCTCGGCGCAAAAGAAGGCCTCGCCCTTGGGCGCATAGACGACCAGGCAGCGCAGCGGCGGCGTGGCGCTCATCGCCAGTTGCAAGCGATGTTCCGGCCAGGTGATCAGGGCTTCACCCGACCATCCGGTAAAGACATTGTCGAGCTCGACCGCATCGAGGTGGATTCCCTGCGTGAAATCCGCTTCCGCCGGCACCGGCAGCAATGCCGTCGGCATGACCTCCCGGTCGGTGGCCCAGAAGCCCTGGACCGGTGCCGTCATGCGGCAGAGCGGGGTGCGGGTGAAATAGGGATGCAGGCCGAAGCCGTAGGGCATCGCCGTCGATCCCGTATTGCGACTCTCGATCGTGATGCTGAGCGCCATATCCGTCAGCCGGAAATGCTGGCGCATCTCATAGGCGAAAGGCCAGGCATCCGGCTGATGGCGATAGACCAGGCAGGCGCTATCGCTGCTCGCCGTCTCGACCAGCCAGGGTCGCTGCCAGCCGTGGCCATGTTCGTTATGCGGTCCATCGCTGTTCAGCGGCAGTTGAATGTCGCGGCCGCGGAAACGGAAACGCCCCTGCCGCAGCCGATTGGAAAAGGGCGTCAAGGGAAAGCAACTGGCGCCAAGCACATCGCCGGCCGCCCAGGCGCCCTCTTCCATCGGTCGCAACAGTTCCACACGGCCCGTAGGGCCATGATAGCTGAAGCCCGCAACAGCCCCGCCGATGGACGGGGCGAGGCGCAGGCGCAACGGACCGGATGCGATTTCAATGGCTGGCGGCACTGGTTCGCCTGTGCCCAGCCGGTCGAAGCCTCCCATCCTCAGGCTGAAAGCGCTTGTTCCGCACCGTTACGCTGATGGGTGCCGATCCGGCCTGTCAGCTGCGCGGAAATCCGGTTGGCGCATTGCTTCACCTTCTCCGCAATTTCTTCCTTGCGGTTGTTCCAGTCGCGCTGCTTCAAACTGGTGACGCTGATGGCGCCCGCCGGCCGGCCGTTGCGATCGAGGACGCAGGCGCCGATGCAGGCGACACCCTCGGTGTCCTCCTCGTCATCCACGGCATAGCCCTGTTCCGCTACCTCGCCGAGTTGGTGCATCAAAGCGCCGACATCCGTGATGGTATGCGGCGTCCGCTGCGGCAGTTCAAACTGGTTGAGAATATGTTCCGCCTCGGCTGCCGGTAGAGCCGCCAGCATCGCTTTGCCCACGGCTGAGCAATGCGGCAGTTCGCGGCGCCCCAGGGCAGCGTCAAACCGCACTGCACCCGGCGCATCGACGCGGCCGATAACCACCGCATGGCCATCGTCGAGGATGGCGACGCGCGAGGTCATGCCAAGCTCATTGGTCAGCTGCCGCAATTCCGCCAGGGCGACATCGGCGAGGACGGTATTGGCGACGGCCAGATCGCCCAGCCGGGCCAGCATCATGCCGAGGCGATAGCGCCGGTTGCTGCCTTCGCCGAAATCGACGATGAAGCCGTGCGCCAGCAAGGTCTGCAGGATGGCATAGGCAGCGGCCTTCGAGAGCGAGAGGTCGCGAGCGAGATCCGTCAGGCGCGCTCCCTCTCTTCCCTGGTTGGCAACAAGCTCCAACAGGTCAAGGGCGCGGCCCACACTCTGGACGCGATACCGCTCATCCAGCGCCGGAATCGGCCGCGTCGCCTTGCCGGTTTCCTTGCGTGTCAGACGTCTCGCTGTCGCTGTCTTCTGTTTCATGATCGGTCCCGTTTCAAAAGATCGCTTATAGTTTCAATTCTATTTGCTATTTGGGCAGATAGGTTTGATCGACATCAATACTTGTCTAATTGACAGAGCGTTTGAATTCACCCCTAATAACATCGCGTATACAAAACATAGTTTTGTATTACCAAACATTGCAAGGATTTTCTAGGTTGAGCGAACAGAAAGGCAAATGGCGCTCCAGCGCCTGGTTCGGTGGCGAGGGCAAGAATGCCTTCATGCATCGCAGCTGGATGAAGAATCAGGGCTTGCCGGCGGATGTCTTTGACGGCAGGCCGGTGATCGGCATCTGCAATACCTGGTCGGAACTGACACCCTGCAACGCCCATCTGCGCGACCTGGCCGATCATGTGAAACGCGGCGTCTATGAAGCCGGCGGCCTGCCCCTGGAATTCCCGGTGATGTCGCTGGGCGAATCCAATATGCGGCCGACCGCCATGCTGTTCCGCAATCTCGCCAGCATGGATGTCGAGGAATCGATCCGCGGCAATCCGATGGACGGCGTCATCCTGCTGGTCGGCTGCGACAAGACGACGCCGGCCTTGATGATGGGTGCCGCAAGCTGCGACCTGCCGACCATCGTCGTTTCCGGCGGGCCCATGCTGAACGGCAATTTCCGCGGCCAGGCGATCGGCTCGGGGACGCATGTCTGGAAATTCTACGAGGACGTCAAGGCGGGCCGCATGTCGGTGCCGGATTTCCTGGCGGCGGAGCAGGGCCAGAGCCGCTCGGCCGGCAGCTGCATGACCATGGGCACGGCCTCCACCATGGCCAGCATGGTTGAAGCACTCGGCATCGGCCTGCCGGACAACGCAGCCATTCCGGCAGTGGATGCGCGACGCAATGTGCTGGCGCATCTTTCGGGCCGCCGCATCGTCGACCTCGTCAAAGAAGATGTGCGCATGTCGCAGATCCTCACCAAGCAGGCTTTTGAAAACGCCATCCGCGTCAACGGCGCCATCGGCGGCTCGACCAATGCCGTCATTCACCTGATCGCGATTGCCGGACGGCTTGGTGTCGCGCTCGATCTCGAAGACTGGGACCGCCTGGGTCGCGATATTCCCACCATCGTCGATCTGATGCCCTCGGGCCGCTTCCTGATGGAAGACTTCTATTATGCCGGGGGGCTGCGCGCGGTGATGCGGGTGCTGGCCGAGAGCGGCCGCCTGCATGAGGAGGCGATGACGGTCGCCGGCGAGACCATCGGTGCCATCTGCCGCGAGGCTCCCAATTACAACAACGAGGTGATCCGCGGTCTCGACAATCCGCTGACCCCGCAGGGCGGCATTGTCGTCCTGCGCGGCAATCTGGTGCCCAATGGCGCGGTGATCAAGCCCTCGGCGGCCACCCCCGCTTTGATGCAGCATCGCGGCAAGGCGGTCGTCTTCGAGAATATCGAACATTACCACCAGCGCATCGATGACCCGGCCCTCGATATTGACGCGAGCTCGGTGATGGTGCTGAAGAATTGCGGTCCCAAAGGCTATCCCGGCATGGCCGAGGTCGGCAACATGCCGCTGCCGGCGAAGCTCCTGAAGCAGGGCGTCACCGATATGGTGCGGATCTCCGACGCGCGAATGAGCGGCACGGCCTATGGCACGGTGGTGCTGCATGCAGCACCCGAGGCGGCCGCCGGCGGCAACTTGGCCCTGGTCCGCGACGGCGATGTCATCGAGCTCGATGTCGCCAACCGGCGCCTGCATCTCGAGGTCGATGAGGCCGAACTGGCGAAACGCCGCGCCGCCTGGCAACCGACCGTTTCGGCCGGCGCCAGCGGCTATGAGCGGCTCTATGTCGACCATGTGCTGCAGGCCGATCGCGGCTGCGATTTTGATTTTCTCGTCGGCAAGCGCGGTGCGGATGTGCCGCGTCATTCCCACTGAGGTGCCCCATGCAGGGACTGATTGATCAACCTGCCCGCTATCCCAGCCTTAAAGATCGGGTCGTCTTCATCACCGGCGGCGGCAGCGGCATCGGCGAAAGCCTGGTCGAGCATTTCTGCGACCAGGGTGCCCGCGTCACCTTCGTCGATCTCGCCGTCGAACCGTCCAAGGCCGTCGCGGCGCGCATTGCCGCCAAAGGTCTTCCGGCGCCGGATTTCATTCCCTGCGACCTGCGCAAGATCGAGGATCTGCGCGCCGCCATCGCCGCGACCCAGGCCAAGCATGGCCCGATCCGCGTCCTGTGCAACAATGCCGGCAATGACGACCGGCATTGGACCAAGGATGTCACGGTCGAATACTGGGATGATCGCATGGCGGTCAACCTGCGGCCGCAATTCTTCGCCGCCCAGGCCGTGCGCGACCAGATGCGTGACGCCGGCGGCGGGTCGATCATCAATTTCGGCTCCATCACCTGGATGGTGGGCGACCCGGATTGCCCGGCCTATGTCACGGCCAAGGCGGCAATCACCGGTCTTACACGGGCGCTCGCCCGCGAATTGGGGCCGGAAAAGATTCGCGTCAATTGCATGATCCCCGGCTGGGTGATGACGGAGCGGCAGATGCGGCTCTGGCTGACCCCCGCCGGCGAGAAGCAGATCGAAGAACGGCAATGCCTGCGCGAGCGCCTCTATCCGGCCGATATCGCGCGCATGGCACTGTTCCTTGCTGCTGACGACAGCCGCATGTGCACGTCACAGCACTTCATCGTCGATGGCGGCTGGGTTTGATTTCTTGCGGGAGAGAAAAATGCGTCTCATTCAATATCGCGATCCGGCCGGCCTGCGGCATGTCGGCCTGGTGACCGAGGACGGCGACCGGGCGCATCCGCTCTCCGCCGTTTCAACTACCTATCAACTGGCGCAAATGGCGATCGAGCGCGGCAAGCCGCTGGAAGCCGTGGTGCGCGAATTGGCCACATCGGAAACGATCGACTATGCGGCCTTGCTGCGCGACGGACGGGTCCTGGCCCCCCTCGATCACGAGGAGCCGGCCCGCTTCTGGATCACCGGGACCGGCCTCACTCATCTCGGCAGTGCCGATGCCCGCAACAAGATGCATATCGAGACCCATGGCAATGCGGCGCCGGAATCGGATTCCATGCGGATTTTCCGCATGGGTATCGAGGGCGGCAAGCCGGAGACCGGCGAGATCGGGGTGCAGCCGGAATGGTTCTATAAGGGAGTGGGCACGTGCGTGGTAGCGCCGGGTGCTCCCTTGCCGCTGCCATCCTTCGCCCTTGCCGGGGCGGAAGAGGCGGAGATCGTCGGTCTTTACGTCGTCGACAAGGCGGGCCAGCCGCGCCGGATTGGCTTTGCCCTCGGTAACGAATTTTCCGATCATGTGACGGAGGCGCAAAATTATCTTTACACCCAGCATTCCAAATTGCGCGCCTGCTCCTTCGGGCCGGAACTGCTGCTAGGCGAACTGCCGCCGGACATCCGCGGCAAATCCCGCATCATCAGGAACGGCAAGGTGATCTGGGAGGAGGAGGTCCTCTCGGGCGAACGGAATATGTCGCATTCCATCGCCAATCTCGAGCACTACCATTTCCGATATGATATGTTTCGACGGCCGGGAGACCTGCATGCCTACTTCTTCGGGGCGGCGGTCTTGAGTTATGCTGCGGGCGTGAAAACCCAGCCGGGGGATGAATTTGAGATCGAGGCGCGGGAATTTGGCAAGCCGCTGCGGAACAAGATGGTGCCGGCCGAGGATATCGGCCTGGTGAAGGTGACGCCGCTCTAAACAGCCGGCGAGGGGACCTGACGTGAAGTGAAGAATTAAAGCGTATAAACCGATGGGAGGAAGGGCAGAATGTTGAAAACCATAACAAAACGAGCTTTGCCGGTCTTGGCGGCGATGATCTCGACCATGGCATTGCTCTCGGCATCGCCCGCCGATGCCAAGGAGGAGCTGCGGGTCCTGGCCTGGCAGGGTTATGCCGATGACGACTGGGTCAAGGAATTCGAGAAAGAGAACAATGTCGACGTCAAGGTCGTCTTCATCGGCAGCGATGACGAGATCTGGGCCAAGATCAAGGGCAGCGAGGGCAAGGATTTCGATCTCTTCGCCGTCAATACCGGTCAGCTGCAGCGTTACATCGATATCAATCTGGTGACGCCCTATGACATGTCGAAGCTGCCGAACCAGAAGCATACCCTGCCGCTATTCAATGACTTGAGCAAGGTCAAGGGCGTGATGCGCGATGGCAAGGTCTACGCCATTCCGTTCTGCTTCGATTCCATCGGCCTCATCTATGACACCGACAAGGTCAAGCCGGCCCCGACCTCGATGGACGTCATGTGGGACCCGAAATACAAGGGCAAGGTGCTGGCCTATGACAATGGCGAGCACAACTTCTCCTTCACGGCCCTGACCCTGGGCGTCCAGGACCCGTTCCATCTGAGCGATGATCAGTTCAAGCAGGTCAAGGAAAAGCTGATCGCCCTGAAACAGAATGTGCTGAGCTTCTACACGACCGCTGACGAAGCGACACAGATCTACAAGAATAACGATGTCGCGCTGATCTGGGCGAATTACGGCCAGCAGCAGGTGAAGGCGCTGAAGGATGCCGGTGCCCATGTCGCCTATGTCAATCCGAAGGAAGGTGCACTGGCTTGGCTCGACACCTGGGCGATGACCAGCGGCGTCAAGAACAAGGATCTCGCCGAGAAGTGGGTTAACTTCCTGCTGCAGAAGAAGATCGGCCAGCAACTGTCTGAGCGCCAGGGCTTCGGCAACACGGTGGTTCCGTCACCCAATGCCGCGGCTGGCGACAAGCTGGTGTATGTGCAGGTGGTGGAAGATCCGACCAAGCGCGCCGATCTCTGGAACGAGATCAAGGCCGCGCAGTAAGCAGTCCGTCCCTCGCCCGATCGGCACCGGCAGGTGCCGATCGGGTCGCATTTTGTTGACCCTTCCAACACGTGTATCAGGGTGCTATGGCCAGCCGCCGCCTTCTGCTTGAATTGAAATCCGTGGCGAAATCCTTCGGCGAGACGCGCGTGCTCGACAATGTCGATCTGGCGGTCGAAGACGGCGAGTTCATCACCATTCTCGGCCCTTCGGGCTCCGGCAAGACCACCATCCTGCGCATGATCGGCGGCTTCACCATGCCGAGTGCCGGTCAGATTCTGCTGGACGGCAAAGATATTTCCGCGTTGCCGATCAATCGCCGGCCCTTCAACACCGTATTCCAGGATTATGCGCTGTTCCCGCATATGACTGTCGCCGGCAATATCGGCTACGGTCTGCAAATTCGCGGTGTGGCGAAAGCGGAGATCAAGCGGCGCGTCGCCGATGCGCTGAGCCTTGTCCATCTCGGTCAACTAGCCGAGCGCTATCCGGCGCAGCTCTCAGGCGGCCAGAAGCAGCGCGTGGCGCTGGCCCGCGCTATCATCTGCCAACCCCGCCTTATCCTGCTGGACGAACCGCTGGCGGCGCTGGACGTGGAGCTGCGCAAGCAGATGCAGCTATTCCTGAAAAATATCCAGCGCGAGATCAAGACCACTTTCCTCTTCGTCACTCATGACCAGGAGGAGGCGATCTCCATGGCCGACCGGATCTGCGTGATGAATGACGGCCGCATCCAGCAGATCGGTTCGCCGCTCGATGTCTATTACCGGCCGCAGACCGAATTCGTCGCCCGCTTCTTCGGCGACAACAATCTGATCAGTGGCCGGTTCGGTCCCATGGCAGGCGATGCCCGTACCATCGATACCGGCTTTGGCAGCCTTTCCTGCGCCGTCGACGGGCAGCCTGAGATGGTCGCCGCAGCCGCCGGAGGCAGTGCCTACGCAGTCGTTCGTCCGGAATCGATTCAATTGGCCGCCGCCGCAGCTGAATTGAACGGTTGCGAGAACAAGGTCAGCGCGACGATTACCGCCGTGGAATTCAGCGGCGCCACCACGCTGGTCCGAACCATGCCGCAGGGATCCGATATCGAGATGCGGGTCAAGCTGCCCAGCCGGGCAGACGGCATGGCGCTGCAGATCGGCGCGCAGGTCGCGCTGGGCTGGCGCCGCATCGACAGCCGTCTGGTGCCGGTATGACGACGCGCATCGCCGGCCTGCCGCGTGAGACCAATCAGATCGGCCAGACGCCCTGGCTCCTGACGGCGCTGGCTTATGGCCTGCCGGTCTTCTTCATCCTGATCCCGCTGGTTTCGTTCCTGGCTTACAGCTTCTTCTGGGTCAAGGGAACGGAAGTCCATTATGACCTCACGCTTCTCAACTACATCCGCATCGTCACGGATGAGATATATCTGCCGGTCCTGTGGCGTACCTGTGTCCTGTGCCTGGAGGTTGCGGCCCTCACGATTCTCTTCGGCTATCCGGTTGCCTATTTTTTGGCGGGTCTACAGGGGCGCAAGAAATACGTCCTCCTCATGCTGCTGCTGGTGCCGCTGTTGATGAGCTACGTCATCAAGATCTATGCGATCCGCAGCATCCTCGGCGGCAACGGTTTCCTCAACCGCTTCCTGATGGCGACTGGCCTGATCCAGGAGCCCCTGACGATCTTTGTCTTCAATCTCAATGCCGTTCTGCTGGCACTGACCGCTTTGCTGATCCCCTTTGCCGTCCTGCCGATCTTTCTTTCGCTGGAAAGGCTGCCGCGCAACCTGCTGGAGGCCTCGGCCGATCTCGGCGCCTCGGAACTGCAGACCTTCGCCCGCGTCGTCCTGCCTTTGAGCCTGCCCGGTGTCATCGCCGCGGCCAGCTTCGTCTTCGTCCTGGCGATCGGCGATTTTCTCACGCCGCAAATGGTCGGCGGCAACAGCGGCTTCACCTTCGGCCGGATCATCTACTCGCAGTTCGGTACGGCCTATAACTGGCCATTTGGCTCGGCGCTCTCGGTTCTGCTTTGCGTCCTGGTGGTGATCGCCATCGTGATCGGCGGCCGCTTCGGCAATGCGCGAGGACGGGCATGAAGCGGCTCTCGTCCGGTACGATCGGCCTCGGCCTGCTGACGGCATTCGTTTTCGTCATTCTCTACGGCCCGATCTTCGTGCCGATCATTTCCTCGTTCTTCACGGTCAAATATGGCCAGGTCGATTGGGGCAATGCCAATCTCGATTCCTATCAACTGCTGATCAGCAATGACGGCATTCTGACCGCCGTGCAGAACACCCTGGTGGTGGGCGTATCGGCCGTTGTCCTCGGGCTGATCCTCGGCTGCTTCCTCGCCATGTTCTATCAGTTCAGCCAGTCGCGGGGCCGGGGTTTCGTGCAGTTCATCATCTTCCTGCCGTTCCTGATGCCGCCCATCATCACCGGCCTCGCCTTGCTGATTTTCTTCCGCGAGATCGATTTCGAGCGGTCGCTGGTCACGGTCATCATCGGCCATACCGTTTTCGTCCTGGCGCTGATCTATCGCACCATCCTGGTGCGGTTGCAGGCGCTCGGCATGAATATGGTCGAGGCGTCCTATGATCTCGGCGCCAGCGGTTGGCAGACCTTCCGGCTGATCATCCTGCCCAATCTCAAGAGCGCCATGACGGGTGCTGCGATCCTCGCCTTTGCGCTGTCCTTCGACGAGACCATGATCACCATCCTGGTGACGGGCACCGATAATACCTTGCCGATCCGTCTCTGGGCGATGATGCGGCTCGGCTTCACCCCGGATATCAATGCGCTGGTCACGGTGATTCTCGGCTTTACCACCATCCTGGTTCTGGTTGCCGCGCGTCACCTTATTCCCAAGGAGTTCACGTCGCGCGAAGCCTGACAGTCCCGAATGTCAGTCTCGCGCGTCGGTGCCGAGGTCAAAGACCTTGGTTCCCTCTTCCCTGCTCGGCGGTTCAAGCACTTCCGGGTGCCGCAGAGTTCTCACGGCGTCGTTGTAGCCGGATTTCCAGTGTTCCTCCATCGAGCGGTGCGAGAATTCGTAATCCTTGGAATGGCCTTCATAGGTCGCGGCCCGATAGATCAGATGGACGATATTATAGACCTTGTGGCTGGCCACTGAGCTCAGCAGCTTGGCCTCCTCGCTGTCGCGCAGTTCGGACGGTATCTTTTCCAGGATCTTGCCAAGCGCGCAGCGCAGCTTTTGCAGCCGCCGGAAGCTGTCCGTATTGGCGCGGGTCCGGCTGGAGTACTGGATCTCCTTCTGCCGCATCATCACTTCCGGCATGTCGCGCGGAAAATCGCCGCGGGCGTTCCAGAGGTCGACCTGGAAGGCAAGCGTGTCCTGCCTGTCATCGGCATTCAGCACCCAACTGAGCGGCGTGTTGGAGACGAGGCCGCCATCCCAATAATACTCGTTCTCGATCTCGATCGCCGGAAAGCCGGGCGGCAGCGCGCCGCTGGCCATCACATGGGCCGGGGTAATCTGGTGGGTCTTGGTGTCGAAATAGCTGAAATTGCCGGTTCGCACGTTGACCGCGCCGACGCTGAGCCGCATGCCGTCATTGTTCAACCGGTCGAAATCGACCAATCGCTCCAGAGTCGCAAGAAGCGGGGAGGTGTCATAGATGCTGGTCGCCTCAGGGCTGCCCTGCGGATAGAACCAGGGGCCGGGCAGGCGGGGCGCAAAGAAGCCCGGCACGCCGGTCAATGCGACCTGATTGGCGACGAACTGGTTGACGCCGTTGCGGGCCATGTCACCGCGGATGCCGGTGGTGATCAGTTCGTCAATCCAGCTTGGACCGTTGGTGACGCTGACCTCGTTCCAGAATTGCCGCAGCATGTCGACGCGGTGTTGCGGCGCGTTGCCGGCAATGATCGCGGCGTTGATGGCGCCGATGGAGATGCCGGCAACCCAATCGGGTTGCAGTCCGGCTTCGGCCAGCGCCTCGTAAACCCCGGCCTGATAGGCGCCAAGGGCCCCGCCGCCCTGTAATAAGAGAGCAATGCATTCGAAAGGTGGACGATTATTCACGCAGTGACTTTTCTTGAGCGGTTGCTGTGCCATTGGATGCTCCCGAACGACAGGAATGCGGACGCTCGCCCCGTGCCGCAAAGTCGCTGCCACCTTACCGGAATTTGATGCCGCGGTGCAGCATTTATATTGCAGGCAGCCGCCTTGTCACCTACGCTGCCAGGGTCACATCATGCTGACATTCGGCGATGGCCTTCCCCGGCCACGACAACCTCAATGATGCCAAATATCCGAGGAGGAGCGACATGGGCGCTGCGGAAAATCTGCGAACGGCTGACGGCTTCACGTTATCGGCCTACCGCGCGAAGCCGAGCGGCACAAAGAAGCGGGGAGCCCTGGTCATTCTGCAGGAGATCTTCGGCGTCAATCATCATATCCGTAATGTGACTGACGGCTTTGCGGCCCGGGGCTATGAGGTCATCGCGCCGGCCCTGTTCGACCGTGCCCGGCGCGGGGTCGATCTCGGCTATGACGGTGCCGGCGTTGCCGCCGGCCGCGATCTGCGCAGCCAGGTCAAGCTTGAAGATACCCTGGCCGATACGGCGGCTGCCATCGCCGCAGTTTCCGCCGCAGGTCCGGTGGCCGTGATCGGCTATTGCTGGGGCGGGTCCCTGGCCTTCCTCGCGGCCACGCGCCTCGAAGGCCTGGCCTGTGCGGTCGGTTATTACGGGGGTATGATTGCCGGCCATGCCGATGAAAAGCCGAAGGTCCCCGTCCTGCTGCATTTCGGCGAGAAGGATGACGGCATCCCGCTGTCGGATGTGGAGATCATCCGGAAAAAGCGGCCGGATGTCGAAATCCACACCTATCCGGCTGGCCATGGCTTCAGTTGCGATGAACGGGCTTCCTTCGATCAGCCAAGCCACGAGAAGGCTTTGCAGCGCACGCTGGCGTTTCTGGAAAAGCACCTGGCTGCATAAAGGTCGGTCGGCTTTGCGGAAAGACCCTTCGGTCATTGCAGTCAATCCGGCTTAATCTCCGCTATGCCCTCACGATCGCGTGACGCATCGAACCTTCAACGGCAGCCGATTGGTTAGTTCGGCAAGGATGCTGGCCAATTCGGCCGGCTCCGACCGGGCTGCTACACGCAGGCGGCCTAACTGACGGTGCCCTCCGGCCGCAAGTGGCGGAGGTTGGTCTGCTAGACGCCATTTTCAGAACCGGGCTTTCTACCGGAATTGGCATTAAAACTCGTCTAGGGATCGCCCGGCGCCGATCGGCTTTCGCAAACAATGAGCGAAGGAGATGCGATATGAAGCGTTTTCTCATCACTACAGCGTTTGTCGCGGCGACGGCTCTCCCAACCGGGGCCGCTTTCGCGCAGAGTTCCACCGACACGACCAGCCCGCAAACGCCGAGCCCGAGCATGACGCCGGCGCCGGATCAAAGCCAGGCTCCTGCGGCAAACGCGCCGGCGGGTAATGCTCCGGCGGCGAACGCACCTGACGCCACCGCCGCCAATCCGCCGCCGAGCGAGGCGATCATTGCCGCGGAGGGCAGCGGCGATATTCGGGCCGACAAGATCATCGGCATGAAAGTGTACAACCCCGATGGCAGCGAAGTCGGCAAGGTGAAGGACGTCCTGTTCGACCCCAATGGGAATATCAAGGGCGTGGTGCTGAATGTCGGCGGCGTGCTCGGGATCGGCGCAAAACCGGTCGGCCTGCAATGGAAGGAAGTGGATGTCGAACCTTCCAGCGATGTCGTCAAGGTGAATTATACCAAGGAGCAGCTTGAGGCTGCACCGCGCTTCGAGACGCAGGACGCAGCGCATGCTGCTACCGGCTCGGTCCAACCGACGGCGCCGGCCGCCCCAAGTTCGGCGCCTTCGCAGCAATAGGCTTTGATTGACCACTCGGCGACTGCCTTCCGAGTGGGATGAATCCAGCCCCGGCGGCGATGGCTGCCGGGGCTCTTTTCATGCCGGCTTCAAGTCTTTTTCGTTGTTCCGGAAAGCGGTGAGAAACAATGAGAAGAGTTGAGATTGCGAGGTGATGCCCAGTTTGCGATAGGCGTTCTTGCGGTGAATTTTCACAGTGCCCCGCGAGATATGCAGCAGTTGACCAATCGATTCCGAAGAATGCCCCTGTAGGACGAGACTGGTGATTTCGCATTCGCGGTGGGTGAGGCTGGCCGGTCCCAGGCTTTGGAAGATGCTGGTGACGACCTGGTCAAGGTCCAGCGGCGTACTGTCGCTCGCTTTCAAGCCAAGCTGGTCGCGCCCGGAATCCGGCCAATGCTGTTGGCAAATGGCACGGATGACGGGCTCGATGATCTGCAACCGGCTGATGTCATGGTCGCTGAAGGCGCTGCTGGCCTCGGCGCGCATCAAAGACAGCACCACGGTTTCGCCGCTCTTCAGCGGAAAGAAGAAGCCGACTTCCTCCGCCAGCCCGGTTTTGATGTAATAGGATCGATAATATTCGCTTTGATAGAACCGATCGGGTGCAAACTGGCGCATGCGATAGAGGCCCGGCTTGATGCCGCTGCGGCCGGCCTGAAAGAAGGGATCGAGCAGATAAGGGCCATCCTCGTAAAGCGAGACGAAGATCCAGCGTTGCTCAGGCGTGAAGGTGTCATAGAGGCAATACGGCCGCTGGTCGCCCTGGTAGCTGAAGATCACCATGTGATCGAAGAACACGACATGCGACATCGCATTGACCAGGGCGCCGGTGAAATTGGGCTGGCCGATCATCTCGATCAAGGCGGCAAGATAGCGATGCCAGTGCTTTTCCGCCAAAGCGGCGGCCCGCCGCCGGCCCGGCTGGGCCGGGGGCTGGGATGGGGCCTGGGACGGGGCGGTTAGGTTTTTGGTTCCAAGTGGCATCATCTTCTGCAAAATACCCCCAAGGGGATATATCTCCCAAATCCCCCTTTATGTAGAGAATAGAGGAAATGAGAAAGAGGCAGGCCTGTCAACAGCCGCCTCACTTGCCAAGGGAACGACGCATGGGAGGCGGCGCCCGATGGATGGGGGAGTAAAGACCGCAATGGCGATCGACACATCGTCCGCTGCTGCCAACGACATCGTATTTGATCATGTCAGCAAGCGCTTCGGGAGCTTGGCCGCCGTCGACGACGTCTCGTTTGTCATCCGGCGCGGCTCCTTCCATTCGTTTCTCGGCCCCTCCGGCTGCGGCAAGACCACCTCTCTGCGCCTGATCGCCGGCTTCGAGCAGCCGAGCGACGGCCGCATCGAGATCGCCGGCCGGTCTATGGTCGGCATCCCGGCCTATCGCCGTCCCGTCAATATGGTGTTCCAGCAATATGCCCTGTTTCCCCATATGGATGTTGCCGGCAATGTCGGCTACGGCCTGCGCCAGCTGCGGCCGCGGCCGAGCATTGCGGAAATCGACCGGCGCGTGGCGGAGGCGCTGGAGCTGGTGCGCCTGCCTCACCTTGCCAAGCGGCGGATCTGGGAATTGTCCGGCGGACAGCAGCAGCGCGTGGCACTGGCGCGCGCCTTGATCAATCGGCCGACCGTCTTGCTGCTGGATGAACCACTGGCGGCGCTCGACCGCAAACTGCGCCGCGAGATGCAGATGGAATTGCAGAACCTGCAGCGCGAGGTCGGCATCACTTTCGTCCTGGTCACCCATGACCAGGAAGAGGCGCTCAGCATGTCGGATACGATCGGCATCATGCGTGAGGGCCGCATCGTGCAATTCGGCTCGCCCCAGGAACTCTATGATGCGCCGGTCAACCGCTATGTCGCCGATTTCGTCGGCGAATCGAATTTTGTCGAGGGCGTTGTCGTCTCATCGGACGATCGCGCCGCCGTCCTGCAAACGCCGAAGGGCGTGACGCTCACTGCCCCCTTCAGTGCCTTAGGTCCGCGTCCCGGCAAGGGTGAGACGGGAACCGCCGCCATCCGGCCGGAAGTCATCGAGCTATGGCGCAGCGGCGACGCGGCGCCGGCCGGTGTGCCGATGATCGAGACTGGCACCATCCGCAATCGCATCTATCTCGGCGACCACACCGAATTCGGCGTGGAGACGCCCCGGCTCGGCATGCTTCTGGTGCGGCTCCCCAAGGCCTCTTCGGCGGCGATGAGCCTGCAGCCTGGCGATGCCGTGGTGCTGGGATGGAATCCTGATCGCGCGCTTATCTTGAGCGAAAAATAGCGGCCAATAGAGGCGGGGGGCGACGACCCGCCGCGATGTTCCAACGATCATCGTCGCAAAACTGGGAGGAAGAGATGGATCAGCAGAAAGAATTCATCAATCAGTTGCGACGCTATCAGAAGGGTTCGGTATCGCGGCGGCATTTTCTCGGCGTGACCGGCCTCGGCACGGCGATGGCGGTGCTGGCCGGCGCGATGCCCGGCGTTTATGGCGCCCGCAAGGCTTTTGCCGGCTCGATCGGCGACAAGGTCAGCCTGACGACCTGGCCCAATTATCACAGCCAGGCCAATCTCGATAAGTTCGGCGCCACGACCGGTGCCAAGGTCGAGATGACGGTGTTCGGCTCGAACGAAGAGATGTTCGCCAAGCTGAAGGCCGGCGGCACGGGCTGGGACGTCTTCGTGCCGACCAACTACACGATTGAGAACTACGTCAAGGAAGACCTGATCGTTCCACTCGATCTCAGCCAGATTCCCAATTACCAGCCGCAGAACTATACCGATCAGCGGTTCACCCAGCCCGGGACCGTTAACGGCAAGGTCTATGCCGTGCACAAGGACTGGGGCACGACCGGCTACAGCGTCAACACCAAGCATATCAGCGAGCCAATGACCTCCTGGAAGGATTTCTGGGATCTTGCCCGCGGCAAATATACCGGCCGCGCCATGGTGCATGACTATCAGCTGACGACGATCGGCAATGCCCTCAAATATTACGGTCATTCGTTCAACTCGGTCGACGAGAAGGAACTGGCCGAGGCGGAGAAGCTGTTGCTGGATGCCAAGCCGCATCTCTTTGCCATCAACAGCGACTACCAGCCGTCGATGCGCAGCGGCGATGCCTGGCTGACCGTGGCCTGGACCGGCGATGCCAATCAGCTTCATCGCGACATGCCGGAAATCATCTATGTGATCGGCAAGGAAGGCGGCGAGATCTGGTCGGACTTCTACGCCATCCCGAAGGAAGCGCCGAACAAGCCGGCGGCCTATGCCCTGATCAACTACCTGCTCGATCCGGCGGTCAACAAGGACGAAGTGCTGGCCCACGGCTATCCGGTTGCCGACAAGCGTGTCTTCGATCTGCTGCCGAAGGAGATCCAGACCAATGCCATCATGTATCCGGCGGCCGAATTGCTGAGCCCGCTGGAATTCGGCGCAGCGGCGACGCTGACCAATCCGGCCCGTGCCGAGATCATGGCCCGCTTCAAGTCGGCCTGATCACTGGGATAAGGGCCGGGTGAGGCGCAGATGACAATGGCAGCGGCAGTGGATGCGGCGGTGAAGCCGGAAAAGAAACGTTGGGGATGGACGGCCTTGCTGCTCGCCCCCAGCGGGTTCTGGTTCTTCATGCTGCTTCTGCTGCCGCTCGCCGTCGTCATCGTCTATAGCGTCGGCGTGCGCGCCCCGACCGGCGGCTATCAGGCTGCCTTCACCTTCGACAACTATCTCAACCTCCCGGCGCGCTGGGCGGCCTTCCGCAATACGCTGATGCTGGCCCCCAGCGGCACGCTGATCTGCCTGATCATCGGCTATCCGCTCGCCTACTATCTGGCGCTCAAGGCCAGCCCGCGTTCGCGGCTGATGCTGCTGATCCTGGTGATCGTGCCGTTCTGGACCAGCTTCCTCATCCGCACCTATGCCTGGATGTTCATTCTCGGCAGCCGCGGCATTCCGGCTATACTCGACTGGATCGGAATTCCCGATGTGCGCCTGATCAATACGCCGCTGGCGGTATTGGTCGGCATCGTCTACGGCTATCTGCCGCTGGTGGTCTTTCCGATCTATGTCAGCCTGGAAAAGCTCGACAAGCGATTGCTGGAAGCCTCGGCCGATCTCGGTGGCTCGCCTTTCGGTACCTTCCGCCAGATCACCTTTCCGCTTTCGGCGCCGGGCGTCATCACCGGCTGCATGCTGGTCTTCATTCTGCTGATGGGCGAATACCTGATTCCGCAGATGCTGGGCGGCGGCAAGGTCTTCTTCATCGGCAATGCCCTCGTGGATCTTTTCCTGCAAAGCCTCAACTGGCCTTTCGGCTGCGCCTGCGCCATGGCGCTGGTGGTGGTCATGGTGGTGACCGTCAGCCTGTATCTGCGCGCCACGCGACAGCTGCAGGGCCGCGACGTTTCCTTGATGTAGAGGCAGCATGTTCCTGCGCGGCTATTCCTATCTCGTCTATCTCTTTCTTTATCTGCCGATCGGCCTCATCGTGCTGTTCAGCTTCAACAGCGGCAGCAATGCGGCGGGCTTCCAGGGCTTTTCCATGCATTGGTATGGCAAGGTGCTGGATAACAGCCTGATGCTGGACGCCCTGCAGAATAGCGCCATCGTCGCCAGCACGACTGCCATTCTCGCCACTGTCATGGGGACGATGGCGGCGGTTGCCCTGCAGCGGGTGCACGGCCTACCGCGCGCGATCTTCGATGCCCTGACCTATATTTCGATCATGGTGCCCGGCATCGTCATCGGTATCGCCACGCTGATCGCGCTGGTGACCACCTTCGGCGCCATCAATTCCTTCCTGGCCCAGATCTGGCCCGGCGATGCGCCGCCGCGGCTGTCGCTGGGCTACGGCTCGATCATCGCCGCCCATACGCTGTTCGCCATGGCCCTGGTGATCGTCATCGTGCGGGCGCGGATCGCCGGCATGGATCGCAGCCTGATCGAAGCCTCGATGGATCTCTATGCCGATCCCTGGGCCACCTTCCGGCAGGTCACTCTGCCGCAATTGCTGCCGGGCATCGTCGCCGGCTGCCTGCTCTCCTTCACCTTCAGCTTCGATGATTTCGTTATCGCCTTTTTCGTGGCGGGATCGAAGAACACTTTGCCGATCTATGTCTTCTCGTCGATCCGGCGTGGCGTGACGCCGGAGATCAATGCCATCGGCACTATGGTGATGATGTTTTCGCTCACCCTCTTGGTCGTAGCGCAGCTGTTCTTGCGGCGCTCGCAGCGGAAGTCATCACAAAAATCGGCAACAGCGTGACAAGCGTGAGAAGTAAATGATTTTGCGGGACAAGGTTGCCATCGTCACCGGCGCGGGATCTGGGATCGGGCAAGGTGGGGCCAGGATCATGGCGCGCGAGGGGGCGCTGGTGGTCGTGGTTGACCGAAATGCGGATGCGGCGGAAGCGACCGTCGGGGCCATTCGCATGGCCGGCGGGCAGGCGGAGGCGCGGAGCCTCGATGTCACCGATGACGGGGCGGTCGCTGATCTGCTGGCCGATGTCATCGGCCGGCACGGCCGGATCGACATTTTGCACAACCATGCCGGCATCCAGGTGGCGGGCTCCCTCGAACGGGTGGACCCTGTTGCCTTCGACCAATCTTGGCAGGTCAATGTGCGCGCGCATTTCATCGCGGCAAGGCATGCAATGCCGCAGATGCGCAAGCAGGGCGCCGGGGTCATCGTCAACACTTCCTCAAATTCGGGCGTGTTTCTCGATCGCGAGATGCTTGCCTATATCACCACCAAGGCGGCGGTGATCATGATGACGAAGCAGATGGCGTTGGATTACGGGCCCTACAATATCCGGGTGAACGCCCTTTGCCCCGGCTGGGTCGACACCCCTTTCAACGAACCCTATATCGAGCAGATGGGGGGCCGCGCCGCGATCGAGCAGTATGTGCGCAACAAGATCCCCCTCGGGCGCTGGGCCAGTGTGGATGAGATCGCCGAAGCCATCCTGTTCCTGGCCTCCGATCGTTCTTCCTTCATGACCGGTCACGCTTTGGTGGTCGATGGCGGGGAATGCATCGCCTGAGGGGAGATAACACCGGCTCTGCTGCGGCATAAAGGTTAACGCCGCGCGGCTTCGACAATAAGCCGAGCGTTGTCCCGCGCCGGCTTCATTTCCCCGACGGAATGCGGCAGAATGGGTTACTGCCGAGCGCCGGAGGGAAAGATGCATATCCCCCACCAGCAACTGCACGATCTTCATGAATTCTGGCATTCGCGCTTGCACCACCGGCGGATGCCCGATCGTGCCGATTTTACGCCGGAGGAATTTCGCCCGTGGTTTGGCCATATCGGTATCGTTGTGGCCGAGAAGCCTGAGCGCGGATCGCGCTATCCACGCTGGCGTGTCGCGTTGTCGGGACTGGAAATCACCGCCTATGACGGTGCCGACTGGACCGGCCAGCTCTTGGACGAAGCAGTGCCGGAGCATGCGCGCGGCGAGATTCTCGCTCCCTATGATCGTCTGGTGGATCGTCAGGCCCCTGTCTACTGGCAGGTGGACAGCACCGTCAACGGGGCCGGCATCCTGAAATATCATCGGCTGCTTTTGCCCGTCACCTGCGGCGGCCCTGCCATTGGCAAGGTGATCGTCGGCATCTATGCCGAGCCGCCGCGCCAACCGGCACAGAAGTCTGTCTATGACGCCATGGCGAAGGCTGAAATATCGCGCGCCTGGGCTGTCGCCTCCTAGAGCCGTATCGCTTCAATAAGATGGAGGCGATTCCCGTTTCAGGCGGAAGCCTGGAGGCTTTCGCCTGAAACGACCGCGCTGCAGCCAATTGCGATCGGGCGTATCGCCGTATAGAAAGGCGATGCTTTCCGCCGTCTTGTCGCTGGTTGACATGACAATGCCGGTTCGGCTGCTTTGCCCGTGCGGTATTATCGAAACAATTCGGCGTTGGGTCTCGCTCTGCAGGCGGTGGAACCGTCTGTCTGGGAATGACCCCGTCGGGGATTTGACCAAATGAATCATATCGGAATCTGGCTGGGGTCGTTCTGGCCGCGGCCTATTGCCGTCAACTGGCGTGAAAGGGTACGCGCCTGCTGCGGCGCCGCCCTTGGTATCATCGTGACCGGCCTGGTCACCCGTTGGGCCCTGGGGGCGGAAGCCAATTTGCCTCTGCTGATCGCGCCGATGGGAGCTTCGGCCGTGCTGCTCTATGCGGTACCGGCAAGCCCACTGGCGCAGCCCTGGTCGATCATTGGCGGCAACTTGGTGGCTGGTGCGATCGGCATCACCTGCGCACAGTTCGTACAGGATCCGATGCTGGCTGCCGCGTTGGCGACCGGCCTATCGATCGGCGCCATGTTTGCGCTGCGCTGCCTGCATCCGCCCAGCGGCGCCGTCGCCCTCACCACGGTGATCGGCGGTCGCGTGGTGCATGGGCTCGGCTACAGCTTCCTGCTGGTGCCGCTGGGGCTCAATTCCTGTCTGCTGCTGCTGGTCGCCTTGCTTTACAACAACCTGACGCGGCATCGCTACCCGCACCACGCGCCGGTACCCGCGGCAGCCGCGCAAGGCAATGTCCATCGCACCGGCGACCCGGCCGCGACCAACCGGGTCGGCTTCGTCCCCGCGGATCTCGACGAGGTGCTGCAGAATTACGGCGATCTCATCGACGTCGATCGCGAGGATCTCGAACAGCTCTTCCTGCAGACCGAGATGCATGTCTATCGCCGGCGCTTTGGCGATCTACGCTGCCGTGAAATCATGTCGCGCGATATCGTCCAGGCCACACCGCAAACCAGTCTGGCGGAGGCTTGGCGCTTGTTGCGCGGCCATCGTCTTTCCAGCCTGCCGGTGGTTGACCGGTCCAGCGGCAAGGTGATTGCAACCCTCGATCTCGACGACTTCCTGCACTATGTGGACGATAACGGCTTTGACGCCAAGGCCGGCTTCCTGCGTCGTTTCCGGCAGCTCTGGCAGCGCCAGGGCAAGGGCCTGCCGCGCACCGTCGGCGAGCTGCTGGCGGAACGGCCGCGAAAAGTGGCACCCCATCTCACATCCGAAGAGACGCCGATTGTCGCCTTGGTTCCGCTGCTGGCTGACGGTGTCGTTCACCAGGCCTATGCGGTCGATGCGCAGGGGCAGCTAACTGGCCTGGTGACCTTGTCCGATCTCGTCGCCGGACTTTACCGAGCGAAGCTGACGGGCCAACTACCGCCCGCCGAGGCCTATTCGATCTGAGGCAGCGGCCTAGAACAGCTTCTTCCAATAAAGCAGGCAAAGCGAAACGATCACGGTCGCGATCATCAGCAGCAGGACGCCGTCGAAGCCGGCGCTGCTTTGAACGCCGGGAAGGCCGCCGACATTCATGCCGAAGACGCCAGTGATGAGGGTGATCGGCAGGAAGATGGTCGTGACGATGGAAAGAACATAGAGGTTGTGGTTGGTGCGCTCGGCCTGCTTGTTGGCGATCTCGTCCTGCAACAGGCGGGCGCGGTCCTGGGCTAGGTCGAGATCATGACCTAGCATGTCGAGCCGTTCGACCGCCTGGCGGAGATCGGCGGCCTCTTCGGCCGACAGCCAGCTCGGCAGGCGGTTGAGCAGGCCGACCAGGGCATGACGCTGCGGCACCAGATGCCGGCAGAGCCGGACGATGAGTTGCCGGGCCCGGCCGAGCTCGCTGCCTTCGTTGCTGACATGATCGTCAAGGATGCGGTCTTCGATCCGGTCGATTGTCTCGCCCAGTTCCGCGATGGTGGCGCCGAAGGTCTCGGACAAATGGTGCAGCAGGCGGATCACGAGGCCGATCGGCCTCGCCGCATGGCCCTGTTCGGCGACCGCCCGGCGCAGGCTGTCGACCGAGCGCAGGGGTTGGCGCCGTGCGCTGATCAGCAAGCGGTCGTCGAGATAGAGCCGCAGAACGCTGATCTTCGAGGGATCGATATCGAATTCATGATGAAGATCGCCGAGAATGCCGACCAGCCCCGGCCCGATCGGCTCCAGCGTCATCTGATTGGTGTTGCCGAGCAGGATATCCTTGGCGGGGCGCGGAATGGCGGGGCAGGCTGCCAGCCAGCGTTGCGCCCGCATATCGGCCAGATTGAAGTGCAGCCAGATATTGGCGCCGGTTTCGGCGAGCGCCGCATCGATATCCCGCCATTGCAGGTCTTTTAGCGTGCCGTCGCTCTGCAGCAGATAGCCGCAAATGAGGCCGCCGGCGGCATCGATATCGGAGAAGCTGCCCGGCACGGCGATCTTTCGGTCAGTTACCGAGACCGTAGGTGCAGTTGCGCAGGAAGTTGCACAAGGTCTTGCTGTCGGTGATATCGCGCATGGTGTCGTAGCGGATCACGTCGCCGATGGTGGCGTGGAAGCAGCGACCGATCTTGTTGGCCACTTCATGCAGCAGCAGGGCCAGACGTGCCGTCATGCTGATATGGCTGGCGATCTGGAAGAGGCGGCTGTTCTGGCCGTGAAAATAGATCGGCACCACGCTGGCCTTGGCTTCGTGGATGAGGCGCGCGGTGAAGGGCTTCCAATCGAGATCGATGGCGCGGCGGGCAAAGGGTGTCGGCGTGGTGGCGACGCCGCCGGCTGGGAAGATGATCAGGCAGCCGCCTTCCTTGATATGGCGGCGCGCAGTCGCCCGCGTGGCGAGGTTGGTTTTCAGTGCCTCTTCCGTCGGATCGAAATCGATCGGCAGGATATAGCGCTGCACTTCCGCGTCGGGCGGATAGAGGCGGGCGTTTGTCAGGACCTTGAAATCGTTGCGGACGCGATTGGTCAGGCTGCCGATCAGCAGCCCGTCCACCAGGCCGAAAGGATGATTGGCGACGATGATCAGCGGTCCCTCGCGCGGAATGGCGGCGAGCTTCGCCGTATCGTATTCCAGGCTGAGATTGAGGAGGCGCATCGCCGCACCCCAGAAATCCATCGACCCCCGCATCTCCGAGACATAGAGTTCATAGAGACGCTTGAGCCTGACCTGGCCGGTCAGAACTTCAACGGCGCGGATGAAGCCGCGGGCAAGGGGGCCGTCGCATTGACTGGCGTAAGTGAGGTCGATCGAACCGGCCTGTAGGGCGGATAAAGTAGACATGACGACAGTCATGTCATGTCTTATTGACTTTGGTGTCGCAGTTCCATGACGGTTCAGAGACAATCACCAGAGAGCTTTGCCGGCGTGGGATTTCCGGTCGCGCCGGCTGCGGTCGTTACTGCTCGGGCAGCGGAATGCGCTCGGTCTCGTCGATCACCGGCATGAAACGATCGGCGCGCCAGTCGGCCTTGGCCTGCTCGATTCGGTCGCGTGAGCTGGAGACGAAATTCCACCAGATATGCCGCGGGCCGTCGATCGTGGCGCCGCCGAGCACAGCCAGGCGGGTAGGAGCAAGGGCTTCGATCGCGATCTCCCGGCCCGGCTGCAGCACGAGCATCTGGCTCTCCGCCGTCTCCCACCCGGCCAGGGTCACATGGCCGGAGAGGAGATGCAATGCCCGCTCCTCGTGGTCGGCAGGGATATGCAGCCGCTTGCCGACCGGCAGGTCGACAATGGCGTAGAATAAATCGTTCAGGATCTCGACCGGCGAGACGGCCCCGTGCCAGCGGCCGGCGATCAACGCGACATGCGCCCCGTCAAGATCGAAACGCGGCAACTGGTCGGCGCTGTAGTGACGAAAACTCGGCTGCATCTCCTCGCGCTCGCGCGGCAGAGCCACCCAGGACTGCAGGCCGTAAAGCGGTCCGCCGCCGGGCCGCTCGCTCTGCGGCGTCCGTTCCGAATGGGCGATGCCGCGCCCGGCGGTCATCCAGTTGACGTCGCCCGGCACGATCACCTGCCGATAACCCAGGCTGTCCTTGTGCAAGATGGCGCCGCTGAAGAGATAGGTGACGGTGGCAAGGCCGATATGGGGATGCGGGCGCACATCGACGCCAGTGCCTGGCGCAAAGCGCGTCGGGCCCATCTGGTCGAGAAAGATGAAAGGTCCGACCATCTGTCGCTTGGCGATCGGCAGAATGCGCGCCACCTCGAAGCCGCCGAGATCACGCCGGCGCGGCGGTATGATGGTTTCGATTTCCTCTGGCGGCGGCATTGTCATGATGGTTCCTGCGCGGCTTGAGCCGCCTCGACCTCATCGGGTTTGGGCATGTTCGGCCCGGTGGTCGAGGCTTGATCTCGGCATTAGAGCCTGCCTGGATGGCGCGGCGCAAGCAGGGAAGCGCATTCACCGCCAGGCAGTGGCATCCGACACGACAATGGCGAAGCGATCGGCCAACTCGGTCAGGGCGATGCGCTGGATATCGCCGGCTGCCGCCACGCCGCCGAGCGGGTCCGGAAGGTCGCGCGTTGCGGTCGCCGCCGCAACAACCGTGGAGCGATAGCCGAGGTCAAGCGCGCAGCGCGCCGTTGCGCTGATGCACATATGCGTCATGAAGCCGGCGATGATCAGCTCGCTGCGGCCGGTCGCGCGCAATTGCGCCTCGAGCTCGGTCTTGGCAAAGGCGTTCGGCAAGGTCTTGCCGATGACGGTTTCGCCTTCACGCGGCCGGACATCGGGCAGAATGGCGCCGCCCTCGGCCGGATCGAACAAGCCGCCGGTCTTGCCCTGATGGAAGATGTGGAACACCGGCACGGCCTGGTCGCGGGCGAGATCGAGCAGGGTCTTGCAGGCCGCCAGCGCGCTGTCGATGCCGGCAAGGGGCAGCCGGCCATGGCGGTATTCCTCCTGAGCGTCGATCAGCAGCAGCGCGGACTTCTCCAGCGGGCTCGGGTGCAACGGCGCGCCGGCCATCTGCAACAGGGTTCGTACAGCGATGTTCATCGTCACTCTCCTCACTAGCTCATTCCGATGCCGTATGCTGCCACTTGCCCGCCTGAACAAAAATTAGCTAAAGTTTCACAATGGCTGATAAAAAACGCACAGAGCCGGACTGGGAAGACCTGCGCTATTTCGCGGCGCTGTCCCAGCACGGCAGCTTGTCGGCAACGGCCCGGCGATTGGGTGTCAATCACGCCACGGTGGCGCGACGGCTTGCGGCGCTTGAAGCCTGTCTAGGGCAGCGCCTGTTCGAGCGTGGCCCGCAAGGCTATGTGCTGACCAAGGCCGGCCAGCGAGTCTTGATGGCCAGCCGGCAGATGGAAGCGGCGGCGGGCAGGCTCGAGTCGGAACACCCGGCAGAGGGCGAACCCGGCGGCACCGTGCGGCTGACCACCATCCGCAGTTTCGCAGACGGTTTTCTGGTGCCGCACCTTGCGGCGTTCGCGCGGCAGTATCCCCGTATCGAAATCGAGCTGATTACCGAATCGCGCAACATGAATATCGACCGCCGCGAAGTCGATATCGCCTTGCGGTTCGGCCGTCCCCAACGCGGCGGGTTTCTCGTGCGTCACGCGGGCCGTCTGGACTTCCGGCTCTATGCGACAAAGAAGATACAGAAAGACCCGCAAGCCGGCCTGATCACTTTCGACGAAAGCGGCAGCCATCTGCCGGAAGCACAATGCCTGCAGCGTCTCGCCAGCACGCGGCCGATCGTCTTTCGGTCGAACAGCCAGACGGCACAGGCTGCTGCTGCGGCGGCCGGCATCGGCATGGCGCTGTTGCCGGTCTTTCTGGCGCGCCATCATCCGGGCCTGGTGCCGGTCGATCTGCCGGAGAGCCGGTTGGAGCGGGATATCTGGCTGCTGATCCGAAAAGAACAGCGTCAGATCCGACGCATTGCCCTGTTGGCGGATTTCCTGATGGGATGCCTCGATCGCCATCGCGCACTCCTAGGCGCGAGCTGAAGCAAGAGAGTCCTGCACGTGTCCGTGTCGGCGTCCTTGCCTAAACAGATTCCGTGTCTGCAGTGCATGACGTTTTGGTGACATAATTAAACTTTCTTATCCCCTTCGCTCAAAAAGATCGATTAGTTGACGAAGCGGGACTCTTTGTTAGTTGAATCTCTGGGGTGCCGCTTGAGCCTGGAAAGGCGGTGGCGGCCGGGCGGGATTTGGGCGAGCATTCGGCATGTCGAAGAAGCCCAAAAGCCTGCTGGAATTCCAGCGGATGTTCCCGGATGAGCAGGCCTGCGCAGATTACCTGAAGGCGGCGCGCTGGCCAAAGGGCTTTATCTGCCCGGTATGCGGTGGATACGAAGGCAGGCATGAATCCAACCGCCCTCTGCTGTGGGGATGCAAGGCCTGCAGCAAGCAGACGTCGATCACTGCCGGGACAGTCATGCATGGCGCAAAGCTTCCGTTGACCCACTGGTTCTGGGCCGCCTACCTGGTGGCATCGCATTCGAACGGGATATCCGCCTTCCAGCTCTGGAAGCAGCTCCAGATCGGGTCATACAAGTCGGCCTGGCTGATGCTGGCGAAGCTGCGTCGGTCCATGGTCGACCCTGATCGCAGCCAGCTCTCCGGTATCGTCGAGGTCGACGAGGCCTTCATCCCGTTCCGAACGAACAAAGACCCGGATGGGCCGAGCCAGGGCCGCAGCCCTATCGGCAAGATCATCATTATGGTGGCGGCGGAACGCATTGAATATGAAGACAAATCCGGTGTCTTGAAGTCCCGACCTGGCCGGATACGGATCGAGCCGGTTGCCGATACAAACCGCGCGACGCTCCATGGATTCATTCGACGCAACATCGAGCCTGGCTCCGGCGTCGTCACGGACGGCAACAGCGCATACAAAGGTCTGAGCGACTACTACCTGAAGCAGATCGTCGCCAGCAAGACTGACGACTATTATGAGCTACAGAACGCCGACCGGGTGATCTCGCTTCTGAAGACCCTTGGGCTTGGGACCTATCACGGCTTCCGCAGGCGATACATCCGGCGGTACCTCGATGAGTTCGTCTGGCGCTTCAACCGACGGGGCTTTCGGCCCGCGACATTCCACATGCTTCTCGGGCTGACCGTGCACGAAAAGACGAAGCCGTCCCCGCTGCCAAAGATCCGCGGCGACACTATCGACGACGCGAATCGGGTGATCAATCTGCCCAACCCGAAGCCGGGCCAGATACCGAACGATGCACTATCGAAACTGAAGCATAAAGGCTACGTCAGCCGTGGTTTTACGCCTCCGGTACTGTAGACCATTCCGGGAGAATCCACCTCAAAACAGTGGATTCAACACTTTGTGGTTTTTGAGCGAAGGGGATAAGAAAGTAATTAAAACGGTCGCGGCGCGAGGCTGCGGATTCCCGGCTGGAGAGTCTAAAAAAAGACATCGCCTCGGCCCTACCTGTACACAACCGCAAATATCTTTTGCGACTTCGCACATCTATCCCCCGTTAAATGTCAATTGCCGGCGCGTTTGTCACAAGACTGCAATGCCGACTGATTAGATTGCCCGCCTGCATGCCGGCCCGAAAGGGTGCGCGCTGCGTGGGGGAAGCTGCTTTCGGCAGCTTTCGTTATCTATGAGAGAGGAAAATGCAAATGAAGCCCGCTTGGATGCGCATGGTTCGGCTTTCCGTCGCGACCCTGCTGTCGACAACGACGATTGCCACGGGAGTCGCATCCGCCGAATCGATGGATGAGCTGGTCGCCGCCGCCAAGAAGGAAGGCCAGCTGACGGTCATCGCGCTGCCGCATGATTGGTGCGGCTATGGTGCCGTCATCGACGGCTTCAAGGCGAAGTATGGCCTGACGATCAACGAGCTCAATCCCGATGCCGGTTCCGGTGATGAAGTCGAAGCGATCAAGGCGAACAAGGGCAATACCGGCCCCCAGGCGCCGGACGTGATCGATGTTGGCGTCTCCTTCGGTCCGAAGGCCAAGGCCGAAGGCCTCATCCAGCCGTATAAGGTTTCGACCTGGAAGACCATTCCGGAGAGCGCCAAGGATGCCGAAGGCTATTGGTATGGCGATTATTACGGCGTGCTCACCTTCGAAGTGAACAGCGACATCGTCAAGAACACGCCGCAGGACTGGAAAGACCTGCTCGGCGATGAGTTCAAGAACTCGGTCGCGCTCGCTGGCGATCCGCGTGCCTCGAACCAGGCCATCCTCGCTGTCTATGCCGCGGGCGTCGGTGCCGGCGCCAAGAAGCCGGCCGAGATCGGCGAGAAGGGTCTCGCTTATTTCGCGGAGATGAACAAGAAGGGCAATTTCGTGCCGGTCATCGGCAAGTCGGCCCCGCTGGCTCAGGGCACGACCCCGGTCGTGGTGCGCTGGGACTATAACGCGCTCGCCGATCGCGACACGCTGAAGGGCAATCCGAAGGTCGATGTCGTGGTGCCGAAGAGCGGCGTCGTCGCCGGCGTCTATGTGCAGGCGATCAGCAAGTACGCCCCGCATCCGAACGCCGCCAAGCTGTGGATGGAATATCTCTATTCCGATGAAGGTCAACTCGGCTGGCTGGCCGGCTATTGCCATCCGATCCGCTTCAATGACCTCGTCGCCAACAAGAAGGTGCCGCAGGATTTGCTCGACAAGCTGCCGCCGGCGGATGGCTACAAGAAGGCCATCTTCCCGTCTGTCGAGGAACAGGATGCCGCCAAGGAAGTCATCACCAAGAAGTGGGATTCCGTGGTTGGCGCCAACGTCCAGTAACGACGCCTGATTAAGGACCGGCGTTGCCGATCCTGGTCGGGTTCATACCTGGCCAGGACGGCAGCTCCGGTCACTTTGATAGGTTCTTGACGCATGACGAACGTGACACAAGCGCTGCCGACGACCGTGACCAAAAGCCGATTTGCTGGTTATAAGAACGGGGCGGCTTGGCTCGGCGTCTCGCCCTTTTTCCTGTTTGCCCTGCTGTTCCTGATCCTGCCGACCTTCTACCTGATCGTCGGCGCTTTCCAGGATGTGGACGGCAATTTCACGCTGCAGAATCTCGCGCAGCTCGTGATCGATCCGACAATCGTCGGCGCCTACTGGATCAGTATCAAGGTCAGCACCGCCTCCGCCGTGCTTGGCGCACTGTTCGGCTTCGCCCTGGCTTTCGCCATCGTGCTCGGCAAGCTGCCGGCCTGGATCCGCCCGACCTTGCTGACCTTCTCCGGCGTGGCTTCGAATTTTGCCGGCTTGCCGCTGGCCTTCGCCTTCCTGGCGACCTTGGGTCGGGTCGGCCTCGTCACGGTGCTCTTGCGCGACTATCTTGGCTTTAATCTCTATTCGACCGGCTTCAACCTGTTGAGCTTCTGGGGCCTGACACTCGTCTACCTCTATTTCCAGATCCCGCTGATGGTCCTGATCATCACCCCGGCGCTTGATGGCTTGAAGCGGGAATGGCGCGAAGCGGCTGAAATCCTTGGCGCCAACCGCGGTCAGTACTGGCGCCATGTGGCGTTCCCGGTGCTATGGCCGAGCATCTTCGGCACCACCTTGCTGCTCTTTGCCAATTCCTTCGGCGCCATTGCCACTGCCTACGCCTTGACGGGCAGCGCCTTCAACATCATCACCATCAAGCTCTATGCCCAAATCCAGGGTGATGTGCTGCATAACCAGAATCTGGGCTATGCCCTGGCGCTCGGCATGATCATCATCACCGGCGTCTCGAACGGCTTCTATATCTGGCTGCGCCAGCGCAGCGAAAGGTGGCTGCGATGAACAAGCAAAGCAGATGGGGCGCCTGGGTCGCCATCATCATCGGCACGCTCTATTTCGCACTGCCGTTGCTCTCGACCTTCGAATTTTCCATGCGCATGAAGCGCGGCGAGTATAGCTTCGAGGCCTACCGGGTCGTCTTCGGCGATGCAAGGTTCCAGGAATCCTTCCTCTATTCGACCGTCCAGGCGTTGGCGACCATCGTCGTCGGCGTGCTGATCGTCGTACCGACCGCCTATTGGATTCGCCTGCGTTTGCCGCGCCTGCGGCCGGTGGTCGAGTTCATCACTTTGATGCCGCTGGTCATCCCGGCCATCGTCATCGTTTTCGGCTATCTCCGGCTCTATAACAGCTCATCCTGGCTGCCGCTGACTGCCAATGCACGGACCACCGACCTGCTGCTGACCTTCAGCTATGTCACCTTGGCCTTGCCATATATGTACCGCGCCGTCGATACCGGGCTGCGCTCGATCGACGTCCGGACACTGACGGAGGCGGCGGAAAATCTCGGCGCCGGCATGGGGACCATTCTCTTCCGCATAATCCTGCCGAACATCAAGTCGGCGGTGCTGAGCGGCGCCTTCCTGACCTTCGCCATCGTCATCGGCGAATTCACCATGGCAAGCTTGCTCAACCGGCCGGCTTTCGGTCCCTATCTGCAGAATGTCGGCGCCAATCGCGCCTATGAGCCATCGGCGCTGGCCGTCATTGCCTTCGTGGTGACCTGGGCCTGCATGGGTCTGATCAACGTGTTCGGCCGCCAGAAACAAACAAAGCACGCGGCATAAAGCTGGCCGCAAGAGGACAAGGTTATGGCATTTCTTGAACTCTCGAATATCCGCAAGAGCTTCGACCAGACGACGGTCGTCCATGGTTTTGATCTCGCCATCGAGCAGGGCGAATTCGTCTCCTTCCTCGGTCCCTCGGGTTGCGGCAAGACCACCGTGCTGCGCATGGTGGCCGGTTTCGAAGCCCCGACCGCCGGGACTATCCGCGTTGCCGGCAAGGATGTGACGCATCTGCGCGCCAACCAGCGCAATGTTGGCATGGTGTTCCAGGCCTATGCACTGTTCCCGAATATGACCGTCGCGGAAAACGTCGCCTTCGGCATGAAGGTTGCGAAGAAGCCGCAGGCCGAAATCGCGGCCCGAGTCGAGGAAATGCTGCAGCTGATCAAGCTGCCCCATCTCGCCAACCGCTATCCCTATCAGATGTCGGGTGGCCAGCAGCAGCGTGTCGCCTTGGCCCGTGCGCTGGCTGGCAAGCCGCAGGTCCTGCTGCTTGACGAGCCCCTCTCGGCGCTCGATGCCAAGATCCGCATTTCGCTTCGCGAGGAAATTCGGGCGCTCCAGCGCGAGCTCGGCATCACCACCATCTTCGTGACCCACGATCAAGAAGAGGCCCTCTCCATGTCCGACCGCATCGTCGTGATGAACGAAGGCCGGGCCGAGCAGGTGGGCACTCCCTCGGATATCTACAACACGCCAGCGACGCGTTTCGTCGCTTCCTTCGTCGGTCACCTCAGCTTCCTCAAGGCCAAGGTGCTCGATCCGCAGGCCGGGCAGCTGATCGTCGACGATCAGACCATCCGCACCGGCCGGGCGATTGCAGAGGCGCAAAAAGGCGAGACCTGGTCGGTGGCCCTGCGTCCCGAATCACTCTCCCTGGCCAACGGCCATATTCTACCCGGCGGCAACCAGATGCAGGGCAATGTCGAGGAAGTCGCCTTCCTCGGCTCGGTCGTGCGCATCCGCGTGCGCTTCCAGGAAAGCGCCATCTCGCTCGACACGTTCAACAACCCGGCCTCGACGCTGCCGGAACGCGGCAGTCCGGTCGCGGTGCAGTTTGCCCCTCAGGATCTGCTGGTGCTGGAACGCCTCAACGCCTGAGGCAAGCCGGCTTTCCTATCTTCCAGACGCCGGGCTCTATGCCCGGCGTTTTTTCTTTGGCGGCTGGAACGAAATGCCGAATGAAAATTTCATTGACTATTTCATGACGGCAGCGAAACATGGCGGCAAGAAACAAAAGGGAGCGGGGAGGAAGCGTGCCGCATCTGAGGAGGAAGATCGGCAGATTTCTGCTGCTGACGCCTTTGGGAATCAGTTCGATTCTCACGGTGTCGGTTGCGCTTGCCCTGATCCTGGCGCTGAGCTTCCAGCGCACCGATCCGAGCGCGCTTTTCACGGAATTTTCCTGGACGGCCTATCAGGAGAACATCTTCCACCCGCTGTTCTGGCGCGTACTGGGGCGTTCGCTGACGATCTCGGCGCTGGTGACGATCGTCACCGTGGTGCTCGCTTATCCGGTCGCCTATGTCGTCTCCTTCCGTGCCGGACGGTTCAAGCATGCCCTGCTGGTCATCGTCTCGGCGCCCTTCTTCACCAGTTATCTGCTGCGAATCTTCGGCTGGAAAATCATTCTCGGCTTCAACGGCGTCCTCAATTCGGCGCTGCTGGGGCTTGGCATCATTCACGAGCCGCTGGCTTTCCTGGTCTATAATCCCGGCGCTGTGATCATCGCCCTCAGCCACGCCTATCTCGCCTTTGCCATCCTGCCCATTTACGTGGCGCTCGACCGCGTCGAACGTGCGCTGCTGGAGGCGGCATCGGATCTCGGCGCGCGTCCGGCCAAGGTCTTCTTCAAGATCGTGCTGCCGCTTTCCGCGCCGGGCGTGATCTCGGCGGCAGTATTGATCTTCGTGCCCACCGTCGGCGACTACATCACCCCCACGCTGGTCGGCGGACCGGAAGGCGTCATGGTGGCCAATCTCATTCAGTCCGCGTTCGGCAAGGCCAATGACTGGCCGGCCGGTTCGGCGCTGTCGATGGCGACGATCCTGGCGGTCGGCGTGCCGCTCCTGATCATGTTCTCGATCGGCCATCGCCGGGCGACGGCGGCATCATGACGGTACGATCATGATGGTGGCATCAAACAGCCTGCCGGATGTGGCCTCGAGGCCGATGACGATCCGGCGCGTGGTCAAAGGCGCCAGGCGGCAATGGCTCTGGGGCTATACGCTGCTGTTTGCCGTGCTCCTTTACCTGCCGTCGGTCTTCATTCTCATCTTCAGCTTCAATTCCGGCATCCATATCGCCTTTCCACTGAAGGAATGGACGTTCGACTGGTACCGGCAGATGGCGCAGGACGATGCGCTGCTCGACGCCGCCCTCAACAGCCTGAAGGTGGCGAGCGCTTCGTCGCTCTGCGCCACGGCGATCGGCACGCTCGGCGCTTTTGCCCTGGTGCGTTATCGCTGGCCGGGCGGGCAGGCGATCACCGGGCTCAGCATGCTGCCGCTTTTGATGCCGTCGATTATCATGGGCATCGCCCTCCTGGTGCTGCTGCGCGCCGCCGGCCTCGACAATTCGCTGACGGCGATCACCTGCGGCCATATCGTCTTTTGCACGCCGCTCAGCCTCTCGATCATGATGAGCCGCTTCGTCACGCTCGATCGCAGCCTGGAAGAAGCGGCCATGGACCTCGGCGCTAACGAAGTCGGGACGTTTCTGAAGATCACGCTGCCTCTATCCTTCGCCGCGATCTTCGCTTCGATCATCCTCTGTTTCACCACCTCGATCGACGAGTTCGTCATCGCCTTCTTCCTCTCCGGCACCGATGCGACGCTGCCGCTCTATATCTGGGGCCAGTTGCGCTTTCCCTCGCATCTGCCGGAGATTCTCGCGCTCGGTTCCTGCATGCTGGTCGCGTCGCTTCTCCTCGTTTTCGTCAGCGAGGCCTTGCGGCGGCGCGGGGCGCGGCAACTGGAGGCTTAATCAGGCGGCGCCGAGCTGCGGTCATCGGTGCCAGCCATAAATCGACCGCTTTGTGGGAGGACTACAATGAAGACAAGAAATCGCCGATTGATGATCGGCGCAGCCGTTGCCGGGCTCTGCGCCGCGGCTCTGGGCTGGACCGGCCTGGCGCACAGCGCCGACAAGATCGTCTATTTCACCTGGGACGGCTACGAGCTGCCGGACTTCAATAAGTCCTTCCTCGCCGCCCATCCGGGCGCCGTCGATATCCCGAAATTCGGCGACGACGACGAGGCCTTCACCAAGGTCAAGGCCGGCTTCCATCCGGATATCGCGCATCCCTGCTACGACAAGGTCGAGCGCTGGAAAGAGGCTGGCCTGATCGAGCCGATCGACACCACGAAACTGAAGAACTGGGACAAGATCTTTCCGGTCCTGCGCAACCTGCCCGGCCTGGTCGAAGGCACCAAGACCTGGATGGTGCCCTGGGACTGGGGCAATACCTCGATCACCTATCGCACCGATCTCCTGAAGAATCCGGAACAGAGCTGGAAGCTGCTCTGGGACCCGCAATACAAGGGCAAGATCGCCACGATCGACGCGGTGCACGACACGCCGATGGTGGCGGGGCTGCTGGCCGGCGTCGATCCCTTCAACATGGATGACGCCCAGATCGAAGCCACCCGCAAGGTGCTGCAGGAACAGCGGCCGCTCCTGAAGATGTACACGACCGATATGACGTCGATCGAACAGGCCCTGGCTTCGGGCGAGTTGGTGGCGGCGATGACCTGGAACGCTTCTGCTGTCAGCCTGAAGAAGCAGGGCGTGCCGGTCGCCTTCATGAATCCGAAGGAAGGCATGCTGACCTGGGTCTGCGGCTTCGTGAAGATGAAGGGCAGCGAGGCGCATGACGCCCTCATCTATGACTTCATCAACAGCCGCTTGGATGACGCGTCCGGCCAGGCCCTGATCGAGAATTATGGCTATGGCTCGTCGAGCAGTGCCGCCATGTCCGCGGAAGGCGCAGACAAGCTGAAAGCGCTGCAACTGCCGACCGATCCGGAGACCATGCTGAAGACGACAGTCTTCACGCGGCCGATCAAGAACAATGAAAAGATCACCAAGATGTTCGAGGAAGTGAAGGCCGGCGGCTGATCCGCAGCGGTTCCCGACTTACCGGGACTGCAAGGGCGCGGCACGGCCGCGCCCTTTTTACATCTCCGCCGCGGCTTTCGCGGCTTCCACATCGGCGCGGCTGCGCAGGGGGCGCGCCTGCACCCGGAAGAAGGCGTAGAGGCCGACCGCCAGCCAGCCGGCAACGACAAAGAAGAAAATCGCATAGGCATCGGAGAAAGCCGTCCGCTCGCCGGCATCCAGCTGTACGCGCATGAGATCGGTCAGATCGCCGGCACCGGCATCCTTGGCAAGCGCGCGGGCGGCAAGTCCGAGGACGAGATTGGAGGCGGCGGCCGTCGCGATCGCACCGCCCAGGGCGCGGGCGAAACTGATCGAGCCGCTGACGGCACCGAGGTCGCGCCGCTGCACGGCATTTTGCGCCGCGACATTGGCGATCGGAAAGATCGGCCCCATGCCGAAGCCGATCAGGGTCAGCAGCAACAGCAGGACGGGCTTGCCGATATGCGGGGCGGCAAAGCCGAGGACGACGAGACAGAGGATGGCAAGCGGCATGCCGAGGAGCGGCGGCATCTTGTATTTGCCTGTACGGGTGATGTAGCGGCCGGACAGGGCGGCGCCGACGGTCGAAGACAGCATCAGGGGAATGATCAGCCGACCGACCTCATCGGGCCCGGCGCCGAGCACCAGCTGCAGATAGGTCGGGACCATGATGGAGAGTGCGAGATAGCCGCCGAACACGATGAAGATCGCCACCAGTACCGGCGCCACCACCGGATCATGGAAGAAATGCAGCGGGATGATCGGCTCGTGATGGTTTCGCTGCCGCCGGTAGAAGCAGAGGGCGGCAACGACGCTGACGCAAAGGGCGCCGATGACATCCGTGGACAGCCAGGGCACCACCGAGCCGCCGCTCGAGATCGCCAGCAGAAACGCCGTGCTGCTGACGAAGAACAGGGCGATGCTGACATAGTCGATTTCATGCGCGGTCTTGCGCCCGACCAGTTGTTTCAGGATCGGGTCGGTGATGACCAGCGCCGCGATGCCGATCGGCAGGTTGATCCAGAAGATCCAGTGCCAGTTTGCATATTGTGTCAGCTCGCCGCCAAGCACCGGCCCCAGCAATGCCGAGCAGGCCCAGACGCCGGCGAAATAGGCGCCGTATTTCCCACGCTCGCGAGGCGCCACGACATCAGCCACCGCCGTCTGGGCGATGGTGATCAGGCCGCCGCCGCCGAAGCCCTGCAAGGCGCGGGCGAGGATCAGCATCATCATCGATCCGGAAAGGGCGCACAGCACCGAGCCGATCAGGAAGACGATGATGCAGACCCGCATGACCGGCCGCCTGCCATGCAGGTCGCTCATCTTGCCGAGAATGGGGGTCGCCGCCGTGGAGGTGAGGAGATAGGCGGTGACCACCCAGGACATCAGATGCACGTCGCCGAGATCGCCGCTGATGGAGGGCAGGGCGGTCGCAACAATGGTCTGGTCAAGCGCTGCCAGAAACAGCGAGATCATGGCGCCGAGCACCACCATGCGGGTCTCGCGGGGACTCAAGAGTAGTGTCTCGGCGGTCATCGAGGGCCTTCCAGGGGCGATCGGGGGCTGGCGGACGGGAATATGCCGGGCGCGGGCCGGCATGGCCCCCGGCATGTGCCGCATGAGAATTGGCCAATTGGTAAGGGTTTCGCGGCGCCTCTGTCAATCAGCGCAAAACGCAAGGCAGTGATGACGACACAAGGCAGTGATGGCGACAGGCAAGTGTCAGGCCACGGATGGTCGTTGCTGAATATCAGCGAATGCCGGCTGGCCCCGCCCGCTTCTCTTCCTCGGCGGCTTCGCGCGCGACAAAGCGGCGGAAGGCGGCGACTTTCGGCACCTCGGCCATCTCCGGCAGATGCACCACGTAATAGCCCCAGCCATCGCCCAGGGTGAGGTCGAAGAGCGGCACCAAGGTGCCCTGGCGCAACTCTTCTTCGACCAGGTTGCGAATGACCAGGGCGATGCCCTGGCCGCTCATCGCTGCCGCAAACAGCACATGCTCGTCATCGAAGATCTGGCCGGTCATGGCATAAGCGGGATCCAGCCCGGCCATGGTCAGCCAGTCCGCCCATTCCTGCCGGCCTTCGTCATGCAGCAGGTTGGCGCGTAGGATGTCCTGACGCTGCTGCAACCGCCGGCTCGCCACATAATCGGGGCTCGCCACCGGTATCAGCACCGGCTGGGCGATGCGCAGGGCGGTGAGGCCCGGCCAGTTGCCGCGGCCGGTCCGGATGGCGACATCGATGCCCTCCGTCGCCAGATCGAGAACGGCGCTGGTGTGGCGCACCGAGACCTCGATATCCGGATGCTGGGCGGCAAAGCGGCCAAGTCGCGGGGCCAGCCAGCGTGCCCCAAAAAACGGCGTGGTGGTAATGGTCAGCAGGGCGCGGGAGCGCCGGAGATCGGCCACCGCCCGTTCCAGCGTCGTGAAGGCGGCGGTCGCCGCCGGCAGCAGCCGCTGGCCGGCCGGCGTCAGATCGAGGCGCCGGGTCGAGCGCCGGAACAAAGGTTGTCCCAGTTGCTCTTCCAGGCTGCGGATCTGGTGGCTGACGGCCGCCTGGGTCACATGCAATTCCGCGGCGGCGCGGGTGAAGCTGAGCAACCGGCCGGCCGCTTCGAACACCCGCAAGGCCGGCAAGGAGGGCAGACGGTCGGACATCGGGGCGCCTTATACATGAATAAATATAATAAATACGACGACTTCCAATATATCATCTCGTTTGTCGAATCGGCTAGATCGCACCAAAATCTCCCTATCAAAGCGCGAAACCTTTCCTTCGGCGCGCCAGGAACGGATATGGGAGTAAAGATCATGCATGAGAATTTTTTGAGTTATATCATGCTGGGGCTAAGCCGCGGCCTGTTCCCCGTCCAGGCACCGCAATCCCCCCGGTTCGACGAGGAAGCGTTCTTACGGCGCGAAGCCAGAATGCGCCGGGACGAGGCGGCGGAACGCCAGCGCGAGGTCGCGGATCACGCGCTGTGCCTGCAGCCGAAAATGGCCGATCAGCCATCCGCGCCTAAAGGCGGTCGCGGCAGGATTCGCCTTCCGGCCGCCGGCCGCCCCTGCGGCGCACTCTAAGTGCCGGACTCGCCTGGCACTGCTGCCGCATCGGTCTCCGGCACATAGCCGCATTGCCGCAAAGCGGCCAGCATATGCGGCGGGGGGGCCGCGGTCGCGGAGATGGCCTCCCGCTTGGGATAAAGGGGTAAAGCGATGCGGCGCGCCAGCAGATGCAGCGGCACTTGCTCGGCACGATAGCGCGCGGCATTCGGCCCATAGGCGGGATCGCCGACCAATGCGCAGCCGAGTTCGGCGCAATGGACGCGGATCTGGTGGGTCCGTCCCGTATGCGGCTTCAGTTCGAGCCAGGATATCTTGTCAGTGCTGCCGAGCAGACGATAATCGGTAACGGCCGTCTGCCCGTCGGCGGCAGCGACCATGCGCCAGCCCTTTTGCAAGGTCAGCTTTTTCAGCGGCAGGTCGATGGTGCCATGATCCGCCGGCGGCCTGCCCTCGACGACCGCCCAATAGGTCTTGTCGACCTGCCCGCCGGAAAAGAGCAGCCCTAGTTTGCGCAGCGCCTTGCGGTGCCGGCCGAGCACCAGGCAGCCGCTGGTATCGCGATCCAGCCGATGCGCCAGCGCCGGCAGGCCGGGCAGGCCGAAGCGCAGGGCATCGAGATATTGCTCGACATTGGCGCCCCCGCCGGGCCCGGCATGAACCGGCAGTCCTGCCGGCTTGTCGATGATCAGAACCAGGCCGTCGCGATAGAGCAGGCGGTGCAGCAGGAGATCCGGTTCGGCAGGGGGCGGTGACGCCTGCTCTGCCCGATGCATCTTCTTGCCGCCGCGCGCCGGTGGCCGTCGGCGCCGGTTGCCGGCAGCCTTTCCATCCCGATCGGCCGTTGGTGCCGCCGAAAGCGACGCCGCCTTGCGTATCGGCTGCTCGCCGGTGCTGTCGCTCTTTGGCCGGCGTCCCGGTTTACCGGTCCGGCCCGGGCCGCCTTCTTGGTTCGACATGTCTCGCCTTCCGATTCGGCACGTTGTAGGAAAACCGGCCGGTCCAGGCAAGCCCCGTCCGGGGCGGCGGCGGGGCGCGATTGTCCCGGACCGTCGCGCCGGCTGTGGGGCCGGCCGCACGGCTCTTGACCGCGACGCCAAAGCACGGTCTATCGGCGGCGTACAGCCCGGACCTGCCGAACGGCATCCGGCTGCCAATCTGCGACGACGGTGGACAGGGACACGGGATAGGGGGCAGCGCTTGGTAACCATGACTGATCATCTCGCCCGCATCGGCCGGCTGGCTGAGGCGGTTCTGCCGCGTTACGGATTCTCACCGCATGCCCGGGCGACGCTGATCAATCATTCGGAGAACGCCACTTATCGCATAGATGACCCGACCCGTGAGAATCCGACGATCTTGCGCGTCCACCGGCACGGCTATCACAGCGAGCAGGCGATCCGCTCGGAACTGCAATGGCTCGCGGCGCTCGGCCGCCATGACGGCATCGTCACATCGCAGGCCATTCCGGCCCGCGACGGCAGCCTGATTCAGTCGGTGGCGAGCAGCGAATTGCCGGAGCCGCGCCATGCTGTGGTGTTCACGTTTCTCTCCGGGCAGGAGCCGTCGGAAGACGACCTGCTCGGACCGTTCGAGCGCCTCGGCACGGTCAGCGCGTATATGCATGACCAGGCGCGGCATTGGCGGCTGCCGGCCGGCTTCACGCGCCAGGTCTGGGACCACGATGGCGCCCTGGGACAGCGGGCGATCTGGGGACGGTGGCAGGCCGGCCTCGGCATGACGCAAGCTGCCGAGCAGCTGTTCGCCCGCCTCTCCGATACCATTCGCCGCCGCCTGGAAAAGTTTGGCCGTGCGCAGGATCGCTTCGGCCTCGTTCATGCCGATATCCGTCTTGCCAATCTGCTGGTCGAAGGCGACGTGACCAAGGTGATCGATTTCGACGATTGCGGCTTCGGCTGGTTCCTCTACGATATCGGCACGGCGTTGAGTTTTATCGAGCATCGGGCGGATGTGCCCGAGCTGGTCGATGCCTGGCTGCGCGGCTATCGCCGGGTCGCGACCTTGAGCGCCGAAGAGGAAGCCGAGATTCCGACCTTCATCATGCTGCGGCGCCTGCTGCTTGTGGCATGGATCGGTTCGCATCACGAAACCGATCTCGCGCGCAGCCTGGGCGCCGCCTATACGGAAGGCAGTTGTGATCTCGCCGAGTCCTATCTCGCCAAATACGGCTGAGTTCGGCAACGTCTTGTTCACCATCTGCGTGCATGCTACCGAATCGGGGGGCAGAAATGGATGGGGCAGGCGTGAATCAAGCCGAATTGGCTGGGCAGAAGCAGAAAGTCTGGTGGGCACCTCTGGTCCTGGCATTGGCATCGGCATGCTGGGGTGTATCGGTTCCGCTCAGTAAAAAGGCAGTGTCGGCATTGCCGCCCGTCACGCTTCTATCGTTGCAGCTTTTGGCCAGTATTCTCGTCCTCTGGACAGCCTTGCTGTTGTGCCGTCGACCGGCGGCAGCCATTGCCGGCCAGCCGATCACGCGCGCAGACCTGTATAAAGCCTGCTTCAGCGGCATTCTGCAGCCGGGCGCGACGTTTCTGCTGGTGACGCTGGGGCTGTTGCTGACCAGCGCCAGCGAAGTCGTGCTGCTGGATGCGATCGAGCCGATCATCATCATCGCCATGGCCGCGGTGCTGCTGAAGGAGCGGATTTCCGCCACTCAATATCTCTGCGCTTTTGCCGCCTTATGCGGTGCCGTTCTCGTCATCCTGCCGCAGATCGATATGACGACGATGTCCTGGAGCGGGTTGACCGGCGACCTGTTGGTGCTGGCGGGGCTTTGCGTCGCCGCCTTCTATGTGGTTCTCAGTCGCCGGCTGATTTCGGCTTATGACGGATTGCATCTGGCCGCCGTCCAGCAGAGCGCGGCTCTGGCCTTCGCCGTGGCCGCGCTGGTCGTCGCGACGGCGATCGGCGTGCCGCCGCTGGATTGGCAGGCCGTCGATGGCGACATCATCTTCCTCGTCATCCTCTCCGGGCTGCTGCAATTCGCGCTGCCTTTCTGGCTCTATCTGCTGGCACTGCGCCATACGCGCGCGTCGATGACGGCTCTCTTCCTGCCGCTCATTCCCCTGAGCGGCGTGATCCTTGCCTATTTCCTGCTGGGCGAGAGGCTTGATGCCGGCCAATGGCTCGGCGCGGCATTGATCGTCGCCGGCGTCCTGGCGTCATCCCTGACCGGAAAGTCGGCTCATTAGAGTGCGATCGTCTTAAGCGATCCGGCTCTAAAGAAAAGGCCGGGTGAGATACCCGGCCTTCGCATTCGTGAAATCGGCTTCAGAACACCAGCGCCTTTGCCTGACGGACATGCGGCAGCGCCTGAACGCGCTGGAGGAGATCCGTCGCGATCGGTCCGTCGATTTCGATCAGAGCGATGGCATCGCCGCCCTGCGCTGCACGGCCGAGGGCGAAAGTGGCGATGTTGATTCCGTTATCGCCGAGCAGGCTGCCGAGATTGCCGATCATGCCGGGCTTGTCCTCATTGGTCACATAGAGCATATGCGGCCCGAGTGCGGCCTCGATCTCGATGCCCTTGATCTCGACGATACGCGGGCGGCGATCGGCGAAGAGGGTGCCGGCGATGCTGCGCTCGCGATCTCCCGCCGTGATGGTCAGGCGGATCAGCGTATGATAGGTGCCCTCGCGATCATTGCGCACCTCGGAAATGTCGATGTTGCGTTCGCGGGCAATGACCGGCGCATTGACCATGTTGACGGTGTCGAGCAAAGGCCGCAGCAGGCCCTGCAGCAGGATCGCCGTCAGCGGCTTGGTGTTGAGCGATGCG
>DATLJB010000027.1:0-5873 GCA_035539075.1 Terriglobia bacterium
TGCCCTGCAATCCGATCGCAGCTCCGGCGATCGACTTCGCCACCGGCAAAAGGTGCGTGATGCCATCCGCGACAATATCGCCGATATCGTCGCGGAACAGGCGATCATCGGCCGCAGCCGCGACACCATCGTCAAGGTGCCGCTGCGCGGTATCAAGGAATACCGCTTCGTCTTCGGCAACAACAATGCCCGCGCCGGGCAGGGGCAGGGCGACAGTCAACCGGGCCAGAAGGTCGGCCGGGTGCCGCAGCCAGGCGATGAGCCGGGCGATGGCGAGGCCGGCGATCAGCCCGGCGTTGACTATTATGAAACCGACATCACGCTTGAAGAGCTGATCGATCTGATGTTCGAGGATCTGGAACTGCCGGATCTCGAGCGCAAGGCCCTGCGCGAAACCATCAGCCATGCCGCCACCAAGCGGAAGGGCTACCGCAAGGTCGGCGTGCGCGTGCAGCTCGACAAGCGGCGCACCGCAATCGCCCGGGTCAAGCGCAAGCTGGCGCTCGATCACGAGGATGGCGAGACCCAAGCTTCAGCCGGCAGTGCCGCGCCCGAAATGCCGGAGGTAATGGAGAGCCGGACGCCGGCGGCTCCCGGCCAGATGCCGATCCGCGCTCGCTTTCCCTTCGTGAAGAACGATATGCGCTTCCGGCGGCGGGCCGAGGATACCGACTATGATTCCAACGCCGTCGTCATCTGCATGATGGATACATCGGGCTCGATGGACCAGCAGAAGAAGTATCTCGCCCGCAGCTTTTTCTTCCTGCTCTATCAATTCGTCCGCACGCGCTACGAACATGTGGAACTGGTCTTCATCGCCCATGACGCCGAGGCGCATGAAGTGAGCGAGGACGATTTCTTCCATAAGGGCGAATCTGGTGGGACGCTGATTTCAAGCGCCTATGCCCGTGCCCTGGAGATCATCGACCAGCGCTATCATCCCGCCCTTTGGAACGTCTATGCCTTCCACTGCTCCGATGGCGACAACATGCCGGGCGACAATCCGCGGGCCGTCAAGCTGGCGGGCGAGCTGTGCCAGGTTTGCAATCTCTTCGGCTATGGCGAGATCAAGCCGACCGGCTATTTCCGCGATCAGGACGCCATGCTGGGGGTCTTCAAGGCGCTGAAGGCCGATAATTTCCAGGCCATTCGCATCGGCGACAAGAGCGACGTCTGGTCGAGCTTCCGCAATTTTCTCACCCGCGACAAGGCGGGGCTGACGACGGCAAGCTAGCCGGACGAAGGAGGTGGGTTATGGCGATGCCCTGGACCCTGCGCGATCTGGAATATTGGGACGCCCGCATCCGCGAGAAGGTCGCTGAATTCGGCCTTCACTGCTATCCGCAGGAATTCGAGCTTTGCGACCATACGCAAATGCTGAGCTTGATGGCCTATTCCGGCATGCCGTCGCATTACCCGCATTGGTCCTATGGCAAGAGCTTCGAGCGCCAGAAGACGCTCTATGATCACGGCGTTTCCGGCCTGCCCTATGAGATGGTAATCAACAGCAATCCCTGCATCGCCTATCTGATGCGGCAGAACTCGCTCGCCTTGCAGATCCTGACCATGGCCCATGTCTATGGCCATAACGACTTCTTCGCCAATAACTTCACCTTCAGCCACCTGCGCGCGGAGCTGGTGGTCGAGACTTTCAAGAACCACGCCAATCGGGTGCGCGCTTATTACGCCGATCCCTCGATTGGCCAGGACAAGGTGGAGGCGGTGCTGGATGCCGCCCATGCCCTGTCGCTGCAATGCCAGCGCAATCCGGCGATCCGCAAGCGCAACCAGGCGGAACAGAAGGTGGCGGCCATGGCCGGGCCGCCCAACGATCCCTTCCAATCGATCCATAAGCGGCCGGTGGTGCAGACACCCGACCTCCACCGCGTGCCCCTGGAGCCGGAGGAAAACGTTCTCCTCTTCATCCGCGATCACGCCAGCCATATGCCGGCCTGGCAGCAGGATCTTCTCACCATCGTGCATGAGCAGATGCAGTATTTCCTGCCGCAGATCGAGACCAAGATCATGAACGAAGGCTGGGCCTGCTACTGGCACCGGACGATCATGAACAGCCTGGAACTGCCTTCGGAACTGCATATGGAATTTCTCGTGCGCCATAATCAGGTGGTGCGGCCGATCCCCAATGACATCAACCCCTATCACCTCGGCTTGAAGATGTGGGACGACATCGTCCGGCGCCATGACGAGCCGAGCTTCGACGAGGTCGAGGAGATGGGACGCTCGCCGCAAAGCTTTTCCCGGCCGAGCGGCCGCGAGGCGATCTTCCATATCCGGGAGGTCGATCGCGACGTCTCGTTCCTGCGCCGCTTCCTCACTCAGAAGCTGATGCATGAGATGGATATGATCGAGATGGAGCCGGAAGGCGAGGACCTGGTCGTCTCGCGGGTCTCCGACGAGGACAACTGGAAAGAGGTCAAGCAGACCTTGATCGCCTATACCGGCATGGGCAGCACGCCCGTCATCCGCGTCGTCGATTCCGATCACGGCGGCAATCGCACGCTGCTGCTGCGGCACGAATATGACGGGCGCGAACTGCTACTGGAATATGCCGAGCGCACCTTGCGTTATGTGCAGCAGCTCTGGGGCCGCCGCGTCGTCCTGCAGACCGTTCTCGACGACAAGGAAGTCGCCTTCTCCTGGGATGGGTCGGATTTCGAACAGGGCTGAGGGGCATCGCCTCTTCGCGCAAAGCCCGTTACGAAACTTGAAACGCCGTGCTCAGCCCTTCAACCAGGCAGGTGATCGGCTTCGCCAGCCGCCCGGCCGGCGGACGATGCACCAGCCAGCCGTTGAAAGTGACATCAAAGCCCTCCACCTCCAGCACTTGGACCTCCGACTTCAACGCGCTGCTCTCCAGCGCCGAGCCGGTGGTGATGCCAAGGCCCAGGCCGCGCGCCACCAGCGACAGGCGCAGTTCCGGGCTCATCACTTCGACGGCGATGTTGAAGGGGAGATGCTCGAGCTCGAGGGCGCGGCGCATCTCCCGGCGAAAACCGCAGCCATCCTGATTGAGCACCCAGGGTTGGCGGGCGATGTCCTGTAACGTGACCTTCCGCGGCAGGCCGAGCGATTTTCCGGCGACCACCAAGGCCGGCAATGTGCCGAGATGATCGCGCGACAAGGTCTCCGGCGGCTCCATGCCGGTCGGCACGAAGATGCCACAGGCATCGAGGCGGCCCTCCTCCAGCTGCGCGATCAGATCCCTCGACCAGCCCGAGGTGATGCGCAGGGTCAGCTGGGGATAAAGCTCGCGCAGCCGGTCGAAAGGATCCGCCACCGCACTTTCATTGAGGAAAGGTGTCAGGCCAACGCGGAAATCGCCGGTCGGCGGGCTGTCGGGTTTCAAGCCGCTTTTCAGGTCATCGACGGAAGCGACGACGCGCCGGCCCAGCGCATAGGCCTCGCGCCCGGCCGCCGTCGGTTTCAGCGGTTTCGATTGGCGGTCGAGGAGGTCGACCCCCAAAGCCTGCTCGAGATTCTGTATCCGTCGGGTGATGCCTGGCTGGGTCAGATGCAGGCGGGCGGCGGCGCCGACAATGGAGCCGGTATCGACCACGGCCAGGAAAGCTTCCACATCCCGGGTGTTCATGCGTAACTCGCATAAAGATGATTAATATAATTTAATAGCATTATAAAGAAGCGTGACATAGCTATCAACCATTATCCGAACCGCCCGTTCAGCTGCTTCCCGGAGATGATCGATGGCTTTGCATCAGACCACCCCGCTCGAAATCGACGGTTCCGCCATGACCGCCCTGGCTGAGAAGGCCCCGCCGGCCGCCGAATCCCGCGGCACCGCCGTCAGCATTTCCACCCCCTTCTTCGCCTTGGCGGTCGGCCTCCTCGCCGTCAACCTCACCTCGGCACAGCCCTTGATCGGCATCATAGCCCCGGCGATCCAGCTGCCGGCCGGCGCCTATGGCCTCGTCTCCATGCTGATCCTGCTCGGCTATGCGGCCGGGCTCATCCTGCTGGTGCCGCTGACCGATCTCTTCGAGAACCGGCGCCTCATCCTCGGCATGTTTGCCGGCAATGTGGCATCCCTTGCCCTTGCCGCTTCCGCCCGGCAATCCTGGCTCTTCCTCGCCGCCATGTTCGTCATGGGGATGACCACCAGCGTCATCCAGATGCTGGTCCCCCTCGCCGCTTCCCTCACCGACCCCGCGCATCGCGGCCGCGTGGTCGGCAATATCATGGGCGGCGTCATGCTCGGCATCCTGCTCTCGCGGCCCCTGGCGACCGTCGTCGCCGAGCATTTCGGCTGGCGGATCGTGTTCGGCGGGACCGGCGTGCTGATCGCCGCGCTGACGGCGACACTGGTGCTGAAACTGCCGCCACATCGGCCGCCATCGGCGCCGCGCTACCTCGATCTCGTCGCCTCGCTCTGGACCTTGCTGCGCACCGAACCGGTGCTGCAATTGCGCGCGATCACGGCGGGTCTTTGCTTCGCCAGCTTCAGCTTCTTCTGGACGGTGATCACGTTGCGCCTCACCGAAGCGCCGTTTCACCTCGGCGCCGACGGCATCGCGCTCTTCGCCCTGGCCGGTAGCGGCGGCACCATCATGGCGCCGGTTGCCGGGCGGCTCGGCGATCGCGGCTGGACCAAGGGGGCCACGGTGCTGATGCATCTCGCCGTCATCCTCGCGATCGGCATCGCCTGGATCGCCGGCGATGCAGCCTTCGCGCGGGGTTTCTTCGCCGGCCATGAAGGCATCGCCATCGCCGCGATGATGCTGGCCGCCCTGATCCTCGATCTCGGCGTCATCGGCGACCAGACCCTGGGCCGGCGCGCCATCAACATGATCCGGCCGGAAGCGCGCGGTCGCCTCAACGGCCTCTTCACCGGCGGCTTCTTCATCGGCGGCGCCATCGGCTCGATCCTGGCCGGCGCCGCCTGGGCCTGGGGCGGCTGGCAGGCGACCTCGCTCGGTGCCCTGGCCGCCGCGCTCCTCGCTTTGGTCCTCTCGCTCAGAAGCTGGCTCCGCCCAGGCTAAATTTCCGGCTTGTTCTTGACTCCGACTATATTTCGATATATCTAATTATCGATATATCGAAACTGTAACGGAGGCAATTCGATGTTTTTCAAACACTTCCACGAATGTCGCGAGCGTCGACACGCGCGTGACGAATTTGGCGGCGGCCGGCATTTCGGGCGCGGCCATCATCATTTCGGCGGCAAATTCGGCCGCCGGATAGGCCGCTTCTTCGACCATGGCGATCTGCGCTATGTCGTCCTGCAGCTGATCGCCGATAAGCCGCGCTACGGCTATGAGGTGATCAAGGAGATCGAGGAGCGGCTTGGCGGCACCTATACGCCCAGCCCCGGCGTCATCTACCCCACCCTCACTTTGCTCGAGGAACTGGGCCATGCCACGGTCAGCAATGCCGAGGGCAACAAGAAGCTCTATGCCATCACCGAAGACGGCAAAGCCTTCCTCGCCGCCAGCCAGCCGATGATCCAATCGATCTTCAGCCGCATGGCGGAAGCCAATGCGGCGCAAGGCGGCGGTCCCGCCCCGCAGATTCTCCGCGCGATGGAAAACCTGAAAATGGCGATCCGCTTGCGGCTCTCGCAAGGACCGCTCAACGAGACGCAGATCCACAGCATCACCGCGGCGATCGACAGCGCCGCCCAGCAGATCGAAAGGGCCTGAGCATGCGTGAACCAACACCTCTCGCCCAACCCGGCGATGCGCCCGTGCCGGCTGGCGAGGCTTCCCTGACCTCGGTCGCCCGCGTGCAGACGACATCGGCGCTGCGCTATCTCGGCCAGCTCTGCAAGCATTTCGGCCATAAGGTGCCGTCTTCGCTGGAAGGCGATCACGGCTGGATCGCCTTCGACTTCGGACGGT
>DATLJB010000028.1:0-3233 GCA_035539075.1 Terriglobia bacterium
TGATAGGAGACGGCGCGATCGAGGATCGGCTTGCCGTATTTGTGTTCGCCGATCTGCAGGAAGGGCGTGTCCTCGGTCGCCTCGATGAAATTGCCGGCGGCATAGACCATGAAGAGCCGCATGCGGCCGCCCTTGATCTGGCCCGCCACCAGCAAGGCGACGTCGAAGCCGGCATGATGCTGTTCCAGCGCCTTGCCGTCGACGGCGAAGGTCTCGCGCACCGCCCGGCCGACCAGCTGGGCCGCGCGGAACATCGAGGGAACGTTCATCAGGGTCTCGACATCACCGGTCTCGGGATGGGCGAGGCCCTCGGTCAGCATGCTGATTACGGATTGGCTGATCGAGAGATTGCCGGAAGTGGCCACAGCGATCAGCCGCTCGCCCGGCTGCGCGAAGACATGCAGCTTGCGATAGCTGGCGATATTGTCGATGCCGGCATTGGTGCGGGAATCGGTGATCAGGACCAGGCCATCCCGCAGCCGCAGCCCCACGCAGTAAGTCATTTTGCCACTCCGTCGGCGCTTTCCCGCTTATATCGTGGCTGCGAGTCGTGAACAACGGGTAAGCGGCCGGTTTCGACCCGGTTTTCGCCAGTTCGCTATTGCTGGCTGTGATCGCCCATCTGGCGGCCGAAACCGGCCGGCCGACGCTGCTGCTGCACACCGGTCGGGCCCGCAGCCTGGTCAACGGTGACGGCGACGTCCATCTGTTCGTCGGCCCCGCCATAGCGCGAGCCGCGCACCGGTGCCGCCCCCAGGTAGTCGAGGCCGACACTGACGCGGATATGCGCCTCGGTGGGGCACACGCCATTGGCGGGATCGAAGCCGACCCAGCCGAGATCCTTGATATAGGCCTCGACCCAGGCATGGCCCGCTTCCTGGTTCGGCGTATCGTCCGAGCGCAGCAGATAGCCGCCGATATAGCGGGCCGGGATACCGAGGCAGCGGGCGCTGGCGATGAAGATATGCGAGAGGTCCTGGCAGACGCCCCGCTTCATCTCGAAGGCCTGGGCTGCCGTCGTGGTCGCGCTGGTCGGTTCGGTATCGAAGGTGATCTGCTGGTTGATGGCGGCCATCAGCTCGTGCATCACCTTGAGGCCGCTGCCGCCCGCTTTCTTGGCGCAGCCCTGCGCAAAATCGAGCAACGCGGCGTTAGGTTGCGTGAGATCGGTCTCGCGCAGGAACAGGGCCGGCGGAAAAGGCTCCAGCGAGTGGCGCAGGATGCCGTTGGTGTCCTGCTTTTCCACCTCGCCTTCCACCGTCAGGGTGATCTTGTCGATCGGCCCGGCCAGCGACAGCATGTGTGTCACGTTGCCGAAGGCGTCCTGGCCGGAGCGGAGCGAGCCGTCATTCTCCAGCTCGATCCGCCATTTGCGCACCGACTGCCCCTCGTGATTGCGCGGCGTCAGGCGCAGCAGCTGGATGACCGATTGCGCCGGCCGTTCATAGGTATAGGTGGTCTTGTGACGCACGCGAATGAGCATGAGGGATGATCGGTTCCTAAATCAGATACTGCTCGGCAATGGCCTGGCAGACGCGGTTGTTGTTGCTGATGAAATCGGCGAGGAATTCATGCAGCCCGGATTGGAAGATCTGGTCGACGCTGTTGTTTTCCAGCTGCAGATAGACGCCGCGCGCCTGGCGCTGCGCGTCGCCGACCCGGCCATAGGCGGTCGCCAGGTTGTCGAGATTGGCGACGATCTGCGCGTAGCAGGCAACCAGCGAGCGCGGCATCTGCTCATTGAGAATCAGAAGATCAGCGACCAGCCAGGGCTTGACGCTCTCCCGGTAGACCCAGTGATAGCTGGCCAGCGCCGAGACGGCGCGCAGGATAGCCGCCCATTGCGCGTAATCGAGGCCGCCGCCGACATTCGAGGCCTGGGGCAGCAGGACGTGATACTTGACGTCGAGAATGCGCGCCGTGTTGTCTGCCCGCTCGGCATAGATGCCAAGCCGCGCAAACCAATAGGAATCGCGCCGCAGCATGGTGCGATGGCCGGAACCGTCAACGCGCAGGCAGATATCCTTGACCCAGTCGAGGAAGCGTGAGCTTTGCCCAGGCACCAAAGTGCCCGGCCGCAGATCCTGCAATTCCAGCCAGGCGCCGTTGATCGCCTCCCACATCTCCGTGGTCAAGGCGGTGCGCACGGCCCGCGCATTGGCGCGCGCGATCTCCAGGCAGCGGCGGATCGAATAGTCGTTATCCGGCGAATAGGCCAGGAAATCCGTGACGGTCTGGGCATTGGCAACGTCATATTGCGCACGAAAGGTATCCAGGCAGCCGGCCGTCAGCAAAGCGCTTTCCCACTCATTGGTGGAATTTTCGAGATCTGCCTTCGGCAGGGAAGACAGCCGGTCGGCCGCCTCGAGGATGCGCGCGAGATAATCCGCTCGCTCCACATAGCGCGAAAGCCAATAGAGACTGTCTGCCGTTCGTCGCAACATGGTGGGTTCCAGCTGATCAACCTTCAATGCGGCAATCCATTCGCCTGCAACTCGTCATCCCCCGAACCTAAAAGCCGGCAACGCCAAAATCGACAGCCCTAGAAATCGACAACCCAAGTGTCCTTGGTGCCGCCGCCCTGGCTGGAATTCACCACCAGCGAGCCTTCTCGCAAGGCGACACGGGTGAGGCCGCCGGGCACGATGCGCACGCCATCGGCGCCGCTCAGCACGAAAGGCCGCAAATCGACATGGCGCGGCGCGATGCCCTGGTTGACAAAAGTCGGGCAGGTCGAAAGCGACAGGGTCGGCTGGGCAATATAAGCATCCGGCATGGCCTTCAACCGGGCGCGGAAATCCTCGATCTCGCTCGAACTTGCCTGCGGCCCCACGAGCATGCCATAGCCGCCCGATCCATGCGCCTCCTTCACGACCAGCTCCTCGAGATGATCGAGCACGTAGGCGAGATGATCGGCTTCGCGGCAGCGCCAGGTCGGCACGTTCTTCAGGATCGGCTCCTCGCCGAGATAGAATTTCACGATCTGCGGCATATAGGCGTAGATCACCTTGTCGTCGGAAATGCCGGTGCCGACGGCATTGGCGAGCGTCACATTGCCGGCGACATAGGCCTCGAACAGACCGGGCACGCCGAGCATGGAACCGGCATTGAAGGTCAGCGGATCGATGAAATCGTCATCGACCCGGCGATAGATGACGTCGACCCGTTTCGGCCCCTGGGTCATGCGCATATAGACGACCGCGTCCTGGACGAAGAGATCGCGCCCTTCCACC
>DATLJB010000029.1:0-2636 GCA_035539075.1 Terriglobia bacterium
CCAGACCTGGACGAATGGCCGGTATGGACGCGCGACGGGGACAGCAATGACGAAATCGGAACTAATTCTGCGCATCGGTGCTCTCAACCCGCATCTCTATCATCGGGATGTCGAGCGCATCGTCACCACGATCTTCGACGAGATCACCAATGCGCTGGCGCGTCGCGACCGGGTGGAGCTGCGCGGCTTCGGCGCCTTCTCCGTCAAGGAGCGCGATGCCCGCAAAGGCCGCAATCCGCGCACCGGCGAGGCCGTGGCGGTGGACGAGAAGGTGGTGCCTTTCTTCAAGACCGGCAAGGAGTTGCGCGATCGCCTGAACGGCCGCGCCGAAACGCCGACCGCCGGGGACGGTGGTGCCGGCGCCAGCTCATCCTCTGCCGGCGGTCAGCCGGCCGGTGGCCAGTCTTCCGGCGGCCATGGTGGCGAGGCGCATAAGGAACCGGGCAGTCCGGCGGGGAACTGATCACAAAATCCAGTTCAGGGGCGAGGGGCAACAGCGCGCGGTGGGGATCGCGCGCTGTTGCCGTTTTGGGTCGCCGCCTGCAGATGCATCCCGCGCGCATGCCGCCCCTTGCGCATCAATATGTTAGCCGGCAAAACGGATCTCGGTCGAAGCAGCGGCTTCCACCTGAAACGATCGCGCTTTAAACTGGCGCCCGGATTTGCGTGAGGGCATCAATGCGGCATCTGATTTTCTGGATCATCACCCTGCCGGTGGTCATCATCCTGGTCGATTTCACCGTGATGAATACCCAGGAGATCGCCCTTAATTTCTGGCCGCTGCCCTGGGACATGCCCCTCCCGGCCTATGCGCTGATCTTCGGCTGCCTGCTGGTGGGCTTCCTGTTCGGGCTTCTGGTCATGTGGCGGCACGGCGCCCCGGCGCGGCGCCGGCATCGCGATCTGCATCGTCGCTTCAAACTTCAGACCAGTGAGCTCGACGAATTGCGCCGCCGCCCCGCCGGCATGCCGGTAACCGCGACCGGCAAGGCTCTGGCCAAATCGGACCCCAACGCCCTGGTTCCTCCGGCTATCTAAAAGCCAGCATTGTCAATATTTTAGGGGTGACTTCCCAGTCCTGAGCATCGCGCCGGCGCAGCGGAAGCCGGCGCTTCTCATGGATTGTTCGACGCCACTCCTCGCGGGCCGGCGATTCTGCTTCATTTGCTTCAAGCGTTCCGAAGGATTCATGGACTGTTCTGCTTCAGAATTGCCCAGTTTCCTTGACTCTCGCCAAGGAAAGACATAGTTTCCGGCCCGCTTAACCGACTTTGGGAAAGCCTTGGCTCCGAGGAGCCCCGTCCGTCCGCGAGTTTCGCGCACGGGCGCAATTCTCGTTGCGCCCTCCTTCGGGCGTGAGTGCGTCTGAGACGCAGGGGTCTTGTTTTGGGTAACTGTAACGGATCGCGGCGACGCATGTTCGACAAACTGTCAGAACGCCTGAGTGGGGTCTTCGATCGGCTGACGAAGCGCGGCGCGCTGTCGGAAGCCGATGTCGATGAAGCCCTGCGCGAAGTGCGTGTGGCGCTGCTCGAAGCCGACGTTGCCCTGCCCGTGGTCAAGGATTTCATCGCCCAGGTGCGTGAAGGCGCAGTGGGCGAGCAGGTGGTCAAGTCGATCACGCCGGGCCAGATGGTCATCAAGCTGGTGCATGACGCGCTGGTGAAAATGCTTTCGGCCGGCGATGCGACCGAAGCCGGCATCAGTCTGAATGCGCCCGCCCCCGTGCCGATCATGATGGTCGGCCTGCAGGGTTCCGGCAAGACCACCAGCACGGCGAAGATCGCCAAGCGCCTGGCCGACCGCCAGGGCAAGAAAGTGCTGATGGCCTCGCTGGATACGCGCCGTCCGGCGGCGCAGCAGCAGCTCGCCATTCTCGCCGAACAGATCGGCGGCCGTTCGCTCCCCATCGTTCCCGGCGAGCCGCCGGTGGCGATTGCCAAGCGTGCGATACAGGCTGCACGGCTCGAAGGTTTCGATGTCGTCATGCTCGACACCGCCGGTCGCCTGGCGATCGACGAAGAGCTGATGGCCGAGGTGGCGGAAATCCACGCCGCCACCAACCCGCATGAGACCTTGCTGGTTGCCGATGCGATGACCGGCCAGGATGCGGTCACCGTCGCCAAGGCCTTCAAGGACCGCGTCAATGTCACGGGCATCGTGCTGACCCGCGTCGACGGTGATGCGCGCGGCGGTGCCGCCTTATCGATGCGCGCCGTTACGGGCTGCCCGATCAAGCTGCTCGGCGTCGGTGAAAAGATCGATGCCCTGGAAGACTTCCATGCCGACCGTATCGCCGGCCGTATCCTCGGCATGGGCGACATCGTCAGCCTGGTCGAGAAGGCGATCGAAACCACCGAGGCGGAAGAGGCCGAGCGTCTTGCCCGCAAGATGCAGAAGGGCGAGTTCGACCTCGACGACATGGCCTCGCAGATGCGCCAGCTCCTGAAGATGGGCGGCCTCGGCGGCATCATGGGCATGCTGCCCGGCCTCGGTAAAATGCAGAAACAGCTCGAGGGCAAGGTCGACGACAAGATCGTCAAGCGCACCATCGCCATCATCGAATCGATGACGCCGAAGGAGCGCAAGAATCCCGACCTCATCAAGGCCTCGCGCAAGAACCGCATCGCCAAGGG
>DATLJB010000030.1:0-6441 GCA_035539075.1 Terriglobia bacterium
GCCGGCAAGCTGCTCGAGCAGAAGAACACCAACTGGGGCTACAATGCCCAGTCGAACGAGTTCACCGACCTGGTCAAGGCCGGCGTCATCGACCCCGCGAAGGTCGTGCGTTGCGCCCTGCAGGATGCGGCTTCGGTCGCCGGTCTGCTCGTCACCACCGAGGCGATGATCGCCGAGCGTCCGGAGAAGAAGGCTGGCGGTCCGGCCGGCGCGCCGGGCATGGGCGGCATGGGTGACATGGACTTCTAAGTCCGGCTTATCCGGCTTCTGCCGAAATCGGGGCTGCGTCCTATCGGATGCAGCCCCTTTTTCTTGCCTCGGCGAAGCTCTTCGATCCGCATCCCCTGCGGTCCGTCCTGTGCTGATTGATCTGCATCAACGTGGAATGGCACCGCGCGCCTTAGAAAGACGGGATGGACCCGTTTCTCATCTCGAAATATGACCGCCCCGTCCCGCGCTATACCAGCTACCCGACGGCGCCGCATTTCCATGGCGGGATCGGTCATGTGGAATATGTCGCCTGGCTGCAGGATTGCGATCCGGAGCAGCCGCTCTCGCTTTATCTCCACGTCCCCTATTGCCGGCAGATGTGCTGGTATTGCGGCTGCCATACGAAGATCGTGGCGCGGCAAGAGCCCATCGACCGGTTTGTCGCGAGCCTGCATGGCGAGATAGATGTCATCGCCAATATCCTGGCGGCAGGCAGCGGCCGGCCGCGTCGCATCAGCCACATCCATTGGGGCGGCGGCACGCCCAATGTCATGACGCCGGCGCAGTTTGCCCGGTTGATGGAGCACCTGGCCGCCCGTTTCGATTTAATGGCTGAGACGGTACGCGCCGTCGAACTTGACCCCCGCTGGATCACTGACGAATGGCTGTCGGCCCTACGCGATAGCAGAATCGACCGTGCGAGCCTCGGCGTCCAGGACTTCGATCCGCGGGTCCAGGCGGCCATCAATCGCCCGCAGTCCTTCGATCTGGTCCGCGGCGCAGTGGCGGGGCTGCGAGAAATCGGGATCCAGAGCATCAATCTCGATCTTCTCTACGGCCTGCCCTACCAGACCTTGGAGACGCTGGCGCGGACGGTTGATCTCGCGGTGGCACTCGATCCCGACCGCATCAGCCTCTTCGGCTATGCCCATGTGCCCTGGATGAAGGCCAACCAGAAACAGATCGACGAGGCGGCTTTGCCCGATGCCGCGTTGCGCTGGCAGCTGCAGGAACAGGCCGCCGCGCAGTTGGTCGCGCGCGGCTACCAGGCAATCGGGCTCGATCATTTCGCCAAGCCCGATGACCAGCTCAGCCGGGCACTGGCGCAGGGCCATCTTCACCGCAATTTCCAGGGCTACACGACGGATGACAGCGACTTCCTGATCGGCCTGGGGCCTTCAGCGATCGGCTCGCTGCCGGCGGGCTACGTGCAGAATGCCGTGGTGATTGCCGATTGGCAGCAAGCCGTTGCTGCCGGCCGCACTGCGGTTACGCGCGGCATCGCCGTGACCGCCGAGGACCGCGCCCGGCGCGAGATCATCAACGCCTTGATGTGCGAGGGCCGGGTGGATTTGGCGGCGATCCGCCGCCGTTATCCCGAGATGCCGCTCGATTTCACCGCCGATCTCCTCCGCCTGCAGTCGCTGAAGGAAGACGGGCTGGTGGCGATTTCGGGCAGCGATATCAGCATTACCGAACGTGGCCGGCCGCTCATGCGCGTGGCTGCCGCCTGCTTCGACCGGCATCTCCATGCCGATGCGATGGCGGGCGAGGCAACGTCGCCGGTAGCAGCCGGAATGGCTGCCGAGGGTTCGCGCAAGATCGGGCGCTATAGCCGGGTCATCTGACGGACCTGATCGTCGGCAAAACCGCGCAGTGCCCCGCTGTCATCGGCCAGATCGAGGAAAGTGAAGCGATCGCGGATCTGGCGCGCATGCAGTACCGCAGATCGATATTGTTCGGCCGTCAACCCGATATCCTGACCCTTCACGGGCGCGCCTGCCGCCTGCAATGCGCTTTCCACTTGTTGCGGATTGAGATGGCATGAGACAAGCCGCTCGCGGATCTGCGTCCAGTCGCGGCGCAGCCTTTCGGTCAGCCGGGCCGCTTGCGCCGCATCCAGGCGCTTGGCGGAAAAGCCCCGCCAGCAGGAACGGCCCAGCTCTTCGCCGAAATGAGCAATGAGATCCGCCTCGGTCACGCGCGTCGCCATCAGCTGCGGCGGTTCTGCCCGCAGCAGTTGCTCCTGTAGCCGCGCCATGGTCACGGTGGCGACTGCAACCTGCTCGCCATGAAAAGCCGGCATCCATCCGATCGGTGGCAGCATTTCCAGATAATGGCTGATCAGATGTTCGCCTTGGCTCGCCGGATAGCTGCCGCCGCAGATCGTCATGCCGAAGCCGGACAGGATCAGGCTGCGCATCAGCAGCTCGACGGCGCCGAGATCACCTTCGATGAGGCGTCGCGGCTCGGCGAGAAGCGCGTCCTCATCCGCATGCAACAGGCTGAACGGCGCCTGCCGATAGGGCTGGTCAAACAACAGATGTGCCAGCAGCCAGTCGACCTGTGCCGTCGTCCGGCAGATGCTGTCGCCGAAGCCGGACCGGATCATGCGGGCGGGAGCCCTGGCGAGGACCGCGAGGTCGGCGAAGACACCGGCCGCTGCTGTCGCCGGCAGCGACTGCTTGTGTCCTTCAACAGTGATCGCCGCGCTGACAGAGGTGTAGCCGTTCATCGACGGTGCGGTGGCGAAGACAGCATAGGGAATGCCCTGGCGATGCGCCGCGTATTTGCAGAGATCGTTGATGGTCCCTGATCCGACGGCGATCAATGCCTGCGCCGCGCTCGCGCGTTGGTGAGCCTCGATCTGGCCGACTGTTGTTAGGTCGGCATAAGGGTCGGTGAGGACAAGATGTTCGACGGCAAAGCGGCAGCCTAGTTCCGCAACGATGCGCTGGCCGAGCACGGCCTGCGTTGTCAGATCGCTGACGACCAGAAGGCGCCGGCCGAATGCCAGGGGGGAGACGAGGTCAGCGGCGGCGCCCTGCAAATCCGCAGCCAGCACGACGGATCTGGTGGGGACCACCAGCAGGCCTGCGCCATCGGGATCGGGCAATACGCCGCGCAACAACTGATCGAGAAGAAGGGCACTCATCGCTAAACGTGATCGCATCAAGAGGAAGGAGGAGCTGTGGCGGCGACGATAGCGGCGCATAATCGCCCTGTCAGGCATTCTATTGTGCGGGGACAATTAGCCTGAGGCCGACAGCGCATACCCGCCCTAGGTGCATGACTTCACGTCACGCCGGCCTGAATTTGCGGCTGAACGCATGGCCTGGATGCATGGCCGCCCGGCACCAGAATGCGTTTGACTTGGTGTTGGCCGATATTTGAAATTATATTCAAATTCTTCAACGGCCGACGTAGATCGGCTGCCGGCAACTGGGAGACAGACGATGAAACAGGTGCAGCACTTCAAGCGCAGCGAGATGCAGTTCTCGACCTATGGTGGTCCGCCGGGCAAGGCGGAGATCAGCCGTCTGGTCGGTCCGGAGCTCAGCGCTACGATGGGTGTCGGCCTCGCCAGGTTCGACGACTGCTCGATCGAATGGACCGTCCTCTATGACGAGATGGTGGTGGTTCTGGAAGGCGAGTTTCGCTTGCGGCTTTCCGACCGCCTGATCGTCGCCGTGCCGGGCGACGTCATCTGGATCCCGCAAAACACGCCGCTGCGTTACGAAGGCAAGGCGGCGTTGGTTTGCTATGCGCTCTATCCGGTGGATTGGCGCGCGCGGCATAATCTCTGACAGTTCTTTCTCGATCATCGCAAATTCCCGAACATCCAAGTCTGTGCATCATGGCCGCGCTCAAAGCTCTTTTTTCACCGCTTACCATTCGCCGTCTGACGATCAAGAATCGCATCTTGTCGACCGGACATGACACGACCTTGCCGACGAACTTCGTTCCCAATGAGGCGCTGCATGCCTATCACAAGGCGCGCGCGGAAGGCGGCGTCGGGCTTATTATCATGCAGGTGGCGGGCGTCCATGAGACGGCGCGCTATACCTCGCATTTGCTGATGGCGACCAGCGACGATTGCATTCCCGGCTATCGGCGCATCGCTGAGACGGTGCATGCGCAAGGCTGTGCGCTGTTCGGCCAGTTGTTCCATCCCGGCCGCGAGATCATGGAAAGCCAGGATGGCAGTGCGCCCGTCGCCTATGCGCCCTCCGCCGTGCCCAATGAGCGCTTTCATGTGACGCCGCGGCCGATGTCCCTCACCATGATTCGCGAAGTCATCGACGGCTATGCGGCGGCGGCGCGGCGTCTGGAGACGGCAGGTCTGGACGGCGTCGAAGTGGTGGCGAGTCACGGCTATCTGCCGGCCCAATTCCTCAATCCGAAGGTCAATCTGCGGGAAGATGAATATGGCGGTTCGGACGAGAACCGCCTGCGGTTCCTGCGCGACGTCGTTGCCGCGATCCGCGCCGCGACCGGCCCCGATTTCATCGTCGGCCTGCGGATCAGCGGCGATGAGAAAGACCCGGACGGGTTGAGCGACAGTGAGTCACTGAAGGCCCTGGTGGCGCTGGAAGGGGTGTTCGACTATTACAACCTGGTCGCCGGAACCTCCGCCAGCATCGGCGGCGCCGTGCATATCGCCCCGCCCATGGCCTTTGCCCATGGCTATGTGGCGCCGATGGCCGCAGCGGCGAAGGCGCGCAGCAAGACGCCGATCTTCGTCGCCGGCCGCATTAATCAACCGCAGGACGGCGACAAGATCATTGCCAGCGGCCAGGCCGACATGGTCGGCATGACCCGCGCGCTGATCTGCGATCCGGAGATGCCGGGCAAGGCGGAGGCGGGCAGGCTCGACGACATTCGCGCCTGCATCGCCTGCAACCAGGCCTGTATCGGCCATTTTCACATGGGCTATCCGATCTCCTGCATCCAGCATCCTGAGACCGGCCGCGAATTGACCTATGGTACCGTGAAACCGGCCGCCAAGAGGCGCCGGATCATGATTGCCGGCGGCGGGCCGGGCGGCATGAAAGCGGCAGCGATCGCGGCGGCGCGCGGTCATGAGGTTACGCTTTATGAAGCGAGCGAGCGGCTGGGCGGTCAGGCCCTGCTGGCGCAGATGCTGCCGAGCCGCGCGGAATTCGGTGGCATCGTCACCAATCTCAGCCGCGAGATGGAACTGGCCGGCGTCACGGTCAGGCTGCGCCAGGCGGTAACGCCGGAACTCGTCGCCGCCGAAAAGCCGGATGCCGTCGTCATCGCCACCGGCGCGGCGCCGCGACCCGCCAATATCGAAGGCATCGAAACCGCGCATGTGGTCAATGCCTGGCAGGTGATCCGCAACGAGGTCAATATCGGCGCCTCTGTCCTGATTGCCGATTGGCGCTGCGATTGGATCGGCCTTGGTCTTGCCGAGAAGCTCGCCCGCAGCGGTTGCCGGGTGCGGTTGGCGGTCGACGGCTATATGGCGGGGCAGCGCATCCATCAGTATGTCCGCGATCACTGGGTCGGCGTCTTGCACGATCTTGGCGTCGAGGTCATCCCCTATGCGCGGCTGTTCGGTGTCGACGGTACGACTGTCTATCTGCAGCATGCCACCAGCGGCAGCGCCATGATCTACGAGGATGTCGATACGCTCGTTGCCTCGCTGGGACATGAGCGCGTTTCAACCTTGGAGGACAGCCTCGCCGGGATGACGATCGACGGCCGCCCGCTGGAGATTCACGCGATCGGTGATTGCCTGACGCCGCGTACTGCGGAGGAAGCGGTGCTTGAAGGATTGAAGACAGCCAGCCTCCTTTAACGGAGAAAGGCTGGAGCAGCGAAGCAATAACGGGAAGGGACAGGATCGTGGCAGGGAATTTCAGCTACAACATCGCGGATCTGACGGAGAAGGATCGCGACCATATGATCCATCCTTGGGTTGACCTCGGCACGGTACAGACCCGCGAGCCGCTGATCGTCGCCGAGGGTGAGGGCGCCTGCGTTTATAATGCCCAGGGTCAGCGCATGATCGACGGCATCGGCGGCATGTGGTGCGTCAATATCGGTTATGGCCGTGAAGAGATGGCCCAGGCGCTGGCGGACCAGGCCCGCAAGCTTTGCTATTTCTCGCCCTTCGGCATCATCGGCACACCGCCCTCGATCGAGCTGGCAGAGCGTCTCGCGGCCTATACGCCGGGTGATCTCAATCACGTCTTCTTCACCACCGGCGGCTCGACGGCGGTGGATTCGGCCCTGCGCTTCGTCCATTTCCTGAACAACTTCAAGGGACTGCATAGCAAGAAACAGATCATCACCCGCGACTATGCCTATCACGGCAGCACGCTGCTCTCGGCCTCGGTATCGGGCAAGCCGGCCGATCGCGGCAACATGGACCTCATCACCTCCTTCATCCATCACCTGCCGGCGCCCAATCCCTATCGCCGG
>DATLJB010000031.1:0-73158 GCA_035539075.1 Terriglobia bacterium
GAAGGCATTGAAGGGGCTCATCGCCGCGCCGAGATCGCGCAGCAACGTGACCCGCGCCTTGATGATATAGGCGACCGGGCCGATCGGCTTCACCGCCTGGGTCCAGACCGCGCCGTGATAGCTGGGATCCGGCTGGTTGAGGCCGGGGAAGCGGGCGGCATTGGCTTCCCAGTCGAAATTGCCGCCATCAATGATGGCGCCGCCGATCGAGGTGCCGTGGCCGCCGATATATTTCGTGGTCGAGTAGACGATAATGGCGGCGCCATGATCGAAGGGGCGGCACAATATCGGTGCGGCCGTATTGTCCATGATCAGCGGCACACCCAGCGTGCGGCCGATATCCGCCACCTCGCGGATGGGGAAAACGCGCAGTTTCGGATTGGGCAAGGTCTCCGCATAATAGGCCCGCGTCTTGTCGTCGGTGGCGCGGGCAAAGGCCTCCGGATCCTGCGGATCGACAAAGCGCACCTCGATGCCCTGATCCTTCAGCGTATTGGCGAACAGATTCCAGGTACCGCCATAAAGATCGGTCGAACTGACGATGTTATCGCCGACCTTGGCGATGTTCTGGATGGAGAAGGCCGAGGCCGCCTGACCCGAACTGACCGCCAGGGCCGCAGCGCCGCCTTCCAGCGCAGCCAGGCGCTGCTCGAGCACGTCCGTGGTCGGGTTCATGATGCGGGTATAGATGTTGCCAAAGCGCTTCAAAGCGAAGAGATCGGCGGCATGAGCGCTGTCATCGAACTGGAAAGAGGTCGTCTGGTAGATCGGTACCGCGACGGAGTTTGTCGTCGCGTCGCGCCGATGACCGGCATGCAGGACGATGGTTTCCGGATTCTTGCTTTGTGCACTCATAATTTCGCCTCCCTCAGCCGCGATATGCAGGCAGCCGTCATCGGTGCCGACCTGACTGCCCGCTGTCAAGCGAGCAATCCGTTACAACCGTAGCAAAAATCTTGCGACAAAGCGCCAGGAAGGCCGATTTGCGGCAAGACTTGACGCCGCCTGGAGGGTGGTCGAAAAGACCCGCCGGGAAGAGATATTCTCCGCCCGCATTAATCTTTTGAATCGGAGCCGAGCGCCGTGACCGAGTATCTCCAGCTTTCCGAGACCGATGGCGTCGGAACGATCACCTTCAATCATCCCGAAATTCTCAATGCCCTCGGCCTGGAAGAGGTGACCGCCCTGGACAGCCAGTTGCGGCGCTGGCGTTCCGATGAGGGCATCACCGGCGTCATCCTGCGCGGCGATGGATTTCGCGCCTTTTCCACAGGCGAGAACCTGAGCGAGATTCAGGACGCCCTGGCGGCCGGCGACGACGCGCATCTGACGGCGCTGCAGCGCGGCACGCACCGCCTGGTGCAGCTCTGGGCAAGCTATCCGAAGCCGACCATGGCGGTGATGAACGGTGTCACCACCTGTCTCGGTGCCGCCCTGGCCATGGCCGCCGACATCCGCGTGGTGACGGACCTGACATTGTTCTCCTTGCCGCAGTGCCGGCTGGGTCTCGTGCCCGATGCCGGCAGCGCCTTTTATCTGGCGCAATGCCCCGGCCAGATCGGCCTGTTCCTCGCCCTGACCGGCATGGAGATCCGCGCGCCCGGCATGTTGCATGCGGGCCTCGGCACGCATTACGTGCCGCCCCAGGATGTTGACTGGGTCAATTTCAACAATATCGAGGATCTCAGCCAGCCCTTGACCAACCGGCCTTTGGCGGTGATCCAGCCGGAAATCGATCGTTGTTTCGGCCAGCGCTCGGTCGGCGAGATCGAGACCGTGCTGTCGGCCCGCGCGGAACAGGGCTTCCGCGATATCCTGAACCAGCTGCGGCGCGGCGCGCCGATGGCTTTGGCCTTGACCTATCGGCATGTCGCGACCGCCGGGGGCCGCTCGCTGGAGGAAATCCTGACGGAGAGCTACCGGCTGAATCGCCGCCTGATCACGGGCAGCGACGCGAAGGAAGCGATTCGCGCCATCGTCGCCAACCAGGATGGAGCGCCGTCCTGGACAAGCCAGGCAACCGACACGGCGGAACTGGAGCGCCATTTTGTCGCACTGAGTGCCGAGCCGGAATTATATTTCGAAAAAACGCATAAGTTCAAATAGTTGGTTGAGTTTCTACAGCTATGATGCGAAGTTCGTTGGTAAAATAACGTGAAATTAACCACTTTTTTACAGCAAATCCCTATCGTCGATCTTGAGTAATAGGGGATTGGCCATGGGGGTCGCTCTCTGACGTCGGAGTACTTAGGGTGAAAAAGGCCTATCTGGAGACGATTTCGCTGATCGAACGCCTGCACCGGGAATGCCTCGAAGTCATCAAGGCAGATCTCGATCGCCAGGGGATTCGCGATCTCAACAACGTGCAGGCGATGATCCTGTTTAATATCGGCAAGGATACCTTGTCGGTGGGCGAACTGACCAATCGCGGCTATTACCTCGGCTCGAACGTCTCCTATAACGTCAAGAAGATGGTCGAGAACGGCTATCTGATGCAGGAACGCTCGACCCATGATCGCCGCGCCGTGCATGTGCGCCTGTCGCCGAAAGCGCTCGAGGTCTGCGACCGGATGGATGAGATGTATGACCGGCATCTCAAGGCGATGACCAGCGAGATCGCCACCCAGGGGGATCTGGAAGCGATCAACACCACCCTGCGCCGCATCGAGCGCTTCTGGGCGCATGGGCTGAGCTACGCGCTGCGGACGGCCTGACGCTTGAATACGGCGGTTGCACACCGCCTGGCGGCAAAGAAAAGAGGGGCGGCGCCCCTCTTTTGCTATGCAAGGTTTTGAACGGTGCCGGCACGGTGCCGGGCGCCATCGGCGCGGGGATCAGGCGATCCGCGTCTTCTCCAGCATCTTCTCGTCGAGCGCGTAGCCCAGCCCCGGCGCTTCGCCCAGGCGGATCCAGCCGTCCGCATCGACCTTGAAGGGCTTCTCCATCATGAAGTCGCGCCGTTCCAGGCTCCATTCCGGCGGATCGTAGGGGAATTCCAGGAAGAGGCCGTCGGTCAGCCCCGCCGTCAGATGGGCATTGGCGACGACACCCATGCCGTTGGTCCAGGTGTGCGGCGTGAAGGTGATGTTGTGCTCGGCAGCCAGCATGGCGACGCGGCGCAGGCCGGTGATGCCGCCGACCAGGGCGGCATCCGGCTGAAGAATATCGAGCGCCCGGTTCTCGATCAGCATGCGGAACTCATAGAGCTCGCGCGTCATCTCGCCGCCGGCGATGCGGACATCGACCATCTGGCGCAGCTCCGCCATGCCTTTGTGGTCGCCGCGATGCAGCGGCTCTTCCATCCAATAGACATCGAGGCGTTCGAGTTCGCGGGCGACCTTGAGGGCGTCCTTGACGGTCCAGGGTGTGGCCGTGTCCCAGGACATGCGCCAGCCCTGATTGCAATCGACCATCAGCCTCAGCTTGTCGCCGACGGCCTTGCGCACGGCCTCCAGGGCCTTGATGTCGTCGCGCCAGTCGCCGCGATGGAAACGCACCTTCATGGCCTCGAAGCCCTGGGCCAGGAAGCTCTGGGCCAGATCGGCCATTTCGCTCGGCGTCCGCAAGGTGCCGGAAGAAGCATAGGCGCGGATCTTGTCGTTCATGCCGCCGATCAGGCGCCAGACCGGCTGGTTGGTGATCTTGCCGGCGAGGTCCCAGAGCGCGAGATCGAGCGGCCAGCAGCGGCCGTAATGGAAATTGATGTTGTTGATGACCCGGTAGTGGCGCTCGATCGCCAGGGGGTCCTGGCCGATGAAGAGATGCTCGTGGCCCGGGAAGCCGACCATCATGTCGCCGGAAGCCACGCCGACCAGCCCCTCGTCGGTCTCGACCCGGGTGATCACCGCATCGAAATGCGTGCGCGGCCGGGTGTCCCAGCTGGCCCGGAACGGCGGGTCCATGGGCAAGCGGTGATGGCTGATGCGGATATTGGTGATTTTCATGGCTGGACTCTTTGCCGGGACATCAAGGACGCGCCACTCTGCCTGCGTCCCGCATGCTTTTCCAAGGCCATTTTCTCAAGCGCCTATGACCTGCCGGTATCGGCGTTACCGGCTGCTAATAGCCCCACAGATGCTGAAGCGCCACCGCGCCATGGGCATTGGTCGTCACCAGCTGGCAATTGATGTCGGCGTCGGCCGATTTCACCATCAGACCGCCGACCTGGCCTTCCAGGAAATCGCCGAGATCCGGCAGCAGATCCTGCAGCCAGACGAGGCGGCTGCAAAAGGCGGGCAGGGTAAGCATTGCCTCGCGCGTCGCCCCCGCCAGATGGCTGACCACGATCTTGATCCGGGCGGGCCGGTCATAACGCAGTGAGCCGCTGCCGTTCACCAATGCCAGACCGCTGAGATAGCCATCGCCATGGCGCACGCGGCCGACCAGGTTGCTGCGGCCAATGATGCCGTTCGCGGGGCTCAGCCAATGCGGGAAGCCCTCGATGGCGACGCCGAGATTACGCCAGCACGATTGGAATTCAGTGACGTCGCGATCGCCAGTCAGGCGATCCTCGATCACCAGGTCGGGCAGCAGCTTGTAGCCGGCGCGGGTCTGCCCGTTCTTCAGCCAATCCGGAGAGACGATCGCGAGCCGCGTCGCCGCGGCAATGGCAGGCTCGACCCCGGCCAGAAAATGCTCGGGAAAACTCGGCCCTGCATGCGCCTTGGCATAGGGCAAGCGGGTCAGAACCTTGCCGGCGGCATCGAAGAGATGCAGGTGGAAATGCGTGCAGGGCGGGTTGGCGCTATCGCAATCGAAACCGAAACGGAGCCGGTTTGCCGCCTCCAGAACCGGGACCGGATGCGGGTCGATGATATAGCCGGCCTTGCTCAATTGATTGATACGCGCCGCCTCTTCCGCCGATTGCGGCATGTCGCGGCGATCGGTCCAGGGCACGCTGATATGGTGATTGCCGGACAGACTGCCGCCCGTCTTCGCTTGCCGGTCAAAGGCAAACCAAAAAGAGCCGCCGTAACCCTGGTAACGGCAGCTGACAAAGCCGCCTTCAGCGCCGGCAGCGGGCGTCAGCCGCACTTCCTGCAGATAGGCGGCGAGATCGCGATCCTGCCGGTCCAGCCGCACGCCATCGCTGGTTTCGATGATCGAACCCGCCACTTGATTGCGATCGAAATTCGGCACGGTCAAGGCGATCTCGCCCTCTCGCACCAGGCCTGCCGACAAGCGGAATTCTTCATTCCGCTCCGGCTTGCGGTTGAATTCATGGGCGCTGTGCAGCGTCGTGAAGGAATGTCCCCAGAAGACGTCGCCGCACAGCCGCATGCGGTAATGGCGCCCGCGGGTAAGAGCCGGATGCTCTACCGTCGCCGCAAGGGCGGCAGCATATCGCCGTTGCGGGAAGAAATCGGACAGTTTGAGCAGGAGCGATTGATTGGGTTCCAGAACGCGATAGAAATGCTTCTCATCCGGCCCATGATAGACGGTGACTTTGAATTGCAGCGGATCGCGAATTCCGAAAAACTGTTCAAAATGATTGAACAGCAGCGCCTCGCCGTCATCGGCCTCGATCGGCACCGGCAATGTGCCGCCGCAGAATTCCCAATTGTCCGCCACCCAGTGCACCGGCAAGGAACGACCGGCCTGCTGCACCTGCAGAACCTGCTGCAGCGATTGACGCCAACGTGTCAATACATCTGCGCCGCCGCATAAGATGACGTCCGTCGCCGACAAGTCGGTCTGCTCCAATAATGAAGCGCCGCGCTCGACATCGCGAAAATCGGTCGATACCCAGCCCAGTTTGCAATCAGGCAGGGCGGCCGTTGCCAACTCAAAAAAAGCTGCATTGCCATTGATACAGATTTGCTGCGGGCCGGCCGATTTCAGAGTCGCGCCGACTTCGGCAAGAGAACGGGAAATTGCTGGATTGAACTTTCCGGCCGCGGATTTGGAAGCTCGATCACGCGGCTTGGCCGGTGGCTTTGCGCCCAGGCGCAGGATGGTCTTAATCGGTGAACGCCAAACCGAAGCCCTACTCATTATTCCAGTCCAATGCCACAGCTAAAGACCGTGCTTGATTGCCATTTGCATTGGCATTGCCGTTTGGTTCTCAAACAACCGATCTAATTTCCCCGACTTGGAGCCCTACGCGAATTTCATAGGGCCAGCCCCAATGCACGAAAAACGGCTTGGTAAATGCCAACCCGGACAGTATGAAGCAGATAAGATGAGAATGTAACATGAAATCCAAGAGGGTGCCGTGACCGTGTTACCGCAATTCCTGGCCAAGCAGTTGCTGGGGAACAAGCTCAAATGCGTCGATGTCGGGGCACGCGGCGGCTTGCAGGGCAGTTGGGCCAGGTTTCGCGATTTCATTGAGACTGACGCGCTCGAGCCAGATCCCGCTGCCTGCGCGCGGGAGAAGAATGCCGACCGGCCAGGTGAACATTGGTTTCCCATCGGCTTTGCCGGCACCTCCGGCAAGCACTCGTTGTACGTCCTCGGTAAGCCTTCCGGATCATCGCTCTATCCGCCCAATCCGCCGGTGATCGGCGAGTTCGCAACCGCGAGCTACCGTCGTCTGGACAAGGTCGTCGAAATCGATGCTTTGTCCTTTTCCGATTTCATTCGCCAGGAGGCCCGGCCTCTGCCCAATCTCATCAAGCTCGACACGCAGGGATCTGAACTCGACATCCTGCGGTCGCTTGAAGATGCACATTGGCGCGATCTTTTGGCGGTCCAGACCGAGATCGAATTTATCGAGATGTATAAGGGGCAGCATCTCTTCGCCGATGTGGATCAATTCATGAAGTCGAAGGGCTTCATCCTCTACGATCTGTTGCCGGTGCGAAGCTACCGTTCAGGTGGCGACGAAACGCATTACTATCTCAAGAAATACCTTGGTATCGGGCGAAACCGGCGCGACATCAGCTGCCGCCTCATTGCCGGGGATGCTTTCTATCTGCGGCCGCTGCCGGAGATTTTAGCCGCCCGCGATATCGGTCTGTTCAGCAAGGCCTTCCTGATCCTGCTCATCTACCGCTGCCTGGACGAAGCATTGTGGCTGGCCGAGGCGGGACATCAACAGGGCTTGCTGAACCAGGCGGATCTCGATGCCGCCATATCGTCCATCCGCGCTGTCGCGCCGCGGCCAAGCCTGCGCCAGAGAACGGATGCTATCGGCAAGTGGGCCCGGAAGCTGTGCAGATGGGCTGGAATCGGCCAGGCCCGCAAGGCGGAGTACTGGCTCGATCGGAAATGGGACTACTGATCTTCCAATTCGTGGCGGATGCAGTTCCGAAGGAAGCGCCGTTGCGGGCGCTGTTACCGCGATCCGGCTGCCTTGGCCACATAGTGGAGAATGAATTCTTCGACCGCCTGTGAAGCGGTGCCTTGCTGCGGCAGTTGCATATGACGGCTGAAGACCGCCCGGCGCTGCTCCCGGGTTCCCCGCTTAAGATCTTCGCCGGCGGCAGCACGCTGGAGCAGGGCGGCGAATTCTTCCGGCGATCGGGCGATGTGGATTACCTCGGCGATAGCCGGATCATTCGGATCCAGCAGGAACTGGGACGGGTCGGCTTTCGGCTGTCCCCACCATGGAATGACCACGGCGGCATCGGTCAGCATGGCTTCGACCAATGCCAAGGAATTGTAGCCGATCACCAGGCGCGAGACCGGGAACAGTTCGAAGAGCGGCGTATCGTAGGTCAGCGCAAGGGCATGACCGTTCGGGACCTTCGCTGCAATTTCCTCATAATCCGCGCGTTTCTTGCACTTGACCAGCCACGTGACACCTTTGCCTTTTTCGGCTGCGGAGTTCGCGGCGAACTGCGCCAGCACCTCGGAGAATAGGTCCTGCGCGCCGTAGCCAGGCAGATTGAACGTGACCAGGGTGACATACGTCTTTTCGCTGGCTGGGCGCGGCGCGATATTCAGCCAGCGGTCATAGCGCGGCGCGCCCGTGACCCAGATGTCGTCCGGGTTGGCAACGCCCGGCGACATTGCCCGCTTGGTCGCATGGCTGAAGCAGGCAACGCCGCTTCCGTGGAAGCGAAACTTCGCATCGGCTATCCGCTGGTGCAGCCACGGCGACGTCCAGGGGATGGTGTAGTTTTCGCGCGACAGCACGAGAAACGGAATGCCCAGGGCCGCGCATCCGAGCTTGATAGCCTCGTCCTGCCAGTAGTCGAAATTTGCCGCCATGACGGCATCAATCCTGACTCTCCGCGAGGCATTGATCAGAAAAGCGCGGCCAAATGCCTCAAGCTTCCGCAGCAGCTCCGGATCGGCGCGTAGCAGGGCCGCAAAATATGTCTGCTGCCGCAAGTCCTCGGGAACCCAGGATTCCTGTGCCTTTTTTATTTTAACGGCGCTGATTGCGGCGAAATTCAGGTTGGTGTGGTTGCGCAATTCTTCGACATCCTTCGAGAATTGCGCACGGCGCGCGACCAGCACCGTCGGGCGACCGGGGATCACAGCGTCCCAGGAGATCTCCTGCGCTAACTTTCGCGCCTGACGTTGAATATCGTCGCCCGTGAAGGAGGCGACGAGGCGTCGATATGCTTTCAGCGGCGAGGAAAACATTCAAACCATGCGGTGTCGTTGATCTGCATGTCCTTAGAGGGATGCGGCGCTTATTTCCAGCCCTATCGCCGAGAAGCTTGCCCGGAGAGAGGCGGTAACGCCGCCACTCTCCGGCAATCACGGCTGCTGCCTCAAGCCCCGGTAAACGCCTGCAGCCCGGTCTGGGCCCGGCCGAGGATCAGGGCATGGATGTCATGCGTCCCTTCATAGGTGTTGACGGCTTCCAGATTCATCACGTGACGGATGACGTGATACTCATCGGAAACACCGTTGCCGCCATGCATGTCGCGGGCGGTGCGCGCGATATCGAGCGACTTGCCGCAGGAATTGCGCTTCAGCATGGAAATCGCTTCCGGCGCCGCACGGCCTTCATCCTTGAGCCGGCCGAGGCGCAGACACGCATGCAGGCCGAGGGTGATCTCCGTCTGCATATCGGCGAGCTTTTTCTGGATCAGCTGGTTGGCGGCGAGGGGGCGGCCAAACTGCTTGCGATCGAGCGTATATTGCCGGGCCGCGTGCCAGCAGAACTCGGCGGCACCGAGTGCCCCCCAGGAGATGCCGTAGCGGGCATTGTTGAGGCAGCCGAACGGGCCGCCGAGGCCCTTCACATTCGGCAGCAGGTTTTCGTCCGGGACGAGGACGTCCTGCAGCGAGATCTCGCCGGTAATGGAGGCGCGCAGGCTGAACTTGCCTTCGATCTTCGGGGTGGTGAAACCCTTCATGCCGCGTTCGACGATGAAGCCGCGAATAACGCCATCTTCGGTCTTGGCCCAGACCACGGCGATATCCGCGATCGGCGAATTGGTGATCCACATCTTGGCGCCGTTGAGGATATAGCCGCCATCGACTTTCTTGGCGCGGGTCGCCATGCTGCCCGGATCGGAACCGTGGTCGGGCTCGGTCAGGCCGAAGCAGCCGACGATCTCGCCGGTCGCCAGACGGGGCAGATACTTCTGCCGCTGTTCTTCGCTGCCATAGGCATGGATCGGATGCATGACGAGGCTCGATTGCACCGACATGGCCGAGCGATAGCCGGAATCGACCCGTTCCACTTCGCGCGCGATCAGGCCGTAGCTGACATAATTGGTGCCGGCACAGCCATAGCCGTCAATGGTCGAGCCGAGCAGGCCAAGTTCGCCCAGCTCGTTCATGATCTCGCGGTCGAAGCGCTCATGGCGATTGGCTTCCTTGACCCGCGGCATCAGCTTATCCTGGCAGTAGCCCCGCGCGGTGTCGCGCACCAAGCGCTCTTCTTCACTGAGCTGGTCCTCCAGGAGGAGCGGATCCTCCCAGTCGAATTCGGGCTTGCGGAGATCAGCTTTGGCCGACTGGCTCATTTTACGGTCCTTCATGCAACGGCACCGGCCAGCGCCGGTCCAGTTATCGTGGTTTGGCCCTGTCCGGCGCCGGTTGCAAGCCCGCAGCGGCAAGCACCCGGTGGTCAGGGCATCGGCCGGCGTATATCATGCTCCTCGGCTCGGCGGCAGTGGCGTGGAGACATAGCCCTATGACACAGAAGGATGGCTATATCATCGAGTTCTATCAACTCGGCAATAGCGTCAAAGTAACGGCCTTCGACCCGCAAAGCTTGACCGAAGTGGCCATTATCGGCGTTCCCGGCTTGTCCCGCGAGGCTCTTGCGCGCAATGCCGTCCGCAAACTGGAATATGTCATGGCGAAAAAAGAGGGCAAAGCGGAGCAATAAGGCGGCCGGCCTGGGGCGCGTCGCGGCCGGACAGGAAACATGCCATGCCGACAACGGGAAATAGATGGAGCGCGGCCGGCACTCTACCGCTAGGTCGTCTTTAGGACAGAAAGTCGGTCATTTCAACGAGCAGGCATCAAATTACCCCTGCCGCGAATGTTAAAATCTCTTGTCGACTCTCCAGGCTTTGCGCTACGGTCCGCGCAATAAAATGATAAATCTGTTGGATGCCGGCGGAAGCCGGTTAGCCAAACAGGGGGCTTAAAACGTTTGAAATATCTGCCACGGGAGCAGCGCTAACCTGATCGTCCGCCGGGCGACGGGGAGGGTGTCTGCGTGCCGTTTTCGGGCTTCTATATTCGAGGCCCGGTAGCGGAATAAAGCGGCGGAGGAGCAGGGAGCTCAGGGAGACCAGATGGAATATTTCCTGCAGCAATTGATCAACGGCCTGACATTGGGGGCCATCTATGGGCTGATCGCGATCGGCTATACGATGGTTTACGGTATCATCGGCATGGTCAATTTTGCGCATGGCGACGTTTATATGATCGGCGCCTTTCAAGCCATGATCGTGCTGCTGATCACCAGCGCACTGGGAGTCAGCTGGGTGCCTTTGCAACTGGCGCTGATGCTGATCGTCGCGGTCATATTGACTTCGGCCTATGGCTGGGCCGTGGAACGGATCGCCTACCGGCCGCTGCGCGGTTCGACAAGGCTCGCACCGCTGATTTCCGCCATCGGCATGTCGATCGTCCTGGAAAACTACGTCCAGCTGCTGCAAGGCCCTCGCCCCAAGCCGATCGAGCCGCTCATCCGCGGCGGCTTTGCGCTTACCAGCCAAAGCAGCGGCTTTGTCGTTCAGCTTGGTTATCTGCAGATCGTCATCGTCATCCTGACCGTCGTCCTGATGAGCGGTTTTGCTTACATGATCGCCAAGACCCCGCTCGGGCGAGCGCAACGCGCCTGCGAGCAGGACCGCAAGATGGCCTCGCTGCTTGGCGTCAATGTCGATCTCACGATCTCCCAGACCTTCATCATGGGTGCGGCGCTGGCTGCGGTGGCCGGCATGATGGTGACGCTGTATTGGGGCGTGAATGATTTCTTCATGGGCTTCATCGCCGGTATCAAGGCCTTCACGGCGGCGGTGCTGGGCGGCATCGGCTCCTTGCCCGGCGCCATGCTGGGCGGTGTTCTCATCGGCCTGATCGAAGCCTTCTGGTCGGCCTATTTTTCCGCAGAATACAAGGATGTCGCCGCTTTCGGCATCCTCGTGCTGGTGCTGATCTTCCGTCCAACCGGGCTGCTCGGCCGGCCGGAAGTCGAAAAGGTGTAAGTACATGACCGACGCCACAATGAATCAGACGTCGCGATCCACCGCAGACACGGCTAAGCATCCGTCGATTATCATGGTCGCCCTGAAGGAGGCCGCGTTCACCGCGGTGCTGGTGTTCCTGCTGGCCATTCTGATGGTGGGATTCCAGACGCAGGCCGTCCAAGGTCAATATCTGAATTACATCACGCGTTTTGGCGACGTAATTTGGGCCATCGTGATCATTCCTATCGGCCGCTTCGTGATCGCGATCGATCGCCAAGGCAAATCGCTTCCGGCATTGATCGTCGGCGGCCTTGGCGTCCTATATCTGTTTGGTCTCGGCATTTGCGGCCTGATCGGCACGTCAGACTTTGGCGTATCCCCCGCTTTCAAGGATTTTTACGATTCAATTCCGCGCCCCTTCGATCAGGCGATGGTCAACATCATATTCGGCCTCGGTGCGATGTACATTCTGGGCATTGCCATCAAGACGCAGGTGTCTGCAGGACAGCGGCGTCAGACGCTGGAGATGCGCGAGGCGGCAGAGGCCCGCAGCGCCAAAGTCGCGCGTAATATTTCCGGTGTCTTGGCGCCGATCCTGATCCTCGGTGCAATCGCTCTGCCGATGACGCCTTGGGGCGATCGCAAGCTGGTCGATAGCCTCATTTTGGTTTTAACTTATGTGATGCTGGGCTGGGGACTGAACATCGTCGTCGGCTTGGCCGGGCTGCTGGACCTCGGCTATGTCGCCTTCTATGCGGTCGGCGCTTATACCTACGGTAAATTGTCCACCGAGTTCGGTTTCAGTTTCTGGGAAAGCCTGCCGATCGCGGGCATCATGGCAGCGAGCTTCGGTATCGCGCTCGGTTTTCCGGTATTGCGCCTCCGCGGCGACTACCTGGCGATCGTGACGCTGGGTTTCGGCGAAATGATCCGCATCGTGCTGATCAACTGGCAAGTATTTACCGGTGGCCCGAACGGCATCGGAGGCATTACCAAGATCACCTTCTTCGGGCACCCGTTTGAACGCGTGGCGCCGGAGGGCACGACGACCTTCGCTCAGCTTTTCAATGTGCCGTTCAGCAGCGCCCATAGGGTCTACTTTCTCTATTATGTGATCCTGGTCCTGGCGCTGATAACCAATTTCGTCACCATGCGGTTGCGCAAGCTGCCGATCGGACGCGCCTGGGAAGCTTTGCGTGAAGATGAGACCGCTTGCCGGGCGCTTGGCATCAATCCCACCAATACCAAACTGACCGCCTTCGCCATGGGCGCCATGTTTGCCGGATTTGCCGGATCGTTCTTCGCCACGCGCCAGGCGTTCATCAGTCCGGAAAGTTTCACCTTCATTGAGTCCGCCGTCATCCTCGCCATCGTCGTCTTGGGCGGTATGGGCAGTCAGGTCGGCGTCGCCCTCGCAGCCATCCTGCTGATCGGCCTGCCGGAGGCACTGCGCCAGCTGGAGCTTTATCGCATGCTCGCCTTCGGCGCCAGCATGGTGCTGATCATGCTGTGGCGACCGAAGGGTCTGCTGGCCCATCGCGAACCGACCATCCTGCTGCACAAGCATAAGAAAACCCAAGCTGCGGGGGCTGCATAATGGCTGTTGAGGCTGCAACCTTGCCCCAATCAGGCACTGCAACACTGCTGACCGTCGAACATCTGACTATGCGCTTCGGCGGATTGACCGCCATCGACGACGTTAGTTTTGCGGCCCAGAACCGCGAAATTACAGGCATCATCGGCCCCAACGGTGCCGGCAAGACCACCTTGTTCAACTGCATCACCGGCTTCTATAAGCCGACAGTCGGACGGCTGACCCTGCAAGCGCCCGATCGGCCGAGCTATCTGCTCGAGCAGATGGAAGGCTTCAAGATCGGCCAAAAGGCGCATGTCGCCCGCACCTTCCAGAATATCCGCCTGTTCACCGGCATGTCCGTGCTCGAGAACCTGATGGTGGCTCAGCACAACAAGCTGATGAAGGCATCCGGCATGACCTTCCTCGGTCTGCTTGGATTCCCGGGCTATGGCCGCGCGGAACGGCAAGCACGCGATCTGGCTGTGCATTGGCTGGAACGGGTCAATCTGAAGCATCTCGCCGACGAGCCGGCCGGCAGCCTGCCTTACGGTGCGCAGCGGCGGCTCGAAATTGCCCGTGCCATGTGCACCGATCCGGTGTTGCTGTGCCTCGATGAGCCGGCCGCCGGACTCAATCCCCGGGAGTCGGCCGAGCTGAACGCCTTGCTACGGTCGATCCGTGACGATCACGGCATTGGCGTCCTGCTGATCGAGCATGACATGAGCGTCGTCATGCAGATCTGCGATCATATCATCGTGCTCGATTATGGCCGCAAGATCGCCGATGGAGCGCCAGCCGAGATCCGCGCCGATCCGGCCGTGATCCGGGCGTATCTGGGTGAAGAAGAAGCCGAATAAGGACTGCCTGCATGCTGAAGATTTCTGGTGTTCGCACCTATTACGGCCATATCGAAGCATTGAAGGGCATCGATCTTGAGATCACCGAAGGCGAGATCGTCACGCTGATCGGCGCTAACGGGGCCGGAAAATCGACCCTGTTGATGACGATCTGCGGCACGCCGCAGGCGCGCAATGGCAGCATCTTCTATGAAGGGCACGATATCACGCGCCTGCCGACCTACGAGATCATGCGGCTCGGCATCGCCCAGTCTCCCGAAGGCCGCCGCATCTTTCCACGCATGAGCGTGCTGGAAAATCTCAAGATGGGGGCAATCACCGCCGACCCGAAGCATTTTAACGACGATCTGGAGCGCGTTTTCAGCATCTTCCCGCGCCTGCGCGAACGTGAATTCCAGCGTGGCGGAACGCTTTCCGGCGGGGAACAGCAGATGCTGGCCATTGCCCGCGCCTTGATGAGCCGGCCGCGGCTGCTGCTGCTGGACGAGCCGTCGCTGGGGCTGGCGCCGCTGATCGTCAAGCAGATCTTCGAGATCATCCGCGAAATCAACGAGCAGCAAGGCGTCACCGTCTTCCTGGTGGAGCAGAACGCCAACCATGCCCTGAAGCTCGCTCATCGCGGCTATGTGCTGGTGAACGGTCATGTCACCTTGTCCGGCACCGGCAAGGAACTGCTGAGCAATGCGGAAGTTCGCAGCGCCTATCTCGAGGGTGGGCATTGAGCGGCGCCAGGTTTGCGCGCGCGAAGTCGGTGGCTGGCCGCCGCGCTTTTGAGGAGTTGAAGTGATGTCCGGCGACGATATCGCAGTTTTTATCGGATTGACCGTCGTTCTGTTCGGTGGCGCCGCTTTCATGATGGGGCAGGCGATCGCCGAGACCTGGCGGCCGATCTGGCAGAACGTGGCCTATGGCCTGCTGCTGACGGCGGGCAATCGCTTCCTGGCCGGCGCCCTGTTTCACAGCAGCTGGTTCAGCTTCGGCCAGTACGTGATCGACGCAATCGTCATCATCGGCATCGCGCTGTTTGCCTATCGCCTGACGCGAGCGCGGCAGATGGTGACACAGTATCCCTGGCTTTATGAGCAGGCCGGGGTGATGGCCTGGCGCGACCGCGACGCCACCCGCGGTTGAACCAGCTCTGGGAGGAAGCGTGGCTTATTGTGGACAAGCAGGCGGTATTGGTTGACCCGGATGTTGATCGGCGAGAAGATGCCGACCAGCTTGACCCGTTGGTCAAGTGTCAACCCAGTCTGACGTGAGGGAGACATGTTGAAGAAACTGGTTACCACGACGGCGCTCGCTGCATTGGTTGCAGCCGGCGCGTTCACTCTTGGCACGCAAGCCAAGGCGGATGACGTTACCATCGCCGTCGCTGGTCCGATGACCGGTGACTTGGCTGCGTTCGGTGAACAGCTGCAACGTGGTTCGGAAATGGCCGTCAAGGATATCAATGCCAAGGGGGGCGTTCTCGGTAAGCAAATCAAGCTGGAGAAGGGCGACGACCAGTGCGACCCGAAACAGGCCGTGCAGGTTGCCAACGATCTCGTGAAGAAGGGCGCCGTCTTCATCGCCGGCCACTTCTGCTCCGGCTCGTCAATTCCGGCCTCCGACGTGTATTCGGAAGAGGGCATCATCCAGATGACCCCGGCTTCGACCAATCCGGCTTTCACTGAAGGTCCGGCGACGAAGGGCGTCAAGACCATCTTCCGTACCTGCGGCCGCGACGACGCGCAGGGCAAGTATGCCGGTCCGTGGCTGGCCAAGACCTATAGCGGCAAGAACGTCGCCATTCTCGACGACAAGTCGGCCTATGGTCAGGGTCTCGCCAACGAAACGCAGAAGAACTTTGAAGGTGCCGGCGGCAAGACGGCGCTGCGCGATACCTACACCCAGAAGGAAAAGGACTTCTCGGCCCTCATCTCCAAGATGAAGGAAGCGAAGATCGACGTCGTCTATATCGGTGGTTACCACAATGACGCAGGCCTGATGATGCGTCAGGCACGTGAGCAGGGCTTCAAGGCCGACTTCGTGTCGGGCGATGCGCTGAACACCGCCGAGTTCTGGTCGATTTCCGGTCCGGCCGGCGAAGGCATGCGCTTCAGCGATGCGGCTTCGGCCATCAACCTCGATTCCGCCAAGGACGTGGTTGCTGAGTTCCGCGCCGACAAGTACGAGCCGGAAGGCTACACCCTGTCGACCTATGCTGCGGTTCAGGCTTGGGCGGCGGCGGCGACCAAGGCGGGCACGACTGACCCGGCCAAAGTTGCCGAGGTTCTGCACTCGTCGACCATCCCGACGATCATTGGCGACCTGACCTGGGACGCCAAGGGCGATCTGACCAAGGTGAACTATGCCTGGTTCATCTGGCATGACGGCAAGTATGCCCAGGAACCGCTGAACTAAGAAAATCTCTGAATGACGCTGATCCGGCAACGGATCGGCCTGGGAGCCCGGATGCAAATCCGGGCTTCTTTTTTTTCGACAGTTTGTGGTTGGCGCGACCGGATCGCGGAGATATGGTATCCGACGCCTCTCATCCGATCGTGATCGAAAGCTTGAATAGCCATGTCCGAGCAGCCTGAAACCATCGCCATTGCCAGCGACCATGCTGGCTTTGCCCTCAAGGAAATCTTGAAGGCGGAATTGGCGCAGCAGGGCTATCGGGCGCTGGATCTGGGCCCTGACAGCGAGGCCTCGGTCGATTATCCGGATTTCGCCAACGCCTTGGCGACGGCGCTGGGCGAGGGGCGGGCAAAGCGCGGCGTCCTGGTCTGCGGCTCCGGCATCGGCATATCGATTGCGGCCAACCGCCATCGCCACATCCGCGCGGCCTTGGTTCACGATGCGCTGGGCGCACGCCTATGCCGCGAGCATAACGACGCCAATGTGCTGGCGCTGGGCGCCCGGCTCACCGGGGTTGATGTCGCTAAGGATTGCCTGAAGGTGTTTTTGACGACAGATTTTGCCGGGGGGCGGCACCAAAATCGCGTCTCCAAACTGGGCTAAATCCCAAAAATCGGCGCAAGCCCAACAGGTTAGAACGCGACAAGGATTCTCGACATGGCCACTTCGTCTTACACGCCTATGGCTGGCTTTTTCACCGCCTCCCTGGCCGAACGCGACCCTGAGTTGAATGCCGCGATCGGCAAGGAACTGTTCCGTCAGCAGGACCAGATCGAGCTGATCGCTTCGGAGAACATCGTCTCCAAGGCGGTGCTGGAAGCCCAGGGCTCGGTCCTGACCAACAAATATGCCGAGGGCTATCCCGGCAAGCGCTATTACGGCGGCTGCGAATATGTTGATATCGCCGAGAACCTGGCGATTGAGCGCGCCAAGAAGCTGTTCGGCTGCACCTACGCCAATGTGCAGCCCCATTCCGGCGCCCAGGCCAACCAGGCCGTCTTCTTCGCGCTGCTGCAGCCGGGCGACACCTTCATGGGCCTCAACCTGGCGGCCGGCGGCCACCTGACCCATGGCTCGCCGGTCAACCAGTCCGGCAAATGGTTCAAGGTGGCGCCCTACACGGTGCGCCAGGACACCCAGACGATCGACATGGACGAGGTCGAGCGCCTCGCCAAGGAGCACAAGCCGAAGCTGATCCTCGCCGGCGGCTCGGCCTATCCGCGCTTCTGGGATTTCGAGCGCTTCCGCAAGATCGCAGATTCGGTCGGCGCCTATTTCATGGTCGATATGGCGCATTTCGCCGGCCTGGTTGCCACCGGCGTCCATCCCAGCCCGCTGCCGCATGCCCATGTCTGCACCACCACGACGCACAAGACCTTGCGCGGTCCGCGCGGCGGCATGATCCTCAGCAATGACGAGGAATTGGGCAAGAAGATCAACACGGCCGTGTTCCCCGGTCTGCAGGGCGGCCCGCTGATGCATGTGATCGCCGCCAAGGCGGTCGCCTTCGGCGAAGCGCTGCAGCCCGAATTCAAGACCTATACCCAGACGGTCGTCGAGAATGCCAAGGTCCTGGCGCAGACGCTGGTCGAAGGCGGCCTCGCCATCACCACCGGCGGCACCGACAACCATCTGATGCTGGTCGACCTGCGGCCGAAGAAGCTGACCGGCAAGGCCTCCGAACACAGCCTGGAAGAGGCCGGCATTACCTGCAACAAGAACGGCATCCCGTTCGATCCGGAGAAGCCGGCGATCACGTCCGGCATCCGTCTCGGCACGCCGGCAGGTACGTCGCGCGGCTTCGGCCCGGCCGAGTTCAAGCAGATCGGTCAATTGATCGTCCGCGTGCTGGACGGCCTGGTCGCCAATCCGAGTGATAACAGCGCGGTCGAGAAGACCGTGCGTGAAGAAGTACGCGCCCTGTGCAAGCGCTTCCCGGTCTATCGTTGAGCGGGGTATCGTTGAACGGGGCCAGGGCCATTCCGGCCAGGGCTGAGTAAGGGGGAATGCATGCGCTGTCCGTTCTGCGGCAACGAAGATACGCAGGTCAAGGATTCAAGACCGACCGACGATAATTCGGCTATCCGCAGACGGCGGCAATGCACCAATTGCGGTGCCCGCTTCACCACTTTCGAACGGGTTCAACTGCGCGAGCTGATCGTTGTGAAGAGCAACGGTCAGCGCGAACCCTTCGACCGCGAAAAGCTGCTGAGCTCCATGCAGATCAGCCTGCGCAAGCGGCCGGTCGATGCCGAACGCCTGGAGCGCGTCGTCAACGGAATAGTACGCCGGCTCGAAAGCTCCGGCGAAAGCGAAATCCCCACCTCGGTCATCGGCGAAGCCGTGATGGACGCTTTGGGTACGCTCGACAAGGTCGCCTATATCCGCTTTGCCTCGGTCTACCGCAATTTCCGCGAGGCGAAGGATTTTGAGACCTTTGTCGGCAAGATCGGTGGCAGTGACACCGACTGATATCGATCTCGGCCATATGCGCGCCGCCTTGTCCCTGGCAAGGCGGGGCCTCGGCCGGGTCGCGCCCAACCCTTCGGTTGGCTGCGTCATTCTCGACCGCATCGGACGCGTGGTCGGCCGCGGCCACACCCAGCCGGGCGGCCGGCCGCATGCCGAGACCGAAGCGCTGCGCCAGGCCGGCGCGGCGGCGGCCGGCGGCACCGCCTACGTCACCCTGGAGCCCTGTGCCCATTACGGCAAGACGCCGCCTTGCGCCGAAGCCCTGATCGCCGCCGGCATCGGGCGCTGCGTCGTGGCGCTCCAGGACCCCGATCCCCGGGTCGCGGGCAAGGGGCTCGGGATGCTGCGGCAAGCCGGCATCGAGGTCACCCTGGGCGTCCTGGCGGACGAGGCGGCGGAGGCCAATGCCGGTTTCCTGAAGCGGGTGCAGCAGGGGCGGCCGCTGGTCGGCCTGAAGCTTGCCACCACCCTGGACGGCAGGATCGCCACCAGCAGCGGCGAGAGCCAATGGATCACCGGCCCGGCAGCCCGCCAATACGGCCATCTGCTGCGCGCCGGCTTCGATGCCATCCTGATCGGCTCCGGAACCGCTCTGGCGGACAATCCCAGCCTGACCTGCCGGCTGCCCGGGCTCGAGCAGCGCTCGCCGGTGCGGCTGGTGCTTGACCGGCGCCTGCGCCTGCCGCTGGACAGCGATCTGGTGCGGACCGCAAGAACGGTGCCGGTCTGGCTCATCACCGGCGAAGGTCATGCCGACGCCGGGCTGGCTGCCTATCGGGCGGCGGGGGTCGAGGTCCTGGCCCTGGCCGGCACCGATCCCGGCAGCATCCTGTCCGCGCTGGGCGCCCGCGGCCTCACCCGGGTCCTGATCGAGGGCGGGGCGCAGGTGGCGACGGCGTTTTTGCAGGCAAAGGCGGTAGACCGGCTGTTCTGGCTGCGGGCCGGCAGCATCATGGGGGGCGACGGATTGGCCGCCATCGGCGGTCTCGGCCTCCAGCGGCTGTCCGACATGCAGCGTTTTCACCTCAGCTCCGCGCAGCGCCTCGGTGGGGACTATCTGGAAACATACCGGCATTTATCGTAAGACAGTCGCGAAACAGCCTGGGCCGATCCGGCCTGGCTGGCTAACTGGTTGAGTTTTCAGCATGTTCACTGGGATTATTACTGACCTGGGCAAGGTCCGCGCGGTCGCGGCCGGCCCGGTTACGAAACTCAAGATCGATACCGCCTTCGATACGGCGACGATAGATCTCGGCGCCTCGGTGGCGTGCAACGGCATCTGCCTCAGCGTAGTGGAAAAAGCGCCCGGCTGGATGGCCTTCGAAGTCAGCAACGAAACCATCGACAAGACCACGCTGGGCGACTGGCGCGCCGGCACCCCGGTCAATCTGGAACGCGCCTTGAAACTCGGCGACGAGCTCGGCGGCCATATGGTCAGCGGCCATGTCGACGGCGTCGGTGTGATCATCGCGGTGAAGCCCGATGGCGGCAGCACCCGCATCGAGATCGAGGCGCCGGCCAATCTCGCACGCTCGATTGCCGCCAAGGGATCGATCACCGTCGACGGCGTCTCGCTGACGGTCAACGAAGTGACGGACCGGGTCTTTGGCGTGAACATCATTCCGATCACCCAGACGGCAACCAATCTCGGGGCCGCCAAGGCCGGCGTCCGCGTCAACCTGGAAATCGACCTGATCGCACGCTATGTCGCCCGCCTGCTGGGCAAGGAGGCCGCGTGACCTTCGACGATGTGATCTCGCCGGCTTCCGACATCATCGACGATGCCAAGGCCGGCCGCATGTTCATCCTGGTCGATGACGAAGACCGCGAGAACGAGGGCGATCTCGTCATCCCGGCGCAGATGGCAACCGCCGAAGCAATCAATTTCATGGCGCGGTTCGGCCGCGGCCTGATCTGCCTCACCATGGAGCGCGAGCGGGTCGAGCAGCTCGGCCTGCCCTTGATGGCGCAGCGCAACGGCACGCGCCATCAGACCGCGTTCACCGTGTCGATCGAGGCGCGGGAAGGGGTGACGACAGGTATCTCGGCGCATGATCGCGCCCGCACCGTCGCGGTTGCCATCGATCCCGGCAAGGGCCCGCATGACATCGTCTCGCCGGGCCATATCTTTCCGTTGATGGCGCGCGATGGCGGCGTCCTGGTCCGCACCGGCCACACCGAGGCCTCGGTCGATATCGCCCGGCTTGCCGGCCTCATTCCCGCCGGCGTCATCTGCGAGATCATGAATGACGACGGCACCATGGCGCGCCGCGACGACCTGATCCAGTTCGCCCAGCTGCATGGCCTGAAGATCGGCACCATCCGCGATCTGATCGCCTATCGCCGCCGCTATGACCGCATCATCGCACGGACCCTGGAAACCAGCTTCAAGAGCCGCCATGGCGGCGACTTCAAGATGTATGTCTACACCAATCAGGTGGCACATTCCGAACATGTCGCCCTGGTGAAAGGCGACATTCATGGCGATGACGCGGTGCTGGTGCGGATGCATGCCATGAGCGTGCTGGACGATGTGCTGGGCGATGCCGAAAGCGGCCGTGCCGGCGAACTGACGGCGGCCATGGATCTGGTCAGCCGGGAAGGGCGGGGGGTCATCGTGCTCATCCGCGAGCCTTTGCCGACCAGCCTCTCCGATGCCGTGCGTGCCCGCACCGAATTGCTGGAGCAGCCGCATCACGATGATGCTCATCTCGAGGGCGAGGCTGCCAAGGGGCCGCGCGCGGAATTGCGCGACTATGGCATCGGCGCCCAGATTCTGCTCGATCTCGGCGTCCGCAGGATGACGCTGCTCAGCAACCGCAAGAAAACCATTATCGGCCTGGATGGCTACGGCCTTACCGTGGTCGGCGAGCGGCCGATCCCGCTCGACACTCTCTGACAGACAGGAACCAAAATGCCCGACAAGCCGCATGTGCTGATCGTCGAAGCCCGCTTCTATGATGATATCCAGGATGCCCTGCTGCAAGGCGCCACCCGTGCCCTGAAAAAGGGCGGCGCCAGCTATGAGGTCATCACGGTTCCCGGCGCCCTGGAAATCCCTGCCGCCATCCGCTTCGCCGTCAAGGCGCAGGCCGAAGGCAAGCTCGCCAAGCCCTATCACGGTTTCATCGCCCTCGGCTGCGTGATCCGCGGCGAGACCACGCATTATGAGACCGTCTGCAATGAGAGCGCGCGCGGTCTCATGGATTTGTCGCTGCAGCACAGCCTGGCGATTGGCAACGGCATCCTGACGGTAGAGAATGAAGAACAGGCCGCTGCCCGTACCCGGTCGGGCGAAGACGACAAGGAAGCCAATAAGGGCGGCGGTGCGGCCGAGGCCTGCCTGGCGATGATTGCCCTGAAGGGCCGTTTCGGCCTTGCCGGCGTGTGATGTCGGTTCTTTGCGGGCGAATATAGGCGGACGGGTATAGGTCAATGACGAGCAAAGACAAGAAAGACGCCTTCGCCGAGCGCGGCAAACAACTGGCCCTGACGCGCAGCGCCGCCCGGCTGGCGGCCGTTCAGGCGCTTTATCAATGGGAGGTGGCAGGCGGCAAGCCGGAAGCCATCGTGCGGGAATTTGCCGATCACCGGTTGAAGGAAATCGTCGATGGCGCAGAACTGCCGCCGGCCGACCTCAAGCTCTTCACCAACATCGTCGTCGGCGCTGCCACCCATGTGAAGGAGCTCGACGACATGATCGCCGGCGTGCTGACGGAAGATTGGACCGTCGAGCGCCTGGAGGCGATCCTGCGCGCCATCCTGCGCTGCGGCACCTATGAACTGGTCCATCGGCCCGACGTACCGCCACGCGTCACGATCGCCGAATATGTGTCTGTCACCGACGCCTTCTTCAGCGCCCGGGAGACCGGCCTGACCAATGGCATTCTCGACCAGCTCGCCCGCAGCCTGCGGCCGGACGAGATGGCCCGACGCAGCGGGAACAGCCCGGCCTGACATGGCGGGATCAGGCGCTGAGACAGCCGCAGGATTGCCGGGCGAGTTCACCGTCATTCGGCGCTATTTCGCGCCATTGGCAAAGGGCATGCCCGGCGCCCTCGATCTGACGGATGACGCCTGCACCTGGCAACCTGCAGCCGGCGAGGAAGTTGTCCTGACGGTCGATGCGCTGGTCGCCGGCATCCACTTTCTCCGCAGTGACCCGGCCGATCTGGTGGCGCGCAAGATGCTGCGCGTCAATCTCTCCGATCTGGCGGCCAAGGGCGCTAAGCCGGTCGGCTATCTGATGACCGTCGCCGTCGACGCCTCGGTCGACGAGGCCTGGATCGCAGACTTCGCGCAAGGCCTGGCGCAGGATCAAAAGCTCTTCGACATCCATTTGATGGGCGGCGACACGGTCAAGACGCCGGGACCTTTGAGCCTGTCCCTGACAGCCATCGGCACTGTCCCGGCGGGGCAGGCGCTGCGGCGCAAGGGGGCGAAACCCGGCGACCTCGTCTTCGTGACGGGCACGATTGGCGACGGCTATCTTGGGCTGCAGGCATTGCACGGTCGCCTGGCGGATATCAGCTGGGATCATCGGACGTTTCTGGCCGGTCGGTATCAGCTGCCGGAACCGCGTGTGGCCTTCGGACAGGAGTTGCGGCGGCGGGCGCTCGCTTCGGCCGCGATGGATGTTTCCGACGGCCTGATCGCCGATCTCGGCCATCTTGCCGAGGCTTCCGGCTGCGGCGCCATTCTGTGCAGCGACCAAGTGCCCTTGTCTGACGCGGCCGCCGGCCTGGTCGCTGAAAACCCTGATCTGATGATGGCTCTGCTGGCCGGCGGCGACGACTACGAGATCCTGTTCACGGCCACGGCGGATAGGCGGGGCGAAATCGAGGCCCTGGGACAGTCGCTGCAACTGGCCGTGACAGAGATCGGCACCTGCGTCACGGGCGCCGAGGTTGCGGTCACCGATCGGGACGGAAATATTATCCCATTGACCCACAAGGGATATTCTCATTTTTAGCAGTTTGGCAGAATCATTAGATGGCCAGCTGTTTAGTTAAACCTTGTTAACCAAAAGCCCCTTACACTCCGCTCCGGAAAACGATTCGGACCGTCTCGCGGATGAAAAAGCTCCTGCTCATCCTGATTTTACTGCTGCTTCTCGGCGGCGGAGCAGGTGCTGCCTGGTGGTTCTATCTGCGCAAGCCCGACAATGCCGCCCCGCCGCCCCCGCCTGCGCCGACCTTGACCAAGGTCGATCTCGAGGCGCTTCCCGTTTCGGTGATCAAAGGCAGCCGCGTCGCCCGCGTCTTTTATCTCAAGCTGACCTTGATCTTCGATTCGCCGAAGAAACAGGACAAGGTTGAAAAGATCATGCCGCGGCTGCTCGACGGCTTCTGCGTCGAGTTGCATGAATTGCTTGCGCGCAAGCTGATGGAAGAAAGCGACTATAACAACGACCTCATCACCCTGCGCCTGCAGGAGGTCGCCGATCGCCTGATGGGGCCGGGCACGGTCACCAAGGTCAGCATCTCCGGCATCGACCGCCAAGAGTTCAAATAAGCAGTTCGAAAAAGGGGCGGGCAGACCGCGAGAAAGAAGCGCGTCATGGGGCGATCTTTTCGCTTGCCCGATTTTCGGCCACGGGGGCATCCTTAGCGCCACAATAGCCGCACGAAGCGGCATTCATCGGCAGCATTGATCGCCAGTGGCGAGGGCGCAGGGGAGGGGCGATGTTGATCTATGAGATCGGATTGGAGCGGAATGCCGGCAATTATGTTCCGCTGACACCGGTATCCTTCCTGGAGAGATCGGCGCAGGTCTATCCACATAAGACCGCGATGATCGAAGGTGAGCGCCAAGTCACCTATCGCGAGATGTTTCGCCGCTGCCGACAATTCGCCGATCGGCTCCGTGCCCTGCGGGTCGGCTATCACGACACGGTCTCGGTGCTGGCGCCTAACTGCATTGCCCTGCTTGAAGCGCATTATGGCATCGCCATGGCGGGCGGCGTGCTCAATGCCATCAACTATCGGCTCGACGGTCCGACCATCGCATTCATCCTCAATCACGGCCACAGCAAGGTGCTGCTGGTGGATTCGGAGTTTGTCCCCCAGGCGCGCCAGGCCCTGCAACTGATCGGCCGCGATATACCGGTGATCGAGATCGTCGCCGCCGGTTATCCCGGCAGCGAAGGCCAGTGGACCAGCTATGAGGATTTTCTTGCCGGTGGCGACCCGGAAGCGCCCATCGACTGGCCACAGGATGAGTGGCAATCGATCGCCCTCAATTACACCTCAGGAACCACCGGCGATCCGAAGGGCGTCGTCTATCATCATCGGGGCGCCTATCTGAACGCGCTCGGAAATGCCCTGGCCACGCACCTTACCCCCGATAGCGTCTATCTCTGGACCCTGCCGATGTTTCACTGCAACGGCTGGACCTATACCTGGGGCGTCACCGCGGTGGGAGCGACACATGTCTGCCAGCGCGCCATCGTGCCGGCGCAGATCTTCGCCAAGATCGCCCGCCATCGCGTGACACAAATGTGCGGCGCCCCGGTCGTTCTCACCATGCTGGCTTTCGCCCCGGAAAGCGATCGCGTTGCCTTCTCGCATCGGGTGAAGATCACAACCGGCGGCGCAGCGCCCACCAGCACGATCATCGCCAGGATGGAGGCACTCGGCTTCACCGTCACCCATGCCTATGGCCTGACCGAGACCTACGGACCGGCAACCCTCTGCGAGTGGCAACGCGACTGGGATGGCCTGGCATTGGAAGAACGCGCCAGCAAAATGGCGCGGCAGGGTGTGGCCTATATCACCGCGGCAGGCGCCACCGTCATCGACCCTGCTACCGGCCGGGAGCAGCCGGCGGATGGCGAGACCATGGGCGAGATCGCCCTGCGCGGCAACACGGTGATGAAGGGCTACCTGCTCAATCCGACGGCGACCGAGGCCGTGCTGAAGGACGGCTGGTTCCGTTCCGGCGATCTCGGCGTCAAGCATCCGGATGGCTATATCGAGGTCAAGGACCGGTCCAAGGATGTGATCATTTCCGGCGGCGAAAACATTTCCTCGCTGGAAGTCGAAGAGGTGCTGTCCCGCCACCCGGCCGTGCGCGAAGTCGCCGTCGTCGCAAAGCCCGATGCCCATTGGGGCGAAGTGCCCTGTGCCTTCATCGCGCTGAAAAGCGGCGCAGAAAACGTAACGGCCGACTCGGTGATCGACTGGTGCCGCAGCGAAATGGCCGGCTTCAAGCGGCCGCGCTGCGTGGTCTTTGGCGAACTGCCGAAGACGCTGACCGGCAAGGTGCAGAAATTCGTCCTGCGGCAGCGCGCCACCGAGTTCTGAACCCACGAAATCCCATTCCAAAAACTGATTCCCGCACCGGATAAATCCGGGGCAGCAACGGATTCCCGCACGGCGCATTCGTCGCCGCCTGCGACAATTTGCCATGTCCCGCCGATTGCTTTACGTTTTCCCGGCCTGGTCCAAACGATGGGAGGTCAATGGGTCGGGCGACATATCAGTTGCGTCTTGTTCGAAAATAAACCCAACGGGATGAAGGGGTAAGAATATGGACTCGATGTATTACTGGCTGGCGATAGTTGCGGGTGCGCTGGCCCTGATTTACAGCATCTGGGCGTCGCGCTCCGTTCTGGCGGCAGCGACTGGCACCGACCGGATGCGCGAAATAGCCGCCGCCATTCAAGAAGGTGCCCAGGCCTATCTCAACAAGCAATATACGACGATCGGCATTGTCGGCATCATCGTCGCGGTGATCCTGTTTTTTGCGCTCAGCAAGCTCTCGGCAATTGGATTTATCATCGGCGCCGTGCTGTCAGGGGTCACCGGATATATCGGCATGAATGTCTCGGTCCGCGCCAATGTGAGGACCGCGGAAGCAGCGCGGCATGGGCTGGCACCGGCGCTCGCTATTGCTGCCAAATCGGGCGCCATCACCGGCTTGCTGGTAGTCGGGCTCGGCCTGATCGGCGTTGCCGGCTATTACATGGCGCTCCGCGGTGCGCAGGTCGAAATGCGGCCGATGCTGGAAGCCCTGGTGGGGCTGAGCTTCGGCGCTTCGCTGATTTCCATCTTTGCCCGCCTCGGCGGCGGCATCTTCACCAAAGGTGCCGATGTCGGCGCCGATCTGGTCGGCAAGATCGAAGCCGGCATTCCGGAAGACGATCCCCGCAATCCGGCAGTGATCGCCGATAATGTCGGCGATAATGTCGGTGACTGCGCCGGCATGGCGGCCGATTTATTCGAGACCTTCGCGGTGACCGTGGTCGCGACCATGCTGCTCGGCAGCATCTTCTTCACCGGCCCCGACCAGGAAAAGATGATGTTGCTGCCGCTACTGATCTGCGCGGTCAGTATCGTCGGCTCGATCATCGGCACGTTCTTCATCAAGCTCGGCGGCAGCCAGAATATCATGGGGGCGCTCTATAAAGGCTTGATCGTCACCGGGATCATTTCGGCGGTGCTGATTGCGGGCTGCATCCATGTCGTGGTCGGCGGCTTCAGTGCCACGGTGACGGCGGCGGGACAGACCATCACCGGCAGCAGTATCTTCATCTGCGCGCTGGTCGGGCTGGTGCTGACGGGGCTGTTGGTCTGGATCACCGAATACTACACCTCGACAGCGTTCCGGCCGGTGAGAAGTGTCGCCCAGGCATCGACGACCGGCCATGCCACCAACATCATTCAGGGCATCGCGGTTTCCATGGAAGCCTGTGCTCTGCCGGTCATCGCCATCAGTGCCGCCATCATCGCCGCGTATAGTTTTGCCGGCTTGTTCGGCATCTCGATCGCGGCGACGACGATGTTGTCCCTGGCCGGCATCATCGTCGCACTCGACGCTTATGGTCCTGTCACCGACAATGCTGGCGGCATCGCCGAAATGTCGGAACTGCCGAAGGAAGTCCGCAAGGTGACCGATGCCTTGGATGCCGTCGGCAATACCACCAAGGCGGTGACCAAAGGCTATGCCATCGGCTCGGCGGGCCTCGCAGCTTTGGTTTTGTTCGCGGCCTATACCGAGGATCTCAAGCACTACTTCCCCGACCTGCAGCAGCAGATCAGCTTCGAGCTGACCAATCCCTATGTCGTCATCGGGTTGTTCCTTGGCGGCGCCTTGCCCTTTCTGTTCGGCGCCATGGGCATGATGGCCGTCGGCCGGGCGGCAGGATCGGTGGTGGTCGAAGTCCGCCGCCAGTTCAGGGAAATCCCCGGTATCATGCAAGGCACGGCCAAGCCGGAATATGGCAAGGCGGTCGCTCTGCTGACCACGGCGGCGATCAAGGAGATGATCGTGCCGTCGCTGCTGCCGGTCCTGGCGCCGATCGTCCTCTATATCGTGATCCGCGTGGTTGGCGGTCAGGCGGAGGCTTTCGTCGCCCTGGGCGCCATGCTGCTCGGCACCATCGTCACCGGGCTGTTCGTCGCCATTCAGATGACGTCAGGCGGCGGCGCATGGGACAATGCCAAGAAGTATATCGAAGACGATCACCACGGCGGCAAGGGCTCGGATGCCCATAAGGCCGCGGTGACCGGCGATACCGTCGGCGATCCCTACAAGGACACGGCGGGTCCGGCGATCAACCCGATGATCAAGATCACCAATATCGTTGCTTTGCTGCTGCTGGCCGCCTTGGCCCATAGCTGAGAAGGCTGCGGAAAACCCACCAACAGAAAGGCCCGGCGTGTTTGCGCCGGGCCTTCTCCTTTGCACCGGGGCGCGGCTTCAGGAGCCGGGCACGCCGACTTTCTTGAATTTGTCGGAATTGAACTTGCCGAGGTTGCCAAGCAATTGCTGCATCAGCGTCAGTTCATTGCCAGGCGTGGGCGTCACACGGTCGACATAGGCGATCTGCTGACCGTCCTTTTCCGTATAGACCTTCATGTTCTGGACGATGCCCTGATCATCGAAGTGAATCTGCAGAACCTCCTGTTCAAGGAGATCGGGCGTCAAGAAGGCGATCGTCTTGGTCCGCTTCGAAATGTAATACCAGGTCTTGTCGGAGAAGGTGGAGATAGTCGACGGATAGCCCAGAAGTTCGGCAACGCGATTCTTGTCGTCCACGCCCGGTGTGATCTGCACCACCTGATCTTCATCCGGCTTGTTGCCGCGCTGATCGATGCGCGCCTGGCATCCGCCGACCACGATCAGTATCCCGAGTGCAAGGCCGAGCAGGGCAGGGCGACGAGACCGCTTGCCTCCATTCCGCTCGCGGTCACCTTTTTCGTGACCGGTGGGACCAAGTAACGTGACACTCATTAAACTTGCCCCCGCAGAAGCTGCCTTGCCAAGCCTGCAGCCGCCGGCTAAGCCACCAGAATCAAACTGATTTCAGCGGCAAGATTGCATTGCGCCGATGCCCTGTCAAGGAGCGCCGGCATCGCCAAGGGATTACTTATCATGTTGTTTCTGCGTCGTTTTCTTCGCGATGACCAGCTCGAGCGGGCAGCCGCCGCGATCTATGCCGGCTTTGCCGGCCAGGCGCGGCAGCCGGTTTTCTATCTCGGGTTCGGTGTGCCCGATAGTGTCGACGGCCGTTTTGAAATGGTGGCGCTGCATGCCTTTCTGGTTTTTCGCCGCTTGAAGGGCGAGGGCGCGGAGATCGAGCGCCTGACCCAGGCAACCTATGACACCATGTTCAAGGAAATGGATCTTGCCTTGCGCGAATTGGGGGCTGCCGATCTGGGCGTCGGCAGGCGCATCAAGCACATGACCGAAGCACTCAACGGCCGCATCCAGATTTACGAGCAGGCCTTGGTAGCTGGTGATGCCGATGCGCTGAAAGCCGCGCTCCGCCGCAATCTCTATGGTACCGTCGAAATCGATGAGCCTCGGCTGGGGGCGATGGCTGCCTATATACGGGAGGTGGCGCAGGAACTTGGTGCACAGGAAACCGCCCAGTTGGCCGCCGGGAAAATTCGCTTTCCGGCCCCTGAGAAATTGATCTCTTAGGCGAGAAATAAGATGCATCAGAATGATAATATTGAATTTTCTAGAATTATCACCCTCGATAAGATCAGCCTGACTGAAAGCAGCCGGCATATCGAGGCTGATCCCGCAGAACGTCAGGCGCTGGCCCTGCGCTTCGGCCTGGTGGCGTTGGACAGCCTGAAGGCCGATCTCCGCTTCAAGCGCACGGGGGCCGGCGTGATCCGCGTCTGGGGCCATCTCCAGGCGGCAGCCACGCAATCCTGTGTCATTTCACTGGCGCCGGTCCCGGCCGAGCTGGCGGTCGATTTCGAGATGTTCTTTACCGAGGACGTGGGCGCCAGCGATGCAGAGCTGACCCTGGAATACGACCAGGACGACCCGCCGGAGCCGGTCACCGGCGGCCAGATCGACCTCGGCGAGGTCGTGGCAGAGCAGCTGGGGCTCAATCTCGACCCCTATCCGCGGGCGCCCGGCGCCCGGCTCCCGGGCGATTGGGTTGCGGCAGCGGTCGATTCGTCCGATCAGGTCCCCAAGCGCAACCCGTTCGAGGCCCTGGCGTCGCTCAAGACATCGAAAGATAAAGGTTAACTTTGGTTAGTGCAGATCGCAGATTGCTACCGGTATAGAGGGAAGCAGGCGGTATAGTTGCGTCAACCGGCTTGCTTTGGCAGGCAAATTTGGCTAATAAGCCCGCGAACGGCGGCAATTGTGGCTGCCTTTATTTTTTGTAAGCAGGTCTATCATGGCAGTTCCCAAGAAAAAGGTCTCCAGCTCCCGTCAGCGTATGCGCCGCGCGCACGACGCCCTGGATGTGCAGTCGTCGACCGATTGCCCGAATTGCGGCGAGCTGAAGCGCCCGCACCATGTGTGCGGCTCTTGCGGTCATTACGACGGTCGCGACGTCAACGCCGAAACCAAAGCCGCCTAACGTTCACCTTCGCGCTAGCCAGGAAGGGAGTGTGTAAGGTTGACCGCCGGCCTGGCTATTTCCCTCGATGCGATGGGTGGCGACAACGCCCCGGACATGGTGATTCGGGGCGCTGATATCGCACGCCAGCGCTTCCCCAGTGTCCGTTTCCAATTCTATGGCGACCAGGCGCGGCTGAAGCCGATCATCGACAAGCTGCCGGCGCTCGCTGCCGTCAGCAGCGTCCATCACGCCGATACTGTCGTCACCATGGAAGACAAGCCGGGCCAGGCGCTCCGGGCCGGGCGCGGCAGCTCTATGCGCCTGGCGATCGATGCCGTGCAACGGGGCGAGGCACATGCCGTGGTCTCCGCCGGCAATACCGGCGCCCTCATGGCCATGGCGAAGTTCGTGCTGAAGACGGTGCCGGGCATCGACCGGCCGGCCATCGCCTCGTTCTTCCCGACCATGCGCAGCGAAAGCGTCATGCTGGATCTCGGCGCCAATGTGCAGTGCGACGCCAGCAATCTGGTGCAGTTCGCAGTCATGGGGAATGTCTTCGCCCGCACCGTGCTGGGTGTGCGTGAACCGAGCGTAGGTCTGTTGAATGTCGGCGCTGAAGAAATGAAGGGCAATGAGGCGGTCAAGGAAGCCGCGGCGATTCTTCGCCAGGTCTCGTTGCCCGGCCGCTTCCACGGCTTTATCGAAGGCGACGATATCGCCAAGGGCACGGTCGATGTTATCGTCACCGACGGTTTCACCGGCAATGTCGCGCTGAAAACCATCGAGGGCACGGTGAAGCTCTACGGCCACTTCCTGCGCCAGAGCTTCGGTTCCGCCATCCTCGCCAAGCTTGGCTATCTGCTGGCCCGGCCGGCTTTGAACGCCCTGCGCGCGCGTGTCGATCCGCGCCGGTACAACGGCGCGATCTTCATGGGCCTCAGCGGTATTTGCGTCAAAAGCCACGGCGGCACCGATGCTTTCGGCTTTGCCAACGCGATCGGCGTCGCCGTCGATATGGTTCAGAATGACGCGATCGAAAACATGAAGCGGGACTTCGAACAGATGATGAGCATTCCTGGGGCCGTTGCAGGCAGCGCGGCGATCTGATCATGATAACGCGTTCCCGCCTGCTCAGCGCCGGCTCGTATCTGCCGGCCAAGATCCTCACCAATGACGAACTGGCGCGCCTGGTCGATACCAGTGACGAATGGATTCGGCAGCGCACCGGCATTCGCCAACGTCATATCGCCGCGCAAGGCGAACTGACATCCGACCTGGCGGTCAAGGCGGCCGAACAGGCGCTTGCCAATGCCGGGCTGACCGGCGCCGATCTCGACTGCATCATCCTCGGCACAACGACCCCGGACCATACTTTCCCGGCGACGGCGACCAAGGTGCAACAGCGGCTTGGCATGCATCACGGCTTTGCCCTGGATGTGCAGGCGGTCTGCTCGGGCTTCGTTTACGCGCTGACCATCGCCGATAACTTCATCCGCCTCGGCCAGGCGAAACGCGCCCTGGTGATCGGCGCGGAAACCTTTTCGCGCATCCTCGACTGGAAGGACCGCAACACCTGCGTGCTGTTCGGCGACGGCGCCGGCGCCGTCATCCTGGAAGCGGTCGAGGGCAAGGGCGACAATAGCGATCAGGGCATCCTGACCACGCATCTCTTCTCGGACGGGCGCTATTACGACAAGCTCTATGTCAATGGCGGCCCTTCGGCGACGCAGACGACCGGCACCGTGCTGATGGAGGGCAAAGAGGTCTTCCGCCATGCCGTGGTCAATCTGGCGGCCTCGATCGATGCCGCCATCGCCGCGGTCGGCATCGCGCCGGACGAGGTCGACTGGCTGGTGCCGCATCAGGCCAACCAGCGCATCATTCACAGCATGGGTCAGAAGCTGAAGCTGCCGCCGGAAAAGGTGGTGGTCACCGTCGATCGGCATGCCAATACCTCGGCCGCGTCGATCCCGCTGGCGCTGGCCGAAGCCGTCAATGACGGCCGGATCCGCCGCGGCGACCTGATCCTCATGGAAGCCATGGGCGGCGGTTTCACCTGGGGTTCGGCACTGATCCGCTGGTAGCAGGCGAGGGCCGTCGCCGCGCGCGGACCCCGCTCCGCCACGACTCGATCGGCAAACTTTGCTTCACCGGTCATTTTTGCCTTAACAAGTCTGCCTAATTGACTGATTTATGAGGAATCGTTACGCTTTACCTGCAGCGTTGACGAATAACCTGAACGCGCAATGGCCGGCACGATTTCTGACGGCGCGAATGCAGGGGGTAGGGATGAAAGGCAAGACTGTCACCCGGGCTGATCTCAGCGAAGCTGTCTATCAGGAAGTGGGACTTTCGCGGAACGAGTCGGCTGAACTGGTCGACAGCGTGCTGGAAGAAGTTTCCAGTGCCCTGACCCGCGGCGAAAGCGTCAAGATTTCGTCTTTTGGCAGTTTCCTCGTGCGCCTCAAGGGCGAACGGATCGGCCGCAATCCGAAGACCGGGGAAGAGGTGCCGATCAAGCCGCGCCGGGTCCTGGTTTTCCGGGCCTCGCATGTCCTCAAGGACCGGGTCAATAAAGGAGCGCCGTCATGAGCAGTGCCGAACGGGTGATCAAGCCCCGCGCCGCTGAAGTCGAGAGCAGCCGGAAGGTTGCGCCGAAGCCGGCGAAGCGCGTCGAGAAATCGGCGGACGCTTTCCGCACCATCAGTGAAGTGGCCGACGAGCTGGAAGTGCCGCAGCACGTGCTGCGCTTCTGGGAGACGAAATTCACCCAGATTCGCCCGATGAAGCGAGGCGGCGGCCGCCGCTACTACCGGCCGGAAGATGTCGATCTGCTGCGCAGCATCCGCGGCCTGCTCTACGACCAGGGCTATACCATCAAGGGCGTGCAGAAGCTGATCCGTGAGGGCGGCTTGCGGCTTGCCGGGGAGACCCTGGCGCCGGCACCCGACCAGCCGATCGATGAGCATGACGAGTTGCCGGAAGGCGGCGCCCAGGTGCCGGGGACGGGCGGGTCGATGATGGACCTGCCGCTGTTCCGCGCGGCCCTGGACGACGGGCAGATCCGGGACGTCAAATCGGCGATCGACGAATTGAAGGAATTGCGCGACCGCCTGCGCCGTGCCGCCGGCGCCTGAACGGTACATCCCGACACAGATCAGGAAAGCGGCGGGAATGATTTTCCGCCCTTTTCTTTAGCCGGTAACCGTCTCGCCGGACGGCCATTGTCCTTGCCATCGCCGCGGCGGGCGATTATATAAGCCGCACTTCCTGTATCGCCCCCAATCACTTAGGATCAGGAAGAGCAGATAGTATCTGCCACGGTCGGAGCGTAGCGCAGCCTGGTAGCGCATCAGACTGGGGGTCTGGGGGTCGCTGGTTCGAATCCAGTCGCTCCGACCAAAATTCTCCGGCACGACAGATTAGGCCTGCCCGGCCTGTAGCACGGCCCGGGCGTTTGCCCCGGCGCAATACCCCCGGCGTAACACCCCGGCGCATCGCATGTACTGCAGGCCATAGCTGGGAATGGCAGAATCAATCGCGACGTGAGGAAGATCAGGAATGGTTGAGCACAAAGCGCCGGTGCGCGTGACCGTCAGCGACGACAAGAAACTGGCGAAAGTCAGGGCGACGATGGAGCCCTTATCCGCGAAGGGAGTCGAAGATGCGATCGGCGCTCTGGCAACGGCACGCAGCCAGATGCAGCCACCCGTTCCCACCGAGCTGCCGGCCGATTATTCGACCCATCGGCATCAGGCCAGTCACTACAATATCGCCTGGGACTTTCTCGCCGAGACGCCCTCCTTATCCTTCCGAAGCCCGGCCTTCGGCTGGCTGACCTTCCTCATTCCCAATGACCAGGTGCAGGCGCTCTGCGACGCGCTGACCGCCGCCAAGGACATGAGCACCCATATTAGCAAAGGGGGCAAGCCGCATTGAGCTGGCCGGAGCTGGCCGCGGTTTCATGACTTAATCCGGATGCGGCGCTCGCCCGCCATCACCGAACTCCCTCCCGCGAATGGCTACCCTGTTCCCGAGCAGTTGCTAGTGAAGCTGCTCGACCGGGCCTCTCTGCATTCGTTTTAATTTTTCTACAAATACACCAAACGCGAGAAAATTATCGGTTCCTTTCGTCGCGTTAATCTCCTAGTAATTTAATCCCTATATCAAGCCTATCAGTCCTGTTTTCCTTCAGATTCGCAAATCCCCAGAATGTTGTCGTACGAAAAGCAAGATAAATTCCTATCTGGAACATCTGCCGCCGGCCTTTTGAGGTCATTTGATCCGAACTGGCTCGCGGTTTTACTGTTTATGATTGTTCTACCCATGGCCCAAGCTGTCGCCTACAGGCTCGATATCTGGCAATTACTTTCGCCGTCTGTAGCTCTGGGCCTCCTCGCTGTCTCTTATCCAGTGTTCTACGTCAGCACGCGAGGCCTTTTGTCAGCAGCACAGGGCAGGGCGCTCGGCATCCTGCTCGCGGGCTCCGCGGTCCTGTTGCTTGTCGCCACCGATTTCTGTGGCGTCTTTGCTGCAGAAAATCAGCCTTCCGATCTCATTGCCCACTTCTCAATCGGCGTCGCCATCGCGGCGGCGTTTCTATTGCTGGAGATCGGCAAGCAGCGTTTGCAACGACTGGCTTTCCTGCCGACCTCATTGCTGGCGGCACTCGCCGCTGTCGCGGGGGCCGGCGCCGTGATGGAGCCATTCCTGACCATGACAGTCCGGACATTGCCGATTGTCGGCGATGAAGTGTTTCGTCACCTCGACAGTATTCTTGGTCTTGACGTGCTGATCATCATTGCGCAATTCGAGCACAGCAGCGCGACCCTGCATTTTGGTCTCGAAGTTGCCTATTCGGGTTTGATCTTCCTGGTGGCGGGAGCGGCGTGGTCGGAGCAAGTGTTTCGTCCTGAGAATCGCGGCAGCCTCCTGCTACAGATTCTGGTGGCCGCATGCATTGGCTATGCGTGCTATTTCGTCATGCCGGCAGTCGGTCCACGCTATTTCTTTGGCAGCGATTTTCCCATGCATATGCCGGAGGTGACTGCCGATGCCGTGTGGACATCCACAGCCACCGACGCACCGCGCAATTGCCTGCCGTCCCTCCATGCGACCTGGTCGATTCTGACCTGGCTCTCTTTGCGGCATTCGCCGCGGTGGCATCGGCAGATCGGTGCTGTTTTCGTGTTTCTCACTTTCCTCGCGACGCTTGGCCTCGGAGAGCATTACGCCATCGACTGGCTGGCTGCCATGCCGCTCGTTGCACTGGTGCGCGGCATTACCTGCAACTCCCTGCCGCTGTCAGATAGAACGCGACAGCAGGCGATCTGCATCGGCGCGGCATTGCTCGTCGGCTGGGTGATTGTTTTGCGGCTGGCAAGCAGCGACCTGGATAGCGGCATTGGTTTTGCCATCTTCTCGCTGACGTCACTCCTGCTGCCAATCTGGATCGAAGCCCGTCTGGCACAAGTAGAAAGAAAAGCGCTGCAAACCGCAGCCTCCGTCACGGCCGGACCTCTTTCAGGGCTCTCAGGCGAGCCCGAAGCGGAACAGGCGCTGCCGGCCCTCAACGCGGCGGCGGATTGAGCATCATCATGACAGCACCGGCGTTCATTTTCACGTAACACAGGTTACGGCCGTAACGATTTTCCCGATTTGTGCAATCCCGCGGTAGCGCGGTCCCACCAATTTGCCACTTGGTGATCATCGTCTGGTCATCGTCGAGCAGAGCGAAGGTGGCCGAGATGAGAGGGGGGATCGTCAACAGGCTGAGGCTTGTCCTGTTTGTCGCTATTATTGGTATGTCAGCCACCCGCCATCCCGCCAGTGCCGAGACGTTGTTGGAGCGCGGCGCCTATCTGGTCAATGGCATCGGCAATTGCGGTAACTGCCACTCGCCACAGGAGCCAGACGGTACCTTGTCCGGCCCGGCACTTTCCGGCGGCAAGGCGCTGCTTGCCAAAGTCTTCACCGCCTATCCGCCGAACCTGACGCCCGACATTGAAACGGGCCTCGGCCGTTGGACCGAAGACCAGATCGTGACCGCGATCCGCGAGGGAAGCCGTCCGGACGGAACGATTCTCCGGCCGCCCATGCCGGTGGCTTTCTATCGCGGCATGTCCGATCGCGATGCCCATGCCATCGCCATCTATCTGCGCTCGTTGCAGCCGGTGAAGAGCAAGGTGCCGGACTCCCACTATAGCGGACCGGTGCCCGCCAGCTACGGTGGGCCCGTCCACGGCGTCCCCGATCCCGCGCCGGCGGACAAGGTTGCCTATGGCCGATATCTCGCGCAGATCGGTCATTGCCTGCTATGCCATACGCCGCGGGACGCAAATGAGAAGCCCGATATCGCCCATTTTGCCGGCGCCGGCGGCGCGATCATCCGTGGTGTCTTCGGTGAAATCGTCAGCCCGAACATCACGCCGGATACCCATACCGGCATCGGCACCTGGAGCGACCAGCAGATTGCCGATGCGCTGACCAAAGGCATCCGGCCCGACGGTTCCCAACTCGCTTCGCCGATGCCCTGGCGCTATCTTTCGACACTCCGGCAGCGGGATGTCGATGCGCTCGTTGCCTATCTCCGCAGCCTGAAGCCGATCGCCCGCGAACCGTAATGGCTGAACGCGGTTCCGGTCGGCCGGCAGGCATTTCACCAGAAACCACTTTTCCTGCGGGCGGCAGCGGCGTATCATTTTGACCGATTGATCAAGTTTCGGGCTAACCGGACGGTCACGCGTTTGATGACCATGGGTCAGATTGGGAGAAAGCCATGTCGCTGTTAATCAGGGGCGGCACCGTCGTCACCGCCGAGGAAATGAAACGCGCCGATGTCTATTGCGCCGATGGCGTGATCAAGGCGGTCGGGGAAAAGCTGGATGTACCAGCCGGCGCCAAGATAGTGGATGCCGGCGGCCAGTATGTCATGCCCGGCGGCATCGATCCCCATACGCATATGCAGCTGCCCTTCATGGGCACGGTTGCCAGCGAGGACTTCTTCACCGGCACTGCCGCTGGCCTCGCCGGCGGCACGACGATGATCATCGATTTCGTCATTCCGGCGCCCAATACCTCGCTGCTCTCGGCCTATGACCAGTGGCGCGACTGGGCGAAGAAATCCTGCGCCGATTATTCCTTCCATGTCGCCGTCACCTGGTGGAGCGACCAGGTTTATGAGGATATGGGCGTGCTGGCGCGCGAGCGCGGTGTCAACAGCTTCAAGCACTTCATGGCCTATAAGAACGCCATCATGGTGCCCGACGAGAACCTGGTGAAAAGCTTCGCCCGCTGCCTGGAACTGGGCGCCATGCCGACCGTCCACGCGGAGAACGGCGAACTCGTCTATCATCTGCAGCAGGAGATCCTGAAAAAAGGCATCACCGGCCCCGAGGGCCATCCACTGTCGCGGCCGCCGGAGGTGGAAGGTGAGGCGGCCAACCGCGCGATCCGCGTGGCGCAGGTGATCGGCAATCCGCTCTATATCGTCCATAATTCCTGCAAGGAAGCGGTTGAGGCGATCGTCCGCGCCCGCAACGAGGGGCAGCGGGTTTATGGCGAAGTTCTCGCCGGCCATCTGCTGATCGACGATTCCGTCTATCGCCATCCCGATTGGAACGTGGCGGCGGCGCATGTGATGAGCCCACCCTTCCGGCCGAAGGAGAACCAGGAGATTCTCTGGCGCGCCTTGCAGGCCGGCAATCTGCAGACCACAGCCACCGATCACTGCTGCTTCTGCGCCGACCAGAAAGCCATGGGCCGCAACGACTTCACCAAGATCCCGAATGGCACCGGCGGTGTCGAGGACCGCATGTCCGTCATGTGGCATCATGGCGTCAATACCGGACGCCTGACGCCGATGGAATTCGTCAAGGTGACATCGGCCAATGCCGCGCAGATCTTCAACATCTATCCGCGCAAGGGCTCGGTCAGTGTCGGCGCCGATGCCGATCTCGTGGTCTGGGACCCGAAGGGCACACGCACCATCTCGGCCAAGACCCATCACCAGAAGGTCGATTACAACATCTTCGAGGGCATGACGGTGCAGGGCATCAACAGCTACACGATCAGCCAGGGCAAGGTGGTCTGGGCTGATGGCAAGCTGAACGTGCAGGAAGGTGCCGGCCGCTATATCGACCGGCCGACTTTCCCGGCCGTGTTTGATGCCGTCGAGAAGGTCAATACGCGCCGCAAGCCGGCACCGGTGCAGCGGGCCAAAGCCGCGCAGTAAAGGCTGCCCGCATCGTACTTCGCAGCCGGGGCCGGAAAGCGGCCCCGGCTTTTTCATCAGCCATCCTCATCAGGATCGGGCAGCCGGCTGACGAGCAGCTTGTCGATGCGACGGCCATCCATATCGACGATCTCAAAGCGCCAGCCATCCCATTCGAAATGATCACCGGCAACGGGAATGCGGCCGAGACGGAACAGCGCAAAACCGGCGATGGTGTGAAAATCGTCTTCGGGATGGTCACGGATGCCCAACCGGTCGAAGGCGTCGGCCGCCGCCATCATGCCGTCGATCAATAGCGATCCGTCCGCACGTTCGGTCACCTCGGGCTCGTCGCCTTCTTCGCTGGGGATATCGCCGGCAATGGCTTCGAGGAGGTCGGTCTGGGTGACAATCCCTTCGAGACCGCCATATTCGTCGACGATCACAGCCATGCGGACCGGCTTCTTCTTGAAGTGTTCCAAAACCTGGAGGAGCGAGGTGCCCTCGGGGACAATCAGCGGCTCCTGGAGCGTCGCCAGCGGATCGACATCGCCGCCATCCAGCAACTGATCGAAAAGGTCCTGTTTGCGCAGAATGCCAACCACGTCATCAACGCTGCCGCGGCTGACGATCACAAGAGCATGGCGGCACTCACGCAGCCGCTTCAGGATGGTAGGGCGATCGTCATTCGCATCGATCCAAACCACATCGGGCCGCGGTGTCATGTAATCGCTGATGCGGCGCTCGCCGATCCCGATAACCCGTTCGACAACTTCCTGTTGCGCTTGGTGCAACAATCCGGCCTCGCCGCTGGCTGTCACGAGCAGACGAATTTCCTCAGGTGAATGCAGCGTTTCCTCGCCTTCGCCGGGCTTCAGACCGAATAGGCGCAAAACCAGGTTGCCGAGGCCATTGAGCAGGAAGATGGCCGGGCGCAGCAGGAACAGGAAGATGCCCAGCGGCCGTACCACCAACAATGCCGTCGGTTCGCTCTTCTGCAGGGCGAAGCTTTTCGGAGCCAGCTCGCCGAGAACGATATGCAGCGAGGTGATCACTGCGAAGGCAACGGCAACGGAGATGGTATGGGAGCCGGTCGCGACCCAGTCCGAGGGCAGGAAAACCAGCAGCGGCTCGACCAGATGCGCGAGCGCCGGCTCGCCAACCCATCCCAGAGCCAGCGAGGAAATGGTGATGCCGAGCTGGGTTGCCGCCAGATTGGCATCGAGATGATCAATCGCCCGCGAGAGCGCTATGGCATTGCGCCGCCGCTGCGCCACAAGCTCCGCGACGCGGCTGCGGCGTACCGCCACCAGCGAGAACTCAGCGGCAACGAAAAAACCGTTCGCCAGCACGAGGAGAAGAACGAGCGCAATCTTCAAAAGATCGCCGATGCTGTCGTCACCACTGGACATTGGCAGCTAGCCCCAATCAGATGTGGAATAGATCAAATGGCGGTATGGGTGGTCAGGCCGTCGTACCAAGACCGCAGCCGGTGAGAATGATGTCGCTGACCTGAAATGCCGCCTGCTGATAGTCTTCTTGCGTCAAGGTCTCGCGACCGAGCACGGCCGCGATTTGCGCTGCGAAGTCGGCATAGGTCTGGGTGTTGGCCCAGATCATGAAAAACAAGTGCCGCGGATCGACCCGCCGCATCTTGCCGGCGGCGATCCAGCCTTCGATCACTTTGGATTTGCGGTCTACCCAGTCCCGCAATTCCTCCTGCAGGAAGTCGCTGATCTGGGGCGCGCCATGGATGACCTCGTTGGCGAAGACGCGCGAGGCGAGTGGGCGTTGCTGCGCGAGATCGATCTTTGCCGCGATATAATGCCGGAGGGCCTCGGCCGGGTCGCTTTCCGGTTTGATCAGATCACCGCTGCCGAGCCAGAGCTCGAGGATTGCCTGCAGCACCTGACGGTAGAGATCCTTCTTGGTCTTGAAATAGTAGTGCAGGTTCGCCTTCGGCACGCCGGCGCGTTTGGCGATCTCAGCTGTCGTCGCGCCGGAAAATCCGGTTTCCGCAAAGACTGATTCAGCGGCGGCGAGGATGCGGGCTTCTATGCTGGCCCGTGAAATCTGTCGGACCCCCTTGGCTGCCTGGCTGCGACGGCCCGGTGACGCATGGGGCTTCGATTCGATCTTACCCTTGGTGATCGGCACTGACGTGATTCCTCCCCCAACAGGCGGTGGGCCGGGCGTCCCGCCGCGATTCATGCGTATTTCGCTGCGTGAACCTTAACATGCCAAAACTGATCAGGCGGTCAGAAAAAACTTGATCAAATGGTCAAAAATCTTCATGCTCGATTCCAACAGACGGAAAACGTCGGGCGCGATTGGCTGCAGGATGCAGCCATGAGGATGATGCCGAGAATGGGAGAGAAAGATGACGCAATCCGCGATGCCGGATATCGCGCCTGCACGCCTGGGACAACAGCAGCTCGCCGAAAACTTCGACGATGTGAAGCCAGTCCTCGATCGCAAGAGGGCCTTGGTCGAAAGCAGCCGCTGCTATTTCTGCTTCGATGCCCCGTGCCAGGAAGCCTGTCCGACCGCCATCGATATCCCCAATTTCATCCGCATGATCTCGACCGACAATGTGCGCGGGGCGGCGGAGAAGATCTTCGAGCAGAACATCCTCGGCGGCATGTGCGCCCGGGTCTGCCCGACCGAGATCCTCTGCGAGGATTCATGTGTGCGCAACACCTCGGAGGATAAGCCGGTCAATATCGGCGCGCTACAGCGCTATGCCACCGACAAACTGATGGAACAGGGCGTCCATCCGTTCCGGCGCGGCGAGCTGAGCGGCAAGCAGGTCGCCGTGGCCGGCGGCGGCCCGGCGGGCCTCTCGGCCGCTCATCGCCTCGCCATGCTGGGCCATGACGTCACGATCTTCGAGGCAAAGGACAAGCTCGGCGGGCTCAACGAATACGGCATCGCCGCCTATAAGACGGTCAACGATTTCGCCCAGCGCGAGGTCGATTGGCTGCTGAAGATCGGCGGCATCACGCCGAAGACAAAAATGGCGCTCGGCCGCGACATCACGCTGGAAAACCTGCGGCGCGACTATGACGCCGTCTTCATTGGCCTCGGCCTTGCCGGCGTCAATGCGCTGGCCCTCGACGGTGAGGAGATGGATGGCGTGCTCGATGCCGTCGATTACATCGCCCGGCTGCGCCAGGCCAAGGACAAGTCGAAACTGCCGGTCGGCCGCAAGATCGTCGTCATCGGTGGCGGCAATACGGCAATCGATATCGCCGTCCAGTCGAAGCGCCTCGGCGCCGAGGATGTGACCCTGGTCTATCGCCGCGGCCCCGAACAGATGAGCGCCACCTGGCATGAGCAGGAATTCGCCCAGGTCAATGGTGTCACCATCAAGCATTGGGCAAAGCCGGTGCGCCTGATCGGCCATAAGGGTGCGGTACGCGAGGTCGTATTCGAATATACCCAGCTCGATCAGGACGGAAAGCTGATCGGCACCGGCGAGACCTTCACCCTCCTCTGCGACGTGGTCTTCAAGGCGATCGGCCAGAAGCTGGTCAAGGACCCGGTCAATGGCAAGGTACATGAGACGCTGGATCTCGCGGGCGGCAAGATCGTCGTCAATGACGACATGCAGACCTCGTTGCCGGACGTCTGGGCCGGCGGCGATTGCGTCGCCTCGGGCATCGATTTGACGGTGCAAAGCGTCGAGGATGGCAAGATCGCCGCCATCGCCATCGACCGCTATCTGCGTGGCCTCAATCGCTGATCAAATAAATCGACGAGCGCCTGCAACGGCGCCTGATGGGAGAATGACCATGGCTGACATCCGTTCGAATTTCGTCGGCATCAAATCGCCCAATCCGTTCTGGCTCGCCTCGGCGCCACCGACCGACAAGGAAATCAATGTCGTACGCGCTTTCAAGGCCGGCTGGGGTGGCGTCGTCTGGAAAACGCTCGGCGAGAACCCGCCGGTCGTGAATGTCAGCTCGCGCTACGGCGCCATGCATGTCAACGAGATGCGCATGGTCGGCTTCAACAATATCGAGCTGATCTCCGACCGGCCGCTGGAAATCAATCTGCAGGAGATCAAGAAGGTGAAGCGCGACTGGCCGGACCGGGCCATGGTCGTCTCGCTGATGGTGCCCTGCGAGGAGCAGAGCTGGAAACGCATCCTGCCGCTCGTAGAAGAGACCGGCGCCGACGGGATCGAGCTCAATTTCGGCTGCCCGCATGGCATGTCGGAACGCGGCATGGGCTCGGCCGTGGGCCAGGTGCCGGAATATGTCGAAATGGTCGCCCGCTGGTGCAAGCAATATACCCGCATGCCGGTGATCGTGAAGCTAACGCCCAATATCACCGATATCCGCGGGCCCGCCCGGGCGGCGAAGCGCGGCGGCGCCGATGCCGTCTCCCTGATCAATACCATCAATTCGATCTGCGCCGTCGATCTCGATTTGATGGCGCCGACCCCGGTCGTGGACGGCAAGGGCACCCATGGCGGCTATTGCGGCCCGGCGGTGAAGCCGATCGCCATGAACATGGTGGCGGAGATCGCCCGTGACCCCGAAACCGCCGGCCTGCCGATCTCGGCGATCGGCGGCATCAGCAACTGGCGCGACGCCGCCGAGTTCATGTCCTTGAGCGCCGGCACCGCCCAGGTCTGTACCGCCGCCATGCATCACGGCTTCAAGATCGTCGATGACATGGTGACCGGCCTCAAGAACTGGATGGACCAGAAGGGTTACGCGACGATCGAGGATTTCCGCGGCCGCGCCATTCCCAATGTCACCGACTGGAAGTATCTCAACATCAATTATAAATCGATCGCCCATATCGACCAGGACAAGTGCATCAAATGCGGGCTCTGCCATATCGCCTGCGAGGACACCTCGCACCAGTCGATCGCGGCCCTGCGGGCCGATGGCAAGCGCCGCTATGAGGTGATCGAGGAAGAGTGTGTGGGCTGCAACCTCTGCAACCATGTCTGCCCGGTGCCGGACTGCATCACCATGGTTTCAGTGGATATCGGCAAGCCTTATCTGAACTGGACCCAGGACCCGCGAAATCCGATGGCGAAGGCGGCGGAATAAGGAGCGGCAGGGGACTGTGGGTAACTTAGCAAGATATGCTGCAGCGCACAGTTGACGTTGACCATTTGGTCAAGGCTCACCTAAAATCGTGAAAATCGATCAGCCGCCACGAGTCCGTCAGGCCTCGGATGGATGGCCGGGATAAAAGGACCGGTTACAGGTCCTGACATGGGAGGAATGGAGAAGATGGCAGCCACCAATCTGCGCATCAATGCTGACCGTTTGTGGGACAGCTTGATGGAAATGGCGAAGATCGGCGCGACTGAAAAGGGCGGCGTCTGCCGCCTCGCTTTGACGGATCTCGACAAGCAGGCCCGCGACCTTTTCGTCAAATGGTGCAAGGAGGCCGGCTGCAGCATCAAGATCGACAAGATGGGCAATGTCTTTGCCCGGCGCCCCGGCAAGGAGGACAGCCTCGATCCGGTGATGACCGGCAGCCATATCGATTCCCAGCCGACCGGCGGCAAGTTCGACGGCGTCTATGGCGTGCTGGCCGGTCTCGAGGTCATCCGCACCCTGAATGATTTCAATTACGAGACCGCCCGCCCGGTGGAAGTGGCGATCTGGACCAATGAGGAAGGCTCGCGTTTCGCCCCCGCCATGGTCGCCTCGGGCGTCTTCGCCGGCGTCTTCGACCTCGATTACGGCCTCAGCCGCGCCGATGTCGACGGCAAGACCATGGGTGAGGAGTTGAAGCGCATCGGCTATGCCGGCGACGAGCCGGTCGGCGGCCGCAAGATCCACGCCTTCTTCGAGACCCATATCGAGCAGGGTCCCATCCTCGAACACGAGAAGAAGACCATCGGTGTGGTGCAGGGCGCCCAGGGCCAGCGCTGGTTCGAGGTCGTCATGACCGGGCAGGAGGCGCATGCCGGCCCGACGCCGATGAAGGTCCGCAAGGACGCCATGGTAGGTGCCGCCCATGTCATCAGCGCCGTCAACCGCATCGGCCATGACAACCAGCCCTTTGCCTGCGCCACCGTCGGCATGGTCCAGTGCAGCCCGAATTCGCGCAACACCATTCCTGGCAAGGTCTTCTTCACCATCGACCTGCGCCATCCCGAGGACAAGATCCTCAGCAAGATGGCGGCCGAGGCCAAGGCGGCAGCCGAGGAAGCGGCGAAGAAGAATGGGCTGGAACTCGATTTCAAGGAGATCTGGTATTCGCCACCGGTGAAATTCAACACCGATTGCGTGGCGGCGGTGAAGCAGGGCGCCGAGACGCTCGGCTTCGATGCGATGCCGATCATCTCCGGCGCCGGCCATGACGCCTGCTATATGAGCCGGGTGGCGCCGACCGCCATGGTCTTCATCCCCTGCGAGGACGGCATCAGCCATAACGAGATCGAGAACGCCACCAAGAGTGATTGCGCAGCCGGCGTCGATGTGCTGCTGCGCGCCATGATCGAGCGCGCCAATGCCGTCTGACGGCAGCGGTCGCGGGGACGAAACGGGCGGGTTGGCCGTGCAGGAGCGGCCAGCTGCATCATCGCTTGGCAAGCGCATAGAAACCGGACTAACTATAGGGGATCAGGGGCACCCGGCCGCAACGCAGACGGCCGGCATGACCAGGGAGCAATTGGTGGCCGGGGCGAATACCATTATCGACATCCGCAATCTCGGGCTCACCTTCCAGACGGCGGATACGCCGGTCTATGCCCTGTCCGACATCAACCTGCAGATCGAAGAGGGTGAATTCGTCTCCTTCATCGGCCCGTCGGGCTGCGGCAAGACCACATTGATGCGGATCATTGCCGATCTCGAACAGCCGACCGCCGGCTCGATCACCGTCAACGGCCTGACGCCGCATGAAGCGCGATTAAAGCGCAGCTACGGCTATGTCTTCCAGGCGGCGGCCCTGTATCCTTGGCGCTCGATACTGCGCAATGTCACCCTGCCACATGAGATCATGGGCGGCTCTCGCGCCGAGGCGGAAAGAAAGGCGCGCGAATATCTCGACCTGGTCGGCCTCAACGGCTTCGAGAAGAAATATCCCTGGCAGCTTTCCGGCGGCATGCAGCAGCGTGTCTCGATCGCCCGGGCGCTCAGCTTCGAGCCGCAATTGCTGCTGATGGACGAACCTTTCGGCGCGCTCGATGAGATCACCCGCGACAAGATGAACGAGGAACTGCTGCGCATCTGGGCGAAGACGCGCAAGACCGTCATCTTCGTCACCCATTCGATCGACGAGGCGGTGCTCCTGTCGACCAAGATCGTGGTGATGAGCGCCAGGCCCGGGCGCATCATCGATATCATCGACAGCACCCTGCCGGCGGAGCGAAACCTCGAGACGCGGGAAACCCCGGCGGCACTGGAACTGGCGCAGCGCGTCCGGCTCGGCCTCAAGGCGGGGCACTCCTATGATGCCCAATAGCCCTTCGACATCGCCCCTGATGCGTCTGCTCTCGCCACGCGGGCGGCTTCTGCCGGTGCTGACAGTCGTCCTGCTGATCATTATCGCCTGGTACGGCCTGGCAATCTTGCTGAACCGTGCCCAGGTCAGCGAGCGCCTCGACAGCGCAGGGGCGCCCTGGACGATCGGCGATCTCGTGGCCGGCGCCTGGTCGATGGATCGGCCCGTCCTGCCGGCGCCGCACCAGGTTATCGTAGAGCTCTGGAAGACGACGGTCGAGGTAGTGCCCAGCAGCAAGCGCTCGCTCCTCTACCATGCCTATGTGACTGCTTCAGCAACGGTGGTCGGTTTCCTGCTCGGCTCGCTCCTCGGCATCGTGCTGTCGGCGGGCATCGTTCATGTGAGGACGCTCGACCGCAGCCTGATGCCCTGGATCATCGCCTCGCAGACGGTGCCGATCCTCGCCATCGCGCCGATGATCGTCGTCGTGCTCGGCAATATCGGTATCACCGGCTTGCTGCCGAAGGCCATCATCTCGATGTATCTCTGCTTCTTCCCCGTGGCGATCGGCATGGTCAAGGGACTGCGCTCGCCGGATTCCCAGCAGCTCGACCTCATGCGCACCTATAGCGCCAATCGCTGGCAGATCTTCTGGAAATTGCGGGTGCCGGCCTCGGTGCCCTTCCTGTTTTCCAGCCTGAAGGTCGCCATAGCCATCAGCCTGGTCGGCGCCATTGTCGGCGAATTGCCGACCGGCGCTTCCGCCGGCATCGGCGCGCGCCTGCTCAGCGGCTCCTATTACGGCCAGACGGTGCAGATCTGGTCCGCCCTCTTCATGGCAGCTTTCCTTGGCATGACCATGGTTTACCTGATCGCCGGCATCGAGCGCCTGACGCTCGGCCGCATGGGCGTCCAGCCGGCGGGAAGCCAATGATGGAGAAGAGGTCCATCCTCGGCTTTCCACCGCAGCATTTCCTGCTGCCGGCCATCACCGCGCTCTGCCTCATTCTCGGTTTGTTTTTGCCAGTTGGCTTTTACGAAGACGACTACGCCTTCTGGTCGCAGTTTCCCCTGTCGATGGCTTTCGCCTTGATCGGCCTGCCGCTCATCATCGGCTCCGCCCTGGTGCCACGAACGGGAGCGCTTGCCGTTCTTTGGGGTATCGTCGGTCCGGCGCTGCTGGCGCTGGCCGCAATCGGCCCGATCATCGTCTCGACAGCGGAACTCGATATCCATATGTCCGGCACCGGCTTTTGGCTGGTGATCCTTGCCCTGCTGCTGATGGCCTGGCGGATGATGCAGCACATCACCGGTCTGCCGAAGGCACGGCTCTGGTCTATCCTCGTGCCGGTCATCTTCGGCGCCTGCCTGATCTATGTCTGGCAAGCCATCATTGTCGCCTTCGAGGTGCCCCGTGTCCTGCTGCCGGCGCCGACCCAGATCGTCAGTGCGCTGATCGCCAACTTCCCGACTTTGATGGATGATTTCCGCCAGACTTTCCTGAAGGCGGTGATCGCCGGCTTCGTGCTCGGCAATCTGCTCGGCTTCATCACCGCCTTGCTGGTCGACCGGGTGCCGTTCCTGCAGCGCGGCCTGCTGCCGCTCGGCAATCTCGTCAGCGCCGTACCGATCGTCGGCATCGCGCCCATCATGGTCATGTGGTTCGGCTTCGGCTGGGAGTCGAAGACCGCCGTCATCGTCTTCATGATCTTCTTCCCGATGCTGATCAATGCGCTGGCGGGGCTCAGCGCCGCCGACGAAATGCTGCGTGATCTGCTGCGTTCCTACGGCGCCACCTATTGGCAGACCTTGCTCAGCCTGCGCCTGCCGGTTGCCATGCCTTTTATCTTCAATGCCTTGAAAATCAATTCGACCCTGGCGCTGATCGGCGCCATCGTCGCGGAATTCTTCGGGTCGCCGATTGCCGGGATGGGCTTCCGGATCAGCGTCGAGGTGGCCCGGATGAATGTGGATGTGGTCTGGGCGACAATCGCCGTCGCCGCCGTGGCCGGGTCTGCCTCCTATGGGTTGCTGGCACTCCTGGAGCGCGTCGTGACCTTCTGGCATCCATCCTATCGCAGTTGATAAAAAGAGAAACGGGAGACAGACGATCATGAAGAGAGCGACGAGACTTCTAGGGGCGGCCGCGTTCGGCCTCGCCATGACCTTTGGGGCCGTGACTTTCGGAGCCGTGTCGGCGGAAGCCAAGGATGCCCTGACGCTGCAGCTGAAATGGGTCACACAGGCGCAGTTCGCCGGCTATTACGTGGCCAAGGACAAGGGCTTCTATGACCAGGAAGGCCTCGACGTCACCGTCAAGGCCGGCGGCCCGGATATCAATCCCAGCCAGGTCATCGCCGGCGGCGGCGCCGATGTGGTGGTCGATTGGATGCCCTCGGCTTTGGCGACGCGCGAGAAGGGCGTGCCGCTGGTCAATATCGCCCAGGTGTTCCAGAAGTCCGGCATGATGCTGACCTGTCGCAAGGATAGCGGCATCAAGACGCCGAAGGATTTTGCCAACCATACGCTGGGTGTCTGGTTCGGCGGCAATGAATATCCGTTCCTGAACTGGATGGCAAAGCTCGGCCTCAAGACCGACGGCTCGGCCGGCGGCGTCAAGGTCCTGAAGCAGGGCTTCAACGTCGACCCGATCCTGCAAAAGCAGGCGGATTGCATTTCCACCATGACCTATAATGAATACTGGCAGATCATCGAATCCGGCCAGTTGAAGGCCGACCAGCTGATCACCTTTAAGTACGAAGACGAGAAGGTGTCTACCCTGGAGGACGGCCTCTACACGCTGGAAGACACACTGAAAGATCCCGCCAAGGTCGACAAGCTGGCGCGCTTCCTGAAGGCCTCGATGAAGGGCTGGGAATATGCCCGCGATCATCAGGACGAAGCGGTGAAGATCGTGCTCGCCAATGACGAGACCGGTGCCCAGACCGAAGCCCATCAGAAGACCATGATGCAGGAAATTGCCAAGCTGCTCGGCAATAACCCGAAGGGTACCGGCTGGCTCGACGATGCAGCCTATGAGCACACGGTCGATACGCTGATGGGCGGCGGCTCGGATCCCGTCATCACCAAGAAGCCGGAAGGCGCCATGACCCATGACGTGATCGAAAAAGCGCTGAAGATGTAAGCCTTCCGCCGCAGAGTGCTGAAGCCCCCGTACCGCCGGTACGGGGGCTTTTTCTCGTTCAGCGGATACCCTGGTCGATCAGCGGCAGCAGCGTCTCCACATTGTCCGGATTGAGCGTGCCGGCGGCGGTATTGGTGGTAAATCCGCCCATCTTGTATTTGGCGCTGAGCACGCATTGCAGTACCGGCAGGAAGCCCTGCAGATAAAGCTGCTGATCCAGGGTCGCGGTCACATACTTGCCCTTCACTGCATCGACGGTCTTCGGATCGAGATCGATGCCGCCGACGATGATGTCGCCCGGCTTTTTGCCGGCCTGTTCCAGCACCGCCTGCAACTGCGCCGTCACGCCACCGTGCTGGGTCGCCAGGCCCTTGGTGTCGGGATGCTGCTGCAGATAGGCGACAAGGATGGGGATGGCGAGGGGCGGGCTGCCGTTGACCTCTTGCGACATCTCGACCCGGTCGACGATGACGCCGGCTTTTTCCAGCGTATCCGCCAGCCCCTTATCCGAGAGGCCGCGGTCGCCGGAGCTGAAATTACCGTATTCCAGCGCGTGATCGCCTTTCTTTAATCCGGCCGCCAGCATGGCGCGAGCTGTGATGGCGCCACCTTCATAGAGATCGACACCGGCATAGCCGAAGCCTTTGCCTTGATATTTCGGCAGCAATTCGTTGAGCGGCGAATTGTTGGATGTGACGATGATGCCCTGGGCGACGGCATCGGCAACGAGGTCGGCAAAGGCGTCATTGCCGGGATGGCCCATGATGACGATGCAACTCGGCTTGGCGGCAACCGCCTCGCGGAATTGCGACAGCATGGTTTCCGGCTGCCAGCTGGAATATTGCTCATGCAGTTCAACACCGAAGGCAGCCGCAGCGGCCTTGGCGCCGTTGGTCCGCGGCAGAACCGGCGGCTCGCCCGGCTGTCCGCCCATCTGCATATAGACGGTGACGCCCTGACCGATCTTGTCATCCGCGCCAGCCGGCGACAGCTGTGCGGTGACGGCGCAGGCGGCAACGGTCAGGCCGAGTAACAGACCCCTGGATCGCATTCTTATCCTCCCATTTGTCGCACGAGTGTGAGTTTCTTGAGGGGGTGAGGTTCTTGTCGCGATTATGGCCGGTCACCCATCCGGGCCAAACCGGTCGGATCAGTGTCGCCGCGCGAGGAGGCCGAGGCCCTTGAGCCGTTCCGGCTTCTCCACCAGCATGTGCAGGATGACGGCTCCCAAGAAGACCAAGCCGATCACCATATCGGCGACGGCACCGCTGAGATTGGCCGCTACCATGCCGACCTGCAGGACCGCGACGATCAGCAGGCCGATGTAACTGCCGATAATCGTTCCCGAGCCGCCGAAGATCGAGGTGCCGCCGATGAAAACCGCGGCGATCACGATCAACAGCGAGGATTGCCCTTGGGTGGTGGTGAAGTTCTCCGTTTCAGTCGTGAGGAACACGCCGGCAATACCGGCGAGCGCCCCCATCAGCGTGAAGAGCTTGATGCGGCTTGCGCGCACGTCGATGCCAAGCACCTTCGCCACATTGGCATTGTCGCCGATGAAGAGCAGGGACTCCCCGAAGCGATGCCGGTTGAGGATGAACCAGAGGATGACGGCGATGGCGAGACCATAAAGCATCTGCATGGGGATGCCGTCGGGCTTGCGCAGGACGACGCCGGAGGTATTGAAGAAGCCGGTTAAGGTGCGACCGGTTGTGATCTCCCACAGGGTCGTCTCATTGAAGCCGCGCAGGGCAAATTGCTTGCCGGCCGCCAGAAATACGGCCAGCCCGCGCCAGACGAAAGAGAGGGCGAGGGTGGCGATGATCGAGGGCATGCCAAGCCAGGATACCAGCAGGCCGGCGATCCAGCCGGCGAGAGCTCCGGCGCCAATCGCCGCAACGAGGCCAGCCCAGCACATCCACGACTGGATCGCGGCAATTTCCTCCGGTGCCATGTTGTCGTGAAAAAGCCCGAGCCAGGACATCGGAGCCTGTATCCAGACGACGATGTCGAAGCGATAGAAGGCAGCGAAAATCAGGCCGGTGAGGGTGAGGATGGCGGGGAAGGCGAGATCGATCTCGCCGGCGGCAATGACCAGGGTCAGTCCCAGCGCACAGATGATCGCCGGCTGGTAGTTGACGATAATCGAGAGATAGGTGCGATAGCCGAGAAAGGCGTTGGGCGCGATCGCCATCAGCGCCACCAGGATCGCGAGGAATACCAGGAAGATCGGCAAGCCTTCGATGGTCAGCGGATGCCGGGCGGCCTTGCGCGTTGAGGCTGTGGAGAGTGAAGCCATGGTCACGCGGCTTTCTCCTTCTGACGTTGAAGATCGAGCAGGTGTGTCTGCAACTGCTGCAGGGTCATGCCGCCTTGGGGGATATTGCTGACCACGCGCCCCCGGTCGAGAACGATCAACCGGTCCGATAATTCGTGCACATGGGCGAGATTGTGCTCGATATAGAGGCAGGCCCGGCCCGATTGCTTGATCGAGCGAATGAAGTCAAGGACCTTGTGCACTTCCTTGAGGGCAAGTGCCACGGTCGGTTCATCGAGCACGATCAGGTCCGCATCGAAATACATCGCGCGACCGATGGCGATGCCTTGACGTTCTCCGCCCGACAGTTTGGAGACGGGACTGTCCGCATTGATGCCGACGCCGCGAAAGCCGATCTGACGCAAGAGCACGTCATTGGTGATCTGCTTTTCCTTCTTGATATCGATGAAGCCCCAGCGATTGGTGATCTGCCGCCCGGCAAAAAAGTTGCGCCAGATTGGTTGCTTGTCGCCGAGGCTCTTTTCCTGATGAACGGTCTCGATCTTCCAGCCATGGGCCTTCTTTACCGAATAGCCTGCGAAATCGATCTCCTGGTCGCGAATGAAAAGACGGCCGCTTGTCGGCTTCTGCACACCGGTCATGATTTTGATCAGGGTGGACTTGCCGGCGCCATTGTCGCCGATCAGGCCGACGATCTCATTGCGACCGATCTCCAGGGTGACGTCATGCAGCGCCGTCACCTTGCCGTAGGCCATCCGGATGTTTTCCATACGGACGACGTGATCGAAGGATTTTTCGTCCATCCTGCTCCCCGCTGGCCGGCATTCTGCGTCGCCGGCTCTTAATTATCATACAAATGATCTTGGGGACGTATAGGACGAGAGTCAAGTAACGATGTGTTTGTCAGGCCAAGCCATAAATTCACAGCAAATTCAGCAAGATGCTTACATCAGGCAGTAATCGACCGGCTTGAGCGGGGGTGGCAGGTCGGTCTCACCCATCGCCTCACGCAAGTTGATTTCAATGGTGCGGGAGATGGCGTCGAGCGGCAGGTCGTTGGGCAGATCGCCGAAGGGCTCCTCAATCTCGTCTCCCAGGGCATCCAAGCCGAAGAATGTGTAAGAGACGATGGCCACAACCAGCGGCGTCATCATGCCGATTGTTTCAACCAGGCCGAATGGCAGCAGAAAGCAATAGAGATAGGCCGTGCGATGGAGCAGCAGCGTATAGGCGAAGGGCAGGGGCGTATAGCGGATGCGCTCGCAGGCGGCGAGGACTGTCGCCAAGGATGTCAGCCGCTCATCCATCGCGCGCAGCATCTGATCGCTCAACCATTCGCGGTCGCGACACTGGCGCAGCTCGGCAGAGAGGGACAGCAGGATCGCATCCGGCACGTGCCCGCGTTTCAGCAGCGAACTCACGTCCGCGGCGGGCCAAAACCGCGTCACATCGGCCGCCGCATCGCTGCTCCGCAAGTGGTGTTTCAATGCATAGGTGAAGGCGATGATCTTGCGCACCATCTCGCAAGCAAAGGCCTTCGCTTCCGCCGTTTCGCCGGCATGCCCGTCTGCGCGAGATGGCCCCATGAGCGTCAATAGCTGCCGCGCGAGGCTGCGGGCATCGATTACCAATTGGCCCCAGAGCTTTCGTCCTTCCCAATAGCGGTCATAGCTGGCGGTATTGCGAAAGCCGAGGAAGATGGAGAAGGCGAGGCCGATCAGGCTGAACGGCACGAGGGTGAACGAAGGGAAATCCGCAGGAAAGCGACTTTGGCCATAGGCGATCAGCAGGCTGAACAGGGCGGCCAAGACGATCTGTGGCGCAATGCGGAGCACGATTGAGCCGCGCAGGATGAAGAATAGCTGCCAGGCCGATGGACGATGTCGGATGATCATGTCGGGTACGCTGACCAATGATGATATCTCATCTTAGCCGGCCCGGATTCCCGCTTTGGCTCGACAACGGTACAGACTGGCATCACCACGACATTAGTGTCGTTTGGCAATACCAAACTATAATAATGTCGAATAAAGAATTTTCAGAAATTGGCGTTTTTAAATTGTCGCCTAGATTTTCATTAAGCTTAGTTTAAGTGATCAGTCAGATATGATGTGGAAATCTCTAGTGCAGCGTCGCTAATTCGTTTCGAGATAAAAATCATTCTGCTGGGGCAATCATCGTGACCAAGCTGACAATTGCACACAAGCTGGGCCTGGCCTCGCTTTTATTTCTCATCCCCGTCGGCTATTTGCTGTGGGCCCTGATTGCGCAGCAGAATATCGCCATTGATTTCGCCGCAAAGGAAAATCTCGGCAACTTCTATCTCCGTGGCCTGGCGCAGATTCATCTCTCGCTGACGGGTCAAGCGCTCAATGGCCAGCAAAGCGCGGCCGCCAATCTTCCCAAGATCGGCGATCTTGAGAGCAATTTCGGCGACGGCATGGAAAGCGCCGAACTGGCCACCAAGGCGACGCAGGATGTTGCCGCGGCCAAGCCGAGCGAGCTCGATACATCCTCGCTCCGCAGCCTGATCGGCCGCATCGGCGACAAGTCGAACCTTATCCTCGATCCGGATCTCGACAGCTATTACGTCATGGATCTGGTGCTGGTGAAAACGCCGGACTTGATCGACCGCCTGCGCGACATGACCCTGATCAGCCGCAAGGTCTGGCAGGACGGTAAGATAGATGCCTCGGAGCAGGTCGACTTCTATGTGACCCTGGGCGGACTGAAATCGCTATTGGACGGGGTCGATGCCTCGATCGCTTCCGGCTATAGCGGCAATGCCGATGGCAGCCTGAAAGCCAACCTCGATCCCAGCTACCTTGCCATGAAGCAGAACATGGCGGCCCTGGTTGAACTCGTGAACAAATCCGCCATCGACGAAGCCACGGCCAGCAAGTCCATCGCAACGCTGCAGCAGTTCTATACGACGGCCTCGGCCGAGCTGGAACGCCTACTCGACAAGCGCATCGCCGGATTCCAGCACGATCAGCTCATGACCCTGATCATCACCGGCGTGCTCTTCGCCATTGTCGTCGGCATCGTGCTCTACACCGTGCGGCGCGCGATCATTCGTCCGGTCAATGAGATCACCGCCAATATGACCCGCCTCGCCGAGGGCGATCTCGACATCTCGATCGCGCTTGCCAAACGCCAGGATGAAGTCGGCAATATGGGGCGTGCCCTGGCCGTCTTCCGCGAGAACGCCGAGAAGAAGCGCGACTTGGAGGCGGCACAACAGCTCGAATGGGAAAAGCAGCAGAAGCGGCATGAGTTCTTCGAAACCATGGCGCAGCGTTTCGATGCGCAGGTAGGCGAGCATCTGCAATCGCTCGCCAGCGCGGCGACACAGCTGGATTCGACCGCGCGTCATCTGCTTGAGCAGGCGGACAATACCAATGGCAGCGCCGCCGTCGCGGCGACCAATGCGACGACCGCCACAGAAAATTCGCAGACGGTAGCCTCGGCGACGGTCGAACTCGCGGCTTCCAGCGACGAGATCGCCTCCCAGGTCAACCAGACCACCGACACGGCGGCCCTGGCCGTCAGGGAAGCCGCCGAGGCGCGCAAGATCATGGACGGGCTCTCACAGGTGTCGCGCGACGTCAGCAGCGTCATCAATTTCATCACCGAGATCGCCAGCCAGACCAATCTGCTCGCCTTGAACGCGACCATCGAAGCCGCCCGCGCGGGCGAAGCCGGCAAGGGCTTCGCCGTGGTCGCCCACGAGGTCAAACAGCTGGCGGGACAGACATCGAAGGCAACCGACGATATCAGCACGAAACTGGCAGCCGTCGAAGCCGCCACCAAGGATGCCGGCCAGGTCATGGAGCGGCTGGCCAAGATCATCGAGGATATCAATCTGAGCTCAGCGGTGATCGCCTCGGCGGTGACGGAGCAGGGCGCCGCCACGGCGGAGATCAGCCGCAACGTCACGGAAGCGGCCGACCGCACCCATGAAGTGTCCCAGAAGATGAGCGCCGTGACGCAAAGCGCCGCCTATACCAAGGAAGCCTCCAACGATCTGTTGGCAGCCTCGACCGATCTCAGCCAGCGCACCACGACGTTGCGCGGGGTAGTGGAGAATTTCCTGGCAGAGATCAAAGCCGCCTGAACCGTATCTTCCGGAATTGGATGAATGAGAAAGGGGCGGAAGATACTATCTTCCGCCCCTTCTTTGTTCGCTGTGACGAGCACGATCAGACGTCGAGGTCGCGGGCGAAACGCGCATTCTCCTGAATGAACTGGAACCTCAGCTCCGGCTTGCGCCCCATGAGCCGTTCCACCAGATCCGAGGTTTCACGCGCTTCCGCACGGTCTTCCTCATTGTAACGTTGCGGCACCCGCACCTTCAACAAGGTCCGCTTATGCGGGTCCATGGTGGTTTCCTTCAGCTGCAGGGCCGGCATTTCGCCTAGACCCTTGAAACGGCTGATTTCCACCTTGCCGCGACCGTTGAAGTCCTTCTTGAGCAGTTCTTCCTTATGCGCATCGTCACGGGCATAGGCCGATTTGCCACCCTGGCTCAGGCGATAGAGCGGTGGCTGCGCGAGATAAAGATGACCGTTCTCGATCAATTGCGGCATCTCGCGATAGAAGAAGGTCATCAGCAATGAAGCGATATGCGCGCCGTCGACATCGGCATCGGTCATGATGACGATCTTTTCGTAACGCAGCTTCTCGTCGTTATATTTATCGCGCGTGCCGCAGCCCAAGGCCTGAATGAGATCGACCAGCTCCTGATTGGCGCTGAGCTTGTCGGCCGAAGCGGAGGCCACGTTGAGAATCTTGCCGCGCAGCGGCAGCACCGCCTGGGTATCGCGGTTACGGGCCTGCTTCGCCGAGCCACCGGCGGAATCGCCTTCAACCAGGAAGAGCTCGGTGCCGCTGGAACTGTCCTTGGTGCAATCGGCGAGCTTGCCGGGCAGGCGCAAGCGACGCGTCGCGGTCTTGCGGGTCAGCTCCTTGTCCTGGCGCTTGCGCAGCCGTTCCTCGGCCTTTTCGATCACCCGTTCCAGCAGGTCCTTGGCGCGACCGGTATCGCCGGAGAGCCAGTGGTCGAAATGGTCCTTGATCGAGACCTCCACCAGGCGCGTCGCCTCGGCCGAAGCCAATCTCTCCTTGGTCTGGCCCTGGAACTGCGGGTCACGGATGAAGACCGAGAGCAGCATCATGGCGCCGCCGGTAATGTCCTCGGCGGTGATCTGCGCCGCCTTGCGGTTGCCGACGAGATCGCCATAAGCCTTCAGCGAACGCAGCAGGCCGCTGCGCAAGCCGGCTTCATGACTGCCGCCCTCGGGGGTCGGCACGGTATTGCAGTAGGAACTGCACATGGAATCGTCATCGACCGGCCAGGCAATGGCCCATTCGACGCGACCCTGTTCGTCAGGGAACTCCGCCTGGCCGCTGAAGGCTGTCGAGGTAATGGTCTTGCGGCCTTCCAGAGTGGCCGTCAGGAAGTCGGAAAGGCCGCCCGGAAAATGGAGGGTGTCCGTCGCCGGCGTCGTCTCGCCTTCGCCAATCAGGCCGGGATCGCAGGTCCAGCGAATTTCCACGCCGCGAAACAGATAGGCTTTCGAGCGGCACATGCGATAAAGCCGCGCCGGCTTGAAATGCGCCTGCTTGCCGAAGATCTCGGGATCGGGATGAAACCGTACCGAGGTACCGCGCCGGTTGACGCCGCCCTGAGGCGTCAGCTTGCTGGTCGGCAGGCCTCGGCTGAAGGTCTGGCTGTAAAGCTGCTTGTCGCGCGCGACTTCCACGATCAGGGAATCGCTGAGCGCATTCACCACCGACGAACCCACGCCATGCAGGCCGCCCGAGGTCTGATAGACCTTGCCGCTGAATTTGCCGCCGGAATGCAGCGTGGTGAGGATGACTTCGAGGGCCGACTTATCCTTGTACTTCGGATGCGGGTCGATCGGGATACCGCGTCCGTTATCTCGGACGGTGAAAAAGCCCTGCGCATCAAGCTCCACCTCGATTCGGGTGGCATAGCCGGCAACCGCCTCATCCATCGAGTTATCGAGAATTTCGGCGGCCAGGTGATGATAGGCGCGCTCATCGGTGCCGCCGATATACATGCCTGGACGACGCCGGACCGGCTCCAGCCCCTCCAGAACCTCGATATCCTTGGCCGAGTAGTCGGCACCCTTTTTATTAGAATTACCGAATAAATCGTTCATCTAACCTGATCACCCTTACGTCTTTGCCAAGCGACGCTTTGATCGACGTTTCGCGGTCGCACCTAATAGTGCCGCAGCCGCAATTGCGCAAGCCGGAGCTGGGCGGAGGTTAGGATTGCAACGATAAAGCGGCGCTGCTACAAGAACTTAGGCTGCTATTTTAACCTTTCGACGATTTCGGTGCGCCCAGTCATTTATTTCCCCATGGAGATTGCCTCCCGAGAACTCGATTCTCGGTTGCTGTTGTCCGTCCTGGCCTTGGAGCGCGGCTATGATGTCGTTCTTGGCCAGAAATGGCTGATGGAGCGGAACATTCGGTATATGCCGCCAGGTGTCTATGTCTCCAAAACCCTGACGAAGCGGGACGGCCAGTTCATGAGCGTCGCCAAGAAGCAGGGCTACTGCGTGGTGTCGATAGACGAGGAGATGCCCGGCCTGATCGCAGAGAATGACGCGCTGCGCTGGATATCGCCCGATGCCTTGTCGCTTGCTGATCTCGTCTTTCTGAACGGTGTGCCGAACCGGGATGCTGTTGTCGAGCGCTTCCCGGAAACCGGCCAGCGCGTGAAGGCAGCCGGCAATCCGCGCTGGGACATGCTACGGCCTGAACTGCGCGACTATTATCGTCAGGAAGCCGACGATATTCGGCGGCGTCACGGCCGGTTTGTGCTGATCAATACTAATCTGGGCTGGACCAATTCGGAAAAGGGTCCGGCGGATGTCATGATTGCTGACCAGCTCCGCCTCGGGAAACTCAATCTGCAGGACCCGAAGGATAAATCCTTCGTCGATGACGTCCTGGCCATGGAAGCGGCGAACAAGGCCGCGATGATCACAACGATTGCATCATTGGCGCAGCGCTATCCGCAGATCGGGTTCATTCTACGGCCGCATCCCAGCGAAAGGCTGGATAGCTGGGAGAAAAGCCTCAGCCAGATACCGAACGCCAAAGTGATCCGTGATGGTGCGGCAGCCGCCTGGATCATGGCGGCCGAGGTTCTTCTGCATACAAACTGCACAACCGGCGTCGAGGCGATTGCGCTCAACAAGCCCGCCTTATGCCTTCTTACCAGCGAAACACCGTTGACGGCCCGCTATCTGGCTAATCGCGTCAATCCGGTCGTAAGGACCGCCGAGGAAGCGGTAGAAGCACTGGACCTGTTTCTATCCGGCGCTGGCAATATCCGCTATACAGAAGAAATGCATAAAGAATTCGCGCGCTCGATGTCATCCGAACCGCACAAGCTCGGCGCACGGGTGATCCTCGATTACATCGACGAATGGCAAGGCAGGCATGGCATGGCGGCGGCCGCACGGGGCAAGGCTTGGCTTCCGAAGGTCGGGTATCGCTGGCTGCAGCGCGACAAGAGTGTTCGCGGCATCCTGTTGCCAGACCTCAGCGCTACAACCGTTGCCGCCAAGATCGGCGAGATTGCGCGCGAGCTCGGCATCAGCATTCCGCTAAACGTGCTGAGGGTCGGATCGAAAGTGGTCCTGCTCTCACAACAGCCCGCGAGCCGGCGGATGCGCTTTGCTGCGGCGTCACGGGCAGCATTGGCGCGGGTCTGGGCCTGATCCCACGCAACGGCAAATGACAGCCGCCAAACCGGTATTGGATTTTCAGATGAATCACGACGACGTCAAGCAGCACTGGACCAATTGGGCGAACAGTTACGGCGCAAGCGTGAGGGCGACGACCCGCGGCCAATCGGCCAAGGAGCTGGAGCTCAACGCACTGATGCGGAAAATCGGCCAGATTCGCGCATCAGACCCGGATACGACTAGGGTGCTGGAGATCGGCTGCGGTGTCGGCGTCAACTGTGTCGAGCTTGTGAAGCGCTTTCCCGAACTCTCGGTGACCGGTCTCGATTACGTCCCCAAGATGATCGACAATGCCATCGAGTACCGCCGGAGCAGCGGGCTCGGTGAACACAATCCGAGCTATCAAGTCGGAGACGTGTTGAATCTGGGCTTTCCGAAGGCCGCCTTTGATATTGTCCTCTCCAATCGCTGCCTGATCAATCTCGAGACGTCCGACCTGCAATTCCAGGCCTTGGACCAGGTGCTCGACTGCCTTCGGCCGAAGGGTCACGTCGTTCTGATCGAAAACTCCCGGCTGACCCACGGCAACCAGAACCGTTTGCGTCAGAAGCTCGGCTTGGCGCCACGGCCCGAACCGGAATTCAACAAGTTCTTCGATGAAGACGCGTTGCTGCGCTACGCCGAAAACCGCGGCCTCCGGGTGGAAGAAACGCAGAATTTCTCGTCCTTCCATGACTTGATCTTGTATGTGCTCATCCCTTTCATGAACGGCGGCACGGTCGATTACGATCATCCGGCTGTCGCTGCGGCGACCGAGATATCGAAAATGATGACAGAGGATCCGACCCTAGCGGCCGGCGCTTTCGGCCAGAACAAGCTCTTTCATTTCAGAAAGCCATAAAGGAGGCCAGTCAGCTGGTCCCGGATACCGAGCCTGTGCAACCAACGCGATCCGCTTTGCGCCCAAGTCTGCTCCTGGACTTCGACGGCACGATCGCCGACAGCTTGCCGCTGTTGCGGCGCATCTATTTCGAGATCGTGGGCGCGTTCGGCGGCAGCGCGACCGAGACCGATTTCGAGGCGCTGATCGGTGTGCCGCTGCGGGATATCTGCGCCGGCCTCGTTCAGCGCTATGACACCTCCATCACGCCTGAGGCGCTGGTCAAGTCTTACCTCGACAAAATCAAGTCCGAATATGCCGGCGTTACCGCCTTTCCGGATGCCGTCCGTCTCATCGAGGCGGCAGGCGATAGCGGCCTTTCAATCGCCATCGTGACCTCAAGCACCGACCTGCTGGTGCGTGAATGGCTGCAGCAACAGCCATTTAGAAACCGGATCAGTGCCATCGTCACATCCGACATCTGCACCCGCGGCAAGCCGCATCCGGAACCCTATCTCAAGGCGATGGAGTTGACGCACAGCGGCCCCGGCCTTGCCATCGCCGTCGATGACGCGCCGGACGGCGTTCAAGCGGCCATCGCCAGCGGCGCGCAGTGTTTTGCCCTGGCGCGGCGGCGTGAGCGGAACGAGATATGGCCAAGCGACGCCCGCATCGTGACCGATCTCGATGCGGTCTGGGCCGATTTCACCGCGAGCGGCGGCATTGCAGCCTTGCGCGGCGATGGTCATGAGCGGCCCGGGCTGATCTCGTGAACGCTGAACCGCAATTACTGATCATTTCGCCGCCCGCCGCCCCGGATCGGCAAGTTGCGGCGCGCATCGACGCCATTTGGCGCGATGAGCAGCAGAAACGCCCCCAAGGCCTTTTCGATGGGCGCATTCTCAGCCTGGCGCGAATGGATGGCGATCGGTTGATCTGCCAGAGTCGGCCCTATCGCGACTTTCTCGCGCAGCAACGCGAGCCGGAGCTGGCTGCCATTCTCAAGGTGCGGCCCGTTGCCGTGGCCGGCCTGCTGGAATGCGCGGAAGGGCTGGTCTTCGGCAGACGCGGCCGCGACGTCACGGAAAGCGCCGGCAAATGGGAACTGGTTCCGTCAGGCGGTGTCGACGGCGGTTTGATCGAGCAAGGCGGCAGCAGGTTGCTTCACCGGCAACTCCGGATCGAACTGGAAGAAGAGGTCGGCATCCGCAGCGCCGAGATCGACCGGATCGCATTTATCGCCGCCATCCGATCAAGCCGATCGGGGGTCATCGATCTCGGCTTTCACTTATTCTCGCACCTCTCCGCCAGCGATATCATCGCTCGCCACGCGCAACTTGCGAAGAAGGAATATGACCGGCTCGAAATCGTTGCCGCGAGCCGTCTCGCCGAATTCCTGGAGGAGGCGAGCGAGCAGGTCGATGACGTCTCTCTCGCCTTGCTGCGGCAGGTTGGTCGCTTTATCGGTCAGCTCGGGCAGCGCCCGTTCCCGCGCGATCTCGAAGTCTTGGCGTCACCGGTGCTACGGGCTAAGCCGAAAAGAGCTGTCGTGATCGTGCAAGCCCGGACCAGTTCTACCCGGTTGCCGGCAAAGGTGCTGAAGCCCCTTGGCTCCAGGACCGTATTGGAACAATGCCTGCACCGCTGCCGGGCCATCGAGGGGATCGACGCGGTGGTTTGTGCAACGACCACGGATCCGGCGGATGATCGGATCGCAGCGATCGCGCAAGAGGCAGGCGTCCTGGTCTTTCGCGGCAGTGTTACAGATGTCCTGGGCCGTTATCTCGGCGCCGCCCGGCTTGCCGAAGCCGATATCATTCTGCGGGTCACCAGCGATTGTCCGCTGATCGATCCGGGTATTTGCGCAAAAGTTCTGCGGCTGCGTGAAGAGACCAGGGCGGATTATGTCAGCAACAACATGCCTGCATCATACCCGCATGGGCTGGACTGCGAGGCCTTCACCCGCGTGGCGCTGGAGCTTGCCGACGAGCAGGCCTCCGAGAGCTACGATCGCGAACACGTCACACCCTGGATCCGGCGCCAGCCGCAACTGAAGCAGGCCAGCTTGATCGGACCCGGCTGGCCCGCCAGCGCCCAGCGCTGGACGCTCGACTATCCAGAAGACTACACCTTTTTCAAAGCCGTTTTCGACGCAACCCCGGAGGACCAGTTGCAGGACATGCAGTCTGTCCTCTCCGTGCTGGCGCGTCATCGTGAGATCGAGCAGATAAACGTCGCGCATAGCCGGGCCGGCGTTGCGGCCGGCCGCAGCGCTCTCGTCTTTCGGTTCGATGCGGATGAGACCATCGGCACAGGGCATGCAATGCGCTGCGCGACCGTATCAAGGCGTTTCGAGGAACTTGGCTGGCCCTGCTATTGGGCAGTCACCCGGCGGACCGCCACATTCCTCGGCCGCCGTATTCAGCCCGGCCAACTCATCATCCTGCCGGACGTCGCCTCCCATGACCAAAGAGCCGAAGCCGAGCTCGGTGCCATCGCGGCACAGGTCGCCGACATATCGCTGCTCGCCATCGACCACTACGCGCTGCCCGGAGATTTTGCGGCGAGGGCGCGTACCCTGGCACGCCAGGTCATGGTCTTCGATGACTTCGCCGATCGCCCCGTTGAGGCGGATATTATCGTCAATGCAACACCCGGCGTCAGCCATGCCAGCTATAGCAGCCTGGCTCCGCAATCGGCGAAGCTGCTGATCGGCGGCATGGCGGCACCGCTCCGGCAGCAGTTCGCTGCGCGCCGAGGTGTCGCGCTTGTGCAGCGGCAGGCATCGGTATCAGGCGTCAATCGCGTGTTGATCTCCTTTGGCGGGGTGGACCCGCTTGACGGGACGTCGCTGGCGATCGATGCGGTGCAAGCGGTGCTGCCTGCCGGCACGGTCGATGTCGTCCTCGGCGCCAACGCCCCCCATTTCAACCGCATCCGGTCGATGATCGCCGGCTTGCCCCAATCCCCCGTGAAATTCCGCCTGCTGCAGGATGTTGCCGAGATGGCGGATCTGATGATGCAGGCGGATCTGTGCATTGGCGCCCCGGGCACGACCAGTTGGGAACGATGCTGCCTCGGCTTGCCCAGCCTTCTGGTGGGGATCGCGGAAAACCAGCGCAAGAACGCGGAGATCCTCGTCACCCGTGGCGCCGCACGGGGTTGCGGCTTCCTCACCACCGAGTCGCGCGCGGCGGTCCTGGACCGGCTCGCCGGAGAGTTACAGGGACTATCGCGGGATAGTGCCGCACTACAGCGTATGTCGAAAAACGCCGGTGAAATATGCGACGGCCGCGGCGTGGATCGGATCGTCGTAAATTGCTTGCCGCCTGTGCCGATCGGCGAGGGCGTATCCTTGTTGGTGCGGACCGTGGAGGCGGCGGATGAAGCGCTTTTACTGGCTTGGCGGCAGGCGCCTGAAAGCCGCCGTTTCGGCTTCGATCAGCAATCGCCGATCGGCGACGAGCATCACCGATGGCTCGACGGCAAGCTTCACTCGGTCGGCGATTTCCTGCTGATCGGCGAGGTTGGGGACGGGCCTGTCAGCTATCTGCAAGCGGAACGGCGAGGCGACAACCGCGGTTCGCCGATCTATCTGTGCCGTCTCGTCGTCGCACCCGGCCAGTCCGGCCGCGTCGACTGTGCTTCCGCCATGCTCAAGGCGGTGCGGAGCCTGATCCCCGGCGGTTCGCTACTGATACCGGCCGGCGCGGGCGATACGGCTTCCATGAATATGCTCCAAGGATTAGGGTATGAACTGCGACCCGACGGGTATTGGTGGTCGCTGCCGCAGACATGAATACAGAGAGATACATGCGCCGTGTGACCATCAACGGCCGAGCCATCGGCCCAGACCAGCCGCCTTATGTCATTGCCGAAATGTCTGCCAATCACAACGGCAGCCTCGAGCGGGCGTTCCGGCTGCTGGAAGCCGCCAAGCAGGCGGGGGCGGATGCGGTCAAGCTGCAGAGCTATCGGGCCGACACCATCACGCTGGACCATGACGGTCCGGAATTCCGAATTCACGGCGGGTTATGGGACGGTCAGCGTCTCTACGATCTCTATGCCGACGCCGCCATGCCCTGGGACTGGCATGAGCCGCTGTTCCGCCGCGCCGCGGAACTGGGCATCACGATTTTCAGCTCGCCGTTCGACCATAGCGCCGTGGATCTGCTGCAGTCGCTGGACGCACCGGCTTTCAAGATCGCCTCTCTGGAGCTCTGCGATATCCCGCTGATCGAAAAGGTCGCGGCCATCGGCAAGCCGGTCATCATGTCGACCGGCGCTTCCGAATTGGGCGAGATCGCTGAAGCCGTGGCGGCGGCGCGGCGCGCGGGCTGTGAGGAGCTGATCCTGCTGCAATGTACCAGCGGCTATCCAACGCCGCCGAGCGACAGCAACCTTCGCACCATTCCGCATCTGGCGCAGATGTTCGATGCCGACGTCGGGCTCTCGGATCACACGATGGGAACCGCGGTGCCGGTTGCGGCCGTCGCGCTCGGCGCCTGCGTCATCGAAAAGCATTTTACGCTCGCCCGGTCGGATGGTGGGGTGGATTCGGCGTTCAGCCTGGAACCGGCCGAATTGGCCAGTCTGGTCGCCGACTGCCGGACCGGCTGGGAAGCGCTGGGAACCGTCAAGTATGGCATCGCCGCAAGCGAGGCCGGCGTGCGAACTTTCCGGCGCTCCTTGTACGTCGTTCAGGACATCGCAGCGGGTGAAACCATCACCGAACGGCACGTGCGCTCGATTCGTCCGGGGCTCGGGTTGGCGCCGAAATATTATGCTTCGGTTCTCGGCAGAAAGGCGTCGCGGCAGCTCAAGCGTGGCATGCCGCTCGACTGGACCATGCTCGCTTCCGAGTAGCAATAGAAGCCTGCCGGGAGGATTTGACGCCCCTAACGCGCCCTGCTATGGACCTGAACCGGCTGGGAACGAGGCGATCGGCCAAGCGTAAGGTGCAGTCTCTATTGACATAAGATAGCAATTTTTACGAGCGAAATAAGTGCGAGATTTTCTAAGCCCTGCTGTCGACCTCAACGGCCATTCCATCCTGGTAACAGGCGGCACCGGTTCCTTCGGACGCAAATTCATCACCACGGTGCTCGAGCGCTATAAGCCGGCCCGATTGATCGTCTATTCGCGCGATGAATTGAAGCAGTTCGAAATGGCTCAGGAACTGTCGCCGAACACTTACAGCTGCTTGCGCTATTTCATCGGCGACGTGCGCGATAAGGATCGCCTCGAGACCGCCATGCGCGGCATTGATACCGTGGTCCATGCGGCTGCGCTGAAGCATGTGCCGATCGCCGAATACAATCCCTTTGAATGCATCGCGACGAATGTGCACGGCGCGGAGAACGTGGTCAACGCGTCGATCCGCTCGGGGGTCAAGCGCGTGGTTGCCTTGTCGACCGACAAGGCTGCCAATCCGATCAACCTCTACGGCGCAAGCAAGCTTGCATCCGACAAGATCTTCGTTGCCGCGAACCATCTGGCCGGCGCCGGCGGCTGCCGGTTCGCCGTCGTGCGGTACGGCAACGTGATCGGTTCGCGCGGCAGCGTCATTCCCTTCTTTCAGAAGCTGATCAAGCAGGGAGCCACGGAACTGCCGATCACCGACCAGCGGATGACGCGCTTCCTGATCACCCTGCAGCAAGGCGTCAATTTCGTCCTTTCTTCGATGGCGATGATGCGGGGCGGCGAAATCTTCGTACCGAAGATTCCCAGCATGAAGATGACCGACCTCGCCACGGCGATCGCGCCGCAACTGCCGCAGAAAGTGGTCGGCATCCGGCCGGGCGAAAAGCTGCACGAGGTGATGATCACCGAGGAAGATTCCTGGTCCACCTTCGAGCTTGAAGACCGCTATGTGATCGAGCCCTCGCATATACGCTGGGAGACGGATCGCAGCGACTTGCCGGGTGCCAAGCGGGTGACCGAGGGCTTCTACTACAACAGCCGCGACAACAGCGCCTGGATGACCGGCGCGCAGCTGCAGGCCCTCCTGGCGACGGAACAGTCGTGACGGCGACGACGCCTTTCCTGCCTTACGGTAAGCAATCGATCGACGATGATGATGTCGCCGCCGTCGCGGCGGCCTTGCGGGGCGACTACCTCACCACGGGACCGACGGTCGCCCAGTTCGAGCAGGCCTTCGCCGATTTTACCGGCGCGCGCCACGCCGTCGCCAGCAACAGCGGAACGGCAGCCCTTCATCTCGCCTGCATGGCGCTCGGCCTTGGCCCCGGCGACCATGTCGTCGTTCCCAGCGTGACCTTCCTGGCGACGGCAAACGCACCGCGTTTCTGCGGCGCCGATGTGATCTTCGCCGATGTCGATCCCGATAACGGCCGGATGACGGCCCATACCTTGCAGCAAGCGCTCGACCGGCATCCCGGCATCCGCCCCAAAGCCGTGTTGCCGGTGCATCTCAACGGACATTGCGTCGATCTGCCCGCCATTGGTGCGGTTGCGGATGCCCATGGCATGGTTGTGATCGAAGATGCCTGCCATGCCCTGGGCGGGACGCACAATGCGGGCAATGGCAGCCGCGCCAGAGTCGGCGCCAACGCGATCGGCAGCCTGAGCTGCTTTTCCCTGCATCCGGTCAAGACGATGACGACAGGCGAGGGCGGCGTCACCACGACCAACGATCCGCAGCTCTATCAGGCGATGCTGCTCTACCGCAATCACGGCATGACGCGCGACCCGGCCGCCTTCACCATGAAGGAGCAGGCCTTTGACACCAGCGGTGCGGCCTTGCCCTGGTATTACGAGATGCAGGCGCTGGGTCCCAATTATCGCATCACGGATGTCGCCTGCGCCCTGGGCCTTTCGCAATTGGCCAAGCTCGATGGGTTTATCAGTCGCCGACGGGTCCTCGCCGCACGCTATGACCAGGCTTTGGCCGGCCTTCAACCGCGCCTTAAGCTGGTCCGCGGGCCGCAAGGGGACGAAGCGGCGCTACATCTTTATGTGGTCCTGATCGATTTTGCGGCCCTCGGCACCAGCCGCGCCGAGGCGATGGCGTTCCTCCGGGACCGCGGAATCGGTACCCAGGTTCATTATCTGCCGGTTCATCGCCAGCCTTATTATCGCCGTCTTTACGGGACGCTAAAGCTGCCCGGCGCTGACGCCTATTATGAACGCGCCTTGTCGATCCCCCTTTACCCTGACATGAGCGACGCGGATGCCGACCGCGTCATCGCCGCGCTTACGGATCTCGTGTCCTGACGATCTCATTCCTTGACAAATGCCGGCGTTTCCAGTGCCCTACAAGAGAGCTGCTCGGCCAAGCGAGCTCTTCGCGGCACTGAGGAGGAGGGGATGAGCATTTTCAAGGAATTCCGCGACTTCGCCATGCGGGGCAACGTAATCGACCTCGCCGTCGGTATCATTATCGGTGCCGCCTTCACCGGCATCGTCACCTCGCTTGTCAATGACATCATCATGCCGGTGATCGGCGCTATCATGAAGGGCGTCGATTTCTCGAACTATTTTGTGGTCCTGCGCGGCGATCATTACGATTCGCTCAAGGCGGCCAAGGACGCCGGCGCCGCGACGCTCAATTACGGTCTCTTCATCAATACGGTCATCAACTTCCTCATCGTTTCGTTCGCGATCTTCATCGTGGTGAAGCAGATCAATCGCTTCAAGAAGCAGCAAGATGCGGCGCCGGCCGGTCCGACCAAGAGCGAGGAGTTGTTGACGGAAATTCGCGATTTGCTGAAAAACAAATCCTGACACGAAAGACGCATTAGCAACTTCTTCTGCCGCCAACGATGGCGGCGAACGGATAGATTATGGCCAAGTACACGTTTAGCTGCATCGATGCCCATACCTGCGGCAACCCGGTTCGCGTGGTTTCGGGCGGGGGCCCCTTGCTGCAGGGCGCCAGCATGAGCGAGCGGCGGCAGCATTTCCTCAAGGAATTCGACTGGATCCGCACCGGCCTGATGTTCGAGCCGCGCGGCCACGATATGATGTCCGGCAGCATCCTCTACCCGCCGACGCGTGAGGATTGCGATATCGGCATTCTGTTCATCGAGACCTCCGGCTGCCTGCCGATGTGCGGGCACGGCACGATCGGCACCGTTACGGTAGCGATCGAAGAGGGCCTCGTGCGGCCCAAGACGCCGGGCAAGCTGCGGCTTGAAACCCCCGCCGGTCTGGTGATCGCCGAATACGGCCTGCAAGGCCAATATGTCGAATGGGTGCGCCTGACCAACGTGCCGGGCTTCCTGCATTCATCCGGCCTGGAAATCGACTGCCCAGAAATCGGCCCCATCAAGGTGGATGTCGCTTATGGCGGCAACTTCTACGCCATCGTCGAGCCGCAGCCCGGCTATCGCGACATGGCGGATTTTTCCGCCGGGCAGCTGGTGCAGATGAGCCCGATCCTGCGCCAGCGCCTCAACGAGAAATACACCTTCCAGCACCCGGAAAATCCGACCATCAAGGGACTGAGCCATATCCTCTGGACCGGTGAAGCGCGCGATCCGCAGGCCAATGCCCGCAACGCCGTCTTCTATGGCGACAAGGCGATCGATCGATCGCCCTGCGGCACCGGTACGTCCGCGCGCATGGCGCAGCTCGCGGCCAAGGGAAAGCTCAAGGTCGGCGACAGCTTCATCCATGAGAGCATCATCGGCAGCATGTTCAAGGGCAAGGTCGTCGACAAGGCCAAGGTCGGCAATTACGACGCCATCATTCCCTCGATCGAAGGCTGGGCGCGGGTCACTGGCTACAATACGATCTTCATCGACGACCGCGATCCCTATAAGCACGGCTTCGTCGTCAAGTAAGCGCAGCGCTGCCGGGCTGACTCAGCTCGGCGGCACCGCCAGATAGCGCCCGACCCCAGTCGCCGCTGCGACTGCAGTGGCGAAGCAGCCCTGCAGCAGATAGCCGCCGGTCGGCGCATCCCAGTCCAGCATCTCGCCGCAGGCGAAGACGCCCGGCAGTCGGCGCAGCATCAGATTCTCATCGAGTGCATCGAAGGTGATGCCGCCGGCGCTGGATATCGCCTGTTCAATCGGACGCAAGGCGGTCACCTGCAACGGCAGCGCCTTCAATCGCAGCGCCAGGGCCAAGGGATCGTCTGGGATCGCCGCGTCGTCGGCCGGCTGAGCCTCACGCAGCAGCGCGTAGCTTGGGCCCGGCAAATGCAATTGCTTCTTCAAGAATTGCGACAGACTCTGGCCATGACGACGCGTCAGCAGGCGCTCCGCCAATTGTTGCTGCGACCAGTCCGGCTTCAGATCCAGCCGCAAGCTGACTTTGCCGCCGCGCGCCAGGGCCGTCCGGATCGCCGGGCTCATTGCATAGATGGGGCCGCCCTCCAGACCGTAGCGGGTGAGGATGATCTCGCCCCGGCGCTGCTCATCGCCGACCGCGACCGCCACGGCCTTCAAGGGCTGGCCCGAAAAATTGGCGATGAAATGCTCCGACCAGGCGATGTCGACACCGCAATTGCTGGCAACGAGATCGGCGACGGCGACGCCGCGCGCGCGCAGCAGCGCCTGCCAGCCGCCATCCGCCCCCAGTTTCGGCCAACTGGCGCCGCCCAGGGCAAGGATGGTCGCTTGCGCCCGGACACGCCGATAGGCCCCTCCGGTGCAAAACAGCAGATCATTTCCCTGCCAGCCGCACCATTGATGCTGCAGCCGCAGTGAAACCTGCTGGGCCGCCAACCGCCGCAGCCAGGCGCGCAACAAGCCGCTGGCCTTCATGGCACGCGGGAAGATGCGCCCGGAAGAGCCGATAAAGGTATCGGCGCCGAGGCCGTCGGCCCAGCTTCGCAGATCCAACGGCGAGAAGGCGGCAAGAAATCGCCGGAAACGGGCGTGATCGGCGCCGTAACGGGGGAGAAAAGCCGCCAGCGGCTCGCTATGGGTCAAATTGAGGCCGCCGCGTCCAGCCATCAGAAACTTGCGCCCGGGCGTTGCCATGCGGTCGAAGATCGTCACCCTGCGGCCGGCTGCGCTCAGCCTTTCTGCCGCCATCAGACCCGCCGGCCCGGCGCCGATCACCGCGATCTCGACTTCCTCTACCACAAGGTCGCTCGGAACGGGGAGGGCGGGGTCGGTTAATGAATTGCCGATCATACCCCGACCTTAGCGGGGACCTCCCGCCGCCTCAAGGACGGAACCGCAAGCTCCGCTTGATCCGGCCACGATGCTGTCCTTAATGTGCTAGCTCCGATTTGCCTTGCGCGCCTTCCAGCGAGGCGGCCTAAGCGATATCGCCTTTCGGGGTTAAACTTCAGCAGGTTGAGAGATGCCAACACTAAATCCGGATTTCCCGCAGCTTCATGTCCTCAATCACCCGCTGATTCAGCATAAGCTCAGCATGATGCGGGACAAGGGAACGCCGACGATTCTGTTCCGGCAGTTGCTCAAGGAGATCTCCCTGCTGATGGGCTATGAGATCACCCGCCATCTGCCGATGACCACGACTCGCATCGAGACCCCCCTGACGGTCATGGATGCGCCGGTCATTGCTGGCAAGAAGGTGGCGATCGTTCCCATTTTGCGGGCAGGGCTCGGCATGGCGGACGGGCTGCTGGATCTCATCCCCTCAGCCCGGGTCGGCCATGTCGGCCTCTATCGCGACCATGAAACCAAGCGACCGGTAGAATATTTCGTCAAGCTGCCGGAACCGGAGGGCCGTACCTTCATTTTGGTAGACCCGATGCTGGCAACCGGCCATTCCGCCGCCGCCGCCGCGGACGTTCTCAATAAGCGCGGCGTCGCCGACGACAATCTGCTGCTGATGGTCCTCGTCGCCGCGCCGGAGGGCGTCGGCGTCTTCAGTCGTGCCCATCCAAAGGTGCCGATCTATGCGGCGTCGCTTGATTCCCATCTCAACGAGAACGCCTATATCGTGCCGGGCCTCGGCGATGCCGGCGATCGCATCTTCGGCACCAAGTAAGGCGGATCGGTTCACATGACTTATATTCTCACCATCGATCAGGGCACCACCTCGACGCGCGCCATCCTGTTCGACCAGACGGGCACAGCCGCCGCTGTCGCGCAACGCGAACTGCCGCAAATTTTTCCCGATGACGGCTGGGTCGAGCACGATCCGGAAGATATCTGGGCACATACCGTGGCCTTGACCCGCGAGGTCATCGCCAAGGCCACAGGACCGATCGCCGCCATCGGCATTACCAATCAGCGCGAAACAGCGGTGGTCTGGGACCGCAAGACGGGTCGGCCGGTGCATAACGCCATTGTCTGGCAGGATCGTCGCGGCGCGCCGCTTTGCCGGCAACTCCTGGATCAGGGCATGGAGCCGATGATCCAAGGCAAGACCGGCCTGCTGATCGATTCCTATTTCTCCGCCACCAAGATCGCCTGGATTCTCGATAACGTCCCAGGCGCGCGTGCCGCGGCGGAAGCGGGTGATCTCTTGTTCGGCACCATCGATTGCTTCCTGCTCTATCGCCTTACCGGCGGCAGGGTGCATGCGACGGACATCACCAATGCCTCGCGCACCATGCTCTATAATATCCATGAGCTGAAATGGGACGAGGATCTGCTGAAGCTGTTCCGCATTCCTGCCAGCATGCTGCCGCAAGTACAGGATAATGCCAGTCGCTTCGGTGAAAGCGACCCGGCAGCTATCGGCGCCAAGTTGCCGATCGGCGGCATGGCCGGCGACCAGCAATCCGCTTTGATCGGCCAGGCCTGCTTCAAACCCGGCATGATCAAGAGCACTTACGGCACCGGCTGCTTTGCGCTGCTCAATACCGGCAGCAAGGCCATGGCCTCGAAGAACCGTTTGCTGACGACGATCGGCTATCGACTGAAAGGCGAACTCGCCTACGCGATCGAGGGCAGCATCTTCGTGGCCGGCGCCGCAGTCCAATGGCTGCGCGACGGCTTGAAACTCATTCAGCAAGCCGGCGAAACGGAGGCATTGGCGCGCTCGATCGCCGGCAACAATGGTGTCTATCTGGTGCCGGCTTTTACCGGCCTTGGCGCCCCGTATTGGGATCCTTCCGCCCGCGGCGCCATTTTCGGCCTGACGCGCGATACCGGCATTGCCGAAATCGTCCGCTCTGCCTTGGAGGCGGTCTGCTATCAGACCCGCGACCTGATGGAAGCCATGGCCAGCGATGCCGGCCAAGCTGCCCAAAAGCTGCGGGTGGATGGCGGCATGGTGAGGAACGACTGGGTCATGCAGTTCCTCGCCGACATCCTCAATGTGCCGGTGGAACGGCCCGTGGTGGCAGAGACCACGGCGCTGGGTGCGGCGATCTGTGCCGGCCTCGGCACCGGCGTCTTCTCGTCATTGGATGAAGTGGCCGCTACCTGGCGCCGCGACCGCACCTTCGAGCCCAGCATGCCGGAGGTCGATCGCCAGCATCTCTACAAGGGCTGGCGCGCTGCCGTAAAACGTGTGCAGAACGGCAAATAGGAACGCAGAACGGATCATGCGGATGGCGGTTCAAGGATATCTTCGTTGGATCGCCGTCGGCCTCATGGCCTTGTCGCTGGCGGCTTGCGCAACAGCGCAGCCGTCCGGGCCGCATATGGCGTCGAAGCAGCAGAGCGATCGCGACTGGGTCTATTTTCCGGCCGAAGAAAATGCCGTGATGCAGGATCTCGCGCAGAAGATCCTGCAGCTATGCCATATCCCCTCGGCAAAGCAGAACGAAGAGACTTGTCTGCGAACAAAGGTTGCCCCGGATTTCGACGCAAGCGGCATGGGGCAAGAGGGATGTCAGGGGCAGCGCGACGCATGGGATTTCCTGAAGTGCATTGTCGTCGGCAATATCCTTGTCTCTCTGCATGGCGC
>DATLJB010000032.1:0-18002 GCA_035539075.1 Terriglobia bacterium
CGCGCTGAGATCGCCGAGGCGACCGCGCCGCACCTCCTCATAAAGCTTGGTGAGTTCGCGGGCGACGGCAGCCGGCCGGTTGCCGAGCACGGCGGCGAGATCGGCGAGGCTGTCGGCCAGGCGGGGCGCCGTTTCGAAGAAGATCAGGCTGGCGGGGACGGCGGCCAGTTCGGCCGCGACCTGGCGGCGCGCCGCCGATTTGACCGGCAGGAATCCGGCGAAAAGGAAGCGGTCGGTCGGCAGGCCTGAGAGGATGAGGGCCATCAGCGGCGCCGAAGGGCCGGGCAGGGCGGTCACTTTGATCCCGGCGGCGGCGGCCTCCCGCACCAGCTTGTAGCCGGGATCGGAAATGAGCGGCGTCCCGGCGTCGCTGATCAGGGCAATTCGGGCCCCTTGCGCCAGATGCCGCAGCAAAACCGGCCTTACCTCATCGGCATTGTGATCGTGATAGGAGATCAGCTTCTTATCGATGCCGAAATGCTGCAGCAGGCGACCGCTGACCCGGCTGTCCTCGCAGGCGATGAGGTCGGCCTGCCGCAGCCAGTCGAGGGCGCGCGCGCTGATATCGCCGAGATTGCCGATCGGCGTGGCGACCAGTCCGAGGCGGCCCGCACCGGCCGCCGGTTCATGGATCGCCGTTTCCGCCGTCATGTCAGCTGTCACGGCAGCGTCATGTGTCGGTTCCGCTGCTGCCTGGCCTGCCGCGGCCCGGTTTCCTGCCGTGGCCGCGGCTTCGCCGTCTTCGCGCCGCCGGCCAGCCGGTCTCGGTTTACTTCGCTGGCCGCTATGGCTACCCTTCACGCGCTTTCTCCGGCCGCCGGCAGGAAGCTGCCGGGGGATGTTCGACGATATGGCTGCCGCTGCCGAGGCGATCTCCGCCCGCGCTGGCGGTTCCTGGCACGAACGACTGTCAATATAGATTGTCATGGGATGAATGATGTCGGCATCAAGCGCAAGTGTGATTTCTCGGGACTTCCGCCCGCAACCGACATCCTTCCTTGAACGAGCGGCCGGCATTGGTGCCGGCGCCGGTCGATTCCTGGGCCGCCATACCCGCGCCAATACCGTCTCCCGCCCCCGCCGGGGCGTCGGCGCCGCCATCGCCGCCGTCATCGCCGGGGCGATGATGCTGGCGGGCTGCGCCGGCAACAACCCGCCGCCGCCGGCATCTGCCCCCAAGCCGGTAGTGACGCTGCCGGCGCCAGCCCCCGCGCCCACGCCGGCACCGCAGCCGGCCAAGCCCCAGATCGGGGCCAAGATCGGCCTGCTGCTGCCGCTTTCCGGACAATATGCCGGGCTCGGCCGTTCGCTGCTGCAGGCGGCGGAAATGGCTCTGTTCGATACCGGCGATGACAGCTTCACCCTGCTGACGGAAGACACCGCCAGCGGCCAGGGGCCGGAAGGTGCCGCGCGCAAGCTGCTGGCCGGCGGCGCCAATATCCTGCTGGGGCCGGTTTTCGGCGGCGATGTCCGCCGCGTGGCGCCGATCGCGGCCGCCGCGCATATTCCGCTGCTGGCCTTCACCAACGACACGACGGTGGCGCAAGGCAATATCTATGTGCTCGGCCTGACGCCGCAGGCCCAGGTCAATCGCGTGGTCGATTATGCCAACGCCCAGGGGCTGAAGAAATTCGCCATCCTGGCGCCGAATTCGCCCTATGGGCGCCTGGTCCTGACCAGTTTCCAGGCCGAGGTAGCCAAGAATGGCGGCACCGTCGCGCAGATCAGTTTCTATGATCCGGCCAGCCTCGATTTCACCAGCGTGGTGCAGGAGGTGGCGGCCGCGCAGAAGGCAACCGGCTTTGAAGCGCTGATGATCCCCGAAGGCGCCGCGAAGCTCCGGCAGATCGCGCCGCTTCTGCCGGCTTTCGAGGTCGGGCCGCAGCAGGTGCGGCTGCTCGGCACAGTGTTGTGGAACGATGCCAGCCTGGCCCAGGAACCGGGATTGGCGGGCGGCTGGTATGCCGCCACGACACCCGATCGCTGGCAGGATTTTGCCAAGCGCTACCAGGACAACTACGGCACTGCGCCGGACCAGGTGGGCGGGCTTGTCTATGACGCGGTGACCTTGAGCGTGGCCCTGGGCAAGGGGCCGAAAGGCGCCGATTTCAGCCCCGCCGCCCTGACCAATCCAAACGGATTCAGCGGCGTCAACGGCCTCTTTCGGCTGATGCCGGACGGCACGGTCGAGCGCGGCCTCGCGGTGCTGGAAGTGGCACCCGGAGGCGCTATCCAGCGCGATGCGGCGCCGGCCAGCTTCGTGCCGCTAACCAATTGAGGGGGCAATTGAGAGGCCAATGAAGGGGATGAGCTGACGATGCGCCGCGCGACCCAGCCTTCCAGCTGATCAGATGTCCGATCGGCAGAGCCGTCGCCTGAATGACAGGACGCCGCCGGCCCGGCAGCGCTTCGCCTTGTGGCGGCTGCTGCGCCGACCCGGCTTGCGTCCGCTCCAGGTTGCGGGCGTCATCCCGCTGGTTGCCTTGGCCTATGGCGCGACCGGCTGGGCGGGGCTGCAGATTCCGTTCTCCAATACCTTTGCGACCCTGGTCTGGGCGCCGAGCGGCATCGCCCTCTACGCCGTCCTGCGTTGGGGATGGGCCGGCCTCCTCGGCGCCTTGCTGGGTGCGCTTCTGCTCGGGCAGTCGCTCGGCCAGGGCCCAGTCTTCGTTATCGTCACCTCGATCACCAATATGCTGCCGGCCGTGATCGCCGCGCGCTTCCTGCCGGGCCTGCATTTCGACCGGCTCTTCGGTGACGTCAAGCGTGTCACCCGCTTTCTCGCCGCGGCGATCGGCAGCACCGTGTTCAGCGCGCTCTGCGGTGCGACGGCGGTCAAAACGATCGGCCTGCCGGTGCCGGCGTCCTGGCCGCATGTCTTTGCGACATGGTGGGCCGGCGATGCCATGGGCGTCCTCACCATTACGCCGGCGCTCCTTGCGCTCGGACAGCTGCGGCGGCTGCGCCAGCGGCGCCAATGGCTGGAATTCGTCGCCATCGCCGGCAGTTTCGCCGTCATCTGGGATATGCTGTTCGCGCAGATACGCGACCGCAATATCGCGTTGCCGCTGTCCTATATCGCAATCCCGCTGATGATCTGGGTGGCCCTGCGCTTCGATCAGGCGGTGACCCTGCTGACGGCAGCCATTGTCATCCTGATGGCGATCCTGGCGACGGCGAGCGGCTTCGGTCCCTTCATCCTGCCGGGTGGCGCCGAGCCGAGCTATGTCTTCCTGCATGGCTATCTCGCCGTCATCGCCGTCATCGCGCTCTATCTCAGCGCTTCGGCCGCTTCCGGACGGCGCGCGCTGGCGGATCTCCAGCAGGAGATCGTCGAGCAGCGGCGCATGCGCGGCCGCTTGATGGCGACCAACGAGCTGTCGGGCGACGCCATCATCACGGTCAATCAGGACGGCTTGATCACCTCGTTCAATCCGGCGGCCAGTAATCTGTTCGGCTATAGCCTGCCGGATGTGATCGGCCAGCCCTTCACCCGGCTCGTGCCGGCGGCGGAACAGGCGCAGCGCGGGGCGCAGCTGCGGGCGTTTCTCGACAGCGGCGAAAGTCCGCTGCAGGCGGTCCGCTTCCAACCGGCACACTACCGCCGCAAGGATGGCGGGGAGGTGGCGACCCTGGCGGCTATCGCCCGCGTCAATATCGACCAGACGGTTTCAGGCATCGTCGCCATCCGCGACATGACGGAGACGCTGGGCCGCGAATCGGCCCTGCGCGACGCCCTGCGCGAGGCGCAGCTGGCGATCCGCGCGCGCAACGAATTCCTCGCCAATATGAGCCACGAACTGCGGACGCCGCTCAATGCCATCATCGGCTTTGCCGAGACATTGCGCCTGAAGCTGTTCGGCGAGCTCAATGACCGCCAGGTGGATTACATCGCCGATATCGAAGCCAGCGGCCGGCACCTGCTGACCCTGATCAACGGCATCCTGAATTACGCGCGGCTGGAACAGGGCAATTGGCAGCCGGCCGCCGAACCGGTGGACGTGGCCCTGGCGATCGCCGCCAGCTGCCGCATGCTGAGCGAGAAGGCGGCGCGGCAACGGCTCAATCTGCGGCAGCGCACGGCGGCGCAATTGCCGCTGCTGTTCTGCGACCCGGTGGCGCTGCGGCAGATCGTCATCAACCTCGTCGATAACGCGATCAAGTTCTCATCGCCCGACGGGGTGATCGAGATTTCGGCCGAACTGGCGTCGGCAGGCGACCGGCTGATCCTGGCGGTAAGCGACAATGGCATCGGCATCCACGAAGCCGATCAGCGGCGCATCCTGGAGCCCTTCACCCAGGCCGCCCATGCCAGTACCCGCGACCATGACGGCCTCGGTCTCGGCCTTTCCATCGTCAAGCATCTGGTCGACGCGCATCAGGGCGAGCTGTCGCTCGACAGCAAGCCGGGGCAGGGCACGACGATCCGTATTCTCTGGCCGGCCGCACGGCTGCATCCGGCTGCCTTCTAACGCGATCGGCTTTAGACGTCGGTTCAGACGAGCGCCGCCAGGACCGCATCGAGACGCGCGCGCCCAGCTTCGGTGGCGCGCAAAGCCGTATCATCCAGCGTGACAAAGCCGCCGCCGACCAGACGCGGCAGGTTGCCGGCCGGCAACCACGCTTCCAGCGCCTTGCCGGTCGTCGCCTGCAGGCGCGCAAGATCGACGCCTTCATGCAGGCGCAGGCCCATCATCAGCATTTCCTCCATCTGCTCCTGCGGCGCGATCGGATCATATTGCCGGGTGGCATGGCCGTCGCGCTCCACCCGTTCCAGCCAGGCCTCGGGCGCGCGGTGCTGACGCGTTGCGATCTTCGTCCCGTCCAGCGTCAGCCGGCCATGGGCGCCGGGACCGATGCCGATATAATCGCCATAGCGCCAGTAGGTGAGATTGTGGCGCGATTCCTGGCCCGGCCGCGCATAGTTCGACACTTCATAGGCTGCAAGCCCGGCGGCATCGAGGCGCGCGGTGGTCAGCTCGTAGAGCTCGGCCTGCACGTCCTCGGGCGGCAACCGGAAATCGCCGCGCGCATAAGCCTGCTCGAACACCGTGCCGGTCTCGATCGTCAGCTGATAGAGGCTGAGATGATCGCCGGCGCGCTTGAGCGCCGCCTCCAGCTCCGCTTCCCAGGCGGCCACGGTCTGGCCCGGCCGGGCATAGATGAGGTCGAACGAAAAGCGCGGGAAGATGGCCCCCGCCAGATCGAGCGCCGCCAGGGCCTGGCGACTGTCATGCTGCCGCCCGAGAAATCTGAGGTCGGCATCGTTGAGCGACTGGATGCCGAGCGAGAGGCGGTTGACTCCGGCGGCGGCGAAGGCGCGGAACTTCTCCGCCTCGACCGAAGTGGGATTGGCCTCCAGCGTGATTTCGATGGCGGGATCAAAGCGCCAGTGTACCGCCAGCGCGTCGATGATCGCCTCGACGGTGGCGGGCGACATCAGCGACGGCGTGCCGCCGCCGAAGAACAGGCTCGTCACCTCGCGCCCCGGCGTCAGCGCCGCATAATGCGCCAGTTCGCGCAGCAAGGCCTCGCGCCAGCGCGTCTCGTCGATCGAGGCGCGCACGTGGCTGTTGAAATCGCAATAAGGACACTTCGCCTTGCAGAACGGCCAGTGCACATAGACGGCGAAGCCGGGGTTGCGGGTCACCGGGCGATCTCCTGGCCGGTTTCGGTTGCATCATCCAACGCCCCCTCACCCTGTCCCTCTCCCGCGAGGGGAGAGGGAACGCTGTTGCTTGCTTCCTTTGTGTTCGTTGGATTTTGCGCGTTGGTTAAAGATAGAGCAGCGTCATCTCTCATAACGTCGGCGGAATACAGCCGATCTTTTTCGCCTTGCTCGACGGTGGTCCCGGAGCAAAGGCTGCTTGTAACAGCGTTCCCTCTCCCCTCGCGGGAGAGGGGCAGGGTGAGGGGGCCGCTTGCCTGAAGGTGACGCAGGAGTTCGATCAAGACGCCATCCGTATTGGCCAAGACGTCATTGTTCCAGAATCTGACAACTGAATATCCTTCCGACATCAACCAGTTTGATCGTTGATGATCTCTCGCGATTTGATCGGCATGCTGGCCACCATCGAGCTCGACGACGACTTTGGCCAAAGCGCAGTAGAAGTCGACGACGTAGGGGCCGAGCGGCACCTGTCGGCGAAATTTCCATCCTCGGAGGCGCCGGTCGCGCAACATCAACCAGAAGCGACGTTCTGCATCCGTCGATCGTCGACGCAGAGAGCGTGCTTTAAGGGCGGATGCAGGGCCGCGGGTCATCTGTCCCCGAAACACGCCTCCACCAATTGGCGGAAGGCCAGCGCGCGGTGGCTGATGGCGTGTTTGGCTTCCGGCTCCATCTCGCCGAAGGTGAGGGCGCCGCCAACAGGCAGGAAGATCGGATCATAGCCGAAGCCCTTGTCGCCGCGCGGCGCGTCGATGATGGTGCCGGCGATGCGGCCTTCGAAGCAGTCGCAATGGCCGTCCGGCCAAGCCAAGGCAAGCGCGCAGACGAATTCAGCCGAGCGATCCTTGGACGGCTGCAGCAGCTTGAGGACCCTCGCCATGGCGGCAGCGAAATCCTTCCCGGGTCCCGCCCAGCGCGCCGAATAAATACCGGGCGCACCATCGAGCGCCGTAACAGCCAGGCCGGAATCATCGGCCAGGGCCGGCAGGCCGCTGGCTTTGGCAGCAGCCAGCGCCTTCAGCCGGGCATTGCCGATGAAGCTGTCCTCGGTCTCCTCCGGCTCCGGCAGGCCAAGCGCGCCGGCCGAGACGACGTCGGTGCCGAAGGGGGCGAGAAGATCGTGAATCTCGCGCACCTTGCCCGGATTGTGGCTGGCGAGGACCAGCTTTCCGCCGGCGAAAGGACGTGCCATTTCCGACCTTGCCTTACATCAGGCCGAGCGCGCGGCGCTGATGGCCGGTCAGTTCATTGACGCCCATGCGGGCCAGCCGCAACAGGCTCATGAACTGCTCTTCCGAGAAAGCTTCCTTCTCCGCCGTGCCCTGGATCTCGACGATGCCGCCGGTGCTGGTAAGAACGAAATTGGCATCGGCCTCGGCGTCGGAATCCTCGGCATAATCGAGGTCGAGCACGGTCTGGCCCTGATGGATGCCGCAGGAGACGGCGGCAACCTGTGCGGTCAGCGGAATGGCGGCAATGACGCCCATATCCTTCATCAGGCGGAAGGCCTGGTGCAGCGCCACATAGGCGCCGGTGATGGCGGCGGTGCGGGTGCCGCCATCGGCCTGGATGACGTCGCAATCGATCTTGATCTGCCGTTCGCCGAAGCCGTCGAGCTTGGTGACGGCGCGCAAGGCGCGGCCGATCAGGCGCTGGATTTCCTGGGTGCGGCCGGATTGCTTGCCCTTGGCCGCCTCGCGGTCGCTGCGGGTATGGGTCGAGCGCGGCAGCATGCCGTATTCCGCCGTCACCCAGCCCTTGCCGGTATTGCGCAGGAAGGGCGGCACTTTCTCGTCGATCGAGGCAGTGCAGAGCACATGGGTGTTGCCGAATTTGGCCAGGCAGGAGCCTTCGGCATATTTGTTGACGTTGATCTCCAGGGCGATCTCGCGCAGCTGGTCGACGGCACGGCCGGATGGGCGCATGGGGTCCTCGTTATGCGGTTGCTTTGGTCTGTCGCGGCGGACCCTACACCGCGCCGACAGCCGATGCCAGGGGGCGACATCTGCCGCCCTCTCGCCGGGCGGGAAGGGAAAGGCCCGGCCCGGCGGTTGCCATCGGTTGAGCTATCTCCGCCGCCGCTCCCGCGTCCAGCGGCTGCGGTCCAGATAATCGGGTGGGCGGCGGCACACCCAGGCGATGAAGCGGGCCAGTTCCGGCTGCTGGCACAGGGCTTCCATGGTATGAAAAGCGTCGGCCAACTCCTGTTCGCTCAAGGTGGCATGGATCGCCTGGTGGCAGATCCGGTGCAAGGTGACGGTCGCGGTGCCGCCATGGCTGCGGGGCAGCAGATGGTGTTCGTCCACAGTGGGACCGGGGAGGAGCGGCCGGCCGCAAAGCGGGCAGTTCGGCAGGGAATTCGGCCTATCGGACATAGTCCGGCATCTTGCCCGTCCCGGCCGAGACGGCCAAGACGGTCGCGAGCCGGAAATGCGATGGCGCTGCGGTGCACAAAAATCGCGCCGCAGGTTGACCCGACCGTGCCGCTTACCTAGATTCGAGACCTGAGATGCAATGAGCTGACCATATACTGCGGTGACCGGCAAGGTTCTGGCGCGATAAGGTAAGCCATTGATCCAACAGAATTACTGAAGGAAGCGATAGATAGGATGCTGCATCAGCCGCGATCCCAGGCAGGCGCACACCGACCGGTCCTGAGCGAGCTTTCCGAGCGCTCGCGGGAGATTTTCCGGCTGGTGGTCGACGCCTATGTGGAGACCGGGGAGCCGGTGGGCTCGCGCACCCTGTCGCGCCTGCTGGGCGCCAGCCTGTCGCCGGCGACGATCCGCAACGTCATGTCCGATCTCGAGGAGATGGGCCTGCTGTTCTCGCCCCATACCTCGGCCGGGCGCCTGCCGACGGATTTCGGCCTCCGCCTCTTCGTCGACGGGCTGATGGAGATCGGCGGGCTGACCGAGGCGGAACGGGCGGCCATCGACGGCAAGTGCCAGTCAATCGGCCGGTCGATGCCCGAAGTGCTGGAGCAGGCGACGACCATGCTGTCGGGCCTCGGCCGCTGCGCCGGGCTGGTGGTGGCGCCCAAGACCGACCGGCCGCTGAAGCATGTGGAATTCGTCTATCTCGGTCCCGGCCGCGCCCTGGTCGTGCTGGTGACCGAGGGAGGCATGGTGGAGAACCGCCTGATCGACATTCCGCTCGGCCTGCCGGCCTCGAGCCTTGTCGAAGCGGGCAACTACCTGACGGCGCGGCTGCTGGGCCGCACCATCGGCATGGCGCAGCAGGAAGTGCTGCGGGAGCTGGAAACGGCGCGGGCCGAGCTTGATGAGCTGTCGCGCAAGGTGGTCGAAGCCGGCCTCGCCAGCTGGGCCACCGGCAGCAAGGACGGCGCGCTCATCGTGCGCGGCCAGTCACATCTGCTCGACGAGGTCACCGAGGTCGCGGATCTCGAGCGGCTGCGCAGCCTGTTCGCCGCCTTGGAGACCAAGGAGCAGCTGCTGAAGCTGCTGGAAACCGCCGACCGCGCCGATGGCGTGCAGATCTTCATCGGCGCCGAAAGCGAACTTTTCGGCCTGGCCGGCTGCTCGGCGGTGATTTCGCCCTACCGGGACAGCAACCGCCAGCTGATCGGCGCCATCGGCGTCATCGGCCCCAGCAGGCTCAATTACGCCCGCATCATTCCCATGGTGGATTATACCGCCAAGGTGATCGGCCGTATCCTCGGCTGACAACACGTTCAAGACAGTATTCGCGTTTGAAGGAGATCAGGTCACCATGATGGCCGATGACAAGAACACCCAATCCGGCAATCCGCAAGCCGAGCCGGCCAACGATCTGGACAATGCGGCCCAGTCGCCGCTCGACAATCCGGCGGCGGATGATCCGCTCGCCGCTGCCCAGGCGGAAGTGGCCGGGCTGAAGGACCAGCTGCTGCGCGCCTTGGCGGAGACCGAAAATGTGCGCCGCCGCGCCGCCCGCGACAAGGAAGACGCCGGCAAATTTGCCATGGCCGGCTTTGCCCGCGAGGTGCTCGGCGTCGCCGACAACCTGTCCCGGGCGCTGGAGGCGATCAGTCCGGAAAGCCTGGAGAAGGATCCGGCCCTGAAGACACTGTTCGAGGGCGTGCAGGCGACGCAGCGCCAGCTCGATACCGCCTTCGAGAAGCAGGCGATCAAGAAGGTCTGGCCGCTGGGCGAGAAGTTCGACAGCAACCTTCATCAGGCGATGTTCGAAGTGCCGGGCACCGACAAGCCGGCAGGCACGGTCGTCCAGGTGCTGCAGGCGGGCTATACCTTGCACGAACGGCTGCTGCGTCCGGCCATGGTCGGTGTCGCCAAGGGCCAGCCGTCGCAGCCGGAACCCAATTCAGGCGAGGGCCGGATCGACACGGTCGCCTGAACCGCTCGCGCCTGAGAGAGCGCTGCCGCGGTTCGGCAGGAGCAGGCTGGCAGGAATTGCCGCGGCGTCTTGTCGATTTGCAAAAGGATGGCGAGCAACTACAGTGCGGCACAGTGAAGTGTGCCGCACTGTGCCGCTGGCGCTCGCCAGCCGGCCGGTGGAATGGGACTGAAAACCGTGGAACGACCCTATCGCCGCCAGCTGCCGCCCCTCAATGCCCTGCGCGCCTTTGAGGCGGTGGCGCGTTCCTTGAGTTTCACCAAGGCGGCCGATCAGTTGCTGGTGACGCAAAGCGCCGTCAGCCGCCAGGTGAAGAACCTGGAAGACATTCTCGGCGTGGCGCTGCTGAAGCGCAAGGGTGCCCTTGAATTGACCGAGGAAGGCAAGCGCCTCCTGCCGGTCCTGACCGACAGCTTCGACCGGGTGGCGGAAGTGATTGCCGGTTTCCGCCAGGCGCGCACCAAGCCGCCGCTGGCGCTTTCCGTGCCGCCCACTTTCGCCCACCGCATGCTGCTGCCGCGCCTGTCGGCCTTCCAGCGGCTGCATCCGGATCTGGAAATCCGCCTGGAGACGCCCAATAGCAATGTCGATTTCGATTCCGCCCCGGTCGATCTCGCAATCTATTTCGGCGACGTCAAGATCGACGACATGATCGTCGACCTGCTGATGCAGGAAGAACTGACGCCGATCTGTTCGCCCGCTTTGGCGCAGGGCATGGCCGACCTACAGAGCCTGCTCAAGAAAGGCCCCCTGCTGCATATCCGCCAGGGCGAGGATCTGCATCGCTGCTGGACGCTGTTCGTCAAGCAATCGGGTCTCGATGCCATCAATGTGAAGCGTGGCCTGGTGCTGGAAACCGCGGATCAGGCGGTGCAGCTCGCCATGAATGACGGCGGCGTGGCGGTGGTTGATATCCGCATGTGCGCCGAGGAGCTGGCGAGCGGCAAGCTGGTCGCGCCGTTCGACCGCAGCATCGTTTCCGGCCGCAACTATTTCCTGGTCAGCCGCGCCGAGGAAATCGAGATTCCGCGCATCGCCGCCTTCCGCACCTGGGTGCTGGATCAGTTCGCCAAGGAAGCGTAATCCGCTTCTACCAGCCGCCGCGCTGCAACCACTCGTCGACCATGGGCAGCCGGTCGGCGCCCCAGAAGGGCTCGCCATCGGCGATGATGAAGGGCGAGCCGAAAATGCCGCGTGAGACGGCTTCCTCGTTGATGATGCGCAGCCGGTCCTTGAGGGCCGGCGAGGCCATGGCAGCCTGCAATTGCGGCCGGTCCGCGCCGATGCCGCCGGCGATCTCCACCACCCCGGCGGGCGCATGGATTTCACGGCCCTCGCTGAAATAGGCGCGATAGACCGCCAGGACGAAGCGGCCGAGCAGATCGGGCCGCTCGCGCTCCAGCCAATAGGCAGCGCGGGCGGCAGCGACGGTCGCGGTGGGAAAGCTGGCAGGCAAGGTGAAAGGAATGCCGGCATGGCGCGCCGTGCGCGTCCAATCATGACGCGCATAATCGCCGCGCAACGGCATGTGCAGCAACGGCTGCATGCCGGTGGTCTTGAAGGCAACACCGAGCAGATAAGGCCGCCACAGCAGGCGACGCTCATGTTTGGCCGCCAGGGCTTCGATCTGCAGGGCGCCGAAATAGCCATAGGGCGAACTGAAATCGAACCAGAATTCGATGATGCCAGCCATTGCCGCCTCCCAACTCTTGCGCTGCTGAAAGCCGAGCCCTCCGCTTGCCCTCTGCCGCCGGGGCCAAGGCTAATGAGCAACGTGACGAAGGGGAAGCAAATTGCTTCACCGCAAAGAACGGGTCGGGCGTTACCTGGCAGCCCTGAGATCGAAGGAGGCGGCCGCCGGTAATGCCATTATCTTTACTCCACCGAACGGGACAAGGAATGCGGCTTCTCCTTTCCCGTCCTGGAAGCCGGCCGGCAGGTCATGGTCCGCCAGAGCGGCCTCGCTACATCGGTTACAGCCTGGCCGATAACTATCTTCACCGGCGCGATGTCCGGCGCACCGGCGTTGCGCTACTACGCGGCGCATGAAGGCAATGGGCGCGTCCGTCCGGTGGGTCCGGAATTCAGCCAACAGGGAATCGGCTTTGTCTTCCCGTTCGGTGATCCCCTGCGCCGGAACGTCAGCCCCATCCTGCTGGCGATACGCGAGGATGGAACCTATCAGCGCCTCTATGACAAATGGTTCGGGGCTGAACCTTAAGAAGGATAGCTGCATTGACCGCAAACCGCCTCGCGGCCATACTTCGGCAGGTTGCGAAAGAGAGCGGCCAGGCGACGCAAGTCCACGGCCTGTGATGGGGGCGAACCATGCGACGACTTCATCTGCACGGGTTTCATGCGACGGGGTACGGCCCGCGCTCGCACCATCTCGGCCGTTATGGCCTGATCGGGCTCGGCGTCTTCATCCTGCTGGTTCTGACCTTGAGCAATTTTTCCGCTGCCTCGGCTGCCACCGTTTGCAACGATATCCAACATCCGAAATGCCGGGTGCAGCTGATCACCGGCACCAGCATGACCTATCTGGAACTGGGTGTGCCGAAAGCGGGCGAGGAGCCCAGCGACACCGTCATCCTGATTCACGGCCTGACCGACAGCGCGCGTTCCTGGTGGCCGACGGCCCTGGCACTGCATAAGCTCAATCCCGGCCTGCACATCTATGCGATCGACCAGCGCGGCCATGGCGACAGCTCCATGCCGCCAGTCGCCGCCTGCGCCCCGGCGCCGGAAAAATGCTTCCGCATGCAGGATTTCGCCGACGACCTGGTTGCCTTCATGCAGGCAAAGCGCATCCGCAAGGCGACCCTGGCCGGCCATTCGCTGGGCAGTTTCGTGGTGCAGGAAATGGCGCTGGCACATCCGCAGCTGGTGGAACGCGCGATCCTGGTCGCCACCTCGACGAAGGGCGTCGACAATGTCGCCTTGCGCGACTACGTGCTGAAGGAGCCGCTGGAAGGCAAATGGCGTCAGGATCTGGAAGCCAAGGGCAAGGTCTATCCCGAGGATTTCTATACCCAGCGGCCGATCGATGCCGAACATGAAGCGCGCGACTGGATCGCCAAGAACTGGGTGGTCGATCCGGCGGCGCATCCCGAATTCCTGAAACCCTATGTGGGCGAGACCGCCAACGTAAAACTCGGCACCTGGATCGGCGCCACCAAGGCGCTGCTCGCCACGGACAACACAACCCGGCTCTTGAAGCTCTCTGTGCCGACCTTGGTGCTCTGGGGCGTGCAGGATAATATCTTCCTCGCCGATCCCGACCAGAAGGACGTCAAGGCGGTGCTGCACGACGCCGCCGTGCGGCAGAAGATCATCATCTACTGGAAGCAATACGGGCTGAAGAAGCTGCCGGCTTCCGGCATGCAGGAAGACGATATCGGCCATAACGTGCAATGGGGCGCCCCGGACCAGGTGGCGGCCGATATCGATGCCTATATCAAGACGGGCAAGCCGCTGCCGGGCGTGCCCTATAGCGATTCACCGCCGCATGTCGACCATATCTTGGTGGACGAGAAGCAGTCGCTGACCGAAAAGTGGCCTTGAGGATATCTGCCGCGCGAAGGCGCGGTCAGTCAAACAGCAGCGCCTTCAGCCGTTCGATCTCCGGCCCATAGCTGCGATCGCCTTCATAGGCCGGAATCTGCTGGCGGACGCGGGTGCGCAATTCCGCGACGGCGATGCTGGGCCGCTCTGTCTCGGCCGCTTCTTGCCGTGCATCCACCGCCACCAGCGCCGCATAGAGTTCATAGCTGAGGATGCGGCGATTGAGGCCATCGATCCGCGCCAGGCGATCGAGGGCCGGGAACAGCATGGTCATGACGTCTTCCTGACCGAAGGAGCTCTCGCCGTGCATGACCGAGGGCGGCACGCTGAGCGATCGCAATTCGGCGCTGAGGCCGAGCACCGCCTTGTGCAGGGTGACGAGGCCGGCATCGAGTCCGGGTTGCTTGGCGAGCTGCGGCGCGAGATTGCTGGCGCGCTGGTCGAGCAGGCGATGCAGCCGCCGCTCGGCAAGCAGGCCGAGCTGCATCTGCGCAAGAGCTGCTGCCTCGACCGCCTGGGTCAGCGCCGCCGCGTGGAAATTGCCGCAGTGAAGCAGTCGTCCGCCTATTCCAGTCTCTTCATCGGCGATAAAAGCAGGATTGTCGCCGGTCGAAATCATTTCGTCGCCGATCGCGCTGTCGAGATCGGCCAGTGCCTGTTCGGCGACGGCATGGATCTGCGGCGTCACCCGGAAGGAAACCGGCGCCTGGCGCGGCTGCCGAGTGATGCCGCTGTCGCGCAACAGCTCGCGCAGCCGCTCATTGGCATCTGCGAGACCGCGATCGCGGCGCAGCGCGCCGACCAGCGGATCATAAGGTTCCAGCGGCGCCGCCAGGCCCTCGATGCTAGCGGCCGCGATCAGCTCGGCCTGGGCCAGCGTCGCGCGCAGCTGGCGCAGGAGATCGGCGGCATAGGCCGGCCCCATCGCCGTGCCGTTGATCAGCGACAATCCTTCCTTCGGCGCCGGCTCATAGGGCACTACGCCGTTCTGCCGGCACCATAATTCCGTCGGCTGCGGCAGATTGCCGGCACCGAGCACAAAGCCCTCGCCGATCAGCGTCTGGGCGAGATGACAGAGCGGGATGATCTCGCCGGCCATGCCGAGGCCTTCGCTCGGCACATAGGGCGTGAAGCCGTCATTGATGCGCGCAGCCAGATAGAGGCAAAGTTCCGGCGTCACGGCGCTGGCGCCATCGAGGAATTGCGCAAGCTTGATGAGCAGCGCACCGCGCACGACCGGCCGCTTGAACGGCATGCCAATGGCGGCGGCACGTCCCAGCAGGATATGACGTGGCAGGGCGGCGCGATCGGCGGCGCTGAGGTCCTGCTTGGCAAGCGCGCCGAGGCCGGTATTGACGCCATAGCAGATGATGCCGGTCTCGAGATGCTGCAGGAACTGCCGGCGATGCCGGGCGACCCGCTCCAAAGCGATCGGATCGATCGCTACCGGCGCGCCGTCGTAGATGATGGCCTCATAGGCTTCCGCGGTCAGATCGCTGCTGCGGCCGAGCAGAACCCCGGCCTTCCCAGCCGGCTCACCGGCGACCGTCGCAGGATCGACAGGCGCGGTCGATTTATCGTCATATGGATCAAGTCCTGCCTGCATGAAGGCGCTCCGCTCAGGTTTTTTGCCGTTGCACCCCGAAGCTCGCTTGCCTGCCGGGCGGCGGGCTGACTATAGAAGACCTACGGACAGGAAAGACAAACTCTTTCGCGGCGCCTGCAGTTCCCGGGCGCGCGCTACTGTACCGACCGCGGATCGTCTATCTCATCATCGCCCCTTCTCCGGCCCAGCGAGCACGACATGCAGCAGATCCACCTCACCTATCTGAACGGACCCGATATCGCCGCGCTGGCGCTCACCAATGACGAGATCCTGGCGGCGGTGGAAAGCGGCCTCAAGGCCCAGGGGGTGGGGGAAACGGTGGTCGAGCCGCGCATGCATCTCGTTCCCGAGAGCTCCGACAAGGGGCACTTCAATGTGCTGCGCGGCGTGGTGAAGCCGCTGGGCCTCGCCGGCGTCAAGGTGGTCGGCGATTTCGTCGACAACTACAAGCAAGGCCTGCCATCGGAGATGGCGCTCTTGAACCTATTCGATCCCGAGACCGGCATGCCAAAGGCGATCCTGGATGCGACCGGCATCACCGATATGCGGACCGGGGCCTTGACGGCGATCGGCGCCAAATATCTTGCCCGCAAAAACTCGAAGGTGCTGGGCCATGTGGGCGCCCGCGGCACTTCCTATTGGAACGTGAAGCTGCTCGATCATCTTTTCGATTTCGCCGAGATCCGCGTCCATTCGCGGCGGCCGGAAAGCCGCAACGGTTTTGCCGAGCGCCTGAGCCGCGATCTCGGCAAGACGGTCATTGCCACCGAGGACTGGGAAAGCTGTGTCCGCGACGCCGATATCATCGTCGAGGCCTCGCGCCTGCCGCAGCCGACGCCGATGCTGAAGACCGCCTGGATCAAGAAGGGCGCCTTCGTCGTGCCCTATGGCACAATGAGCGCCGTCGAACTCTCCCTCACCGATATTATGGACAAGATGGTGGTTGATGACTGGGGCCAGTGCCGCAAGGGCCTGCCCTTCGGCGCGCTCCGCGCCCATGTCGACAGCGACCGCCTGAACGAGCATAACCTGCATGCTGAGCTTGGCCAGATCGTCGCCGGGCTGAAGCCCGGCCGCCAGAGCGACGGCGAGACCAATCTCCTCTGGCACCGGGGCCTCAGTCTCAGCGATATAGCGCTGGGCGCCGCCATGCTGGAGAAGGCGAAGCGCATGGGATTGGGTCAGCAGCTCAGATTTGCCTGACCAGAGTCCGTCGCTTCTATTGGGATTGATTGGCTGTCAGCGCGTGCCTTTTCCGCTATTGTGCGGCGACGTCAGCAGCGAAAAGCCATTTTGCCAAACGATCCCGCCACCACCAGCCGTGCTCCCACCATCTGGGCGATCAGCGCCTGGCGCGCCGGCGATCAGGCGCAGGTGCTGGCCTTGGCGGCACTGCTGAAAGAGGCCTTCGGCTGGGCGGTCGAGATCAAGCCGGTCTGCGCCCGCGACCAGGACCCGGCGAGCTTCGGCTATGCCGCCCCCTGGCCGGATGCGGTGCTCGGCATCGGCCGCGGCGGCACCCATATGGGCCTGTGGCTGAAGCAGGCTTCCGGCGGCAAGACCAAGTTCATCCAGCTCGGCCGCTCCGAGGGGCGCATGGATGAGTGCGATCTCATCCTGACCACGGCGCAATACGGCTTTCCCGACAATCCCAACCATATCCGCCTGACCTTGCCGTTGACGCAGCCGGTGCGGAGCGACGATCCGGCGGTGGTGGCCTGGGCACCGCGATTAGCCACCTGCCGCAAGCCGCTGATCGGCGTTCTGGTCGGCGGTCCCACTGATCCCCTGCTGCTGGGTGAAGCCGAAGGCAGGCGTCTCGTCGCCGATCTCGCCGCGCTCGCCGCCGCGACGGACGGCTCGCTCGTGGTCGCGACCGGCCGGCGGACGCCGCCGGAAGTGGTGGGGCTGCTCGGGGATCTGGTGGCACGCGATCCCGGCCGGCATCGCTTGATCGCCTTTCCGCCGGATGGCTTTGCCCGGCCGGCGGACAACCCCTATCGCGCGATCCTGGCGCTGGCGGACCGTTTCGTGGTGACGGCGGACAGCGTCTCCATGCTGGCCGATGCCTGCAATACGGGCCGGCCGGTGACCCTCTTCGACCTGCCGGCCGTGCCGGAAAGGCCGAGCTTCGCCCAATATTGGCGCCGGCGCCGGCGCCGGCGGTTTGCCGGCGGCAAGAGCCGCGATCCCATCGACCGGCTCTACGATGCCGCCATCCGCCGCGGCTGGATCCGGCCCGGCCGCGATGTGCCGACGCTGCTGAGCTGGCTGAAGCGAACCGGCGGCCTGTCGGGCGATCGGGCTGCGGCGGCGGCGCTGGGCGCCCGTCTCAAGGCGGAGCAGCAGGCCGTGCTGGACCGGCTGCGCAGCCTGCTGGCGCCGTCCGGTTGAATGCGGGCTGTGCCTTGCCGGCCGCCCTCCGTTGAATCCATTGGCGAATCCATCGCAGGGAGGGGTGGGCGCCGACCGCGCCACCAGCGGGGAACGTCGTGCGGTATCATAACACCGCCAATGTCCGGACAGAAAAGGCCCTGTCAACCCTCTGACTTGTGCCGCTCGCCGCTTGCAAAGCCTTGAAAAGCCCCTATATATCCACCGGAAACAGATTTCCCTAAGCCGCAAGACGGAAGCCCAGCGGGAATAATCCGTGCGTCTCTCGCCTGCGGTCTGGGGTTGCATGCAAATCAACCGGGGATCTCCGTGGTGCTTCATTGGGAAGGCCGCGCAGGGATCTGCTGAACCGAAGAGGTAGACATGAGCAAAGTTATCGGTATCGACCTCGGCACCACCAATTCCTGCGTC
>DATLJB010000033.1:0-6372 GCA_035539075.1 Terriglobia bacterium
ACGGTCTGGCACATATCGTCATCGAGGACCAGGTTCACGCCGTTTTCCTTTGCCATGCCGGCAACCAGCTTGCTGCCCGACTGGGCGATCGCCGAGGCATCGAGGGCTTCTATCTTCAGCTCGAATTTGCCCGCCTCGATCTTTGAGAGATCCAGGACGTCGTTGATCATCTCGAGCAGATGGCTGCCGCTCTCATGGATGTATTGCGCATAGTCGCGGTACCGGACCGGCGAGATCTCGCCGAACATGTTCTGGCGGATGACATCGGCAAAACCAAGTATCGCGTTCAAGGGCGTGCGCAGCTCGTGGCTCATATGGGCGAGAAAACGCGACTTCGCCTGATTCGCAGTTTCCGCGGCAATGCGCGCGGTGCGCAATTGCTCGGCCAGCTGGGTCAGGTTCCGCGTTTGCTGCCGCAGCTTTTGTTGCGTGTGTTCAAGTTCTGCCTGGCGGGCCTTGACTTCCGTGAGATCGGTGACCAGGCCGACGAAGCCGCCACCCTGCAAACCTGCACGGCTGACCATGACCCAATGATCGTCGGCAAGGCGGCGCTCGATCACGCTCGAACCGGGATTGCGCGCCTGCTCCAATTCGGCGGCGAGCCACCCTTCAGGATCAAGCCTGGCATCCTCGAATTGACCATTCGCGATGCCGCCACGCAGCAGGTCTTCCAGCTTGGCCCCGATCTTGACCATCGAGGCGATGCGCGGATGCAGGTCGAGGAAACGCTGGTTGAAAAGGACGACCCTTTCATCCTTGTCGAACAGGACGAAGCCTTCATTGAAAGCGGCAATCGCCGATAGCAGCCGACCTTCCGCGTTCTTGAGGCGCGTAATATCGCTCCAAGTGCCGACATAGCCGCCATCCGGCGTGCGCCGTTCGCTGACGCGAACCCATCGGCCCGTTCCAACCTCGACCTCGATCGGGTCTGCCGGCGGATTGCGATGCCGTTCGAGACGTTGGCGCAGCCATGCCTCCGGGTCGTTCCAGGCTGCGACCGGCGCAACCGGCGAGGTGGCGAGGCGGCGCGCTATTTCCTCGAAGGTGCAGCCCAGCGGCTCCATGCCTGGCGGGCTGATCTCGTATTGAATATAACGGGAATTATGCAGCACCAGCCGGTCGTCGGCGTCATAGAGCGCAAAAGCATCGGGAATGTTCTCGATGGCAAGCCGCAACCGCTGTTCGCTCGCCAGCAGGTCGCGCTCCATCTGGCGGCGGGCGGTAACGTCGCGACCGACGCCCTGTATCTCGCGGATACTTCCTTCGGCATCGTAGATCGCCACGTCGGACCAGCTGTACCAGACGCGCCGTCCGTCCGGCAAGACCTTGAGCTGCTCATTGTGCGAAATCGCATTGCCAGCAAGGAGATGATTGACGACAGATTGGATATCTCCAACTTCCTGCGGGTGCATATGCTCGGCGAAATTCGTGCCGATGAGCTCCGCCGGTGTCTTGCCGTAAAGATTGGCATAGGCCTCGTTGCAAAAAATCAACGTAAGGTCGGTGCGATAGCGGCAAATCAGCTCCACCTGATTTTCGACGATGGTGCGATAGAGGTGCTCGGCCTCCCTGGCCTTGGCCTCCGCCTCGCGCATCAACGTGATATCCTGAGTGATGCCGTCGATGCGTTGCGGCCCGCCCTCACGGCTGATCACCAGGGTGCCTCTGTCATGGACCCAGATCATGCGCCCATCGCGTCGGTAAATGCGGTATTCGACATCGAACGGCTCACCATGCTCCGCCGCCTGCCAAGCCCGCTCGATACGCTCGAGGTCGTCAGGGTGAATCAACCTCTTCCAGGAAGTGGGATCGTTCATCAGATCAGCCGGGGTCAGGCCGAGAAGGCTTTCGACCGAGCGGCTGATGTAACTGATCTCTTTGGTGTCGATCTGTACTGACCACAGCACGTCGCGCATTGTGGTGAGAACACCATCAAGGTGACGGACGGCTTCGTTCGAGGTGGTGTCCGTGCCGATCAGCAGTAGATCTTCCCGGCCCCAGTCCGGCTGGCCCGGCAGCAGGATGATCTGATAGCGGCGCAAGCCGATCGTGGTTTTGAGGCTGATGGTGAGGTCATGCGGCCGGCCCGTCGCGAGGGCTTCCCTGCCGAGGCTGACGAGCTGTTCGAGACTGCTGCCAACCATGTCGCTCAGTCGCGCCGAGCTGATATTCGTCTCATCAAGGCCGGTCAGCTGGCAAAAGGCCTGGTTGGCGGCGCGGAGCTTGAAAATCCCCTGATCGGTCAGGCGGAACACGGCGCCAAGCCCGGAAAGGCTGGTGAGTGCGTCCTTCCGGCCGGCGCTCCGCGATTTTACCGTCATCTTACCTGGTCCGATTGCGGCCACAGCCCTCGTCTCATTTTTCTGGTGCGGCGCTAAACTTACATTGTTCCGTGATCAAAGTTAAAAAAAGCCGAAAGAAGCTGCGAGGGCCGGGCGTGTTTGTTAAGGTCGCGCGGATTTTGGGAGACAGCCAGAATGATATCTCGTTCAAGGCGGGGGAAGCCGCGCGATTCCCTCGATTTGCACCGTGCCATCCAGCACAAAACAGCAAAAATCGGCATTATTGGGTTGGGCTATGTCGGCTTGCCGCTCGCCTGCCTTTTCGCCGAAAAGGACTTCGTGGTGACCGGCTTCGACGTCGATCCGGCCAAGATCAGGCAGTTGACGGCCGGAAAGTCCTATATCCGGCATATCGGCGCCAAACGTGTTGCGCCATTGGTGCGCAGCGGCAAATTCACCGCTTCCGACGATTTCCGGCGCCTGGCGCAGATGGATGTGCTGATCATTTGTGTACCAACACCGCTCACCCGGCATCGCGAGCCGGATCTGCAATTCATCGAAAAAACCGGCCAGGTGATTGCCCGTTACCTGAAAAAGGGCCAGCTGGTCGTTCTCGAATCCAGTACCTATCCCGGTACCACGCGCGACGTGCTCAAGCCGATATTGGAGGCAGGGGGATTGCGCTCAGGGCGGGATTTCCATCTCGCCTATTCGCCGGAGCGCGAAGACCCAGGCAATGTGACCTTCGGAACTGCCGCCATTCCCAAGGTGGTGGGTGGTGACGGCCAGGCCGCGCTGGAACTGGCAACCCGGCTCTACGACCAGATTGTCGTCAAGACCGTTCCCGTCAGCAGCCCGGAGACAGCGGAACTGGTCAAGCTCACGGAAAACATCTTCCGCGCCGTGAACATTGCCCTGGTCAACGAACTGAAGGTGATCTGCACGGCCATGGGCATCGATGTCTGGGAAGTCATCGATGCCGCGAAGAGCAAGCCCTTCGGCTTCATGCCCTTTTATCCGGGGCCCGGGCTCGGCGGGCACTGCATCCCGATCGATCCCTTCTATCTCACCTGGAAGGCGCGGGAATTCGGCATCAATACGCGCTTCATCGAATTGGCGGGCGAGATCAATACCGCCATGCCGGGTTTTGTCATCAACCGTCTGGTGGAGGCTCTCAGCGCCCGCTCCGGCAAGGCCTTGAAGGGCGCACGCATTCTGATGCTGGGCGTTGCCTATAAGAAGAATGTCGATGACCTGCGCGAAAGCCCGGCGCTTCATATCATGGAGGCGCTGGAGAAGCTGGGGGCGAAGGTCAGCTATCACGACCCGCATATTCCGCGCATAACGCCGACGCGCGAATATCCGGAACTGACGGGCCGACGGTCGATCACCTTGACGGCCAAGGCGGTTTCCGCCGCGGACGCCGTCGTGATCGTGACAGATCACGATGCCGTCGATTACCAGCTCGTGGCCGGCAAGGCGCAGTTGGTGATCGATACCCGCGACGCGATGGCGAAACGGCGGGCGCGAAGCGGCAAGATCGTCAAGGCGTGACCCTCATCGTCCCCGTGGGTGGGGCCGGTCAGGGCTTCGGCTCGTTTGGCTTGGGCAGGCTGGGAACCCAGCAATAGCCGTCGGGATCCATGATATAAGCCTCGCGCAGGCCATGGGGCTTGTCGGCCGGCGGGGCCAGGACATGGTGATGGTGAGCCCTGGCCTCGGCCACGGCGCGATCCGGATCGCAATGATAGAGCCTGATTTCGACGCCCAGCCCGCGAATCGGCGCATCCGACAACAGCCCCAGCAGAGGATGGCTGTGATAGGTGGCGTCGGCGTGCAGCATCCAATGGCATTGGTCGGGACCTGCCGGCCCCTGCCGCAGGACGGCGAAATCCTTGTCGCTGTAGACGATTTCCGCGCCCAACACGGTGCGGGCGAAAAGCGCCGACCGGGCGATGTCGCGCACCAGCAGGTTGATGCCAAGTCCCTTCAGGCTGCGGCCGTATTCCTCCGCCGACATGAACTGAGCGCCATGCGGCTTTTCTTCTGTGCTCATCCCTCGTCTCCGATTCGGGGCTATGGGGCAGTCTTCCGCAAGGGCGGGACCCTCGATAGGGCCGCAAAACGGCAAAATCCGGTTCCGGAAGGAGAGCTTAGCAGCTTTCCGGCAGCCTGCTAAACTGGCTCCATGTCGATTCGTCTCCTGCCCACCAACTTGATCAACCAGATCGCCGCCGGCGAAGTCGTCGAGCGGCCGGCCTCCGTCGTCAAGGAACTGGCGGAAAACGCCGTCGATGCCGGAGCGACACGTATCGATATCAGTCTCCGCGACGGCGGCCGCAGCCTGATCCGGGTGGAAGACGACGGAAGCGGCATGAGCCGCGAGGAACTGCAACTGGCGGTCGAGCGCCACGCCACGTCCAAGCTGCCGGATGACGATCTCGTCCATATCCATCACTTCGGTTTCCGCGGCGAGGCCTTGCCAGCGATCGGCGCTGTCGGCCGCCTGACGATCACCAGCCGGCAACGCGGCGGTGACCAGGCCTGGAGCCTGCTGGTCGATGGCGGGATCAAGGCGGAGCCGGAGCCGGCGGCCCATGCAAACGGCACGCGCGTCGAGCTGCGCGATCTTTTTTATGCCGTTCCGGCGCGTCTCAAATTCCTCAAGACGCCGCGCAGCGAAACCAATGCGGTCGAGGAGGTGGTGGCAAGGCTGGCCATGGCGCATCCGGCCATCGGCTTCACCCTGCGCGATGAAGACCGTGTCCTGCTGCGGCTACCGGCGGTAGGGGCCGATTTATTGGCAGATCCGGCTGCCGCACGCCTGCAGCGCCTCAGCGCCATCATGGGCCGGGACTTCGGCGACAACGCCCTGGTGCTGGATGCCATGCGAGAGAGTGTCCGCCTGACCGGCTATGCGGGACTGCCGACCCTCAACCGCGCGACGGCCTCGCATCAATATCTTTTCGTCAATGGCCGGCCGGTGAAGGACCGCCTGCTGATAGGCGCCATTCGCGGCGCTTATCAGGACTTCCTGGCGCGCGACCGCCATCCGCTGGTGGCGCTTTTTGTCGACCTGCCGCCGGAGGATGTCGATGTCAATGTCCATCCGGCCAAAGCGGAGGTGCGCTTTCGCGATGCCGCCCTGGTGCGCGGGCTCATCGTCACGGCCATTCGCCATGCGCTGGCCCAGGCAGGGCATCAGGCCTCGACCACCGTGGCGGCCCAGACCCTGAATGCCTTCCAGAGGCCGTTTTACGAGATGCCTGCGCAACAGAGCCTCGCCTATGCCGGCGCGCAGTTGAGCAGCGCACCGGCACCGGCTTGGCAGGGGGCGTCCTGGCAGGGAGGGCAGCAGGTCGACCGTTCGCTGATCAATCGCGCCCTCGCGGGTTTCGCGCCGCTGGCGCCGGAATTCGACCGGCCCTCGGCCCGGGTCGAAGCGGTCGAGGGGGCGGCCAGTGTCGACGGTGATGCCGATGGCGGCACCGTTGCGAGACCTGCTCCGGCCTATCCGCTGGGCGTTGCGCGCGCGCAATTGCATGAGACCTACATCATTGCCCAGACGGCCGACGGTCTTGTCATTGTCGATCAGCATGCGGCGCACGAACGTCTCGTTTATGAACGCATGAAGCAGGCCCTGGCGAGCCAGGGTGTCGCTCGACAGGCATTGCTCATTCCCGAGGTGGTTGAGCTGGATCAGGCTTCAGCGGGCCGCCTCCTGGCGCGGGCGGAAGAACTGGCGGAGCTCGGCCTCGTCATCGAAGCCTTCGGCCCCGGTACCGTCGTGGTGCGCGAGCAGCCGGCAATGCTGGGACAATCCGACATCCAGGGCTTGGTGCGCGATCTCTCGGATGAGCTTGCTGAACTCGGCGAGGCGCTGAGCCTCAAGGAGCGGCTCGAGGATATTTGCGGCACCATGGCCTGCCATGGCTCGGTTCGCGCCGGCCGCCGCCTCAACGCCGTGGAAATGGATGCGCTGCTGCGCCAGATGGAAGCGACGCCCCATTCCGGCCAGTGCAATCACGGCCGCCCGACCTATGTCGAGCTGAAGCTCGCGGATATCGAGCGCCTGTTCGGTCGACGCTGA
>DATLJB010000034.1:0-7191 GCA_035539075.1 Terriglobia bacterium
TGAGTCGCAAATCTGAGACTCTACATTTGGTGGGGTCCTTTGATTCATCATCAAAATCCTGGGGCCTGACCCCACCGCGTTAGGCGCCCAGGGGCCGACCATGGAGGGCGCTGCAATGGCATTACTCCCAGCCGAGTCGACCCGCGCGGAACTCAATCCCCTTGATGTCATGGAAGAATTGGTTAACGCCAATGAATGGCGTTACGACCGCTCGACCGATCAGGAGATGATTGTCGAATTCACGGGTCAATGGTGTGACTACCGCATGTTCTTCGTCTGGCAGGAAGATCTGGGGGCGATGTACTATTCATGCCTGTTCGACATGCGCATCTCGCCGCCCCGGCGCCGCGATGTGACCGAATTGCTGGCTTTGGTGAATGAAAGGCTCTGGCTGGGCCATTTCGATCTCTGCTCTGAAGAAATGGCGCCGATGTTCCGGCACACCATTCTGCTGCGCGGCACACCCGGCATCGCCGTCGAGCAGCTCGAGGACCTGGTGGAAGCGGCGTTGAGCGAATGCGAGCGCTTCTATCCCGCCTTTCAATTCGTCGTCTGGGGCGGTAAGAAGCCGCAGGAAGCGGTGGAAGCCGCGCTCCTGGAGACTGTCGGCGAAGCTTGAGGCATCATGACTGGAACAAGTGGGCGCCCGCAGGCGGGGGATGTACATGCCCTGCGCCTGCCGGGGGCGATGTTGCTGCTGGGTTGCGGCAAGATGGGCGGCGCGATGCTGCGAGGGTGGCTCGCAAGAGGCGTCCCGGGCAATCAGCTTTTCGTCGTCGATACCAATCCACGCGATCTCAATGACGTCATCGCCGCCGGTGTCACGGTGGTGACGAAGCCGGCCGATCTGCCGGCAGGCTTCGCGCCGGCGATCGTGTTGCTGGCGATCAAGCCGCAATTCATGGATCAGGCGCTGCCGGATTACCGCCGCTTCGCCCGGCCGCAAACGCTCTTCCTTTCCATCGCCGCCGGCAAGACGCTGGCTTATCTCAGGCAGCAGCTCGGCGATGCGACCATCGTCCGGGCGATGCCGAATACGCCGGCCGCGGTCGGCCGTGGCGTGAGCGTCATCGTGCGCCAGCCCGACGTCAGTCAGGCGCAGCTGGATCTATGCGCGGCACTGCTCTCCGCCGTGGGCGAGATCGCCTGGGTGGATGATGAAGACCTGATCAATGCGGTCACCGCCGTCTCCGGCGGCGGCCCGGCCTATGTCTTCCTGCTGATCGAATGCCTGGCGGAAGCCGGGCGCCAGGCCGGACTGCCGGCCGGACTGGCGATGCAGATTGCCCGGTCCACGGTCTGCGGCAGCGGCGAACTTGCCCATCAATCGAGCGAATCGGCCGAGGCGCTGCGCAAGGCGGTCATGAGTCCGAAAGGCACCACCGAGCAGGCGATCGCGGTCTTGACCGCGCCGGACGGATTGCAGCCCCTGATGACGCGCGCCATTGCCGCCGCCACCCGGCGCTCGCGCGAAATCGCCGCCGGCTAGTTTCACGCCGGCTCGTTCAGGCCGGCTGACGGCGCCGTTTGCATTGCACCGCAGCGTCATTCCGGAAGCGGCGCAGGTTTTGCGGCCGATCACGTAGAAATGATGACGGGGCGGCGAGGCGGCGGACCGCTTTTGTCATTGGCGACTTAAACCCATTGGCGACTTTAACCCTATGGCCGATACTATCGGCAACCGATGTTCTTCCTGGGCCAGTTTGGTCGGGAAATCTCAACAGCTGTTTTCAGGCAGATACGGTCAGCGGCTCCTGCATTTGGCGAGCCCGATGATCGATCGACCTGGCGATTGAGGAGAATCATCATGGCACGACGACCGGCGAAGAAACCGGCTGCGACCAAGGCCGGAAAGGCGGCAGCGGGGAGCACGGGCAAGGCCAGGCGCTCAACCGGCCAGGCCCGCTCAACGGACCGGGCGACCGGTGCGGCGCATGGCGGTGCAGCCCATGGCGACGCCGCCAGCGCGTTGCGCGCAGCGTTCTTGCGGGAACTGGCGGCAATCGGCTGGCGCGACCTCAGCTATGTGGATGTCGTCACCGCCTCCGGCCTGCCGATGGCCGAAGCCTATCGCATCTATCAATCGAAGATGGGCGTTCTGATCGGCGTCGTTCGCGCGACCGACCGGGCACTGCTGGAAAGCATCGGCGAAGAGCCGTTGGACGGATCACCACGCGATCGTTTGTTCGATCTCATCATGCGGCGTTTCGACCAGCACGCAGCGCACAAGGCGGCCTTCTCCGCATTGCTGAACGACCTGCGCCACCACCCCCTCGAGGCCCTTTGCCTCAGCACACGCGTCGAACGCTCGATGGCGCTGTTGCTGGATCTTGCGGGCGTGCCCAGCAGCGGCCTGCGCGGCGCCTTGCGGGCCAAGGCGCTGGCGGGACTTTATTTGCATGTCTTGCGCCATTGGCTGAAAGACGAAAGCGCCGATTCCGCTTCCACCATGGCCTTGCTCGATAAGCGGCTTGAGCAGGTTGAGCGCCTGCTTGGCTTCATTCGACGCGCCCGGCCCCATCATCATCGCGCCAGCGAGGCGGGCGAAAGCTCTGTAACCGCTTGAGTTAATGTAATAAAAATTTTTTGTTGCGGCGCAGCACAAAACGCTTGACGTCTCCGCTGCGGCGCAGCATATTAGCTCCAGATTGTTGCGCCGCAAAACAGAGCGAGCGCCAAACCTTATCTGGAGATGGCACGAATGGCTAAGAGCACGACTGCCGAGACTGAGTTTGTGAAGGTCCCTGACTTCGCCCAGGCTCAGGCCGATTTCAACAAATGGTTCAACGACGTTTCCAAGTTCTTCGTCACCGGCAAGACACCGAGCTTTGATCTCGACGGTGTGTTCGCCACCCAGCGGAAGAATGTCGAAGCGTTCACCGCCGCCAACCAGGCTGCTTTTGAAGGCGTGAAGGCCGTTGCGCAGCGTCAGGCCGAGATCGTCCGCACGGCGATCGAGGACTTTACGAAGGCTGCGAAGGAGCTGAGCGCCGTGGGTACGCCGGAAGAAAAGCTGGTGAAGCAGACCGAGCTGGCCAAGTCCGGTTTCGAAGCTGCGATCGCCAATCTGCGCGACGTCAGCGAGACCCTGCAGAAGGCCAATGCCGAAGCGGCGTCGCTGATCAACAAGCGCGTGGTCGCCAGCTTGGAAGAGCTGAAGGACGTCTTCGCCAAGGCCAAGAAGTAAGCGGCGACGAAGTAAAGGTTTTCTGAGTAGTCACCGGCGCTGGAAGGTAGCAGGCGCCGGTGACGAAAAGACCCCGCCAAGGCGGGTGCTTTTGAGAGTTGAGTTCCTGCCAATGTCCTAGAGCCTCCCCGCACGAGGACAGGCAGCATTGCCCGTCTGGACGCAAGTCCAGACGGGCCTCTTTTTTTCTGGCTACCGCTCCCTGCGGCATGTCCGCGGCCCCCTCCCCTGAGCATTGCCTCCGACTCCGACGGCTGTTAGCCTGACGCCCCTTCGAGGCAGCCATCAGGGCCAAGTCGTGCAAGCATCCGCCGCGTCAGCACCGGAAAATAGCCCGGAAATCAGCTATGACATCTTCCGTCAGGTCGATATTCGGGTCGGCACCATCATTGCCGTCGAGCCCTTTCCGGAAGCCCGGCGGCCTGCTTTCAAGCTGACCATCGACTTCGGGCCAGCTTTGGGCCAGCGCCGCAGCTCGGCCCAGATCACCCGGCATTACGCGGCGGAGCAACTGGTTGGCCGGCAGGTCGCAGCCGTCGTCAATTTTCCCAGAAAGCAGATCGGTAAATTCATGTCGGAAGTACTGGTCCTGGGCTTTCCGGACAGCGACGGCGACGTCGTGCTGGTCGCGCCCACGCAAGCAGTTCCGAATGGCGGCCGCCTGTTCTGATTAAATGCCGCTGTCCTTCGCCCCCCTTTGACGGCTCATCATTGTTGATCGGCCGGAGACCATACGGAGTTCAAGATCATGGCCCTACATTTTCCCGAGGCTGAATTGGCGGATCGCCGCCGGCGCACCATCGAGGCGATGCAGAAGCGCGGCTTGGACGGTCTGCTGATGTTCCGGCAGGAAAGCATGTACTACCTGACCGGTTACGACACCTTCGGCTATGTCTTCTTCCAGTGTCTCTATCTCGGTGCCGACGGTCGCTTGATGCTGCTGACACGCGCCCCGGATCTGCGGCAGGCCCAGCATACCTCGGATATCGGTGATGTCCGCGTCTGGATCGATGCGCCGAATGCCGATCCCGCCGGCGAACTGCGGGAATACCTGCGACGCTTCGATCTCGCGGGCAAGACTTTGGGCGTGGAATGGGAAGCCTATGGGCTCACCGCGCGCAACGGCATGCGGCTGCAGGCGGCGATGGATGGTTTCGCCGATCTGGTCGACGCCTCCGACCTGGTGACGCGACTGCGACTGATCAAGAGCCCGGCCGAGCTGACCTATGTCCGCGAGGCGGCGCGGCTCGCCGACCTCGCCCTCGACGAGGCCCATCGGCTGGCCGCACCCGGCGCAGATGAGGGCGAGATTCTGGCCGCCATGCAGTCGATCATCATTCGCAATGGCGGCGACGATTCGGCCAACGAATTCATCATCGGCTCGGGCAATGATGCCCTGCTCTGCCGCTACAAGACCGGCCGGCGCAAGCTTTCCCCCCAGGACCAGCTCACCCTGGAATTCGCCGGAGTCTATCGGCATTACCATGCCGCGCTGATGCGCACGATCCCGATCGGCACGCCGCCGGCGCGCCAAGTGGAAATGCACGAGGTTGCCGTCGATGCGCTGGAGGCCTGCAAGGAGGCGCTGCGGCCGGGTAACACCGCCGGCGCCGTCTTCGACGCCCATGCCAAGGTGCTCGATCAGGCCGGTTACCAGGCGCACCGCATGAATGCCTGCGGCTACAGCCTCGGCACCACTTTCGCGCCGAACTGGATGGACTGGCCGATGTTCTATCACGGCAATCCCGAGATCCTGCAGCCAGGCATGGTCTATTTCATCCATCTGATCATTTTCGACAGTGATCGCGGCCTCGCCATGACCAATGGCCAGACCTGCCTCGTCACCGAGGGCGCCTGCGAGGTGCTGTCGAAGCGCAGCACCGACCTGGTCTGCCGCTAGGCCGCCAAGCGCAATCGGGGAGAATTTCCGATGCCTTATATCTGGCTCATGGCGATCGGATTTGCGATCGGCCTGACGGTCCTTTTCCTCGCCACCTGAGACGGCGCTGCGCTGCGCTGCCGCAGCGGCAAAAAAGCGCGGCAGAACAATGACATATACAAATATGACGAATCCGTGCCGCGGGCATTTACAGCCCGAGCCCGCCTTGATACATTCCGCCCGCTTTTAGCCCGCCAATCCGGCCGAATTGGCTGATCTTAAGCCAGACCAGCCGCTCATTCGCGCCACGCTCCCGCCCCTTGCGGAAGCCAGGCATCGCCGGATCGAGGGCGGCAAGCAGAGAGCGCACGGGCGGACAGGCGAAATGCCGGTCGCCCGCTTGTTATATGAACGCTGAGCATGACGCAGCCAGCCCATCGCATTACCGGGCAGCGCGCGAGGAATGGAATCGGATGAAGATCCTGACCGGGAACAGCAATCGGCCGCTGGCTGAAGCCATTTCCGCCTGTTTGAACCTGCCGCTGGTCAATGCCAGCGTGCGGCGCTTCTCGGATATGGAAGTGTTTGTCGAGATCCAGGAGAACGTGCGCGGCGAAGACATTTTCGTGGTGCAGCCGACCTCCTTCCCGGCCAATGACAATCTGATGGAATTGCTGGTGACCCTGGACGCGCTGCGCCGCGCCTCGGCCCGCCGCATCACCGCCGTCATCCCCTATTACGGTTATGCCAGGCAGGACCGGAAATCCGGCTCTCGCACGCCGATCTCGGCCAAGCTGGTTGCCAACCTGATCACCACGGCCGGTGCCGACCGCGTGCTGACCGTCGATCTGCATGCCGGCCAGATCCAGGGCTTCTTCGACATCCCGACCGACAACCTGTTCGCCGCCGGCGTCCTCACCAAGGACATCCAGGAACGCTTCGTTGCCAAGAACGGCAGCGGCGATCTGTGCATCGTTTCGCCGGACGTCGGCGGCGTGGTGCGCGCCCGCGCCATCGCCAAGCGGCTTGAGGCCGATCTCGCCATCGTCGACAAGCGCCGCGAGCGCGCCGGCGTCAGCGAAGTGATGAACATCATCGGCGACGTCGACGGCAAGCGCTGCATCCTGGTCGACGACATCGTCGATTCCGCAGGCACGTTGTGCAACGCCGCCGTCGCTCTGCGTGAAGCCGGCGCCACCTCGGTCTGCGCCTATGTGACCCATGGCGTGTTGTCGGGCGGCGCGGTTGCCCGCGTCTCCGCCTCGCCGCTGGAATCGCTGGTCATCACCGACAGCATTCAGGCCACCGAAGCTGTGCGCGTGTCGCAGACGGTGCGCCAATTGACGATTGCGCCCCTGCTGGCCGAGGCGATGGCCCGTATCAGCGAAGAGCGTTCGGTCTCCAGTCTGTTCGACTGAGGCCGCAAGCATAATGGCCCGGGTCTTTTTGACCATGGGCCGCGGAATATCCGCGTCGCGCGCCGCAGGCGCCCGGCCGGGTTAATCCGATCTGGCACCCCTGGAGGCCGATCGGTCTGCCGGTTCAATACCGGACCGGCAGTGACTGCGAGATTATAGGAGCTATCATGTCCGCAGTTATCAGCATCAGCGCGCAGCCCCGCGAGCGCGCCGGGAAGGGGGCCGCTCGTTCGACTCGTCGTGCAGGCCGCGTCCCCGCCGTGATTTACGGCGAAAAGCAGGAACCCACCTTGATCTCGGTGGAACCGAAGGAACTTGAACGGCTCGTGCACAAGAAGGCGTTCTTCGCCACCTTGCTCGACGTCGATCTCGCCGGCAAGAAGCATCGCGTCCTGCCGCGCGACGTGCAGTTCAACCCGGTCACCGACGTGATCGAGCACCTCGATTTCCAGCGCATCGGCAAGGACACCAAGATCCATGTCAACGTGCCGGTGGTGGTGAAGAACGAACTCGCCGCGCCGGGCCTGAAGCGCGGCGGCGTCTTGAACCTCGTACGCCACGAGATCCCCTTCACCTGCTCGCCGGAAAACATTCCGCAGCAGATCGTCGTCGATCTCACCGGCCTCGATATCGGCGCCAGCATCCATATCAGCTCGATCGAGCTGCCGAAGGGTGCGACGCCGAATCTGCGCGAGCGTGACTTCACC
>DATLJB010000035.1:0-24751 GCA_035539075.1 Terriglobia bacterium
GATTTTGGCGCAGGACGAAAGGGTACGACCCGATCATCGTCAATCCGCATGGCCTGTCCCTCCTCGGGGAGCTCGGCGCGGACGGACAGCGGGTCGGGCGCCGCGACCTCCGCACCGTCCCGCAAGATGCGATATGACTCATGATGCCCCCGGCTTCAAGAGGTAATTCAGCCATTTTTCCTCAATTTGCGATCATGAAAGTTTGATCCCCGCTGCGGACCCGATTGCGGCACCTCGCCGCGACACGATCGGCCTCTCGACCGTCCCGACGGAAGCGCCTAACCTGGAAGCCCTTCCCCACCTCCTCGGCCACCAATGAGGATTTCCCGCGATGTCCCATTCCATGACCTATACCCGGCTCGGCAAGAGCGGGCTGCGCGTCTCCCGCCTCTGCCTCGGCACCATGACCTATGGCGCGACAACCTGGCGCGACTGGGTGCTGGATGAGAAGGCCGCCCGGCCCTTCTTCGAACGGGCGCTTGAGGCCGGCATCAATTTCTTCGACACCGCCGATGTCTATTCCCTGGGCGTCAGCGAGGAAATCGTCGGCCGGGCGATCCGCGACCTGGTCGCCGACCGCGAAGACGTCGTGATCGCCACCAAGTGCTTCAACGGCACGGTCGGCGACAAGCCGAACCGGCGCGGCCTCTCGCGCAAGCATATCATGGATGCCTGCGACCGCTCGCTTCGGCGTCTCGGCATGGACTACATCGACCTCTACCAGATCCACCGCTTCGACCCGGACACGCCCATCGAAGAGACCATCTGCGCCCTGCATGACCTCGTCCAGGCCGGCAAGGTCCGCTATATCGGCGCCTCGTCAATGTATGCCTGGCAATTCGCCAAATACCTCTACAAGGCCGACCAGCTGTTCCGCACCCGCTTCATCTCGATGCAGAACCATTACAATCTGATCTATCGGGAGGAGGAGCGAGAGATGATGCCGCTCTGTCGGGAGGAGGGGATCGGCTGCATTCCCTGGAGCCCCCTCGCCCGCGGCTTCCTGGCCGGCAACCGGCATCGCCAAGGCGGCGGCGATACCGCGCGCTCAAAGACCGATGCCTTCGCTACCAGCCTCTATTACCGGGACGATGACTTCGCCGTCGCCGACCGCAATGTCGAGGTCGCCAAGCGGCTGGATTGCAAGCCGACGCAGGTGGCCCTGGCCTGGGTGCTCAGCAACCCCGCCGTCACCGCGCCGATCGTCGGCGCCAGCAAGCTCAGCCATCTCGAGGATGCGCTGGAGGCGCTGCACATCACCCTGTCAATCGAGGACAAGGCCGCGCTAGAGGAGTGCTATCGGCCGCATCCGGTGCTCGGCCACCACTAGAGCGCGGGTTCTGGAACGGCCCGAACGAGACGATGCCGAACGACCGGCGGCCAGGGTGAAGGACTTCAGCCCCGGCTGTCGGTCGCTTCCTGGACCAGGTTGCGGAAGGTCTGCAGATCGGCCGGGCTGGCATCCGACACCGCCCAATAGGTCACGTCTCCGGCGGTCCAATAGAGAACATTGTAGCCGCGGATGCTGAGCGCCTCCGGCTTCGTCTCGCGCTCCTCCCCGGCCCGGACCGGGCAGGCGAACATATTGATCAGATGGGCGCGGTGACGATAGACCAGGGCCGCCACCGGCCGCCGGTCGAGATAATCGAGCCGGCCGCCCATCAGGGCGAAACCCTGGTTGGAATAATCGGCGACCGTCGGCGCGACATCAACCTTGCCGTCGAACCACGGCTTGACCGTATGCTGGTCAGCCGAGGCGATATCGGTCAGATGCGATGCCATCAACGAGCGGATATGGCTCGCGACCACCTCGTCCGCCATGCCATGGGCTTCGCCCCGCGGCATCAGCCAATAGGTGGTGGCGCCGGAAACCACTGCGACTCCCGCGATCGATGCCGCCAGAGCCAGGAACTGCCGGCGGCCCCATTTCCGGCCACCAACGCCTTGATCACCGCCGCGCCGCGTCATCGGCATGACCACCAGGGCCCCGCCCGCCGCCTCGGCTGCCGTAGTGGCGGACGAGGCCGGCCTGGCGGCCAGCATCAGCGTCACCCTCTCCCGCAATTCGGATGGCGCCGGATAGCGCTCCAGCCCATTGCGCAGATCGGCCGTGAGATCTGCCAGCCTGCCATATTTGTCCTTGCAGGACCGGCAGCCGGCCAAATGGCCTTCCAGCGTCAAGGTGCTGGAGAGGTCGAGTTCGCCGTCGATATAGGCATTCAGCAATGTCGTGTTGCGATCACAGTCCATGGGCCACCTCACCGCCGAGCCGCTGTTCCAGATGCTTCAGCAGGTGGTCGCGGCCGCGGGCCAGGCGCGACATCACCGTACCGATCGGGATCTCAGCGATCTCGGCAATCTCCTTGTATGACAGCCCCTGCAGATCGCGCAGCACCACGACCTCGCGATAGGCCAGGGGCAGATTCTCGACGGCGCTGTTCAGATGCTTGCGCCGCTCCTTGTCGTTCAGTTGCGTTTCGGGCGTTTCGACGGCCCGAGGGTGCAGCGCCACAACCGTGGGGCGACCGGCGATCTCGGCAATGGCCTCGTCTTCCATGAAGGTGAGCTGCTGCGAGCGATTGACTTTCAGCCAGCTGAAGCAGCAGCGGCGCACGATGGTCAGCAACCAGGCCCGCGCCTCCGGCCCCCGGTAAGTGGCAAAATGCTTCAAGGCCTTGAGATAGGCTTCCTGGACCACGTCCTCGGCATCGCTGCGATTCCCGGTCAGCCAGCGCGCCAGATTGAAGGCATCGTCCAGATGCGGCAGCATCAGCTGCTCGAAGGCATCGCGCTGCGTCGGGGCATCGCGCTGCGTCGGGGCATCGCGCTGGGCCAGGGCATCGCGTTGTGTCGGGTCGGTCAAGATCAGGCTCCTGAATTCCGTCACAGCTTAGACTAGGCCAAGCCCGGTCTTATTCCCGGCGGCCCTTCATCCGGGGCTCCGGGAGCGTACTTGGTGCGGGTCAGCATTCTAAGGAAAAATTAACCATATTGAGCCGTCTGACTATACCAGACCGTGGCGGGAAAAAACCGCGATCGTCTGGCGAACGCCACCGACGCTTTGCGGCCTTAGTCGTGACTGCGCCAGATCGTGACGAATTTCTGCAGCTCCGCGGCGTTAAGATCGGAAACCACCCAGATCGCCATCCCCCCCTCCTGCCAGCGGAGGATATTGAAGCCGCCCCTTTCCAGCTGTCGCGGTGGTTCGGCTTGAGGTGTCGGCGCGGGCCAGATCAGGACGTTGATAAGATGGGCGCCGCTGCGATAGACCAGGGCCGCCACGTTGCGATCGCTCAAATAGTCCAGCCGCCCACCCACCAGGGGGAACCCTTGGTCGGCAAGATTTTTGACGGGCGGGGCGAAATCGACCTTGCCGTCGAACCAGGGTTTCACATTGTGCTGGTCGTTGGATGCCACGTCGAGCAGATGCCCCGGCTGCAATGACCGGAGATGGCTGGCGACCACCAAATCGGCGATATCGGTGGCTGGCAGCGGCCGGAAAAGCAGGAGAAGCGCAATAGCCGCAGCGGCGGCACCGCCGGCAAATCCCATGGCCGGCCGCCACCATCCGGCGAGAACCTGCCATGGCGAGCGGCCGGCACCGGGCCCCTCAAACCGGTCCCTCTCCGCCAGAGCCTGGTTCAGCCGCCGCGTTAGCGCCGACGACGCTTTGTGATAGCTGCCCTGCTCGCGCAGCGCCTGGCGGGTTTCCTGCAGCCTTCGCCAGGCGTCGCGGCAGCAGGCGCAGCTTTCCCGATGCCGGGTGAGAGCGATCGATTGCGCCGCATCCAGTTCGCCGTCGAATTCGGCCTGGAGCAGAAGCACCTTGTCGCAGTCGTCATGCATGCTCATCGGGCCGCCTCCTTCGCCCGCGCCGCCTCGCTGAGGAGCCGCCGCGCACGCCATAGGCGCGACATGACCGTGCCGACCGGCACCGCCGTGATCTCGGCGATGTCGCGGTAGCTGAGCTCTTCAAGTTCGCGCAGAACGATGCATTCCCTGAGCTCGACTGGCAGCGCCTCCAGCAACCCGTCGATCTGCCGGCGCGCCTCCTGCTGCATCAGCAGCGATTCCGGATCTCCCGAGGGGTCGACCAGCGTGATTCCGCGGCCGTCTCCGTCGCTGTTCGCCATGTCTTCCTGCAGTTCGACCATGTAAATGCCCTGGGTCCTGTTCATCGCGGCATAGGCGGCGTTGCGGACGATCTGCAGAAGCCAGGCACGGGCATTCACCCCGCGAAACGACTGGTAATAGGAAAAGGCGCGCAGCACCGCATCCTGCACGACATCTTCGGCCTCCGCCGGATTACGGAGCAGCCAACGTGCCAGATTGGCGGCAGCATCGAGATGCACCAGCACTTCCGCCCTGAAACGCGCCGCACCGGCTTCGTCGTTCACGGTTCCGCCCCGCTGATGGCACGTACCACGATGCAGTGGCACGGGCTGGCCCCATATCCGCATCCGCTTCCTTTCCGGACCGCCATTGACAGACCGTCAGAAGGAGATCGAGGGAGAGCATATTTTATTCGCCTCTTTCGATTTTTTTTTAAAAAAAGCGGGGAGACAAGAAAAACCGCGAATAGTTCCGGCCGGCTGCCGATCTCCCCCCTCACTGCATCAGCGGGTGCAGGTGAACCGGACAGCAGGAGACGGAACATGAACGATTTGGATGAATTCTCAACCAGTGCGGCGCAGTCGGCAACATCGCGGCGCGGCTTCCTGAAATGCGGCGCCTGGGCGGGGGCTGGCATCCTCTGGACCGTTGCCGGCGGCATTCCGCGCTCGACCGGCCTGGGTTTCGGCCGCTCCGCCGAGGCAGCAACCGGCCTCAATTTCGTCCAGATCAGTGACAGCCATATCGGCTTCAACAAGGCGCCCAATCCCGACGCCGCCGGCACCTTCACCGAGGCGATTGGCAAGGTTCGCGCTTTGGCGGTGCAACCGGCCTTCATGATCCATACCGGCGATGTCAGCCATCTCTCGAAACCCGGCGAATTCGATACCGCCGCCGAGATCATCAAGGGAGCCAATCTCGATGTGCATTACGTGCCGGGCGAGCACGACGTCCTGGCCGACGATGGTAAGACTTTTTTCGAGCGCTTCTCGCGCAGTGCCAACGGCTGGTACAGCTTTGATCAAGAGGGCGTCCATTTCGTGGCGCTGATCAATGTGCTGAGCTTCAAGGCCGGTGGCTATGGCCATCTCGGCGAGGACCAGCTGCGATGGCTGGAGGCGGATCTGAAGCCGCTCTCCGCCAGCACGCCCATCGTCGTCTTCACCCATATCCCCCTCTGGCTGGTCTATGCCGATTGGGGCTGGGGAACCGATGACGCCGCCCAGGCCATGACATATCTCAAACGCTTCGGTTCGGTGACCGTGCTCAACGGCCATATCCATCAAGTCATTCAGAAGATCGAGGGCAACGTGAGCTTCCACACCGCCAATTCGACCGCCTTTCCGCAGCCGGCGCCCGGTACGGCACCCAATCCGGGCCCGATGAAGGTGGAGGCTGGCCGGTTGAAATCCCTGCTCGGCATCGCCGAGGTCAAGCTCGTCTCGGTGCGTGAACCGCTGGCGATTGTCGATACGCCCTTGAGCGCCTGAGCGCGGTGGAGCAGATGATGTGCAATTTCAGAAAGCGCCTGCCCCGCTTGAAAGCCGGTCGCCTCGCCGTCATTTGGCTGATCGCCATCCTCGGCATGCTGCTGGGTCCGGCCCAGGGATGGGGTCAGCCCTCGGACCAAGCTGGGGGCGAAAACGGGGCGCCAACATCAATACCCCTTCCCGGGGGCGTACAAGCCATCGCCACAGGGCAGCAAGTCGACATTAATAATTTCGACTTCTCACCCATGAGCCTGACGATTGAGGCAGGGGCCCGGGTGACCTGGACCAATCACGACGACATCCCCCATACGGTGGTGAGCAGCGACAACCCGCCGGTGTTCAAGTCACCCCCGCTCGATACGGATGACGCTTTCTCGGTCACTTTTGCTAAGCCGGGTACCTACACTTATTTCTGTTCAGTGCATCCGAAAATGGTTGGGACCATCATTGTACGGGCGAAATAGCGACGGCGACCTTTGATCATCTTACCGCAATCTGACGGTCATGGCCTGGCCGGAGATCGACGGAAGCGAAACCGGCGGAGCACGGGAATATCGGCAAGGCAAAGGCGGTCATGGGATGTGGGAGCAGCGCTGCCTGCCGGCGTTGCGGGTCCAGCCCTTTCAGAAAGGAACTCATCATGGTTAAGCCGATTTACGCAGTCATCGTCGCCGGAATGACCGCCTTCCTCGCCGGCAGCCTGCCGCATTACGCGCTCGCTTTCGGCTCCAACAGCAGCAGCAGCACCTCCACGCCCAGTCCGACCGCGACCAAGAGCAGCAGCAACACCTATGACACGGCCCTTAACAAAATCAATGCCGGCGACTATCTGGGGGCGATCCCGCTCCTGCAGCAATCCCTGGCGCAGGACCCGAACAATTCCGATGCGCTGAACGAGCTCGGCTTCAGCCTGCGCAAGACCGGCCGGCTGTCGGAATCGCTGGAAGCCTATCAGAAGGCCCTGGCGCTCAATCCCAGCCATATCGACGCCAATGAATATCTGGGCGAGCTCTATCTGCAGATGAAGCGCCCGGACCTCGCACAAAAGCAGCTCGACGTCCTCGCCAGGCTCTGCCCGTCGGGTTGCGAGCAACGCAGCGACCTGCAGCAGCAACTGGCCAGCTTCAAGAGCTGAACGGCAGCGGGACTCTTTGCATCGTTAGATGTCGCGGCCGATTGAGCGCAGCAAAGGTCGCGGCATCAGTGGCAGGGGCAACCGTATTGACGACGGTTGCCCCTGTGACGCCCCCGTGATGTCTCGGGCCCCGTGATGTTTAGGACCTTGTGACGTTCAGGCCTTGCACCTGGCCTGCCGTTCAGGCGATCGCCCGCACCGCCTCGTCATGGATCAGCGCCATGATGCGGCGCTTCAGGGCGATGAAATCCGGCGAGGTGAGCAGGTCGACGGAACGCGGGCGCGGGATATCGATCTTGATCATCTCCTTGATGCGCCCCGGCCGAGCCGTCATCACATAGACGCGGTCGCCAAGCAGGATCGCCTCATCGATATCATGGGTGATGAAGAGCACTGTCTTGCGCGACTGCTGCCAGATATCCAGCAGCAATTCCTGCATCAGCGAACGGGTCTGGCTGTCGAGCGCGCCGAAGGGTTCGTCCATCAGCAGGATTTCTGGATCATTGGCCAGCGCCCGCGCCAGGGCGACGCGCTGCATCATGCCGCCCGAAAGCTGTTTCGGATAAGCTTTTTCGAAGCCTTCGAGGCCGACCTGGGCAATGAAGCGCCGCGCGATCGCCGCCCGCTCGCCTGCCGAGATGCCGGCCAGTTCCGGGCCGAACTCGACATTCTGCTGCACGGTCAGCCAGGGATACAGCGTGTAGGATTGGAACACCATGCCGCGATCCTTGCCGGGCCTGGTGACCGCCTTGCCGTCGAGCGTGATGCTGCCGCTGGTCTGCCGGTTGAGGCCCGCCACCAGTCGCAGCAGGCTCGACTTGCCGCAGCCGGACGGGCCGACGATGACGGCAAACTCGTTCTCCTCGACATTGAGCGAAATCCCGTCGAGCGCGGTAACCGCATTGCCGCTCTTCGGTGTGAATCGTAGATTGACGTTGTCGATTTCCAGCTTTGCCATGGAGCGCGCCTATCCTTGTACGGTCCAGGGAAGCAGCTTTGAGCGCATCACCTTGAACAATTGATCGCTGATGAGGCCCAGGAGGCCGATCACGGCGATGCCGAGGAAAATACGGTCAGTGAAGAGGCCGCGCATCGAGTTGAGGATGAAATAGCCGAGACCCTTATTGGCGGCGACCAGTTCCGCCACCACCAGATAGGTCCAGGCCCAGCCCAGCGTCACCCGCAGGGCATCCATGACACCGGGCATGGTGGCAGGAATCAGGACCTTTCGCACCACCTGACGGCGGCTGGCGCCCAGCGTATAGGAGACATCCAGAAGGTCATGCGACACCGCCCGTGAGACGTCGGCGATCAGAATCAGCTGCTGGAAGAAAGTGCCGATGAAAATGACGGCGATCTTTTCCGCCATGCCGATACCGATCCACAGGATCAGCAGCGGGATGAGCGCCGAGACCGGCAGATAGCGCACGAAATTGGTAATGGGCTCGATCGCCGCCTCGGCGATCTTGAAACTGCCCATCAGGATGCCAAGCGGTACGGCGAAGACCGAGGCCAGGATGAAGCCGGACAGGATCTCGTAAAGGCTGATCCCGGTATCCCGGAACAGCGAGCCGTCGGAGACGCCGTCGATGCCGGCCTGGACGACGGCGATCGGCGTCGGGAGGAAATCTTCGCGCACCAGCCCGCCATAGGACAGCACGCACCACAGCGCCAGGATCAGAAGGGCCACCGCCGCGCTTACCGTCAGATAGGCGCGGCGGGGGATATCCTTCTTCGGCGCGAAATAAGCGTCGACGGACATCGGCTTACTGATTGACGAAGTCGTAGTCGATGAGCTGCGCCGGTGTCGTCTTCACCTGCACCTTGCCATGAGACGACCAGACGTCGATCGCCTCCTGCACGGTCTGGGTCAGCGGGCCAGGCTTGTCCTTGGTGCCGAAGAAGGCCTTGTTGTCATCGGCGCCATAGAACTTGATGCCGGTCAGGGTATCTTTGAAATCCTTCGGATCCTTCAGCCAGCCGCCGACACCCTTAGCCATGATGGCGATCGATTCATCCGGGTTGGAGCGGTAATAGGCGACCGCCTCGTTCCAGGACTTGACGATTCCCGCCACCTCCTTCTGATGCGCCTTCACCCAGGCGGTCTTGGCGATCAGGGCGTCAGTAATGAGGCCGGGGGTGGTCGAGCTGTCAACCAACAGGTGGCCGTGATCGGTCGCTTTGCCCTTGCTGAGCCAGGGTTCCCAGGTGACTGCCGCATCGACCCGCTTGCTGACAAAAGCGCTGCCGGCATCGCCCGCCGTCATATTGACGACATTGAGGTCGGATTCTTGCAGGCCGGCCTTGGCCAGCAGCACGTTCAGATAGAATTCCGAGACCGAGCCTTCATTGACCGCGACCTGCTTGCCCTTGAGGCCGGCAATGCTGGTGATGTCCTTGTTGGCAACGATGCCGTCGCCGCCATTGGAATCGTCGATCGCCACGACATACTGATAGTCGTCCGGCTTCTTCATATAAAGCAGCGCCGTATCCACCGTGCTGGCGATCATCTGGATCTGATCGGCCATCAGGGTCGGAAAGCGCTCCTTCGGATCTTCCATGACGACGAGATCGACATCGACGCCATTCTTGGCGAAGAAGCCCTTCTCCTTGGCGATGTAAAGCGGGCCGTAGCCGACCCAGGTCGAATGGGCGATGGTGATGGTATCGGCGCCGGCCGGGGCAGCGCCCGACAAGCCGCCGAAGCTCAGTCCCGCTGCGACAGCGAGCGCCAAACCGATGAATTTGCGCATGTGACAATCCTCCCAATTGGCGGGACCGGATTTGCTCGGTTCCCGTCCTCCACGTGATCGATGGCATGATCATCAATGGCTGATGGGTTCGAGCCGGCTGCGCGAAACGGCTTGCTGTTTCGCTACGTGCGACCGGAATTGCCTATCAGCTTCTGAGATCGGCCTTCCTCTCCCCGCACGCCTGGCCCGCTGTTCTCTTGTCAGCTTCGGCCTGAAACGGCTTGGCATTCCCACGGAGCAATCGTCGGGAAACGCCAAGACAGTCACAATACGGTAAGATGTTTGGCGAGACCAGATGAAGCGGCGCAGCCCCGTGTTCGCGCGGGCCGTTTTTTCTGATCTTCAGCATCGGCTTGTCCGATCCAGTGCATTGTTCAATGCTTTTGCGCCTCACGGCACGCAGACATCCGATGGCGGGAAGTCGCCCTGAAAACAGCGCCCGCGATTCCGGTTCGCCGGAGCCGCGCTGCTCACTGATATCATCTCCCATGGCTATTACCGCGCGTCCCACCGGCCACGGATTTTCGCAATGCGGCATTTATCGAAAAGACCATTCGCCGCCACCGAGCCGCGCGGCGCAGGAATCTGTGGCGTTTTGCCGCAGCCGTGATTGCAGATAATGGAACCGGGAAGAGCGCTCACTACTGCTCATTCTAGCTAGATCAAGGGCATAGATCCGGCTACGCCAGACGCCTGTTGTGGCATGGCAACAGCCATTTTCGGAAACGCCCCAATGTTTACTAATCGAGGTTGCTTCCGAGAAGCCGGCAACGGATCATTGCTGCATCGCAACAAAACAGCGATGAGGCGCGTGATGGATTCCCGCTGGCAAGCCTTGCAGAAGCTGATCCGAAACTGGCGCCGAAACCTTGCACGGCAAGCGCTCCACGCAAGCCGGCCCGGTGAGAGCGCGTTCGGTGCGAATAAAGAGCTTGCAGGTCAACAGACCGGCGTGCCCGTTCGTATCGCGCGGCAGAAAGAACAAGCCCAGCCGGCATCATCCACAGACGCCGCCCTGCCGCCGATGCAACGACAGGCGCTTCTGCCCGCCTACCGGCCGCCCCTGCAACTGCCGCCGCCAAGCGCTTCGGCTTCTCCCGAGCCAGATCCCCATAAGCGCGACACGGCAGCAACTCCAAGAACGGCACGGCGCCGAGCTTTGCCGGCGGGAACCAAGCCACAGGCGGCCAACCGGCCCGGCCGGCGCATCGCGCTTGCCCTGCAAGGCGGCGGTGCGCATGGCGCCTTCACCTGGGGCGTTCTGGACCGCCTGCTCGATGAGCCGGAGATCGATATCACCGCCATCAGTGGCAGCAGCGCCGGCGCGCTGAACGCCGTTGCTCTGGCAAGCGGCCTGCTGGAAGACGGACGCGCCGGCGCCAAGCGGCGGCTCGATCAGCTCTGGCGCCGCGCCGCCGGCCTTGCCGAACTAAGCAGCCTGCCCTCAACGCCGCTGGAGCGGCTGGCGCCCAGCCTCGGCGTCGACTGGTCGCCCGGCCATATGCTGTTCGACATCTTCACCCGCTATGTCTCGCCCTATCAGTTCAATCCTTTCGGCATCGATCCGCTCCGCCAATTGCTGCATGACCTGATCGACATCGGCGCCTTGCGACGCGACGAGGCCCTGCCGCTTTTCATTGCGGCGACGCGGGTCGATAACGGCGAGATGCGGCTCTTTGAAAACCGCGATCTCAGCATCGATGCGATTCTCGCTTCCGCCTGCCTGCCGGCCATCAACCAGGCGATCAAGATCGATGACGGCTATTATTGGGATGGCGGCTTCAGCGCCAATCCTCCCCTTCTGCCCCTGGTCAGTCACAGCCTGGCAAGCCCCGGCCCCGCCGCGGAGATTCTGCTGGTACGCGTTGACCCGGTGCAGGATGACCATATGCCGATCACTGCCGGCGGTATTCGCAATCGGCTCAACCGGCTGATGTTCAATGCACCGCTCAATGCCGAATTGCGGTCCGTGCGTTGGCTGCAGGATCAGCTCAGCCAGCCGGCCCTGGCGCAAAGCCCGCTCGGCCGGCAGCTTGCGACGTTGAAGTTGCACAGCCTCAGTGCCGACGACGTCATGCGCCAGCTCGGCAGCGCCAGCAAATTGCGGCCCGACCTGCAATTGATCGAACGACTGCATCAGCTTGGCCGCGAGGTGGCCGACACCTGGATCGAGCAGCCGAACGCGCCGCAGGCCCGGCCCAGAATGGCGCGGCCCGCCTGAGCAACGTCAACGGCTGAAATCGACCGCGATCGCCGTTTCGCCGAGTCTGACGCTGCTCCTCACGGCGGGTGTTTCGGCGATCACGCGGCCGCGCCGTATCACGGCCAACCGTGCCGGGCGCAGCCGCAAGGCTTCGATTGCGTCCCTCGCCTGCAACATGACGAGATCGGCATGACAGCCTGGCGCGATGCCGTAGCCCGTCAGATTGAGCGCTTTCGCACCGTTCGTCGTGACTGCGGCAAAACAGCTTTTCATTTCCGCAATGCCGGTCATCTGGCCGACATGCAGGCCCATATGCGCGACTTCCAGCATGTCGTGGCTGCCGAGGCTGTACCAGGGATCCATCACGCAGTCATGGCCGAAGGCGACATTGATGCCGGCGGCCAGCAATTCCTTGACCCGCGTCATGCCGCGCCGCTTGGGATAAGTGTCGTGACGGCCCTGCAGCGTGATGTTGATCAGCGGATTGGCGACGGCATGGATGCCGGCCTCCCGCATCAGCGGCATCAATTTGCTGACATAGTAATTGTCCATGGAATGCATCGAGGTGAGATGCGAACCGGTCACCCGGCCCTTCAAGCCGAGCCGCGCCGTCTCCGCCACCAGGCTCTCGATATGCCGCGACAAGGGATCGTCGCTCTCATCGCAATGCATGTCGACCATCAGGCCCCGCGCGGCGGCGATCTCGCAGAGGACCTTCACCGAAAGGGCGCCATCGGCCATGGTGCGCTCGAAATGCGGGATGCCGCCCACGACATCGACGCCCTTGTCGAGCGCGCGGATGAGATTGGCGGCGGCCGTCTTGTGCCGCAGATAGCCGTCCTGGGGAAAAGCCACCAGTTGCAGGTCGATATAGGGCGCCATCTCGGCGCGGATCTCCAGCAGCGCGTCCACGGCAAGCAGGCGATCGTCGCAGATATCGACATGGCTGCGGATCGCCAGGGTGCCACGGGCGATCGACCAATGGCAGAGCTCGCGCGCGCGGCTCTTGATCGCTTCGACCGTCAGATGCGGCTTCAGCTCGCTCCACAGCTGGATACCTTCCAGCAGGGTGCCGCTTTCATTCAAGCGCGGCTGGCCCAGGCTCAACGTCGAATCCATGTGGAAGTGGCTGTCGACGAAAGGCGGCGTCACCAGGTGCCCTGCGGCATCGATCTCCTGGCCGGCACTCGCGGCGATCTTCGTCTCGACAGCGGCGATCTTGCCGTCCTTGACGCCGATATCGATGCCGGTGCGGCCGTCCGGCAGAGTGGCGCCGCGCAGCAGCAGATCGAACATCAGCGTTCCTCCTTGCGGAAGGGGATGAGCAGGCTGGCCGGCGCATTGGCATTGCGCGAGACCAGCGCCATGGCAAGGATCGTCATCACGAAAGGCAGCATGAGGAAGACCTCATAAGGAATGTTCAGCGTGTTATTCGCCTGCAGGCGCAATTGCAAGGCCTCGATCATGGCAAAGAGCAGCACGCCGGCGGCGCAGCGCCAGGGGAGCCATTGGCCGAAGACCACCAGCGCGATGCAGACCCAGCCGCGGCCGGAAATGACACCGAAGGTGAAAGCGTTGAACTGGGAGATGGTGAGATAGGCGCCGCCCAGTCCCATCAAGGCACCCGAGAGAACCAGCGCCTGAATGCGCATCGACCAGACGCTGACGCCCGCAGTATCGGCGGCGCGCGGATTCTCGCCTACGGTGCGCAGATTAAGCCCCCAACGGGTGCGATGCAAAGCAAGCCAGGTCAGCGGCACTGACAGCAAGGCGAGATAGGTGATGGCGGCCTGGTTGAAGAAAATGGGCCCGATGATCGGGATTGCCGACAGCAGCGGCACGGATACGGGTGCAAAAGCGACCACATTGGGCGGCACCGCCGGCTGGCCGAAGATCATGCGATAGAGGAAGAAGGCAAGGCCGGTGGTCAGCAACGTCGTGCCGATGCCGGAGACATGCTGACTGACCCCCAGCACTACCGTCAGCAGCGCCATCAGGAAACCGACCAGCGCGCCCGTTGCCAGGGCGGCGACCACGCCCAACCAGAGATTGCCGCTGAAATAGGCGGCGGTGAAACCGGTCATGGCGCCGAGCAGCATGGTGCCTTCGATGCCGAGATTGAGCACCCCTGAACGCTCGGCGATCAACTCGCCCATGGTGGCCAGCAGCAACGGCGTCGCGATCCGCAGCAAGGCGGCGAAGAAGCCGATATCGAGCATATGGAGGATGGTCTCAACCATGGGCCACCTGGCGGGTGATGCGCAGCCGATAGAGGGTGAAGAGCCGCCCCGCCACCATGGTCAAGAGCGCCACGCCCTGGATGACATTGGCCAGATAGACCGGGACGCCGGTATCGCGCGACATGGCATCGGCACCATTCATGATGATGGCAAAGAACAAGGCTGCGGGGATGACGCCCAGCGGATTGAGATCGGCCAAGGTGGCGATGACGATGCCGGCATAGCCGTAGCCCGAGGAAAGATCGGAAGTCACCTGATAACGCACGCCCGCCACCTCGCCCGCACCGGCCAATCCGGCGAGCCCGCCGGAGATGAGTGCCGCCGTGATCAACACGCGGTTGACCGAGAAACCGGCATAAGCGGCCGCGCGCGCATTGGCGCCCACCGCCTTGATCGAGAAACCCAGCGTGGTGCGATCCATCAGCCACCAGACCAGCAGAGCGACAATGAACGAAATCAGCACGCCGAGATGTAGCGTGTCGCCGGCCAGGATCGGGAACTGCGCCGCCGTCTCGATCACCGGTGAATTGGGATAGCCGGTCTTGGGATCCTTCCAGGGACCTTCCAGCAGGGCCATGACGCCGTAGAGCATGATCGAATTGAACAGCAAGGTGGTGACGACGTCATCGACCTTGAGCTTGACCTTCAACAATGCGGGGATGACGGCCCAGGCAGCACCGGCCAAGGCGGCACCGATGATCATCAGGGGGATCAGTGTCACGCCGGGCAGGAAAGTGCGCTCGCCGATATAGCCCGCGGCCATGGCGCCGGCCATCAACTGCCCCTCGGCACCGATATTCCAGAACTTGGCGCGGAAGGCGACGGCGACGGCAAGACCTGTCCACAGAAGCGGCGAGGCCTTCACCAGCGTATCCTGCACGTCATAGGGCGTCTGGAAGGTGCTGAGGAACAGCTCGCCATAGGCACCCAGCACCGGCGCGCCGGCGAGACTGACCAGGAAGCTGCAAAGGATGAGCGCAGCAAGCACCGCCAGGATCGGCAGAGCGATCTGCAGCCAGGCCGGCGTCGATTCGCGTCTTTCAAGCCGCAGACGGATCATCCTCACCTCTCCACATGGGCAGGTTGCCGTGCCAAAGCGCTCGAGCCGTCTTCGATACCCGCCATCAGCAGGCCGATGCGCTCGACCGAGGCTTCGGCGATCGGCAGATCGGCCATCAGGCGCCCGTCATACATGACGGCGATCCGGTCCGAGAGGGCGAAGAGCTCTTCCAGATCCTCGCTGATCAGCAACACGCCGCCGCCCCGCGCCCGCAGGTCCAGCAATTGCCGATGCACGAATTCGCTGGCGCCGATATCGATGCCGCGGGTCGGCTGCGCCGCCACCAGCAGGATCGGGTCCATGGCGAGTTCGCGCGCCAGCAGAGCCTTCTGCAGATTGCCGCCCGAGAGCGTGCCGGTACGCGCCTCCGGTCCCGAGGTGCGGATGTCGAAGTCTTTGATCTGGCGCGCGGCAAAGCGCCGGATGGCGGCGCGGTCGATGACACCGCGGCGGCTGAAGGGCGCGCGCTCGATCCAGGGCAGAACCATGCTGTCGGCGAGGCTCAGGCTGGATATCATGCCGACCGCCAGACGATCCTCCGGCACCCGGCCGATCCGCAAATTCTGCATGAGGCGCGCGGAGGCTTCCCGCACGATCGCCCCGCCGACCGATAGCTGGCCCGTGCTGGCCGGCAGCACGCCGCCGACAAGATCGGCCAGTTCGCGCTGGCCATTGCCGGAAACGCCGGCAATGCCGACGATCTCGCCGGCCCGGATGGCGAGCGAGATGTCCCGGAGATTGACCTGCCCGGCCGCGGTCGAGACCTGTTCCAGCCGCAGCAAATCCGCGCCCGGCGCCAGGAAGGGCTTTTCCGGCGGGCTCAGTTCCCGGCCGCACATCAACCGCGCCAACTCCACTTTGCCGAGCAGGCCATCGTTCATGCGTTCCGCAACGACCTGCCCATGCCGCATGATGGTCACGCGGTTGGTCAGTTCCAGCACTTCGCCGAGCTTATGGCTGATGAAGATGACGCCGAGGCCGCGTGCCGCCATGGCTCTCAATGCGCGAAACAATCCCTGCGCCTCGCGTGGCGTCAGGGTCGCCGTCGGTTCGTCCAGCACCAGCAGGCGCGCACCGCGAATGAGCGCCTTGGCGATTTCGATCCGCTGCTGCTCGCCGATCGAGAGCGACGACACCAAGGCTCTCGGATTGAGATCAAGATGGAAATCGCGGCGCAGCTCATCGAGCCTCTCGATGACCGTGCGCTCGTTCAGCTTGCCGCTGCGGCCGGGCCGGCCGACCAGCAGGTTCTCCATCACGCTATGCTTGGGCACGAGATGGAAATGCTGATGCACCATGCCGATGCCGAGCGCCAAGGCATCGGCGGAAGTGCGGATCTCTGCCGGCCGACCTGCGATCTCGATCGTACCGGCATCGGCGGCGTAGGTCCCGAACAGGATGTTCATCAAGGTCGTCTTGCCGGCACCGTTCTCGCCCAGCAAGCCAAGGATATCGCCCTGCCCCACCCGCAGGCCGATATCGCGGCAGGCATGTACCGCGCCGAAACTCTTGCAGATGCCCCGCATCACCAGCAAGGGCGGCTGTTGGTCCGGCGGCGTGGTCGCGGCATCTGACATGAAGTTGATCTGCCTCTTCCGCTGAGCGCGCGGCGCTACATCGCGCCCGCTCGGTTGTCATGACTCCGGGCGCGATGCTTTGGCGGCTGGTCCGTTTATTCCGAGGGCGGCGTGGTCTCGGAGACATTGACCCGGAAGTTGCCGGCGAGAATGTCCTTCTGCTTCGCCTCGACCAGATCCTTCACATCCTTCGGCAGCTTGCTGTCCCATTCATGGAAGGGCGCTAGATAGGCGCCACCCTTGGCCATATAGGAGAAGCTGCCGAAATCCTGCGCCGTATAGACGCCGGCCTTGACCTGCTTCACTGCCGCCTCGACCGTTGGCCACATGTCCCAGACCGGACCGGTGATGACGGTATCGGGCGCCAGGCTGGACTGATCCGACATGTTGGAGATGGCGAGAATGCCCTTTTCCTTGGCGGCTTCGATGACGCCGAAGCGTTCGGCGAAGATCACGTCGACGCCGGCAGCGATCTGCGCCAGCGCCGCTTCCTTGGCCTTGGGCGGATCGAAGAACGAGCCGATGAACGTGGTCTTGCATTTGACCTTCGGATTGACGTCCTTGGCGCCCTGGCAGAAGGCATTCACCAGGCGGTCGACCTCCGGAATGTCCATCGCCGCCACCGAGCCGATGACATTGCTCTTGGTCATCTTGCCGGCGATCATGCCACAGAGATAGGCCGGCTCATGAATCCAGTTGTCGAAGACGCTGAAATTGGGATCGGCCGGCCCGGCACCCGAGCCGAAGACGAAGGCAACCTTCGGATATTGCTTGGCGACGCGGCGCGCAACCTCCTCGGCCTCGAAGGCATCGCCCATGATCAGCTGATAGCCGCCGCGCGCATATTGCCTGAGCACGCGCTCGAAATCCGCCGATGCCACATGCTCCGACCATTTGTAGTCGATGCCGAGCTCCTTCTGCGCTTTGAGAAGGGCGACATGGATCTGATTGTCCCAGGGCTCTTCGATCGGCGTCGAGAAGACGGCGGCGACTTTCAGCTTGCCGGCCGCCATGGCGGCGCGTCCGGCCAGCGTCGTCAGCGCCGCCGCGGAAGCGGCGCCTGCCAGTAATGTCCGGCGCGTGAGTCCAGCCGGCTGAACATCAGAATTGATTGAGCACAAATCATCGTACCGAGAAGTCGGCATCGTCGTCCCCCTCCCTTATGATGGCCGGCCTTGCGCCGGTCCGGTGGTTTTGTGTTCCACTTGCCGATCACCTTAGGTCTGCCCCAAAAGTTTGTCCAGACGGTCATAAATTTCGCAAGCATGCGACAATCGGCGCAGCCGGGCGCCCCCCGCTTTCGTGTTGAACTGACGTTCAAATGTGTATCATCGGATCGACCGGGGCATGGCACAGGAGCGCCGCGCCTCGTCTATTGCGACAACGTGCCGGGGTGACAGGCCATGCAACATCCACTGCTCGCGCTGGCGGATGCGATCGACAGCTATATCGATACCTGCCCCCTACAACATCGCGAACTGGTCGACATCCGCCGCCGCCTGCACGAAAGGCTGCGGCCAACGACGGTGGCGCCGGTCGCCCCGGCCGTGCAGCACGCGCAGTCCGCTGATCTGCAACCGGCATTCGATCTCGCCCGCCGCCAGGGCGCCGGCGATATTGTCGATGCGCTGAGTGCCGCCGATAGCTATCTCGACTGGGTGAGCTACGATTCCTATCCGCTTGCCGATATCGGCAAGCAGTTCCTGCGCCGCCACCGCTTCGCCAGCCTCATCAGCCCGGTAGACCCGAACTGGTCACACGACTTCGATTGCGGCCTGCTCTGGATCGCGCCGCAGACGCTGTATCGTGACCATCATCATCCCTCGCCCGAGCTTTATCTTCCGCTGACAGGCCCCAGCCTCTGGCGTTTCGGCACCGATCGGCCCTGGATCGAGCGCCAGGCCGGTGAGCTGATCTGGAATGGCGCCAATGTCGTCCATGCCACCCTGGTCAAGGAGGCGCCTCTGCTTTGCCTCTACGCCTGGACGGCCAATGTCGATGCCCCGGCCCAAGTGGTCCGCGCCGCCGACTGGTATGATATCGAGGCAGACCTGGCGCTACAGACGCAATCTCCGCTGCACTGAACTGCATGTAGAAGCCGGCCGGCGCACAGGGCGGAAAGCCGGTCCGAAACGGAGACAGCGCTCTTCATCGGCCTCAGCGAATGTCAGCCATGCGCTTCCAGCCTGTCGAGCAGGCGATAATACTGACTGGCAAGCAGCACGCCCATTTTCCTGAAGGCATGCAGGGCGAACCGGTCCGGAGCAGATACGGGCAGCGGAAGTTCCTCCGCTGTCGCGCCGCCGACGAATTGCGCCATCACTTTGCCCAGGGTCGTGCAGGCTGCAACCCCGCGCCCGTTGCAGCCGAGGGCCGCGTAGAGATTGGGCGCCAGCAGATGAATATGCGGCAACGAATCCTTGGTAAGCGCCACCTTGCCGCTCCAGAGGAACTGGATCGGCGCCTCAGCCGCCTGCGGCAATGTCTTGGCGATCGTGGCGCGCAAGGCGGAGGCCTGGTCCAGGGTCGGGTTGTCATCCACCGGGCATCGGCCGCCCATGATCAGCCGGCCTTCATGATCAAGCCGGAAATAGAGCAGCAGCCGGCGCGTGTCGGTCGCGCCCTGGTCGCCCGGGATGATGCCGTCGCGTATCGACTTATCCAGCGGATAAGTGGCGATCTGAAAACTGGTGACCGGCACCACGGTCTGACGCAGACCTGGCCAGAGATCATCCGTATAGGCGTTCGTCGCCAGCACGACCTTATTGGCGGTGATGGTGTAGTTGCCGATATCGAGAAGCCATCGGTCGCCCGCGCGCCGGAGGCGACGGACCGGCGCGCAGGCATGGATCGCTGCACCCTCCGATATCGCCGCCGCCGCCAATCCGCGCGCATAACTGAGAGGCTGCAGCACGCCGCCGCGCGGATCATGCCAGCCACCGACATAGAGTGCCTGCGGACAGCCGATCATGGCGGCGATCTCCTGGCGATCCAGGAGCCTGGCGGGTACGCCGCGTGCCGCCCACTGGGTTGCCCGCGGCACGACGATCTCGCGATAGGCCCTCTCGCCATGCGCCGCCTGGATCCACCCGCTATAGACCGGATGGCAGTCGATCTTGTACTGCGCGATCAACGAGGCGACGAGATCGGCGCCGGCGCCCATGGTCGCTACCATCGCTGTGCCCAGCCTGGATCCGAACATGGTCTCCAGCTTGTCGGGATCGAACTTCAGCCCGGCGATGATCTGCCCGCCATTGCGGCCTGATGCGCCCCAGCCCGGTTCGGAGGCTTCGATCAATGTCGTATCCACGCCGGCCCTGGCAAGGTGAACGGCGGTGCTCAAGCCGGTATAACCCGCGCCGACGATGGCGACATCAGTCGTCCTGCTGGCGACGAGCGGCTGATAGGCCGGCGCCTTGCAGGCCGTCGCCGCCCAAACACTGGCCGGCAGCACCGATTGGGGGGTGACAGTCATGGGCGCCATCCTTCGCTGTTCCGCAATCCGTGCCGCTGCAGGCGCCGCGCATGGCGCGCGCCGCTGCTCAGGCCCAACCGCGTTTCGGCCAGACGATGCCGGCCGCGGAGATCCGGCCGAGCATCATGGCAACTTGATACGACGTGGATCAGGCCGGCCGGAACCGCAAAAGAATCGAACTGGCATGATCTGCAGTCATGCTGTTTTCGGCTGTGCCGCCGGGCATAGCAGGGCTTCCATCGACCGCATCTCGGCGAGAAGCCAGTCCTTCACCAGAACCGCCGACTGGCGCAGCGGGCGTTTCGTCGAGGCGACGATGTCGTAGCTGAGCCCGGTCCGCAGTTCCTGATCCCCCGCGCGGATCAGCCCGTCCCCCAGCAGCTCAAGCCCGACGACATGGAGCCATCCCAGCGCCATGGCGCGGCCCTTCAGGGCGGACTGGACCACCAGGGTATAATCCGAGAAGGTGATATTGCGCAGACCCGCCGGCTCAGGCGTATGCGTCCCTTCGAGAAAGACCTGCCAGGGCAGACGCATCGGTCCGGAGAGATTGGCGAAGATATGCGGCGAAGCCTCCCTCGCATCCCGCAGCATGCCGTGCCGCTTCGCATAATCGGCGCTGCAGACCGGCACGACGATCTCATCCATCAGCTTCCAGCTGTGCTGCTCGGCATTCGATGGATGGTTATGGCGGATGGCGAGATCGACGTCGTCGAAGGGCCCGACCGGTTCGCCTTTGACCAGTTGGAAGCGCAGATCGATATTGGGAAAGGCTGCCTGGAAGCGATCCACCATCGGCACGAACCAATGCACGGCGAAGGCCGAGGATATGGAGAGCGTCACCTGGCCGGTCTTGCCCTGGCGCACGCGCAACTCGTCGAGCGCCGCCTCGATCGTCTGGAATCCCTGCCCGACCGCCTTGTAGAGCATCTCCCCGTCCTCGGTCAGCTCCAGCCCGGTCGGACCGCGCTTGAAAAGCACTGTCGCGAGATGCGTCTCCAGCCGCTTGATCATGCGGCTGACGGCGGATTGGGTGACGTTGAACTCGGCCGCCGCGCGGGTAAAGTTCAGATGCTTCGCCGCCGCCTCGAACATGAAAAGCGCAACGGTCGAGGGAAGGGCTTTCCGGAGGGACATCCTGCTGGTTCCAAACGAGGGTGAGCGCCTTGCCGGCGAACGCGGCAGCGGTGCCGATCGCCGCTACTCTTGCCGCAATCCCCCTGCTTTTCCAGTCCGCTTCTGAACGGGACGGCCCTGCATCCGACGCCGGGCAAGCGCCCGGCGTGAACGCACAGCGACAACCGCGCAGTGCCGCGAGGTCTAGGCCTGATATTTCGATTATCGGAGCATTGTCGCATGCCTGGCTGGGGCGCCAGGGATCGAACCTGGGAATGGCGGTACCAAAAACCGCTGCCTTACCGCTTGGCTACGCCCCAACTGAGCCGGGGACGAGATAAGCCCCGGCGAAGCGGCCGGTAACATAGCAAAAGCCGGCCGTTGTGCAACCCCGAAGGCGGCGAAGATTTCCGATTGTTTTCAAGGGCGAGGCTGCCGCGCCGCGCGCGCCCGGCACGATCAGGGACCGAGAAGACCGTAGCAGGACCGGGCAGCTTAATGGGCGATCGGGGCCGCCGCCAGCCACCAGCCGGGTTGCTGCCGCGCAATCGCCGCGCGCGCCGCTTCGGCTGCCGCCTCGTCTTCGTAGAGGCCGAAACAGGTGGCGCCGCTGCCGGAGAGGCGGGCGAGGAGACAATCTCTGGTGGCGGTGATCGCTGCCAGGACATCGGCGATCGGCGGTGCCACCGCAATGGCCGCCTCCGTGAGATCGTTGCGGCAGTTCTTCAGATAGGCCGCGAGATCGGCAATGCTGGCGGGCGGCGCCGACCAGCGGGCCGGGTGGGAGAAATCGCCGCGCCGCGCCTTGAAGACCTGCGGCGTCGGCGTCGGCACTTTCGGGTTGACCAGCAGCAGCCAGGCGGCAGGCAGGCGCCCGGCCGGCGCGATCTCTTCGCCGATGCCGCCGATGAAAGCCGGCCGGCCATCGACGCAGACCGGCACGTCGGCGCCCAGCGCGAGGGCGATGCGGTGAAGCCGGGCCGCATCGATATCGATCCGCCAGAGCCGGCAAAGGCTTGATAAAGCGGCCGCGGCATCGGCCGAACCGCCACCGATGCCGGAAGCTATCGGCAGTGATTTGGTGAGATGGATATGCGCCCGCGCTTCGATGCCGGCCTCCGCCGCCAGGGCACGCGCCGCCCGCAGCACCAGATTATCGGCCTCCGCGGCGAGCCCCTCGGCAAAGGGACCGTCGATTGTCAGACGCAGCTGATCTGCTGCCTCGACGGAGAGCAGATCGCCGGTCTCGGCGAAGACGATCAGGCTGTCGAGCAGATGGTAGCCGTCGGCGCGCTTGCCGACGACATGGAGATAGAGATTGATCTTGGCACGCGCGAGGCGCCCGGTGCCGGCGGTCATTGAAGGAGCCATGGTCATGCAGTAATAGGTCGGCTAGCGGCTGTCCATCAAGTCTCAGCCGGCATTCTGCTTGGCGGTCCCGCCGGAACTGCCGTTCTGCCCGCCATCCGTGCCGCTTTGGCCGCCGGTCCCCTTATCGTCACCGGGCGCCGGCGCACCGCCGGCCGGTACTGGCGCCAGACCGTCGCGCACCTTGCCTTCGATGATTTTGACCTGGTCGTCCTCCGGCTTGAAGCTGAGGGCGCGGCTCCACTGGAAACGTGCCTCGATATGACGGCCGGCGCGCCAATAGGCGTCGCCCAGATGGTCATTCAGGGTCGGGTCCTGGGGCGACAGGGCGACAGCGCGTTCCAGATATTTGACGGCGTCCTGATAATGGCCGAGCTGATAATGCGCCCAGCCCAGGCTGTCGACGATGAAGCCTTCCTCGGGCCGCGCATCGACCGCGGTCTGCAGCATCTTCAAGGCTTCGTCGAGATGCTCGCGTCGCTCGACCCAGGTATAAGCCAGATAATTGAGGACAAACGGCTGATCCGGCGACAGCTCCAGCGCCTTCTTGAAATCCGCCTCCGCCTTCGGCCACTGCTTCGAGCGCTCATAGGCAGTGCCGCGGAAATAGAACAGCGACCAGTCGTTCGGCAGCGGATTGGCGATGCGGCCGATCGCCGTCGTATAGGCCTCTGCCGCCGCATCGAATTTATTGGTGCCGCGCAAGAGGTCGCCGAGAAGCTCCGGTGCCTCGACATTGTTCTTGTCGCTGGCAGTCATGTCGCGCAGCAGCTTTTCCGCTTCGTCATTCTTATCTTCGCGGCGCAGGCAATCGGCAGTCGAGAGCTTCGCCGACCAGGAATAGATCGATGCGCCATCGATATTGCGATACATGGCGATCGCATCGTCGAAGCGGTTGGTACGGCGATAGATGTCGCCGGCCAGCACCTTGGCGATATCGAGATCCGGCTTGAGATCGAGGCCGAGACGCGCGAAGAGCAGCGCCTCGTTGTAGAGATTCTCCTGCAGCAGCAGCACCGACATGCCGGACATCACCCCGGCCACGCCGTCGGCGATCGATGTCACCGAGGGCTTCTGCTTTCCGCCTGCGCGCAGCGATTTCTCCAGCGGACCGGCGATCACGTCGCTGTTGCCCGCATTGCTGGTTTCAAAGCGGTCGAGCAGCTTGTCAAGGCCGGCCTTGTCGCCGCGGCGCACCAGGAGATTGCCATACATCTGCAGCAGTAAAGTCGGGACGGCGCTTGAGGCCTCGGTCGCCTGCTGATAGCTCTTCAGGGCATCGTCGGGATGACCAAGGAAGTCCTCAATGGCGGCGCGCTGGATCATGGCGAAGGGGGCGAAGCCGGGTTCGCTTTCCAGCGGCTTCAACTCCTTGAGGGCGGGGGCGACCTGCTTCTGGCTGCCGGCGATCAGCCAGGCGCGCATCATCGGACCGGCATATTTGCCGATCTGCTGATTGGGCAGCTTCCGTGCGGCATCGAGCGCCTGGTCATATTGTCCGCGCTTGATCGCGTCCTGCGCCAAAAGCACGGTCACCAGCGGCGCCAAGGCTGCGGCGGCGGGCTGCTTCTCCCTGGCCTCTTTGGCGAGCTTGATTCCCTCGGCGACGCGCCCGTCGCTGATCTCGGCATAAAGCGTTGCCTGGATGAGGCCGGCATCGCCGGGCCTGGCCGCAAGCGCCAGAGGCAACAGATCGGCCGCCGTCTTCATGTCGCCGCGGTTCTTCGCGTTCATGCCGGCGAGAAACGCACCCGAGACGCTCCAAGCTGTCTTGGCGTCCTCGGCCCGGGCCGGGATCGGCGCAAGCGGCACCAGGGATGAGGTGGCAAGCAGCAGGGTCAGCAAACTGACGGCGACGGGGCCCGTAAGACGCCGACGGGAGAACAGGATGGGCTGGAATGAAGCCATTGCGACCAAACGAAAAATGGGTGGCGAGAACCGGATCGCCGCGCCTGCCGCCAGGGCTTCCGCGCCGCAATCACATTTCGGATCGTTCAGTCTTAGCAGGAACCGTCGGGCTTGAATAGCAGGCCGCCGCCCGGAAAACGGGGCGGCGGCGATCACAGTTTTCTGACCCCTGAACCTTACATATTGGGATAGTTGGGTCCGCCGGCCCCTTCCGGCACCACCCAATTGATGTTCTGGGTCGGGTCCTTGATATCGCAGGTCTTGCAGTGGACGCAGTTCTGCGCGTTGATCTGCAACTTCGGGTTGGCGCCGT
>DATLJB010000036.1:0-3327 GCA_035539075.1 Terriglobia bacterium
GCCCAAGCCTGCGCCTACCAGAAGCCGTGACGACAATCGCCGTCCGGGCAAGCTCTCGGTCAGCAAGGCGCTGGATGAGGATGGTGGCGATCGTGTCCGTTCCCTGGCGGCAATGCGCCGGGCGCGGGAAAAAGAAAAGCGCCATATGCAGATGAACCAGGCGCAACAACAGAAAGTTTTGCGCGAAGTGATCCTGCCAGAAACCATTACCGTCCAGGAATTGGCCAACCGTATGGCCGAGCGCGGTGCCGACGTGATCAAGGCGCTGATGCGCATGGGTGTGATGGCGACCATCAACCAGACCATCGACGCCGATACCGCGGAGCTGATCATCGGCGAATTCGGCCACAGCTTCCGCCGTGTTTCGGCGGCCGACGTCGAAATCGGCCTGATGGGCGCCGAGGACCACGACGATCACCTGGAATCGCGGCCGCCGGTCGTGACCATCATGGGCCATGTCGACCACGGCAAGACCTCGCTGCTCGATGCCTTGCGGCAGACCGATGTGGCGGCACATGAAGCCGGCGGCATTACACAGCATATCGGCGCCTATCAGGTGCATCTGGAAAACGGCAAGAAGATCACCTTCATCGATACGCCGGGCCACGCCGCCTTCTCGGAGATGCGCGCCCGCGGCGCCAACGTCACCGACATCGTCGTGCTCGTCGTGGCGGCCGATGACGGCATCATGCAGCAGACCATCGAAGCCATCCATCATGCCAAGGCGGCGAAGGTGCCGATCATCATCGCCATCAACAAGATGGATAAGCCCGGCGCCAATCCGCAACGCGTGCGCCAGGAATTGCTCAATCATGAGATCGTCACCGAAGAACTGGGCGGCGACGTCCTGACGGTCGAAGTCTCGGCCAAGCAGAAGCTCAACCTCGACAAGCTCGAGGAGGCCTTGCTGCTGCAGGCGGAAATCCTCGACCTCAAGGCCAATCCGGATCGTCCGGCGCAGGGCGCCGTGGTCGAAGCCAGGCTGGAGCGCGGTCGTGGTACCGTCGCCACCCTGCTGGTGCAGAAGGGTACTTTGAAGGTCGGCGACATCTTCGTTGCCGGCACCGAATGGGGCCGTGTCCGCGCCTTGCTCGACGACCGCGGTCGTCCGGTGGAAAGCGCCGGCCCCGCCGTTCCGGTGGAGGTGCTGGGTCTGCAGGGCACGCCGCTTGCCGGTGACAGCTTCGTCGTGGTCGAATCCGAGGCCCGCGCCCGCGAGATCACCGAATTCCGCCAGCACACGGTGCGCCAGAAGAGCGCTGCCGCCTCGGCCCGCGGCACGCTGGAGCAGATGTTCTCGAAGATCCAGGCCGGCGAGGCCAAGGAACTTCCCGTGGTCATCAAGGGCGACGTGCAGGGTTCTGTGGAAGCCATCGTCAATTCGCTGAAGCAGCTCGGCACCGAGGAAGTCGCGGTCCGCGTGCTGCATGCGGCGGTCGGCGGCATCAACGAATCCGACGTGACGCTGGCCCGTGCCTCGGGCGGCCTGATCATCGGCTTCAACGTGCGTGCCAATCCGCAGGCCCGTGAAATGGCCAAGCGCGATCATATCGACATCCGCTACTACTCGATCATCTACAACGTGGTCGACGACATGAAGGCGGCGTTGAGCGGCATGCTGGCGCCGACCCTGCGCGAGAAGTTCCTCGGCAATGCCGAGATCCGCGAGGTCTTCAACATCACCAAGGTCGGCAAGATCGCCGGCTGCATGGTCACCGAAGGCATGGTCAAGCGGGGCGGCAAGGTTCGCCTGCTGCGCGACAACGTGGTCATCCACGAAGGCACCCTCAAGACGCTCAAGCGCTTCAAGGACGAAGTGCGCGAGGTCAAGGAAGGCTTCGAATGCGGCATGGCCTTCGAGAATTACGATAACATTCAACAGGGCGACATCATCGAGTGCTTCGAGCTCGAGGAAGTGTCGCGCCAGTTGGCCTAACAGCCACTGGAATATTAATCGGATTAACGCGCCCTCGTTGAGCGGGGGCGCGTTTCCGCTTTGAGATAAGACATGACGAGACAACAGAAATCCGGCGGCAGACGCGGCGGTGGCGCGCGCGACGGAGCCAAGCATGGTTCCGGCGAAGCCCGGCGCGGCCCCAGCCAGCGGCAGTTGCGGGTCGGCGAAGAGATGCGCCACGCCTTGTCGCGCATCATCGCCCGCGACGAATTGAACGATCCCGATCTCGCGCACCAGCAGGTGACCGTGACGGCGGTCGATATCAGTCCCGACCTCCGCAACGCCGTTGCCTATGTGGTGCCCTTCGGCGTCGCCGTCGAAGGTGCCGTCGATACTGCAACCTTGATCAAGGCGCTCAACCGTGCCGCGGCTTTCTTCCGCGGCCAACTCTCGCGGGAAGTCGACCTGCGGATGTCGCCGACCCTGCGCTTCCGCCTCGATGAAAGCTTCCAACAGGCCAATCGCATCGAAGCCCTGCTGCATGACCCGGCCGTGGCCCGCGATCTCCTGCCGCATGATGACGCGACGGATCGGTCCGCTGAAGATGCGTCGGACGAAGCTGCCGAGCATGACGGGAACGATCGTGACGGGGGCGAGAATGGCGCGGCGTAAGCGCGGCGAGAAGGTCGATGGCTGGCTGATCCTCGATAAGCCGCTCGGCATGACCTCGACCCAGGCGGTGGGCGCGGTGCGGCGCGTCTTCGATGCCCAGAAGGCGGGGCATGGCGGCACGCTCGATCCCTTGGCGACCGGCATCCTGCCGATTGCGCTCGGCGAGGCGACCAAGACCGTCCCCTATGTCATGGACGGCGCCAAATCCTATCGCTTCACGCTGAAATTCGGCGAGCAGCGCACGACCGACGACGCCGAGGGCGAAATCTCCGCCACCTCGGATATCCGTCCGGAAGACGCGGCGATCCGCGCGGCACTCCCCGCTTTTACCGGCCTGATCCAGCAGGTGCCGCCGGCCTTTTCCGCCATCAAGGTCGATGGCGAGCGCGCCTATGATCTTGCCCGCGACGGCGAGGTGGTCGAACTTGCCCCCCGCCAGGTCCGGATCGATGCGATCTCCCTCACCGGGCGACCGAGCCGCGACGAGGCGATCTTCGAGGTCCGCTGCGGGAAAGGTACCTATATGCGGTCATTGGCGCGGGATATTGCTCAATATCTTGGGTCTGTAGGCCATGTTTCGGCCCTTCGACGTCTATCGGTAGGGGGGTTCAGCGAAGAACAGGCGATTTCGCTGGAAAACCTCAAGGCCTTGGGGCATAGTCCGGCCGCTTTTGAGCACCTATTACCGGTCGAAACCGCGCTGGACGACATCCCGGCGCTGGCTTTGACCAACACCGAGGCGAGCCGCCTTCGGTCCG
>DATLJB010000037.1:0-15214 GCA_035539075.1 Terriglobia bacterium
GCTGGCGCCGACGGTGCGCCGCGGACTCTTCTCGCCCAGCGTCAGCCAGGCCAGGACGGCCGTGACGAAAGGCACGCTGGCATAGATCAGGGCGACATCGGCGACCGGGGCGGCCCGCAACGCGCTCAGGAAACACACCATGCCCAAGGTCGACCAACCGGCGATGATCCAGCCGGAGCGCTCCATCGGGCGCAGGCGCGGCCAGCCCTGATAGCAGCCGCGCCCGATCAGCAGCAGCAGCATGAAGCCGCCTGCGAATAGGCCGCGCCAGAACAGCAGCGACCAGGCATCGAGTGGAATGAGGCGCGTGAAGAAGCCGGCGGTGCTATAGGCAATGGCGGAACCGGTGACGAGCGCCAAACCCAGCCGGTGCTGCCCGAGACGGTGCTGCTCCGGACGATGTTGATTCGGCGTCGACATCGGCGCAACTCCCTTATAATGCCTGCGGTGGGCTCAGCCCGCCGACCTTGTCAGTTCGGCAACCCTAAGGAAGTGCTGCTGACATCGTCGTGTCAGCAATGAAGGCAGGATGGATAGATGCGGCGGGCGGATCGCCTCTTTGACATCATTCAGGCATTGCGGCGCGCCAGCGGTCCGCTGACCGCGGCGCAACTGGCCGGACAACTGGAGGTGACTGTCCGCACGGTCTATCGCGATATCGCCAGCCTGCAGGCGAGCCGCGTGCCGATCGAAGGTGCTGCCGGTCTCGGTTATGTCTTGCGGCAAGGCTTTGATTTGCCGCCGCTGATGTTCACCCGTGATGAGATCGAGGCCATCCTGGTCGGCGCCAGGCTGATCAAGCGAACCGGCGATCCCGGCTTGCAGGCGGCGGCGGAAGGTGTCTTGTCCAAGCTCAGCGTCGCGCTGCCGGCACATCTCCGCGACCACCTCGATCTAGCACCCGTCTATGTCTCGCCGGCCGGGGCGGTGACGCCGCAGCAGGCCGATCTCACCGATATCCGCACGGCGATCCGCGACCGCCGCAAGCTGCGCCTCAGCTATGTCGATGTCGACGGCAAGGCGACCGAACGCGTCGTGCTGCCTTTAGCCATCGCCTATTTCGTCGAGGCGACTTTGCTCTGCGGCTGGTGTGAGTTGCGCCAGGGCCAGCGCAATTTCCGCCTCGACCGGATCCGGCAGATGGCGCTGCTGGAGGACAGCTTCGCCGATGATCACGCCCGCCTGATGGCGGAATGGCTGGCGAGCCAGCAACAGCCGCAAGCGTGACCGCTTGCATTCATCCTGACACAACGTCGTCAGCAGCACTCATCTAACCTGCCGGCGCAAATGCAGGAGGATGAGCATGCAGACAGAACAGCTAGCGGGTTTTGCGACGACCTCGATGACATTCGAGGCGCTTTGGCTGGTGACCTTCCAGGCGCCGAAGGAGGATGTCGCGCGAGTCCTAGAGGCGGTGACCGCGGTGACGCCGCTGCGGATCGGCAAATACGACCGCAATGCGTTTGAAACCGCGACCGGCACCGAGCATTATCGGCCGCTCGACGGCGCCGCCGCTGGCGCCGAAAGCGAGACGCGCTTGCGCCCCGGCGTTGCCGAGGTGAGCTTTCAGTTGCCGCGCGATAACGCCGTGCTGGAGCGCGTGGTCGAAGCGATCTTCGCCGTTCATTCCTATGAGGAGCCGGTCATCCTGCTGCGCGAGATTCTGGCGAGCCGGTCGCGGGGCCTGCCTGATAAAGACAATCCCCACCGCTGGTGGAACCAGGGCGGGGATTGGAAGAAGGCCGAGGCGGCGAATTGAGTTGCCGCTTCGGTGTCAATACATGTGCTGACCGCCGTTGATCGACAAGGTCGAGCCGGTGACGAAGCCGGCATCGTCGGCCACCAGGAACAACACGCCGCGGGCGATTTCCTCGGCCTTGCCGAGGCGGCCGACGGGAATCTTGGCGACGATCTTTTCCAGCACCGCGGCCGGAACGGCGCGCACCATGTCGGTGTCGACATAGCCCGGGGCGATGGCATTTACCGTGATGTTCTTTGCGGCCCCTTCCTGGGCCAGCGCCTTGGTGAAGCCATGGATGCCGGATTTCGCCGCGGCATAGTTCACCTGGCCGTACTGGCCGGCCTGGCCGTTGATCGAGCCGATATTGACGATGCGCCCGAAATTGCGCTCACGCATGCTGTCGATCACGCTGCGGCACATGTTGAAGCAGGAGGTGAGATTGGTGTCGACCACTTCCTTCCACTGCTCGATGGTCATGCGATGCATGGTGGCGTCGCGCGTGATGCCGGCATTGTTGACGACCACGTCGACCGGGCCGAGATCCGCGGTGATCTTGGCGATGGCGTTCTTCACCTGGTTGAAATCGGCGACATCGAATTTGTAGACCGGGATGCCGGTCTGCTGATGGAAGGCTTTGGCCGCGTCGTCATTGCCGCAATAATTGGCCGCCACCTTGTAGCCGGCCGTCTTCAACGCCGATGAAATGGCGGCGCCGATGCCGCGCGTTCCGCCGGTTACCACTGCCACTCTGCTCATGCCTGCCTCCCCTGTCCGGTGCTTGCCGCCGCCGTTATCTCCGGCGGCGGCCGACTGATGTTATTGGTGACGGTCGGCTTATCGCTCAACCGTGAGGGCGATACCCATGCCGCCGCCAATGCAAAGCGTGGCGAGGCCCTTCTTGGCATCGCGCTTCTGCATTTCATGCAGCAGCGTGGTCAGCACACGGGCACCCGAGGCGCCGACCGGGTGGCCGAGGGCGATGGCGCCGCCATTGACATTGACCTTCGCGGTGTCCCAGCCGAGATCCTTATTGACCGCGCAGGCCTGGGCGGCGAAAGCCTCATTCGCCTCGATGAGATCGAGATCCTCGATCTTCCAGCCGGCCTTGGCGAGAGCCGCGCGGCTGGCAGGGATCGGGCCGCTGCCCATGACGGCGGGATCGACCCCTGCCGTCGCCCAGGAGACGATGCGCGCGAGCGGGGTGAGGCCGCGCTTGGCGGCGTTTGCCGCCGACATCAGGACGAGAGCGGCGGCGCCGTCATTGATGCCCGAAGCATTGCCGGCCGTGACCGTACCGTTTTCCTTGATGAAAGCCGGGCGCAGCTTCTGCAAGACGTCGATCGTGGTGCCGTGCTTCGGATACTCGTCGGCATCGACGACGGTATCGCCTTTGCGGCCCTTTACCGTGACCGGCACGATTTCATCCTTGAACTTGCCGGCCTTCTGCGCCGCTTCCGCCTTGTTCTGCGAGGCAAGCGCAAAGGTATCCTGCTGCTCGCGGGTAATCTGCCAGCGCTGCGCCACGTTCTCGGCGGTGACGCCCATATGGTAGTTGTTGAAGGCATCGGTCAGCGCATCATAGATCATGGTGTCGACCATCGGCGAATTGCCCATCTTCACGCCGTTGCGCAGATGCATGCAATGCGGCGCCATGCTCATGCTCTCCTGGCCGCCGGCGACGACGATGTCGGAATCGCCGTTGCGGATCGCCTGGTAGCCGAGCGCCACGGCGCGCAGGCCGGAACCGCAGAGCTGGTTGATCTGATAGGCCGTCTTCTCCACCGGGATGCCCGCGGCCACTGCCGCCTGGCGCGCCGGGTTCTGTCCCTCGCCCGCCGTCAGGATCTGCCCCAGGATCACCTCCGAAACCTCAGCCGGATCGACCTTGGCGCGCTTCAGCGCCTCGATGATGGCGATCTTGCCAAGTTCATGAGCGGCCAGGCTCGCGAGGGCCCCGTTGAAGGAACCGACTGGCGTGCGGGCGGCGGAGGTGATGACGACGTCGGTCATGTGAAACTCCTTGGATGGGATGGGTTGTTTCTTTGCAATGCAATATCGACCGTAGGATTTCACCGTCTTGAGTTCAAGGCGGAATATGCCCGAGCCCAGGACGGCCCCGTCGCTGCTTCAACGCGCCGCAGCGTCATCCCTGCGTCGCGGCGCTGCGTTGCTGTATCCAACCGACGATCTGCGGCCAGACAATGCTTCTCGCCTTGCTTCCCGCCATCATGCCGATATGCCCGGCCGGCGGGCGGGCGATGTCACGATGGGGTAACGCTTCCGCCAGCGCCAGCGCACTGCCCGGCGGCACGATGCGATCGCGATCCGGGATCAGCGCCAGGCTGGGGACGGTGACCTGGCTTGGGTCGATGATGTTACCGCCGACACGCCAGGCACCACTCTTGGTGCTGTTGGTTCCGTACCAGCCGATCAGGCATTCCCGGGCGACATCGGCGGCAAGTCCGACGCCGTCATTCAGCCAATCCTCCAGCAAAGTGAAACGCCGCACAGCCTCATCGGTTGCCGGCCTGCCCCGGTTCAGTTCGGCAAAGGCCTGGAATTTGCGCGGTACTTGGAAGGGATCAAGCAGGGCGAAGAAACTTTGCAGCAGGTCGACCGGCAATTCGCCGAGTGCCGCCATGACAGGGTCGAGCTGGTGGCCGATGGCTGCGATCATGGCGGCCTGGTCTGCCTGTTCGGCATGAAAATCCCAGGGTGTGGCCAACAAAACCAGACCTGCCGGCCTGGCGAGATCTGCAGATTGCTGCAGCAACTGGGCCAAGGCCAGGGCCAGTAAGCCGCCCATGCAATAGCCGATGATGAAGATCGGGCCGCCCGGCTCCTTCTGCATCGCGCGATAGGCAGCCTGCAATCTGCCGGCGATATAGTCGCTCAATGAAAAGCCGCGCTCTTCTTCGCCCGGTGTGCCCCAATCGACGACGAAAGGCTGGCAGCCTGCCTCGGCGAGGAAGTCGAGGAAACTCGCCTGCGGCGCCAGATCGAGGATGTAATACCGGTTGATCAGCGAGGGGATGACGAGGACCCGTGGCGCACCGCTTTGCCCGGCCGTTGTCCGCCGGTAATCGAGCAGGCGCGTCGTGCCGGCAGACCAGAAGGCAGGGCGCGGCGGCAGGCGTGCAGATACCGGTTGCCGCCGATAGGCGAGCGCGCCGTTGACGAAGGTGTCAAGCCGCCGGAGGCCTTCTTCACTCAGTGCCTTGGCGAGGGCCGCCGGATCGGCCGCGTCGAGCTGGGGACCCAGCAGCCGGAGCGTTTCCGCCAGCTTCCGAGGCAGCGACGGAAACGGATTTGCGGGCGGCGGGCTGCCGGCCCTTGCTGCGGTTCTTTCCCTCGGCTGGTCTGGCTTCTGTTCCGCCTTCAAGTGCTGCCAGGCGAGCATCAAGCTTGGCAAGATGGCTGCGGAGTTGCTCCAGGTCGTCAGCGCGAGGCCCAGATGCAGGGGCAGTGGCTGCGGCCCCAGACGGCGTGCGGCCGGTGCCATTTCGTCCGGTCTCGTTTGGTGCGGCGTCGGTTCGTCCGGTACTGTCTTGGCTTGCATGGTTTGGGCTGGCGTTTGGTTGGGCACGCTGCTCTCCCTGCATCGACTTGAAGGCGGTCAATTGCTGTGACATGGCATTCGACCAGGCCGTCATCCCCGTCTTCCACCAATCGGCCAACGCCGCCGCCTGATTTGCCGCCGGGTTCGCCGACATACCGGCGGCTTCAGCCGCTTCGCTTCCTCCTGCTGTTGCCCCGCCGCTCGCTGCAGCCGGACCGCCGGCGGGGTGCCTTTGCTGGGAGGCGCCCTGCTGCATCATTGCCGCGGAGAGGCGCGCCATCTGATCGGCGAGGTTGGGATCAGCGGCAACCGCCGCCACCTGATCCTGCCACAGATCCAGGAGCTTCTTTGCAAGTTCGGTGAGGTCGACGGGCGGGGTCTGCTCGGTCATAGCGGTATCATAGGCTGGAGGGGCGCATCTTCGCAATGCAGCTACCGCATTGCCAAAGTCGGGCGAAAACCTGCTATGCTGCGCCATGGCCGGCCTTCAGGGGAGGCGAAGCGGCCATATGCGCAGCGGCAAGAAGGATAGAATTCGATGGCTGTCGGCAGCGACACGGGCAACGACAAGACGCCGGTTCGGATCAAGAAATATGCCAACCGACGTCTTTATAACACGGCGACAAGCTCATACGTGACGTTGGACTATCTGGCCCAGATGGTGCGGGAGGGGCTCGATTTCACAGTGGAAGATGCCAAGACCGGCGAGGATATCACGCGTTCGGTCTTGACCCAGATCATCGTCGAGGAAGAGTCGAAGGGGCAGAACATGCTGCCGATCAATTTCCTCAGGCAATTGATCAGCCTCTATGGCGATAACCTGCAATTCCTGGTGCCGCGTTATCTGGAACAGAGCATGGAGAGCTTCTCGCGCAACCAGGAGCAGTTCCGCAGCTATATGAAGGAAAGCTTCGGCGGCATGATGCCCTTCGGCCAGCTGGAAGAGATGTCGAAGCAGAACATGAATTTCTTCGAGCAGGCGATGCGGATGTGGACGCCCTTCACGGTGCCGATGACCATGCCCTCGCCGATGTCCTCGGGCGGCGGCGAGCCGTCGAAGGCCAATGCCGCCGGCACGCCGGAAAAGCCCGGTTCGGCCGATGAGCTATCCGATCTCAAATCGCAGATGCAGGCCCTGCAGCGGCAGTTGGAAACCCTGAGCAAGGGCAACAAGACCGAATAGCGGCATGGCTGCGAGGCTGAATCAGACGGCTTCATAAAAAACGCCGCTGGCATGACCAGCGGCGTTTTTTACTTGGTACTGAAATTGGCTACCGCCTGATCTGGCTCAAGCGTTGCCGAGGATTTCCTCGGCTTTCAGCGCGACCGGCTGCTCGCGGTCGCGGTTGAGGCGCCGCTCCAACCAGTTCAGGAAGCGGGTCAGGATAAAAACCAGGATCACATAAATGATGCCGGCGGCGATCAGCGGCTCATAGGTGCGGAAGCTCTGCTTCTGCAGCCAGCGCGCCGTGCCCATCACATCCATCACGGTGATGGTGGCGGCAAGCGAGGTCGATTTCAGCAGCAGCACGGTTTCGGTGCTCATGGTCGGCAGGCAGATACGGATTGCGCGCGGCAGGGTGATGCGACGGAAGATCAGCCAGCCCGACATGCCGAAAGCCTTGCCGGCTTCCGTCTCGCCATGCGGCACCGCCTGGATGGCGCCGCGCAGGATCTCGCCAGTATAGCCGGCGGTGTTGAGGCTCAAGGCGAAGATCGCATACCAGAAGCCGTCACGCAGATAGGGCCACAGAAAACTGTGGCGCACCCAGGTGCCGGGCAGGATCTGGCCGAGCCCATAATAGATCAGGTAGATCTGCACCAGCAGCGGCGTACCGCGCATCAGCAGGATATAGACATAGCTCGGGGCCCAGAGGTACCAGCGCGGCGAAACGCGGGCGACGGCGATCGGTACCGCGAGGAGATTGCCGACCACACAGGAGATTGCCGTCAGCGCGAGCGTGACGGGCACCGCTGCGATCAGGCGGGGGATAAGGGTATTGATGATGAAATCGAGCACGTCGTTCATGGCATTCCCTCAGCGCCGCAGGCCGCGATTGAGCCGCTTCTCCAGCGCCGCCAGCAGCAGCATGGAGGCGACGGTCAGGACCAGGAAGGCGCAGGCCGTGACGGTATAGAAGAACAGGTACTTCTTGGTCGCCCCGGCTGCGTTAGCGCCGGCCGAGAGCAGCTCGACGACGCTGCCGGTCACGGTGATATAGGCGCTGTCCTTGGTGATGTTGAGCCATTGGTTTCCCATGCCGGGCAGGGCGTAGCGCAGCATGAGCGGAAACAGGATACGGCGGAAACGTAAAGGCGGGCGCATGCCGAAGGCGCGGGCCGCTTCCATCTGACCCTTGGGCACGGCCTGGATAGCGCCGCGCAAGATCTCCGTCATATAGGCGCCGTAGATGAAACCCAGTGCTGCGACGGCGGCGGCAAAGCCGCTGATCTGGATGTCTTCCGCGGCAAAGCCGATGCGGACCAGCAAGGCGGTAAGTGCGGAGGTCCCCGAATAGAACAGCAGCAGGATCAGCAACAGCTCGGGAACGGCGCGAATGATCGTGGTATAGAAATCCGCCAGGCGCCGCAGCCAGACATTGCTGCTCAGTTTCGCGCCGGCGCCGAGAAGGCCGAGGGCAAATCCGACGAGATAGGCACAAATCGATATCTGTATTGTCAATCCGAGCCCGCGGAGCAGTTCGTCGCCCCAGCCCGTGTCGCCATAGGCAAGAAGCGCCCAATTGGACTGGCTGCCCATATTACCTGTTTCCCATCCCTGTTCTGCCGAGCCCGTTTTGCCTGACCCACTTTCCGGGTTTTGCTCGGGCCTTCGCCTCAATGTGGATTGTCATGCCAATCATGCCGCAGCTTGCCTGGCAAGGACATGGCATGACTAATCCGATCATCAGTTCTTTGCGTCTTGTTGAGCGACTGTCAAGCAGCGATGCGACGGCGACAGTCCGGCTTGCGACCGATCCGGCGGTTTGGAGTTGCCTCGATGCCACGTGACCTTGCCTGACACGGAACGAACCCGGCGAAATAAAAGCGGCGCCATCTGGGATGGCGCCGCTTGTCATCTCACGGCCACCAGGCCGCACCTGCTGCCGGACAGGCTCAGGAGCCGGCGCCGTAAATATCGAAGTCGAAATACTTCTTCGCGATCTGGTTATAGACGCCGCTGTCGCGCACACCCTTGATGGCGTCGTTGAGTTCGGCCTTCAGCTTATCGTCGCCCTTGCGCAGACCGCCGCCGACGCCTTCGCCGAGGATCGGATCATCGGGAATCGTCACGACGACTTCCATGTCCTTGCCCTGGTCGGACTTCAGGTAATCGGCAAGCGCGACTGAATCGGCCATGACGAGATCGACGCGGCCGGCGCTGAGGTCGGCATCCGCATTGTCCTGGGTGTCGTAAACCTTGATCTCCGCATCCTTGCCGAAATACTTCTGGATGTAGTTGGCGTGAATGGTCGAGGTCTGCACACCGATGATCTTGCCCTTGGCGTCGGCCGGATTGGCGATCTTGCCGCCCTTGCCGTCAGGATTGTCGACGACGCTGATCTTGATGCCGGCGCTCTTCGGACCGATGATCTCGGCCGGGCTGTTGTAATACTTGTTGGTGAAATCGATGACCTTCTTGCGTTCATCGGTGATCGACATCGAAGCCCAGATCACATCTATCTTCTTTTCCTGCAGAGCGGGGATGATGCCGTCCCAGGCGATCGGCACCAATTCGCACTTGGCCTTCATCTGCTCGCAGACGGCATTCATCAGGTCGACTTCGAAGCCGACCCAGCGGCCGGAGGAATCCTGGCTGGCGAATGGCGGATAGGGTTCCTGGGCGACACCGAACTTGATCACATCGTCGGCCTGACTGGGCGTCGCTTGACCTGCCATCAACATGCCGGCGACGCCAATCGCCGCTACCTGAACTACTCGCGCAAGGCGTTGAAACATAATTCCTCCCTTGTGACTCGGACCCTGCCGACTTGCGATCAGCAGCCGGTTCTGGAAATTTTACAAAGGAACAATTAGCACAGCCTTTGCGCCCGCGAAAGAATGTTGCGCGGGCTTTTTCATTTTCTGACAGCAATGCGGTAAGTCCGGCTCAAAAGCGCCGGAGCTACCGCCTCGCCGTCGGCCATCGGCAGGCCAGCTTACTGACCGTAGATGTCGAAATTGAAGTACTTGTCGTTGATCTTCTTATAGCTGCCATCGGCGCGAATCGCCTTGATTGCCGCCGAGATCTCGTCGCGCAGCGGGTCACCCTGGCGCAAGGCGGCGCCGATATTGGCGCCGGAGGCCGGGTCGACGATAGCCTCGCCTTTCTGTTCGAAGCCTTTGCCCTGCTCGGTCGTCAGGAAGCCCTGCAGCAGGGCGATGCTGTCGGCGAAATCGAGATCGATACGGCCGGCCACGAGATCGGCATTCACCTGGTCCTGCTGCTCATAAAGCTTGGTTTCGACCACGTCCCCGAAATGGCTCTGCAGCCAGTTGGCCTGGGCGGTCGCTGTCTGCACGCCGACGATCTTGCCCTTCAGGCCTTCCTTGGTGATTTCCACCTTCTGGTCCTTGGGGCCGACGAAGACAATCGCCGTCTCGTAATATTTGTCAGAAAAATCAACCTGCTGGGCGCGTTCCGGCGTGATCCCCATGGAATTGAAGATGACGTCGATCTTCTTTTCCTTAAGCGCCGGAATGATGCCGTCCCAGGCGATCGGCACCAGCTGGTAGCTCTTGCCCATCTTCGCAAAGAGGGCATCCAGCAGGTCGACCTCGAAGCCCGACCATTTACCGGCCGCATCCTGGTTCCAGAACGGCGGATAGGGTTCCGGCGAGAAACCGACGCGGATCGTCTCGGCCGCCACCGCTGGTTTCAGGGGGGCAGCTGCAATGACTTGGCCGAGCCCGATCAGCAGGGCTGCGATGGTAGCGAGAAATTGGCGGCGATTGGGCCGCAAGCTGACTGACACGATTTTCCTCCTGGCTATACGCGGCCGATTGGGACGGCCGATGGCATCGCTCGTTTATCGGCAATGCTGTATACAGCATATCAAGGACGCAATCGTGCCGCCAGCGATTTCCTGTATACAGCTGGGGTGCCGACCAGCCAGGGCATTGGACGCATGACGGGCGCGGAGGGGAGGCGGGCACCCGCCGGGCGAGGGATCAGTAGCGGGCGAGGAAGCCGGCGAGCCGGTCCATGGCCTGGTTGAGGCGGTCCTCTCCCTGGGCGTAGCAGAGGCGCAGGAATTTCTCGCCGCCGTGGCCAAAAGCGGTGCCGGGAGCCAGTCCGACCCGGCCCTCGACCACCAGGCGCTTGCAGAAGTCGAGGGGATCGGTCATGTCGGCTACTTGCAGCATCAGATAGAATGAGGCCTGGTTGGGAATGACCGAGACGCGGTTCATTGCCGCCAGGCGCTCGACCACCAGATCGCGTCCCGCCTTGCAACGCGCCACCATGGACTGGACGAAGGCCTCGCCCTCGCGGATGGCGGCGACGCAGCCCCATTGCAGGAAGGACTGGCCGCCGGAGGTGTTGAATTCCAGCAGCCGTTCGAAGACCGGCGCGGCATGGCGCGGCATGATCATCCAGCCGACCCGCCAGCCGGTCATCGCCCAGGTCTTGGAGAAGCTGTTGACGACGAACAGCGGATCATCCGGCGTGGCGATTTCCAGGAAGGAGGGCGCCACCGGCCGGTCATAGACGAGGCGGTTGTAGACCTCGTCGGCGATGATGGCGATGCGGCGCTGGCGGGCGAATTCGAGCAACGCGCGGCGCTGTTCCTCGGGCATCACCCAGCCCGTGGGATTGCCCGGCGAAGCGATGTAGATCGCCTTGGTGCGGGCGTCGCAGGCATCGAACAGGCGTTCGATATCGAGCTGCCAGCCGGCAGCGTCGCCCTTGAGATCGACCTGCCGCACCGCGCCGCCGAGTATCTCGATACAGGCGAAGATATTCGGCCAGACCGGCGTCACGCAGACCACGTTGTCGCCGGCCGTTACCAGCGACTGGATGATGATCATCATGGCGTTCATGCCGGCGCTGGTGACGGCGATGCGCTCATCGGCGATCTCGACGCCGTAGAGATCGCGGTGATAGTCGATCAGCGCCCGGCGCAATTCGGGTATGCCGCGCTTCTGGGTATAGAAGGTATGGCCGTCCTTCAGCGCCCGCGCCGCCGCCTCGCAGATGAATTCCGGCGTCGGCATATCGCCTTCGCCGACCCAGAGGCCGATCACATCCGGTACTGAAAAGCCCATTTTCCAGACATCGACGATCTGCGAATCCTTGAGTTCGGCGATATCGGAACGCAGCTGGAAAGCGAAGTCGGTCATGATCGCTCCTGGGCGATTTATATCAGGTGTTTCGGGCAATTTCCGATGGCAAGTTCCCGGCGCAAGTCCCTGGCGAAGGTCATTCCTTGGGCAAGGTGGTGGCGAGTGACGGCCGCGCGGAAATGACCTTGTGCCAGGTCGCCAGTTTCGGGAACCGGCTGGCCCAGTCCTCCGGGCCGAAGCGGAAATTGAGATAGTCGAGCATGACGGCAGTGCTCAGCGTGCTGATATCGATGAGCCCATCGAAGCTGCCGACTTCGTCTTCCAGCGCCGCCAAGCCGTGATCGACCTTGCTCTTCTGCGTCGCATCCCAATCGGCCGATTGCAGGTTCTTCGGCCGCAGGCTCTCATAGCGGCGCAGCAGGGCGGCTTCCATGATGCCGTCGGCCAAAGCGTGGCGGCGCAGGGCAGTCCAGCGTGCCGGCCCGGACGCCGGAAACATCTTCTGTCCGCTGTGAAGGCTGTCGAGATATTCGCAGATGACGATGGAATCATAGAGGCTCTCGCCGCTTTCCAGCACCAGGGCCGGAATCTTGATCAGCGGGTTGTGCTGCCACAGCTTCGCCGCCGGATCGGCGGTAACGGTGGGGATCAGTTCAAGCCGGTCATGCAGCCCGGTCTCGAGCGCCACCACGCGCACCTTGCGCACGAAGGGGCTGAGCGGCGAGTAGCGCAGTTTCATGATGGTCTCCAATTGTCTGACGGGTCGATTGGTTGGGCTCAGAAGCGGTCCTTGGCGCTGCGGATTGCAGCAAAGACGGCAACCGGGTCATTGTCGCTTTCGGGGAAGTGGCGCATCAGGCTCGGCTGATCGGCGCGCAGGAAGGGATTGCAGGCCTTCTCCTCGCCCAACAAAGCGGGGATGGTGGAGCGGCCTGCGGCACGTTCGGCCCTGACCCACGCCGCCTTGCGCTGCAGCTCGGCATTGTCGGGATCTGCCGTCACCGCGAAACGGCAATTGCTCTCGGTATATTCGTGGGCGCAATAGACCCGCGTCTCATCCGGCAGGGCGCGCAGCTTTTGCAGCGAGGACCACATCTGCGCCGGCGTGCCTTCGAACAGCCGCCCGCAACCGATCGAGAACAGGGTGTCGCCGCAGAAGAGCGCCGCGCTGTCGGCGAAGTAATAGGCGATATGGCCGCGGGTATGGCCGGGCACGAAGAAGACCCGGGCGCGATGGCCGGCGATCTCGGCGCCGCTTGCCTCGTCGACTGCGATATCGATTCCGGGGATCCGCTCGCGGTCATAGGCCGGACCGATGATCGTGGCGCCATGGGCCTGCTTGATGGCGAGATTGCCGCCCACATGATCGCCATGATGGTGGGTGTTGAGGATATGGCTGATGCGCCAGCCGCGCTTTTCCGCGGCATTGAGCACGGGCACCGCCTCGGCCGGATCGACCACGGCGGTGACGCCGCTCGGCGCGTCATGCAGCAGATAGACGTAATTATCGCTGAGGACCGGGATCTGCACGATCTCCCAGGGATTTTTGAGGGCATTCCGGCTTTCGGCCGTGGTGGCGGCATTGGCGGACATCGCGGACCCCGTCGATTTCGGCTTCGCTGGTATTTCAAATCATGGGCGGCCGCACTTTCCGGCCACAGACCGAAACTGGTATGCCATAATCCGCGCGGTCAGGTAATGCGGATTATGGCCGATGTGGCAGGACGTCGTCGACCTAAGGGATTTCTATTGCAGCGATTTGGGGCAGGTGGCGCGGCATCTGCTGCGGGCGCGCATCCGGTCGATGTGGCCGGACCTGCGCGGCCAGTCCCTGCTCGGGCTCGGTTATGCCACCCCCTATCTGCGGCAATTCATCGGCGAGGCCGAGCGGGTTCTGGCCGCCATGCCGGAGCAGCAGGGCGTGCTGCCCTGGCCGCCCGAAGGGCCCGGCATCGTCGCCCTGGCCGATGAGACCGAACTGCCGTTCCAGGATTACTCCATCGACCGCGTGCTGATGGTCCATGCGCTGGAATCGGGCGAGCATCAGAGCGACATGCTGCGCGAGGTCTGGCGCGTGCTCTCCGGCGGCGGGCGGCTGCTGGTCGTGGTGCCGAACCGCCGCGGTCCCTGGTCGCATTCCGACAAGACGCCGTTCGGCTTCGGCCAGCCCTTCACCACGGGCCAGGCAACGCGGCTGCTGCGCCAGCATTCCTTCACGCCCCTCAGGGTCGAGCGGGCCCTGTTCTTCCCGCCCTTGCGCTGGCGCACCTGGCTCGGTGCCGCCGCCGGTTGGGAGCGGATCGGCCGGCGCTGGCTGCAGGCGTTTTCCGGCGTCATCGTCATCGAGGCGACCAAGCAGCTCTATGGCGCGGTGCCGACCAAGCCGATCAAGCGCCGCGGCCGCATCGCCCTGCCCTTGCCGCAGCCGGCGGTGCCAAGCGCGCGCCGCATTCCCTTCCTTCAGGACTGAAATAGCCGCCGCTGCACGAGAGACGGATCAGCGCCGCCGCAGCAGGAACATGCCCTGTTCGCCGAGGATATTGGCGAGCCACAGGCCGGAAACGCGACCGGCCTGGCCGCGGTCATTGATCGAGATGGCCCGCTCGATGGTCAGGCCCATCTCGCGGCACAATTCGACGAAATCGCGGATCGTGCAGAAATGGATATTGGGCGTGTTGTACCATTTCAGCGGCATGCCCTTGGTCTCCGGCATGCGCCCCTTCCAGAAGAGATGCCAGCGCGCCGCCCAATGACCGAAATTGGGGAAGGAGACGATCGCCGCGCGCCCCACCCGCACCATCTGCTCGATGACTTCGCGCGGGTCGCGCGTGGCCTGCAGGGTCTGCGACAGGATCACATAGTCGAAGGCATCGTCGGGATAATTGCCGAGATCGGTATCGGCATCGCCCTGGATGACCGAGAGGCCATGGGTGACGCAGGCATTGACGCCGGCCTGGCTCAGTTCCATGCCGCGGCCATCGACCTGCTTGAAATGGACGAGGTAATCGAGCAGGGCGCCGTCGCCGCAGCCGATATCGAGCACACGGGTTCCCGGCTCGACCATATCGGCGATCAGTTGCAGGTCGACGCGGATGCGCTTGGCGGCGTCATGATGCGTTTCGAGGAGGGCCATTATTTCAATCCGCGATGCTCGGCGCAGCCATCGAGGAAACCCCGCATGACGGCGAAGAACTCCGGCTCGTCCAGCAGGAAGGCATCATGGCCTTTGTCGGACTCGATCTCGACGAAGCTGACATTGGCGGCGGCGGCATTGAGCGCCTTGACCACCGCTCGGCTCTCCGCCGTCGGGAACAGCCAGTCGCTGGTGAAGGAGACCAGGCAGAAGCGCGTCCTGGTGCCGCGAAAGGCGTTGGCGAGCTGCCCGCCATGCTGGATGGCGAGATCGAAATAATCCATCGCCCGGGTGATGTAGAGATAGGAATTGGCATCGAACCGGTCGACGAAGATCGAGCCCTGGTGCCGCAGATAGCTTTCCACCTGGAAATCGGCGTCGAAGCCATAGGTCACGGCCGTGCGGTCCTGCAGGTTGCGGCCGAACTTCCGGTGCAAGGCGGCTTCCGACAGGTAGGTGATATGGGCTGCCATCCGGGCAACCGACAGGCCGCGGC
>DATLJB010000038.1:0-83373 GCA_035539075.1 Terriglobia bacterium
CATCCTCGCCCTGGTTGGCGTCGTCGTCATGGTCGGTGACGGCTGGGCCGGAGGCTATTGGCGCGGCGATCTGCTGGCGCTCGGCATGACCTGCGCGATGGCCGCCTTGACCGTCTCGATCCGCCGCTATCGTGCGGTCGATTGGCTGCAGGTCGCCTGTGTCTCCTGCATCCTGGGCAGCATCGTCGCCGCACCCTTCGCCACGGTGCGTGGCGTCACTTTTACCGAAATGGGTCTCCTGGCGCTGTTCGGCATCGCCCAGATGGGCCTGGGCTTCCTCCTGCTCGCGGCAGGAACGAGGCGCGTCTCGGCGATGGAATCGGCACTGATCGGCGCCCTCGACGCGCCGCTGGCGCCGCTCTGGGTGTGGCTGGCTTTCGGCGAAACCGTCGGCGGCGCAACCCTGCTCGGGGGTGCCGTCATCCTGCTTGCGGTCGGTGGCGATATCGCCCTTGCAAACCGGCGCGCCACGAGCATGCCAGCCGTAGCCGGTTAGCTCTTTTCAGCCGGCGGCGCGATGCGCAGAATGCGCTTCTTTGCAAGCGTAGAAGGACTCCGTCATGGCCCTCACCAAGATGATCGAAGAACACGAAGCCTCGCCCGAGGTTAAGGCCGTCTATGACGACATCAAGGCGACCCGCCAGGTCGACTGGATCAATAATTTCTGGAAGGTGCTGGCCAATGACCCGAAGACGCTGAAGCGGACCTGGGCGGACCTGAAGCAGATCATGGCGCCGGGCGCCCTCGATCCGCTGACCAAGGAGCTGATCTATCTCGCCGTCTCGGTGACCAATGGCTGCGAATACTGCACCGTCTCGCATACCGCATCGGCGCGCCGCGCCGGCATGACGGCGGAGATGCGCCACGAGCTGATGGCGGTGATCGGCATGGCCAACGAAACCAACCGGCTGGTGAACGGCTACCGGGTCGATGTCGACCCGAAATTGCTGGAAGCGGCCTCAACCCTCTGATCATATCCGCGGCGCCCGGCCGGAGAGACCCGTCCGGCCGGGCCGTCAAATTCGGCGGTACGTTTAATATTCGTTAATTCTTTCGGTACAGGCTAACCATGGCGCCAATAACCTTTGGTTGATTATGGCTAAGCAGAAACCGATCGAGGCCGACGAAGCCGAGATAGTACCCGATGAGCCGAGTTCCCTCGAGGAATCGACGCATGCCGAACTCCTGATGATGTATGACGAATGCGTCCTCGCCATTCGCTTCGCGAAGTCGCAGCAGTGGCAAAGCATGGGCGGCATTCTTGCCTTGTTCACGCTGCTGTCGATCTATGCCAGTTATGCAGCGGAATCCGTCTGGGCCTTGAAATCGACCATCCTCTTCAGCCTGCTGGCCAGCATCGGCGGCATCTATGCGCTGATCATCTATCAGTTCTGGCAGAGCACCGAGCGGGAGAAGCTGGTCTATATTTCCGAGCGCCTCTCCAGCACCTTCCGGCTGGTTCGCGGCTTCACCAATCGGCGGGAATCCGAGTTTCAGCGCTATGTGCTGCTCTTCTTCATGGTCTTCACGATCCTCGCCGGCAATTGGCTGGTGATCCTCTACGTGACACCGAAATTGCAGGCGCTCGCGCAATAATCCGCGACTGCGCGAGCGGGCTGCAGCAACCGGCTAGCCGGCCGCGTCGGCGGCCAGGCGAGCGGCGATTTCCGCCATCCTGTCTTTTTCCACATTGGCGAAGGCGACGCGCAGGTAATCCTCCTGGCCCGGCCCGAACATCGAGCCCGGCAGCGACAGCAGGTTCTGCCGGTCGACCAGGCGCCGCGCCACCTCGGCCGCCGTCTTGCCGCGATGCGGATGGTGGAGATAGGCGAAATAGGCGCCGGCACTGGCGAGCTCATAACCGAGATCGTTGCGGCTGAAAGCCTCGCGCAAGGCGGCCAGGCGCTCGCGCATCAGCACCGTATTGCCCTGGCGCCAGTCGCCGAGCGTTGCCAAGCCATTGATCGCCGCCAGCTGGCCGATCCGCGGCGCACAGATCGCCACCGTGTCCATCGCCTTCGCCACTTCATCGACCAGAGCCGGCGCGCCGACCAGGGCGCCGACGCGGTAGCCGGTCAGGCAGAAGACCTTCGAGAAGCTGTAGAGATGGATCAGCGTGCGCGCCCAGTCGGGGTCCTGGAAAAGGTCGTGCGGCGCCGCATCATGCGGCATGAAATCGCGATAGGTCTCATCGAGGATGAGGGCGATGCCGCGCGATTTCGCCAGTTCGTAGAATGCGCGGATCGCCGCCGGCGGATAGACCGAGCCGGTCGGGTTGTTGGGCGAGATCAGCAACAGCGCGCGCGTCCGCGGACCGATCGCCGCCGCCACTTCGTCGAGATCCGGCACGCCGCCATTATCGGGGCGGAAGCTGACATGGCGGGCGCCGATGCCCTGCATGTCGAGCCACATCTGGTAATTGAAGTAATAGGGCAGCGGCAGGACGATCTCCTCGCCGGCTTTCGCCAGGGCGAGTGTCGTCAGGCAATAGGCCTGGTTGCAGCCGGCGGTGATCAGCACATTCTCCGCGCCGACCTTGCCGCCATAGACGCGGGCGATATCGGCGGCGAGCGCAGCGCGCAACGGCGGCAGGCCCTCGATATCGGTGTAGCGCGATGATGACGGCTCGCCGATGACCGAGGCGAGATGATCGGTGAGCGCCGCCGGCGGCGGATAGCCGGGCACCGCCTGGCAGACGTCGATCAGCGGCTTTGATTCGGGAAAGCTGCGGTCCTTGATCCAGCTATGGGCTTCGGCGATGGGCGGCGGTGCGATACCTTCCAGCAGCGGATTGACGCGGTAGCCGATTCCTTCACCCACTTCTGCAGCACTCATTTTTGCAACTCTGGCAAATTCTTGTAGAGATCGAGCGCTTCCGGATTGGCCAGCGCCTCCTTGTTCTTGATCGGCCGCCCGGCCACCACATCGCGCACCGCCAGCTCGACGATCTTGCCCGACTTCGTGCGGGGAATATCCGTCACCTGGATGACCTTGGCCGGCACGTGGCGGGGCGTCGTGTTGCTGCGGATCTGCTTCTTGATCTTCTCGATCAGCTTGTCGTTGAGCGCCACACCCTCGCGCAGCCGCACGAACAGCACGACACGCACGTCATGCTCCCAGTCCTGGCCGATGACGATGCTTTCGATCACCTCCGGCAGCTTCTCCACCTGGCGATAGATTTCCGCCGTGCCGATGCGCACGCCGCCGGGATTGAGCACTGCATCGGAGCGGCCGAAGACGACGATGCCCTCATGCTCGGTCAGTTCGACATAGTCGCCGTGATGCCAGATATTGGGATAGCGTTCGAAATAGGCGGCCTTGTAGCGCTTGCCGTCGGGATCGTTCCAGAAGCCGACCGGCATGCAGGGGAAGGGCCGAACACAGACGAGTTCGCCCTTCTCGCCGGTCACCGGTTTGCCTTCATCGTTCCAGACTTCGACCGCCATGCCGAGGCCGCGCATCTGGATCTCGCCGCGATAGACCGCACCCGTGGGATCGCCCAGCATGAAGCAGGAGACGATATCGGTGCCACCAGAGATCGAGGAGAGGCAGATATCCTGCTTCACCTTCTCATACACATAATCGAAGCTCTCCGGCGCCAAGGGCGAACCGGTCGAGGTCAGCATGCGGACGCTGGAGAGGTCATGGGTCGTGATCGGCTCGATCCCGGCCTTGGCGCAAGCGTCGATGTATTTCGCCGAGGTGCCGAACAGGGTGAACTTCTCGGCCTGGGCATAATCGAACAGGATGTTGCCGTCGGGCGCGAAAGGCGAGCCGTCATAGAGCATCAGCGTGGCGCCGCTGGCGAGGCCGGAGATCAGCCAGTTCCACATCATCCAGCCGCAGGTGGTGAAATAGAAGACGCGGTCGCCCTGCTTCACGTCGCCATGCAGCTTATGTTCCTTCAGATGCTGCAGCAGCGTGCCGCCGGCGCCGTGAACAATGCATTTCGGGGCGCCCGTGGTGCCGGAGGAATACATGATGTAGAGCGGATGATTGAACGGCAGGCGCAGGAAGGCGAAGTCATTACGCGGCGCCGGCTGGGCCGCCAGCACATCTTGCAGCAGCGCCGCCTTCGGCAGATTGCCGATCTCCGGCCGCTCGGTCAGATAGGGAACCACGATCACCTGCTGCACGCTGGGCAGCCCCTGGAGGAATTCGCCGACGCGGCCAAGGCAGTCGAAGGACTTGCCATTATACCAGTAGCCATCCGCCGTCAGCAGCACCTTGGGCTCGATCTGGCCGAAGCGGTCGAGGACACCCTGCACCCCGAAATCCGGCGAGCAGGAGGACCAGATGCAGCCGATGGCCGAGGCCGCCAGGGCGCCGATCACCGATTCGGGCATATTGGGCATGAAACCCGCGACCCGGTCGCCCGGCTCCAGGCCGAGGCTGCGCAGATGGGTGGCGAGGCGGATGACCTGATCCCACAGCTCGCCATGGCTGAGGCGCCGTTTGACCTTGTCCTCACCCCAGAAGACGATGGCGTCACGCTGCTGGTGGGCGGGCTGGTTGGAATAGCGGAGCAGGTTCTCGGCGAAGTTCAGCTTGGCGTCGGGGAAGAAATGCGCCCCCGGCATCTTGTCGCCATCGACCAACGCCTGGCCCGGACCCTCGCCAATCACCTCGCCATACCGCCAGAGCGAGGTCCAGAAATGCTCGATCTCCGTGACCGACCATTGCCGCAGGGCATGACTGTCCGCAAGGTCGACCTGCCAATCCCGCGCCACCTGGCTGCGGAAGGCGGTCATGTTGCTGGCGGCGATTGCCGCCGCGCTTGGTTGCCAGAGCTTATCGGTCATCGCCGCTCGTCATCCCTCGTCCAACGCTCACTCTTTGGCGGTGCATCGCTGTCGCACAGACGCCCCCGCCGGCCGCCCTCAATCTGCGGCGCGTGCCGGGCTTTGACAAGGCAAATCCCGGACCGGGATCCCATTGCAGATTCCCGACAATCGGCCCGCCCCGCGCCGAGAATCGACGGCGGTAACCGCAGGAAGATAGCCAGATCGAGCTGAGGCGGATTGATCTTATCCGACACCGGCCGCGGGAAAATCTCCAGCGCCGCCGCGCCGGCCGAAAGCCTGGCGGCTAATCCGCCGCCAGGCGCGCGAGGCTGGCACTGGCCTGCTCGCGATGGCCGGGCGTGATACTGTCGGAGACGGCGCGGATGGCGGCAAAAAGAACGGCTGCATCATCCGTGAAACCGAACCAGGCAACGAAATCGGGGATAAGATCGACCGGCATGATGAAATAGGCGAGCGCACCGAACAGGATCGCCTTAACCTGCAGCGGCGTCTCCGGATCGATGGCACAGTAATAGGCGGCCAGCAATTCATCCAGGAAAGGCAGCTTGCTGGCAACGCGGCGCAGCTTCTTCCAGAAGCCGGCCTCGACCGCCGCCTGGTCGCGCTGCAATTTAGCCGGATTATAGAGCACGACATCGCGTCCGCTGCCGGAGGGTGCCCGCCCCCTGGCCGGCGCCGCGTCATCCGATGCCCTGCCCTCGCCTCTGGCCATCTGCAACCAGCCCTCACCTCTAAACGATGCCAATCCTTGGGATATGGCCACCCGCCAAGACGATTGCAAGCCGCAGAGCCCCGCCCGTCGGCCGGCGGCAACCATTTGTTAACCAGACTGGGGCCTTATACTCATTGGAAAATTTGCGATTGCCGGCTTCGTCCCTGGCCGATTCCGGCGGTGATTTCGGCTTGGAACCACTGTCTGCATCATGCATCCGCGTTACCTGGTAAAAGCGACTGGCGAAAAGTTGATCGGCTGCCTGCTTGCGGCCGGTTTTGCTTCGGCGATATGCGTCCTGCCAGCGCTGGCACAGCAATCGGGCCTCAACGGCGCCACGCCGGTTTCACCTGCCCCGACAGCGACCGAGCCGGCCGCCCCTATTCCCGGCAGCGGTTCGATCAGCAATACCGGCGTGCTGCCGTCGGCGACGTCGAGCGGTACGACCACGTCGCAGACCTATCAGGATGTCTATGTCGACGGCGAAAGGCATAGCTGGCGGCCGCTGGAAGGCGATACACAGCAGGCCTGGGAAGCCTATCGCAATGGTGATTACCAGATTGCCATCCCGGTTTTCGCCCGGCTCGCCAAGCTCGGCCATCCGGTTGCCGAATGGCTGATGGGCAATGTCTATTACGCCGGCCAGGGCGTACCGCAGGATTATCGCCAGGCGCTGATCTGGTTCGAAAAGGCGGCGAGCCAGGGCTATCTGCCGGCCTATGCCCCGACCGCGCAACTCTACGAGCAAGGCAAGGGGACGCCGATCGATTTCGGCAAGGCCTATCAATGGTACAACATCGCCATTGCCGCCTTGCCTTATAGCATCGAGCGCTACGGCCTGATGAAGCAGCGCGATGCGCTTGCCACGCAAATGACGACGGCGCAGGTCGAGGCGGCCCAGAAGCGCTCCCTGGCCTTCCAGCCTCGCAAAGTGGTGCCGCCGGATATCGAGCGGGCACGTCAAATCCTGGGCGAATAGTCCACGCAGATACTTGGCGAGCAGATACTAGGCGAATAGACCGCCCAAGCCGAGCGCAGCCTGCTAAGCCGCTTCGACGATCTCGAAATCGTGGGTGATGACGGCCGTCTTGCCGAGCATGATGGAAGCCGAGCAATATTTCTCAGCCGAGAGCTGAAGGGCGCGCTCGACCGCCTCCGGCTTGAGCTGCCGGCCGGTGACGACGAAATGATAATGGATCTTGGTGAAGACCTTGGGGTCCTCGCCGGCCCGTTCGGCCTCCAGGGTCACTTCGCAATCGGTAATGTCGTGGCGGCCACGCTGCAGGATGTGGACGACGTCGATCGCGGTGCAGCCGCCGGAACCCAGCAACAGATATTCCATCGGGCTCGGCGCGATGGTGGGGGCGCCTGGCGCCGGCGCCGCATGCATGACCACGGCATGGCCGCTATTGCTCTCGCCGACGAAGACATTGCCGTTGAGCCAGTTGATGCGCGCCTTCATGACCTCTCCCTTTCGCTGGCCGGCCAGCCGCCGCTAACAGGCGCGACTAAAGGGGCCGGAACCAAATTCGGGTGTTGTCATAGCCGACTTCCAGATGGATTTCATCTCCCCTCTGGACGGCAATCGGTGTGGGGAAAAATTCCGCCGCCTGTTTCCAGTGATTGCTGCGTGTCGCGCTGCTGGAGTGGTAGGTGACGGCATCGTCGAGGAACAGGTCGAACCAGAAAGCGACCCCATGAACCAGGCCGTCCTGGGTGACGCGGATCGCCAGTTGAGCCGCGCCGGTCGTCGGCATATCGATGCGGAAATCGAAGTCGAGCACGTCGAAGGGCGCCGAGAGCAGACGATGCGGATCGGCCGCCAGGTCGATCTGCGCATAAGCGGGCGAGCGGAACTTGTCGAAATTGCGCATGTCGAAACCGGCGATCTCGCCGACCGGATTGATCGCCGCCAGCAGCGGACATTCCAGCAAGGCCGCGTAAACCCGCGCCGCCGCCGGAATGATCGCCGCCGCCGGCTTCACCAGATTGCGCCGCGCATGGGCAAGAATCTGCAGCATGTTCGGCGCCAGCATGCCGATATTGACCAGTTCCGAAACGAAGACATCGGCCTTTTCCGAGAGGTCCTTGCCCAGCTCCAGCTGGGTCGATTTTTTGCCGATGACCGTGATCTGCTCGGCATAGCCGTTCTGGGCGATGGTTTCGCGCGCCGCTTCCGCCAGTGCCGGCAGAACTTCACAGGTCACCACCTGGCCGGCGCCGGCGCGCGCCGCCATCATGGCGACGAGGCCGGAACCCGTGCCGATCTCCAGCACGATATGACCGGGTTTCACCGCCCGCCGCAGCGCCGCATCATAGGCCTCGTTGCGCTCGGCATCGTTGATCATTGGGATGTGCCAGCCGGGCACCATGCTGGAGAGCTGCAAGCGCAGCGCAAAGCCGAGATCCCGGTCGTCGGGAAAGCGCCGGACCGCCTCCTGCAGCAGGGCCAGCGATTCCGAGGGCTTATCCTGATCGTGCAGCACCTGCGCCAGCGAGGCATAGGCGGGCCGGCAATTGGCATCGATCTCAATGGCCTTGCGGAAGAACTGCGCGGCTTCGTCGAGGTCGTCGACATAGTAGGCAAGCTCGCCGAGATTGAAATAGCCGTCGACATAATCGAGCTTGTGCAGCACCGCTTCCTGAAAACAGATCGCCGCCTTGTCCAGCTCGCCTTGCATCTTCAGGGCGATGCCGAGATTGTTGATGGCCGTGACGAGGCCCGGTGTCGCCAGCAGGGCCTGGCGATAGCACTGCTCGGCATCGGCGACCCGGCCGAGACGCAGCAGCGCATTGCCGAGATTGTCCCAGACCATGCCGTCGCGCGGATCGATCTCGGTCGAGCGGTAGAAGGCGCGCGCCGCCTCCTCGAAACGTCCCATTTCGAATTGCAGGACGCCGACGCTGTTTTGGAACTGCGGATTTTCCGGCGCCGCGGCAGCGGCACGTTCCAGCCAAGCCAGGGTGAGCTCGCGATCCTTGCCGCGATGGTGGCTCATGATGCCCATCAGATGCAGGGCCGGCCCGGATTCGGGATCGAGGCGCAGGGCTTCGAGACAGAGGTCCTCCGCCTCGTCGAGCTGCACGGCAGCCACGGCACGCATCGCCTGTTCCAGGAGTTCGCCAATCCTGTCGTCAGCCATCTTCAGTTATCCCTAAAGCGATCGCCGGAGCGAATCGCATATCATTCCCAGACCATGAGATTGCCCGAGCTATGATGCGCTTGCAGCCGAAAACAATGACAGGAAATTGTGCACCGTGCCGGCGCGATGACGGGTAGCCGCCCGGTGCTGCAGGCAGAAGATCGATCAGACGACGATATTGACCAGGGAACCGCGCGGCAGGTTGCGGGGCGGCTGGTCGGCCTGGACCTGGTTGTCGTTGCTGGTACCGCTCGGCGCGGTGATCGCCGCCGGGCTGGCCGACGCGGTGGTCGCCGCAGCCTGGCTGAGCATGTTGGCGAGGGTGGCGCCCTGGACACGGGCCTGACGAATCCCGGAAATCGCCGCCTGCTGGCTACGCTGGGCGGCAGAGATCTGGCTGGCGGCGGCACCGGCGGCGGCTATATCCATGTCTTCCCCGTGGTCCTAGATACAGTCGAACAAATGAGTGGAACGGAACGGTCGGACGCCGGTCAGGCGACCACGTCCAACAGCGATTTCGTCATTTCATCCGCGGTTTTGACGACGGCGACATTGGCCTTGAAGGAATTGGCCTCGGTGCTGAGGTCGACCACGTCCTTGGGATCGAGCGAGCCGGAGGCGATGTTCTGCGCCGTGTTATCAAGCTGCTGCTGAACCCGCTTCAACCCATTGACCGCCGTACTGGTGGCATTGGTGACACTGGCATTAGTGGCCGGCGAGATATCCATTCTGCTCCCTCCGCCGGCCTTAGCGGGCCGGCGCATTGTCAGACCGCCCGAGTCCCTAGGCGGCCAGACCTGATAAATCGACCGTAACCTATTCCGAAAGTATTAACAAACGGTTGATCAACCGGACAGTGCAGAGTCGGCGAGGCTCAGAGAAAGCGACATGGGAGTCGGCCCAGCGTCAAAAATCGGCGCTTTCTTGCCTTGTAGCGGCAGGATTTACCACTTAGCTTATGCGATATCGCACCGCACAAAACGCGCCGGCTGCTGGGTTTTCCACGGAAGCCACTGCCCCGGCGAGGATCATCGAATCGCCATGACCCCATCCGCCTCCGCTCGTCCCGCCTCCATCCGTCCGCGGCGCTCCGTCCTTTATCTGCCGGGCAGCAATGCCCGGGCGCTGGAAAAGGCGCGGGAACTCCCGGCCGACGCGCTGATCCTCGATCTCGAGGACGCGGTGGCGCCCGAGGCCAAGGAATCGGCCCGCCAGATGGTCGCCGAAGCGGTCCGGACCACTGATTTCGGGCATCGTGAAGTGGTGGTCCGGGTGAATGGACTGGATACGCCCTGGGGCCTAGCCGATGTGATGGCCATGGCGCGGATCGGTGCCGACGCCCTGCTGTTCCCCAAGATCCAGTCGCCCCAGGATGTGCGCACCGCCGTCGCTGCCTTGGACCGGGCCGGTGCTCCGGGATCACTGCCGGTCTGGATCATGGCGGAAACGCCGCGCTGCATTCTCGATATCGACGCCATCGCCAGCGCCAGCCATCGCCTGGCCTGCATCGTCGCGGGCACCTCCGACCTCACCCGGGAGCTGCGCGCCCGCCATACCGCCAGCCGCGACAGCGTTTACACCGCGCTGTCCCTGACCGTGCTCGCCGCCAGGGCGCATGGGCTGGATGTGCTGGACGGCGTCCATCTCGACCTCGGCGATGAAGCCGGGTTCGCCTTCACCTGCGAGCAGGGGCGCAATATGGGCTTCGACGGGAGAACGCTGATCCATCCGAAGCAGATCGACGTGGCCAATCGCGTCTTTGCCCCCACCGAAAAAGAGCTGGAACTGGCCCGCAGGGTTGTCGCCGCCTGGGATGAGGCGCGCGCCGCCGGCAAAGGCATCTGCGTCGTCGACAACCGACTGATCGAAAAGCTGCATGTCGAGGAATTCGAACGCCTGCTGACGCTGGACGTCGCCATCGCGAAACTCGGCACCAAACCCGCCGCCGCGGCCTAGGCGCCGGCGGGGATCGCCGATGCGCAGGCCTGTAGTCGCCGGCGCCTAGGCCGCGCCGAGTGGCGCTGTCATTGGCTGAGCGTGCAATAGGCTTGCTTCGACTGCAGGTCGCCGCAAATCTGCCGCAGCTTTTCCGGCTCCGCGCCGGTCGCGAAAAGGCGGATGGCAGGATCCTTGCCGGCGGAAACATAGAGCGGCTTCAGGCTCGTCAATTCCGGATAGGCGCCGTGCAGCGCCTTCCAGCCTTCGGCAGCGGCGCCGATGCCGGGATAACTCGCCAATTGAATCGCCGTGCCGGCCTTGGGCGCGACCGCCGTCGCCCTGGCGGCCGTGGGCTTTGTTGCCGGTTTTTCAACCGCCGAAGCCGCAGGCATTTTCGATTTCGCCCCGCTCACGTCGCTGGCCAATAGGGCAGTTCCGGGCATGTCGGAATTTGTCGCAGGCGGCTTCGCCGCGCCGGACTTGGCGATATCGCGCGCCTGCGTCTTTGGCGCAGTCGATGAGCTTATCTTCTGCACGGATGCCGTCGATCGATCCTTGCCGCTCTTCTGCTCCTTCCGCGGCGTATTGCGGGACGGCAGCGCTTGCGCCATGGCAGCGCCGGAAGGGGATGATGCCTTTTTCGGCGACGCAGGTCGCTGTGTTGCGCCGGCCGTTTGCGGTTGCGGCTTGCCCTTGGGTTTCTGGCGCTGAGGCGCCATGGGTTGCGGAACCGTCCGGGCCTTGGCTGATGCGATCGGCCTCGATGGCGTCCCCTCATGTTGTTTCTGTACCGGCGCCGCCGGCGGCATCGTGGCGCCGGATATCCCCGCCTGGCGATAAAGCGCTGCCTCCGCCCGTTCCAGAAGATAGAGCGCTTCCGGGCGTTGCATCATCAGCACCGGCGCGCCGCCGTCGAGCAGCGCGCTTTGCGTCGCCCTCTCCCCTGCTCCCAGCGTTTTACCCGGCACCAGCAGCAATGTAGCGAAGCTCTTGCCGGCGCAGGCGATCTGCAGCCGGCGGATCTCGCCGGGAACCGGCATCTTCATCCCGGCGGCTTCAGCGGAGACTTTGTCCTCAGTGAAGCCGGGCGAAAAACAGCGTCGTCCATTGACGTCGTTCACTTCACTGGCGCGGAGCAGGACGACAGCGCCGATATGCTGATCGCCCATATTCGCCTGCCGTGCGGCGACCGGAAAGACATTGGTGACGAACCAGGCCCCACTATAGGCCGCCGGCAGGGCCGAGGGTGCGGCGTTCGGCGCTTTCTCGGCAGCCGGGGCGGATGAGAGTCCGGAACATGCAAACGCCAGCAGGACAGCAGGAAAAAAAGCGATCGGCCGCAAGCTTGGCATTTTCCCCTCGCTAGAAGAAATCGATCGTTACGTCGCGGCTGCCCAAAGACTGCAGCGGACGGGCGTTCATGGGAAACAGTCGCGCAAAGCTTTCGATCTGGCCGATACCGGCCTCGATCGGATCACGGAAGACGATCCAATCGACAATTTCGCTGCAGGGCGGCGTGGTCAGCGAGCCGGCATATTGATAGGTCGCCGCGGCATTCGGCATCATTTCGCCGAGATCGATGGCGCCGTTGAGCGCTGCCGTGCCCGGCTTGGCGGGCGCGCGGGCCAGGATACGGCCCAGGAGATCGTTGGCGCGGCCGGGCCGTATCATCACGCCCAGCACGGCCAAGCCGCCGCCGCTTGCCGCCTTGTGAACGAAGTGCGCTTCCAGGGGCCAGCGTTTGCCGGCCAGCGCATGTTCGCTGGGATGATGAAAATGCAGTTGCAGAAAATCAAACCGGCGGTCGCCGCGTGTCAGGGCAGCGGGAGCCGCGCCGGGCTCCGGATCCAACTGGATCGTATGACCGTTATTCGTGACCTTGGCCTGGAAGGGATGCCAGTCAAGGACAACATCCGGGCTCGATCCGAGATGTGCTGATGCGAGATCGATGGGGGATTGGCGTTTGCCCTGGCTGCAGACCTGATAGTCGGGCGCCAGCTGTCCCCAATGCGAGGGACCGGCCTCCCCCTGATAGGTCCAGCCATGCGCCTTGCCGGAGGCGGAGGCGATGCGGCCGGCCCCCTGCAGCCAAAGCGAACTGCTCGCTGCGGCCATGCCCAGGCCCAACCGCTGCAAAATTCGGCGACGCGTCAATGTCCGGTCGGTCATCATCTCTCTGCCGCGCTGAAATCGCGCCGCTCAAGCCTAGGCAGGCAAGCTTAAGAGACCGTGAACACGCGTTACGGCGGCTAAAGCATCTAAAAAACGGGGAATCCGGCGCCGGGATCCGGCGCTACGATCAGGCCGCGCTTTCGCGGCGTCGGCTGATGAGGCCGATCCAGCGTTGCGTGACGGTCCGACAGAATTCGGTCGCCGCCCGGCCGTGCCGGCCGAGTTCCTCACGTGCCTGGGTGAGCTTCCGGCTGCCGACCTCCTCGCCGAAGCGCTGAATGATGACATGGCCGAATTTGTTGATCCAGGTATCGGCCAGCTCCTCCGATACCTCAAAATGGCATTGGAAACCGTAGGTCGTCTCGCCATAGCGAAAAGCCTGGTTGGCGCAGGTCGAGCCGGTCATCAGGCGAAGCCCCGATTCCGGCAGACCGAACGTGTCTTCATGCCATTGCATGATGCGCTGATGGGGCTGCAGTCCATTGAGCAGCCTGTCCTGCTGCCCCTCGGACGTGATCTCGATCGGCAAATATCCGTATTCAAACTCCTCGTTGCGCCGCACCGTGGCGCCGAAGGCGCGGGCCAGCAGCTGCCCGCCAAGGCAAAGCCCCAGCATCGGCTTCGCTTGAGCATGGAATTCGCGCAGCAGGTCAAGCATCGGCACAAAGCTGGGATAGTTGGCATCATCGCCGGCATGTTGCGGTCCGCCCAGGATGACAGCGGCGTCGTAATCGTGCGGCGAAGCCGGCAGGGCATCGCCCGCATGCGGCAGAATGGTCGTCAAGCGCCCGCCCGCGGCGGTGATGTGCTCGCCCACCAGCGAAACCGGTGAAGCGGCATCGTTTTGAATGACCAGAACCTGCATTGATATCCCCCGCACTTCGCCGCCATCCCGACATCCGCTTGGATGCGGCTTGCCTGGAATGGATCGGGGGATGATGGCGAAGGCCGCAAAGCCTTGCAACCCGGCGAGGCGCAAGGCAGACCTTCGAAATCGGAAACCATCCCGCTCCGGGTTCAGGCCGGCGAGCGGGTTCCCATCCGGGGCGGCAAATTGAAGCCGGCATGGTTGCCCAGCCGCGCCAGATGCTGGCTGAGAAGCGGTGCCAAAGGCGATTCGCCGATCATCTGCCGGTGCACGCGCTGCAGGAAATGGGTGTCGGGATAGGCGTTGCCCTCGATGATGACCGGCCCCTCCGCCGTCAGCGCGATATCCCAGCCGATCACCGTCCGATCGATCAGCACGCGGTGGCCGGCCTCGGCGAGGGTGGCGATCTGCGGCCATTGCGCGATCAATCGCCCGGCGACCGGGGCGCTGGTCTCGGGATGGCGGTCCCACCATGCATCGGGAGCGAAATGATGGTCATCGCAAAGCTGGTCGAGCCGGCCGGAAGCCAAGTCAACCCGCGCGGCGTATTCCACCTTCTGCTGCCAGCGCGGTTCCAGCTTTCCAAGAATGCGCAACATGGCATGCGTAATATGCGGGCGTTGCCGATCATCCAGACAGGTGAATACCCGGAATACCATCAGCGAATCCTGCGCCATATCGGCAATGTCCGGATGGTTGGTCAATTTCGGCTGCACCAGGAGCGGTTCGCGCATCGAACGGCTGGTGATGTGATGGATGACATCGGCCCGGCTCAATTCGCGTCCATGCCTGTTGCAATAGAGATCCTCGCCGAGCCAGGTGAACCATTCGACGCCGCGAGCGCCACGGGCCTGAACCGGCTTGATGAAGATGTCGCGGTCCAGGCTGCGGAAATCGCTCTCCTCATCGCCGCTGGACGAGAACGACCACTTGCCTGCCGCCACGACACCAATGATATCCGCCACCGGCAGTCCGGCTGCTTTGCAATGCAGGGTGAAAGCATGCTTGTTGCCGAGGCTGACGCGGCGGCCATAGATCTTCGGCTGCAGCCAGTGCAATTGCTTCATCAGCCCGTTCTTGATTTCGTCGCGGCCGACATAGTCGTCACCCGCCGCGACGCCATTGGGCAATTCATAAAGCTGCGAGGAATAGTAGATGGAGGGATCGGTCCGGTAGCGATGCATGAGCAGCCATTGCGCCGACAATTGCCGCGAGAGCGTTACGCCGCGCAGACGATAGACCGCATTCCAATTGCGCAAGGTGAAGAAGGCCAGCCGCAGGGTGTAATAGCAGGGGATCAGGATATGCTGCCCCACACCGCTCGCCGGATCGAGCAGATTCTTCGGCCGCAGGCAGCTGCGGCGATAGATTTCGCGGCACCAGGCGCCGATGCCGCGCCGCTTCGCCCCTGCCGGCGGAAATTCGACAAATCCCGTTGGCGAAGTCAAGGCCGGGCGGGATATGCGGGAGAGGTCTTGGGCCATAACAGCGTTCCAGTCAGAGTGTCGCGGGTTTGTATCGGCATTTGATTCAAATGATGCGGGCCATCATGAACGGAGAATCTAACTCCGCGCTGTCGCTATCATTAAATTTGTGCGGCAGGCAAACGACACCACGACGCGACGAAGGAATCCCATCTCATTGCCGCCGAGCCTGCGCTTTCCACTCGCCGTGAAGCACCACGTCACCGCAGGCACCCTGTCGTCAGACTGACAAGATACGATCCGACGGCAATGTGACGATCGCCGTAGTGCCCTCTCCCGGGGCACTTTCCAGATCAAGGCTGCCGCCGTGGCGCTCCATCAGCAGACGGCTCAGCGACAGGCCAAGGCCGGTACCCGCCGTCGTGCGATTGAGTGTGTTCGATACCTGTACGAAAGGCATGAAGACCCGCTGCAGATCCTCGGGCGCGATACCGATGCCATGGTCGACCACGCGGATCGTCAATTGATTGGCAAGATCGAGATGGGCCGTGACGGCGATTTTCGTTCCCGAGGGTGAAAACTTGATGGCGTTAGACAGCAGGTTGATGAGGACTTGACGCAGGCGGCGCTCGTCGCCGCTGATCATCACCTCAGGTATCGATGAGACCTCGATCTCGACGCCGTAATTGGTCGCCTGGCCGGAGGCGATGCGGCTCGCGGCCATGACCAGACGCGGCAGAGCGATCGGCTCCATCACGATCTCCATGCGGTCCGCTTCCAGTTTCGAGTAATCGAGAATGTCGTTGATCAGAGCGAGCAGATGCTGGCCGCTGCTGCGGATATCGCCGAGATATTCGCCCAACCGCTCCGGCATGCGGTTGGCCGAGGCATCGATCAGGAGCAATTCGGAAAAGCCGATGATGGCATTCAGCGGCGTCCTGAGCTCATGACTCATGGTCGCCAGGAACTGCGATTTAGCCTTGTTGGCGGAAGCGGCGTGGCGGCGGGCTGCTTCCAATTCGGTGGCGTGCAGATGCGCCTGTTCGACGGTGCGCTCCAGCAGCAGCATCATGGTGCCGATGGCTGCATAGCGGCCGTTTTTCGTAATAACGAAGCCCGTGCCGATTGCCTCCGGGTGATCAAAGGCGATCAGGGCCTTGATACGGTCGATCGTCGTCGAAATATCGACCGCGAGCGGGCGCGTATTGACCAGCGGGGCGATCGGCCGGCGGTTATAGACGTCATACCAGAGCGGCTGGGAGAACTGGAACAGCAGCCGGTCACGCTCGATGATGCCGAGCAGCGCCCCCTCGGGATCGACCACCGCCAGGATCGGCAGCGAGGGATTTGCGGAAAACAGCTCCATCACTTCGCCGCCGGTCATCTCCGCGGCAATCGACGGCGCCGCCAGGGCAACGTCGTTCGCGGTGTAATGAGCGACGCCGATTTCCGCCCGCGGCGGTTCGATCCGTCCTTCCGGCTCGCCCTGCTTCGACGAGCCGCCTGCAGGGATTGCGCTGGCCTGCGCGGCAGTTAACTGCAGAGGGTGACGACCCGTCAGCCCGGCCGCGCCAGGGACAGAGCAGGGCACAGCGTCATCTGCCAGCAGCAGCCTCTGGCGGCCGGCTTCCGGCGGGTGTCTTAACTGTGCGAGCGGCATCCGGGGCCCAAACCCTGCAGATGAATCCTCGTCCATGAGCAGATCCGATTGCTGTGCTTCAGGATCGGCGGGCACTTGCCTCCCTTGTGACACCTCGGCGTTCATGGGCGGTAACTCCCGCGACTAACTATCGGTCGGTAAAGCCCGGAGGAAAGCCCTGGACGCCCCCTCCCCGGCTGGCCCCCGCTGCCTGTTGCGGAGAAACTGAGCCGGGCGGCACCTTACCGGCCGATCGCGTCAGTTGTGTGACAACGACGTTACGAACTCACATGGGAATATGTAAAAGAGAGGTTTCGGCCCGCCAGCCAGGAGGCGCTGCAGATGGCTCAAGCGCAGAGGACCGGGCATCCGACCGACAGCGCGACCGAATGATCGGGATGCGAAAGTGACCGGTAAACAGGCAGCGGTGACGGCGCCGGCCCAGCCGTCTCAGCGCCCGTAGCGGTAGAGCTCAGTGCCGTTTTCCTCGAGCCAGTCGCGCGAGGCATTCACGGTGCGGCAGAGTTCGCCGCAGAGCTTCCAGAAACGCGGGCCGTGATTCATTTCACGCAGATGCGCGACCTCATGTGAGATCACGTAGTCCATCACGTGGCGGGGCGCGAAGATCAATCGCCATGAGAACGACAATTCGCCTTCGCTGGTGCAACTGCCCCAACGGCTCTTGGTATCGCGGATGGTGATGCGCTTGACCTTCTTGCCGACCTGTTCCGCCTTGGCATAAGCGCGCGCTTCGATCTCGCGGCGCGCCTCCAGCTTCAACCATTCCGAAACGCGGCGCGGCAGATGCATTTCCTGGCCAGCCACATGGATTTCCTGATCCTCGCACCAGACCACGCCGCGCGCCGTCGGGCGATGACGGATGCGATGATCGAGACCGAGAAAGGGAATAACGGCGCCATGTTCGAACGGCACCGTTTCCGGCAACTGATCGAGCCGCTCGGCAATCCATTCCTTGTTGGAAAGGACGAAACGCTTGCCTTCGTCACGCGAGGTGCGTTTTGGCAGCACCACGACAATACGCGAAGAACCATAATCAAGACGCATAATGATGCGTCGCGCCCGCTGGTTCTGCTGGAAAACCAGCGGAACGCTGCGATCGGTGAAATTGAGCATCTGCACATCAGAGGCTTCCGCCATCGGGCGGCGCTTGCCGCGCGCGCCCAAGGACTTGGCGGCAGTCTTCTTCGGTGCGATTTTCTCGCGACTTTTCGGGACTTTCCGCATGCCTGCATCAATTCTCTGGAGGACGTCGTGCAGGCAGTCTAGGCGCCTTCAAAGCGCCACTTCAACCACTTACGCTTTTTTCTCGCTTGTATTTATATTCCTATTTTGGCGGCTCGACTCGGCTGAAATAAGGGCCTGTTTTCGCTCGATTCCCCAGGCATAGCCACCAAGTTTTCCGTCATTACGCAAAGCGCGGTGACAAGGGATGGCGAGCGCGACAGGATTACTGCCGCAAGCCTGCCCGACGGCCTGGGCCGCGCCCGGTTGGCCGATTGCCATGGCGATCTCACCATAGGAACGGGTCTCGCCGCGCGGAATGCGGCTCAATTCGCTCCAGACCCGCTGCTGGAAAGCGGTGGCGCGAATGTCCAGGGGCAAGGCGGCGTGGGGCAGCTCACCGGCCATGCGGCGCATCAGCTCACCGATATACGTGGCGACCGTCGCGTCATTGCGGCGCAGCTCTATCGCAGCCGGAAATTCCCCCTCTAGTTGGCCGATCAGCGTTCTCACGCTTTCGCCCAGCGCGACCTGGCAAAGACCGCGCTCGGTTGCCGCGACGAGGATCTTGCCAAGCGGACAATCGGCAATGCCATAAGTGATGCGGGCGCCCTTGCCGCCGCGGGCATAGCTGGCAGGGGTCATGCCGAGTGCCGCATCCGCCCGCTCATAGACACGGCTGGAAGAGCCGTAGCCGGCATCGAAGGTGGCGGCAGCCACGCCGCCCGTGCCGGTCTTCAAACCGGCCTGCAGCCGCTTCAGGCGCAGCGCGTCGTCATATTGGCGCGGCGTCACGCCCATCAGGCGCTTGAACTGCCGCTGCAGATGCCAGGGGCTGAGGCCGCAATGGGTGGCCAACTCGTCCAGGGTGACAGGGCCTTCCGGATAGTCCCGCACCCGCTCTTCGATATAGGCGACGGCGCGGCGGGTCGCTGCCAGAGCGGGCTCCGTCCGGGATGATGTTTTCGGCGCGAGTGCCGGTCGTGTCTCGGCAATGGAAGGAACGGTCATGGCCATGCTCCGTTTGGCTGATTTCCTAATGCTCATGACACACCGATTTAGGTTTTCCGGGCCGATCCAGCTATCCGAAGCTTGCGCCCGCCGGCGCGGACGATCTTGCCGCCTTAGTCCCGGAGAACGCAGTTTTATGTAACCAGGTCGATGGCAGCGTTTGCTTTCGCCGGCCCCGATTGTATGGTTGGCGCCTGCCACGCGTCATTCAGCTTCGCTCCCAACTTTGAGGCTCGTCAACCATGCCGCAACCGATGCCCCCCTTTCATCTTGCCTTCCCAGTCGCCGATCTGCCGGCCACGGAACGCTTCTATGCCAAACTGCTCGGCTGCGGCATCGGCCGGCGGGCGGAGAAATGGATCGATTTCGATTTCTTCGGCCATCAGATCTCTGCCCATCTGCGGCCGGAAGAAACCGGCCTTGCCAAGCGCAATGAAGTGGATGGCGACCAGGTGCCGGTACGGCATTTCGGCGCCATCCTGGAATGGGAGAATTGGCAATCGCTCGCCGAGCGCCTGACCAAGGCCGGCATCGACTTCATCATCGAACCGCATATCCGCTTCCAGGGCCAGGTCGGCGAACAGGCCACCATGTTCTTTCTGGATCCCAGCGGCAACGCGCTGGAGTTCAAATCCTTCAAGGATATGAGCCAAGTTTTCGCGACGTAATTATATTAATCCCTCAGGCGCCGGGCGGCGGACCTCCGTCCGCCTTGGCTCCGCGCCTCTTGGCGCGCGACCACCGTCGGGGCCGGAAATGATCCGGTCTGCTTGGAAAGCTGGTGGAATTTCCGAAACCGTCAGGCCCAGTCGACGATGTGGTTTTCCAGCGGGCCGGCCTTGCGCTCGTTGATGGCGCGGCCGCGGACCGAAATGCCCGCCTTGTGCACGGTGGAGGGATCGCCTGACACCAGCGGATGCCACCATGGCAAATCGCCGCCGTCGCGTACCAGCCGATAGGCGCAGGTTTCCGGCAGCCAGTTGATCTTGCCGATATTGCGCGGCGTCAGCTTGACGCAATCGGGCACCAGATCATGGCGATGCGCATAGTCCTTGCAGCGGCAATTACGCAGATCGAGCTGGTGGCAGGCGGCATTGGTGAAAAAGAGCTCGCCGGTATCCTCATCAATCAGCTTGTTGAGACAGCATTTGCCGCAGCCGTCGCACAAGCTCTCCCATTGCGCCTGCGTCATCTGGCTGAGCTTCGTGGTCTTCCAGAAAGGAAGGTCGCGTTCCATCGCCACGCTGGCTCAGCCGCCCTGGCTTTGCACGAAAGCACGCCACTGCGGATAGATCTCGCCACGCCAGCGGCGGCCGTTGAAGATGCCGTAATGCCCGACCGATTTCTGCAGCAGATGCCGCTTCTTGTCGGCGGCGAGATTGCGGCACAGACCATGGGCGACCTCGGTCTGGCCGGGGCCGGAAATATCGTCGAGCTCGCCTTCGATCGTCATCAGCGCCGTTTTCTCGATCGCCGCCGGCTCGACCAGCTGGCCGCGATAGCGGAAGGTGCCGTTCGGCAAGCTGTGCTCCTGGAAGACATGCCGCACGGTGTCGAGATAAAACTCTGCCGAGAGATCCATGACCGACAGATATTCATCATAGAAGCGACGATGCGCGTCGGCGCTCTCGCCATCTCCCTTCACGAGATTTTCGAAGAAGCTGAGATGCGAGCCGACATGCCGGTCGGGATTCATCGAGACGAAGCTGCCGAGCTGCAGGAAGCCTGGATAGACGCGCCGCAAGGCGCCCGGGTGCCAGAGCGGCACGGAATGAACCATGCTGTGCTCGAACCAGTCCAGCGAGTAGCGCGACGACAGTTCATTGACTTCGGTAGGATTGACGCGGGTATCGACCGGCCCGCCCATCAGTGTCACTGAGCGCGGCTGCGCCGGATCCTGTCCCGCCGCCAGCAGCGCCACGGCCGCAAGAACCGGCGGCGAGGGCTGGCAGACGGCGATGATATGCGTCTCGCTGCCGAGATAGCGGATGAAGTCGATCACGTAATCGATATAGGTCGTGAGATCGAATTCGCCCTCCGACAGAGGCACCAGGCGGGCGTCGGACCAATCGGTGATGTAGACGTCGTTATCCGGCAAAAGCGTCTCGACCGTACCGCGCAGCAAGGTCGCGTAATGGCCCGACATCGGCGCCACCACCAGCACCTTCGCCGGCCGTTGAATGGCGTCAAGATCGGGCAGATCGCGGCGGAAATGCAGCAGGTCGCAGAACGGCTTTTGCAGCAGCACTTCCTCATGCACCTGGACTTCGATCGGCTGCCCGCCACTGCCGGCGCTGATGTTGGTATGGTGCAGGTTGAAACGTGGCTTGCGATGGCGCTTGGTCGAGCGGTCGAACATTTCGCAAATCGCTGCCGTCGCGCGGCCGGCCGTCGTGTAGGAAGCCGGAATCATCGGGTGGGTCAGTACATGCTGCCAGTAGCGGGCCGCCATGCGGGCTGGAGCTAAACTCATTAACTGGGCGTCGATCGCCTGATACAGCATTCAAACCTCGTCAAATCAACGGCATGGCGCGGCGTCGCCCACCTGGGCCGGAAGCAATGCGGGAAGGCTTCAGGCGCCGCCTGTCCTCTCCCGGCATTGTCGCGTCACAACGTTAACCGACCGTAAGCCGCAGGGTTTCGCTTCGCAATACGCAATTGGTGCAGTGCAGAAGCCCGATTCCCGCGCGGGGCGAGGTTGATTTTCCTAATAAATATAAATATTCGGCTTATCCGAACAGAGCGATGGAGAGTAAAGCCAGGCAGGAGAATACCATCGAGGCCATGGTCAGCCCCATGCCGATACTGCGGGCAAGCAAATGCTCCGGTATCCGGCTGAGCCCATAAGCGTGAGAGACGCGGCCAACCAAGAGGAGGAGCCCGATCACATTGAGGACGAAGCCGCCGGCGCCTTGCAGCTCAAGCAGGCCCATCAGGATAAGGGCGAGGGGCGTGTATTCCGCGAAATTGGCATGGGCCCGCAGGCGTCGGCGCAGGTCCTCGCTGTTGCCCTCGCCGAAAGAAACCCGCGCCTGGCGGCGCCCGGCCATGGCCCGTACGCTCAAGCCCAGGAAGACGAAGGCCAGCAGGACCGCATAGACGGACGTCGTCGTCACCGGCGTCAGCACGTTCAAAGATCCTTTTTCAGCTCGGCGACGATGTCATCCGGCGTCGCTTCCGGGCCGAAATGTGCCAAATAGTGCCCGTCGCGGTCCATCAGATAAATGATCGTACTGTGATCCATGAGATAGTGCTGGGGATCCCCGCCCTCGGCCTTGGCGAAATAGACACGATAGGCATGGGCAGCGGCAGCCACCTGATCGGGGGTACCGGTCAGCGCGCGCAGGCGCGGATGGAAGTTGCCTGCATATTCCTTCATCACCTGCTGCGTATCGCGCGCCGGATCGATGGTGATGAAGATCGGCGTGACCTTGTCGGCATCCGCACCCAGCTTGTTGAGGGCGGCGGTGATCGTGCCCAAAGCCGTTGGACAAGCATCAGGGCAAAACGTGTAGCCGAAATAAACCAGCGTCAACTGGCCCTTGAAATCGGCGTCGGTGACGGTCTTGCCGTCCTGGTCGACCAGCGTGAAGGGGCCCCCGATGGCAACCGTGCCGACATCCTGCCCCGTCCCCTTTAGATAGAGCCGCCATCCGACCAGGCCCGCCAGGCCGACAATGGCAACCAGGCAGGCGATGACGAGAAAGCGGGCGAGTCCGGATCGTGGCATCATCGGTTCCTTCTATCGGCACAGCATGGGACCGGCGGGCGCGCGGCCTGCTGCCGGAGATCCGCCGCAGCCTAAGGCGGTGAGCCTCGCGGCGCCAGCCGTCGCGACCGGCACGCGGGAAATTGCCGCAGCCGACTATGACGCCCTTTTCCCATGGCCGAGATGAGGCGCCAGGCCGCTTGCGCATATGCCACGCACCGGCGCACCCGGCAAGCCCTGCTTAATAAGCCGAGAGCGCATTCACCAGGGAGCTGGTATTCGGATTCTGGAACTTACGCTGAATGACGATGGCGTAGGGGCTGGAACCCTCGCCGTAATAGGCGCGATTCCAGGAATCCTTCTTGATGATACCGGCACCGTCGAAGGAGACGCCCCCGAATAGACCCGAAGTTTTGGCAAAGGTATAAACGTCGGAGCTGAAATTCGTCGTGGTGTCGGCGCCGATGCCTTTGCCGATCGGACCCGCCGCCATCGAGACATTGCCGCCCAGCTTCATCTGATTGTCCAATACGGCATCCAGAGCCTTATCACTCATGATGGTGAAAATCGCTTCGCTGAGCTGGCCGCCGACCTGGAGGCCGACGCTGCCGGAGATGAGCGTATAAAATGCCGGCTGGCTCCAGCCCTTGGCGGCATCACGCACCATCAGGACGCCCGACCCACCTTCGCCGCCGATGACGAAACCGGCCTTGAACAGGCTGGGAAAAATCATCACCGCCTTGCAATGCTTGAGATAGCCCGGCAATTCGGAAAACTCCGGCGAGGCCGTCAGTTTTTCGAAGCTGATGCGCGCTTTGTCGACCAGCTCCTGCTGATCCGTCAAGGCGAAGGCTGCGGGCGCCAGGCCACAGCTGGCAAGAGCCGTTGCAGCAACCAGGAAAGCACGTCTGTCGAGCGTCATATCATTCCTCCAGCGACTCGGGATCGCGTTTGCGGGACGACCAACGCAACAGATAGCTGTGCCCGCCATCAAGCGCAACGGGGGAAGCCGGCGATTCACGGGGATGTGCAGAAGAAACCGACGACAGGTGGCTACAGCATCTGGCGCCGGATCGGCGGGCGTTGCATCTTCATCATTCTTATCGAGCGACGCCACAAAACCGCCGCATTGGCATTGTCGAGGCGCCATTGGGCGGAACCGCCGGCATAGGACAGTCTGCCGTCAGGAATTGCTATCCGTCCGGCCTGAAAATCGACGGCCAACGATATCCTCAGGAGCGAAGCAGATTCAGTGGATGGCGATTGACGGCGAGGATGCGCCAGGAGACGTCTCCCGCGGGGCCGCGGATATGGTCAAAACGGGTGATCGAGCAGGCGTCGATCGCAAAGCCGAGAGCACGCTGCGGGTCGAGCGCGAGAATGACGGCCAAGGCGGCCCGGATCGCGCCCGCATGGCTGACGGCGACAATGTCGCGGCCGGCGTGACGCTCGGTCCGGCGATGAATTGCTTGTTCCACCCTGGCAATGACATCGCGAAAGCTTTCTCCTTGCGGCGGCGCGTGTTCGGCGGGAGAGTCCCAGAATCGCCGATAGGCTTGGTCGCCGCGCGCCTCCAATTCCGCATAGGTCAGGCCCTGCCAAGTGCCGAAATGCTGCTCGGCCAGATCAGGCTCAATTTCCGGCACGATCTCGGCCGTGCCGGTACCGGCCTGATGGAGCGCCCTTGCCGTCGTTTGTGTTCGCCGCAGATGCGTTACCAGCCACACCGGGTCTGCGGGCAAGTGGCGCGACAGCTCAGCAAAAGCCGCAGCGTCGGAACAATCACAATCGAGATCGTCCTGGCCATAAATTCGCCCGGGGGCGCCGATCACGGGGGCGTGGCGAATGAGCCACCAGCGCGTCACGATATGTGTCATTCGGCGCCCGGCTTCCCGATCAGGTAAAGCTGACGAAGTTCAGGATGACGGTGACTTCGACGAGTTGCTCGGCGGCGCCCAAGACATCGCCGGTATATCCGCCCAACTGACGATGGGCGATCTGGGCAACCAGGAAGGCGACAACAAAGGCCGCGACGGTAGCGACGAGCGCGACGCTCGGCCCCCCGACGAGCCCCGCGATCAGCACCGCCAGGGCGATGGATACATAGGTCCCCTTGAGCGGCGGCTTGCCAGCATGCACGGCAAGGCCGTTGCTGCGTGCCAAAGGATAGCTGCGCATGACGAAGGGCAGGACGCCGCGGCCCAGGGCATGCGCGGCGATCAGCGCACTGGCAACCTGCCCCGGGACGGCAAGGTCGGCCAGAGCGGCGACCTTCATCAGATTGACAAAGACGAGCGCCAGCGTGCCATAGGTGCCGATCGTGCTGTCACGCATCACTGCCAGCTTGCGCGCCCGGTCGCCACGAACACCCAGCATGTCGGCGAAGTCCGCCAGGCCGTCGTCATGCAGCGCACCGGTCAGCATGGCGGTCGCGGCAACCGCCAGGATCGCGGACATCAGACCGGAAAGGCCGATCCATAGACCGAGAACATAGACGGCCGTCGCACCGAGGCCGATGAGGGCACCGATCACCGAGAAAAGCGCCACGGCTTCCGCCAGGGGCTGGTCGGTCGGCCGGACCGGCAATCGGGTGAAAAAGCCGAGCCCGGTTAACAGCCCCTGCCCCAATCCGTGCAGGTGATGAATAGGAATGACATCTTCGGGCGTTCCAGGTTCCGGCTCGGTCGCGCCGGCCGCAGGCTGTGCCGCCGGCTGCGCGGCCGCGCCGTCGTCGCTGGTCTGGGGGGCGGCGCCGGGGGTCGAACCGGGCGGGGTCGAACCGGGCAGATCCGCACCAGGCAGATCCGCACTGGCGGCGGAAGAGGCGTCGGCCGACATGCCGGTGAGCGCCGGCTTCCCGGGCTCTGCCCCGGGCTTCGCGGGGTCGGAAGCGGGCTCGGATATCGTCATGGCGATTATTTCATCGCACTCATGTCGCGCTGGGGCAAGTGGGGACTGCTGGGGCGGGCAAAATCCCCCCGGCCTAGCCCGGTGGGAATGCCGGGCAATCGGGCCGCCGGCCGTCGCGTTAAGGCATTTGCCTTCGCCTCCCGGCGTGTCTATCTAGGCCCGTTCGGGCGACGCCCCGCAATGGTCGGCGCCGGCGGAACATATTGCACCAGAACCTTTCAGGAGCCGAAGTTGGATCGTCAGCCCGTCGCGAGTTTCGCCGAAATCCGTCAGATCATGCGGGAAGTGCCCGGTCCAGATCTCGAGGCCGCCAGTCAGACGGCCGCCCGCGAGGCAGTCCTGACCAAGCCGGCCGGCGCCCTGGCGCGGCTGGAGGAAATCGCGTTATGGCTGGCGACCTGGCAGGGCAAGCACCCGCCCGCCATCAACCATCCCCGCGTCGCCGTCTTCGCCGGCAATCATGGCGTTGCCGATCTCGGTGTCTCCGCCTATCCGAAGGAAGTCACCCTGCAGATGGTGCTGAACTTCCAGTCAGGCGGCGCCGCGGTCAATCAGCTCTGCAAGAACGCCGATGCCGATCTGCGCGTCTACGAGATGTGCCTCGACCAGCCGACCGCCGATTTCACCCAGGGGCCGGCGCTGACCGAGGAGGAAACCGCCCGCGCCATGGCCTATGGCATGATGGCGGTCGAGCCCGGCATCGATCTTCTCTGCCTCGGCGAAATGGGCATTGCCAATACCACCAGCGCCTCGGCCATGGCCGCCGCGCTCTATGGCGGCAGCGGCGCTGACTGGGCGGGACCCGGCACCGGCGTCCATGGCACGCAATTGACCCGCAAGGCCGAAGTGATCGATCTTGGCCTGAAACGCCACGCCGCCGTCTTCAATGACGGCCTGGCCATCATGCAGTGCCTGGGCGGCCATGAACTCGCCGCCATTGCCGGCGCGGTCATCGCCGCGCGCATGGCCCGCGTTCCCGTCCTGCTCGACGGTTTCGCCTGCACGGTGGCGGCCGCCACCCTGCTGAAGCTCGACAGCCGCGCCCTAGATCACTGCCTGGTCGCGCATTGCTCGGCCGAGCCCGGCCATCGCAAATTCCTGGAAAAGATCGGCAAGAAGCCGCTGCTTGATCTTGGCATGCGGCTCGGCGAAGCTTCGGGTGCCGCTCTGGCGATCCCGCTGATTCGCGCGGCCGCCATGTGCCATAGCGGCATGGCGAGCTTCGCGGAAGCAGGCGTCAGCAACAAGGAATAGTCGGCAGATCTGCAGCAGCGTGGTCGCTCCACTCCCGCGCCGGATTGCCGGGAGGAAAGAGATGAGCAACCCGCTGCTGCGCGCTTTCGTGCTCGACCGGCTCGGCCTGCGCGGCCCGCTCTGGTCGCCGGATGAGGCTGCTGCCGCGGCGACCGGGCTTGGCATGATCCAGATCGATTCGATCCGCGTCATGGGCCTGCGCAACCATGAGCTGGCCTGGGCGGCGCGCACCGATGCGCCGGTGACGGCGTTCTACGATCTGCTCTATCAAAGCCGCGGCATGATAGAGACCCATTACCCGGTCTTCGCCACCCGTCGCGACTGGCTGCCCTGGTTCCTGCGCGATTTCGGCAAGGCGATCAATGCCGACCGGCTGCGTGAGCTGAAGCCCACCATGCGCCGCATGTTGCGCCACATCGCCGAGCACGGCCCGGCCTCGCCGGCCGATTTCGAATCGGAGCGAGTGATCGGCGGGTTCAATACCATCAAGGCCACCACCAAGGCGCTCGAATATCTCTTCTATACTGGCAAGCTGCAGATCGTCGGTCGCACGGCGCATTTCCATCGGCTGTTCGATCTGACCGAGCGGGTCGGAGCAGATCTGGTGGCGCCGGTTCCCAACTGGCGCCGTGAGAACGGCTTCTTTTTCGTGCAATCGGCCCTGGCCGTGCTGAAGCTTGCCACCGCCCAGCAACTGGCGGAACGCACCGCCCATCACATCGGCTCCTGGCGTGGCGGCGGTCTGCCGCTCGCTCGCAAGCTGGTCGCCAAGGCGGCGGACCAGGGCTTGATCGAACGCGTGCCCTTCGACGACGCCGATGAAAAGGCCGCGCATTTTGCCTTGAAGCAGGACCTGGATGCTTTCGCCGCCCGCAGCGCCTTCGCCGACGACGAGGCCCGCATCATTCCCCCGCTCGACAATCTGTTGTTCAGCCGCCGGCGCCTGACCGAGCTTTTCAATTTTACCTACAAGTTCGAGGCCTATACGCCGCTGGATCAACGCCGCTTTTATTTCGCTTTGCCGATCCTCTATCGCGACGCGGTGGTCGGTCAGATCGACGCGAAAAAGGACGGGGCCGAGTGGCGGGTGCTCGATCTCGACATCCACGGCACGTTGCCGCCTGATGTTTTGCGCCGCGCGGTGCATCGCCTGGCGCGGATCGCGGAAGCGGAGGAGGTCACGCTCGCAAAGCGCCTTCCCACCAAATGGCGCAAGGCCCTGGCCGGTCGCCCCGCAGCAATTTAAAGTCGGCCGCCGCACCTCTCGCTTGATCCTGATCAAGGACGGCCGCGCCATATCACAGCTATGTGATGCCGGCCTGGAATAGTGGTCGGAAGGACCACATATCGGAACATCCGCTGCGCTTCGACGTTGCATTGACGGCAACACAGTCAACTGACGGGAAGGATTGGCAATTATGGCGAAACGGCATGCCCAGACGGTCGACCAGTCGATCGATGACATCATGAGTGAGTTCCGCGATCTCGCCGCATCGCTCGACGATTTGTTGGCTGCCTCCGCCGGGGAGGGAAGCGATGCGCTGAACGATTTGAAGACAAAAGCGGCGGATCGCCTCAAACAGGCGAAAGCCGCCATAACCCAGGTGGAACGCAACGCCGTGCGAGCCGCCAAGGATGTCGCCGTCAAATCCGACGATTACGTGCATGAGAATCCCTGGACATCCATCGCCGTGGGCGCCGGTGTCGGCCTCATCCTCGGTCTCCTGATCGGTCGGCGCTGATTGTCCCCTGCATGAGCGACGCATATCCAAATAGCGGCGCAGCGGGCGCAGAGACGAGAGGCCCGGCGGAGCGCTTGTTGCGTCTCGGCGAGGGCCTTTTGGCGATCCTTGTCGAGTCCGGCCGAACCCGCATCGAGTTGCTCTCCGTCGAGCTTGCCGCAGAACGATTGCGCGTGATGCGAATGCTGGCGGCGGCAATCATCTGCAGTGTCGCTATCCTGCTCGGACTCGCTTTTGCGTCTTTCCTCGTGGTCGCGGTTTTTTGGGATACCCATCGGCTCGCGGCAATCGGCGCCGTCACTCTTGTCTATGGGCTCATCGCCGTGGCGACGGCCCTTTGGCTGCGACACGCCCTGAACACAGCCCCTGTTCCTTTCGCCAATACCCGGGATACCCTGGAGCGCGATTATCTGGCGCTGCGCGACCGGCTCCGCCGGAAGCAACAGGATGAAAGCGCGGCGGATAGCAGCTCTCTTCGGCCGGGGGATTTCGACTGATGCCCTATACCACCCCACATCGGCATAGAATGGCCGAACTGATGCTGCAGGCGGCGGCCGAGCGAGCGGCGCTTGGGCGTCTGGTCGATGAATATTGCGAGGTTACCGGCCCGTTCGACCGCATCTACCAACGGGTGACCCATATCATCCGCGCCCGCCCGCTTGTCAGCACATTGCTGATAAGTGCGGCCGGAATCGCCGCCGTCGCCATCAGCCGGCGCCTGCCGCGCCTGCCTCTCCGGGGCCTCATTCGCGGCGCGACCCTGGCGACCGTTGCCTTGCGCAGTCTGCGAGGGCCCACAGGCTGAGAATCGATCGTCGGCAGTTTCGCTACCGGCCCGCGGCCGCCTTCGATGCGACGGCGTTCTGTCGATGCCAAGGCCGGCAATTCCCGAAATTCCGGCGATTAACGACCGTTGAGCGGCACAGTCGCGAAGATGCGGCAATTGGACCTAGGGCAACATGCCATCTATCCGGGCTAAGGATAGCGCCGGCGCCGGATGCCAGTCCTGACCCATGCTGCCAAGCCGAAGCACCGCCGCCTGCCCATATGATTTGCCTGCGGCCGGCTCAGGGAGCCAGAGCAGTTGCGGCTTGCCAAGCCTTGTCTTGACCTCTTTTATTAGAACCGATGACCAATCTGAGCACCACCGCGGGCAGTTTCCAGGCAAGGCCGTCGCGCACCAGCCGCGGGCGCGTGCGCGTCCGTACCTTGACCGTCATCCGCTGGATTGCGGTCGCCGGCCAGGCCGCCGCCCTCATGGTTGTCCAATTTGGCCTCGGTTATCCGCTGCCGCTGCTGCCCTGCTTGCTTGCGGTTGGCGCGCTTGCCGCCGTCAATCTCATCGGCCAGCTCCGCCGCCAGCAAGGGCAGAGGCTGATGTCGGACCGCGAAGCCGCCTTTTCGTTTGCTTTCGACCTGGTGCAGCTCGCCGTCCTGCTTTACCTCACCGGCGGCCTGCACAATCCCTTTGCCGTGCTGATCCTGGCACCCGTAACGGTGGCCGCCGCCGCCCTGTCCCAGCGCAGCACGATGGCGCTGGCGGCTCTCGCCATCACCGGCATTTATGTGCTCGCCGCCTATCATCAGCCTCTGCCCTGGGCCGACGGCGAATTCCGCCTGCCGCAGATGCTGCTGGCCGCGCTGGCGATTGCCCTCGCCCTGGCCGTGCTTTTCATTACCTTCTATGTCTTCCGCGTGGCCGAGGAAATGCGGCGCATGTCGGACGCCCTCAGCGAGGCACAGGCGACCCTTGACCGCGAGCAGCGCCTGTCTTCGCTCGGCGCCCTGGCGGCTGCCGCGGCGCATGAACTGGGCAGCCCGCTCGGCACCATTTCGGTAATCGCCAAGGAACTGGCGCGCGACTTGCCGGGCGACAGCCCGTTGCGGCCGGATGTTGATCTGCTGCTCAGCCAGAGCGACCGCTGCCGCGACATCCTGCGCGAATTGTCGAGCCGGCCAACGGAGACCGGCGAGCATCCCTTCGAAATGATCCCCGCCGCGGTCATGGTGCAGCTGGCGGCCGCGCCCCATCAGCGGCCGCATGTGGCCCTGCGCATCGAGGAACGGCCGGATCCGCGCGATCCGGAAATGCCGCTGGTACCGCATCGCCCGGAAATCCTCCATGCTTTCGGCAACCTGCTGCAGAACGCCATCGAATTCGCCCAGCAGGAAGTCAAGGTCGTGATTGCCTGGACGCTGGATGAGGTTGAGATTACCGTCACCGATGACGGGCCGGGCTTCCCCGCGACCCTTCTCGACAAACTGGGCGATCCCTACCTCTCCAGCACCGCCCGCGGCGAGAATGAAGCACGCGAGGGCGACCATATGGGCCTCGGGATCTTTATCGCCCAAAACCTGATCGAACGCACCGGCGGCACCATCAGCTTCCGGAACAATGATTATCACGGCGCTGAAGTCAAAGTGACCTGGCTGCGCGATAGCTTGGAATGAGAGTGGCAAGATGACGGACGAGATTCAAAAGACCCTGCTTATTGTCGATGACGATGCCCCGTATCGCCAGCGCCTGGCGCAGGCATTGGAAAAACGCGGTTTTTCCGTGCAGCAGGCGGAAACGGTAACGGCGGGGATCGCGACCGCCAAGACGCAGCTGCCGCGTTTCGCCGTCGTCGATCTGCGCTTGACCGATGGCAGCGGACTCGATGTGGTGGCCGAGATTCACAAGCATAATCCTGATTGCCGCGTCGTCATCCTGACCGGTTACGGAAATATCGCCACCGCGGTCGCCGCCATCAAGCAGGGGGCCGCGGATTACCTGCCGAAGCCGGCCGATGCCGACCAGGTCGAAGCCGCCCTGCTGCAGGACAAATCGGCCCTGCCGCCGCCGCCGGAGCAACCGATGACAGCGGACCGCGTGCGCTGGGAACACATCCAGCGGGTCTATGAGCAGTGCGATCGCAACGTCTCAGAGACGGCACGCCGCCTGCGCATGCATCGCCGCACCCTGCAGCGTATCCTCGCCAAATACGCCCCGCGGGGCTGAACGGCCTGCGCAACCCGGCCAGGCTGCGAACGGGTATGACGGCGGGAACCGGCTCGCCGTAACCCTTCTGTCGTCGCCGGCCTCGCCGGAATGCCGCGAATTCGCCGCCAGGCCACAGCAACGGGCCTCCTCCAAACCGATAGATTCTCGCGCGGAAATAGCTGTTGCTTGTGCCGTCATTGCGCTATATCCATTTGGCTATAACGCAGGAGGGCTCCAAGATGAGATCGCATATGGAAGGAATGTCCGAGACGGCGCATCTGCGGCGTCGCGGGTTTTTAAAGTTTGCCGGCCAAATGGCCGCGGCCACGTTGCTGCTGGGCGCCAGCCTGGCGGTTTCTCTCGGCAGTGCCCGGGCAGACGAAAAGATCAAGCTGACGATCTTCGGCGCCGCCAGTCTGCAGAACGCCCTGGACGAGATCGACGCGGCCTTCGCAGCCAGCCATCCGGTCACCCTCGCCGCCTCTTATGCCAGCAGCTCGGTTCTCGCCAAGCAGATCGAGGCCGGCGCTGCCGCCGACATCTTCATTTCCGCTGACCGCGATTGGATGAAATACGTTGCCGACAGGCAGTTGGTCCGGGCCGACAGCAACAAGGATCTCCTGGGCAACGAGTTGGTTCTCGTCGGCAAGGCCGACGATACAACGTCCTTCAAGCTGGCGCCTGGCGCCGACCTCCTGGGTGCTCTCGGCACCAGCCATCTCGCCATGGGCGAGGTGAAGAGCGTCCCGGCCGGTAAATACGGCAAGGCCGCCCTGGAGAAGCTCGGCATCTGGGACAAGGTGCAGGGCCGCGTCGCGGGCGCCGAGAATGTTCGCGCCGCCTTGAAGCTTGTCGCGCTCGGCGAGGCCAAATACGGCATCGTCTATGCCAGCGACGCGGTCGTCGAGAAGCAGGTGCGCGTGGTCGACACCTTCCCCGAAGACAGCCATCCGCCGATCGTCTATCCGATCGCCATCACCAAAGCGGCCGCAGCGCGGCAGGATGGCGGTGCCGCCCAGGCGCAGGCTTATTACGATTATCTGCATGGCAGCGAAGCGGCCGCCGTCTTCAAGAAATATGGCTTCACGCCGCTGAATTGATATCGCTGCCTGCCGGTTTCAACCGACGCGTTTCAACCTGTCCGGCCGGTGCCTTTGGCGCCGGCCTTTTTCTTGCGCCCGCCTTCGCCCTGCGACAGATCATCGAGCTGTGCCAACGCCGGCGCGGCGGCACGACTGACCGCATCATCGATTTCGTCCAGGCAACGCAGGACGCTACGCCCCACCGGGGTGAGGATGGCACCACCCCCACCGGCCCCTCCCGGCGCCTTCTCCACCAATGGCTGGCTGAAACTGGCATTGATCTCCTCGACCAGCAGCCAGGCGCGGCGATAGGACATCTTCATCGCCCGGCCGGCTGCAGAGATCGAACCGAGATCCCCGATCAACTGCAGCAACTGGCGCTTGCCCGGCCCAAACCGTTCGCCGCGGGCGAGATCGACCCGAAAAGATAAGCTTGCCATGGCTTCCCTTGCACGCCCCCTGCACCCGGTGCGATGACTGCATCACCGGTCATGCGTCCGGGAGAGCATCGTCTACTATTATCAGCCAGCGATTTTATCGCGAATATTCACGCTGGAAAGGGTCTTGGCCTACGCCTTCGGCTCAGCGCGACGATGTCGGCCGTGTGCCCTCGCCGCCCCAGGCCTGAAGCATATTGTCGATGATGCGTCCCTGGAACAGCGAGATACCAAGGGATTCGCCGACGCTGATAGCCTGATCCGTTCCCGCCCGGCAGAGGATCACCCGTTCGCGACCGATCCTTCTGATCGCCTCGCGCAAATCCGCCGCGTATTTGCCGCGCGCATGATCGGCCAGGGCCGGGGTCCAGCCGATCTTGACCAGATCGAAGCCGAGAAGATTGCGGTCGATCAGCGGCAGCATCAGATGCGGAACGCCGTCGATGACCAGCTTGTAGCCGCGCTCCTTCAGAAAGTCACGCGCGAAGAGGTAATCACCGGGTTCGGCGAAGACCTCGATGGCCGGCAGTTCGATCGACATGACGCCGCGATCCTTGCCGCTGATGACACGGTCGAATTCCAGAAACTCGGGACCGGTCACGGTCGCCAGGGTGAGGTTGAGGCTGGCAAGACGCAGCAGATCGCGATATTCACGCTGCGAAATCAGCGCCAGCATGCGCTGGTCGAGCACACGGGAGAGATGCTGGAACAGCCACTTGTCCGAGGTGACGTCATAGCCCGGCAAGACAGTATCGGCGAGATAGCGCATCGAGAAGAAGACCTCGTGAAACACCGGCGCCGGCCGGCTGCCCGGAACCAGCGCACAGATATCCTGCCGTCGCAGGATGTTGGCGAGATCTGCGCGTTCGATCGAGCGCTCAAGCAATTGCAGATTTCTGGGATCGAGCATGGCACCGGGGCGCCTGCGGCTCTTGACAGCCTGAGACCGCGTCGCGGTCGTCTCCTGGTTTTCCTCTCGCGCGCGATTGACCGCCCGCACGCGGGTGAGAAAATCCTGATAGTCCGTCTCCAGATCATACCAGGTGCAGAACTCGTCTTCGCCGCACCGGCCGTTTCGTGCCGCCAGCAAAGGATCCTCGCTGAACAAATACTTCACGCGGAGCAGACAGGCGTCGATATCGGACACCGCTGCGCCTTTGCACAAGACGACGACGTTATTGTTGGCGACCGTATAGACGCCGGCGTCGAACTGCTTGACCAACGGCTCGAGCGTCTTGCCGATGATGCGCCGATGTTGCGGGTGCTGATGATGCGGGCGCAACAGCGAGACATTGATCTCGACCGCATACCAGCCGTCACGATAGCGCTCGAGCCACTGGACATAATCCAGCAGCACTTCCTCGTCCGATAATCTGCGCCTGCCCCTGAACCAGTCGCTCATGCCCCACGCGAATTTACTCGCTTGACCATCAAGGCCATCGCACCCGCTCCAGCATTTGCGAGAATTTCCTTAAATTTAGGTAAAGTTGACTCGTTCCGGCGGGTCGACCCTGCGCGTCCGGCCCGATCTAGCGGGTATGCAGCCACCAATTATGCTCGTTGATCGAATAGACGGGCTGGTAGTGCTTGATGGAATTGGCGGGAACGACGGAGCTGATCTGGTTGTCGAGCATCATGGGCACATTGTTGACATAGACCACCAGCACGGCATGACCGAGCTGCAGATTGAGATCGCGCAAGGCGACGACGCGCATATCGTCGATCGGCACGCCCAGGGCCCTGAGGGCCATATATTTGGCAATCGCATAATCCTCGCAGTCGCCGCTCTTTTTCAGGAACTCAAAAGGGGTTTCCCAATAATCCTCGCTGCCCCAGTTGTTGATGTCGAGGATGTAAGGATGCAGATTCATCTCGCGATTGACTTCGCGCATCTGCGTGGCGAGGTCCTGGCCCTTCAACCGGTTGATGAGATCATTCCAGCCTTTGGTCGTGCAGGTGGAGCTTTCGCACGGCGCACCGTTTTTCCAGCGCGCCAGCATGCTGTTCCATTTAGGGAACTTCTGCATATTGGCGGACTGCAGTTCGTAACTGCCGAATAATTTGGGATAGCTGCGCGCGGCTGCGGGATGGGCGGGATAGCTGAGCAGGACGCAAAAGACCGAGACAAGCAGCGGCATGACGATCGCGCGCGACGCACGAACGCCTGCATCCCTGGTCCGGCAGGTACAGATACCAATCCCGCTTGCCAGAACGCTGATCAGCTTCGCGAGCATCTCGCTCCTGCTACGACCACGGCCTTCCCCCACCCGGCCTGCCACGTCGCGGTCCCATTTCCGTTGCGGTTGTATCGGATGAATCGGCAGCGGACAACCAATCTAATTTTAGCTATATTGGGCCGCCCGAACGGCCAGGGGCGGCCGTCCGGATTGAATGCGCTGCCGGACCATGTCGTCGTTTTGTCGAGCGGATCCGGCCTCGTCTTCAGTTGGAAGCGCGACCGGCGCGATGGAAAAGAGCAGGAGAACAAGCGTGACGATCGGATCTGACCAGACGGGGAGTCAGGAGCGGACGAGTGACGTTGGTCAAGGTGGGGATCTTTTCGACGACATGCCGCAGCGCGGAAAAATCGATCTCAAGATTCTCTTTCCTCTGCTGCTGCTGGTTATTCTCGGCGTTGCAGGCGTCTGGTCGATCAGCCGTTTCGTCGGCGAGGAGCGCGACCGCGAACTGACGCAGTGGCAGGTGCGGATGAGCATCATCGCCGACAGCCGCGCCGCCGAGATCAATCGCTGGCTGGACCGGCAGACCGGCGACCTGATCGGGCTCGCCGACAATGAATCCGTGCAGCTCTATGTCAGTTCCATCGCCGAGTTCAACGCCGCCGCGGCCAAGGGTCAGCAGGACGCGAACCAGCAGGACGAGGTCAACGGCTTTCGCGAATACCTGCGCAACCTGCTGACCGTCACTGCCGGCCGCACCGGCTTCCAGGGCCAGACCCAGCAGGCGCCGAAAGTCAATGAGCAGCAGACTGCAACAGAGGGCCTGCTGATCACCGACATGAGCGGCACCGTCATTGCCACCTCTGCACAGGCGCCGGCCTTTGACGGCGACGTGAAATCCTTCGTCCAGGGCCTGCAGGGTGGCGCCAGCGGCACCAGTTCCATCTTCCTGAATGTTCGCGGCAACCCGACCATGGTCTTTGCCGTGCCGCTGTATGCGGTACAATCCGACAATGCGGCTAATGCGCAGATCGGCCGCATCATCGGGGTGAAGGAGATCAGCAACGAGCTCTATCCCCTGTTGCGCCAGCCGGGCGAGACCAGCCAGACGGCCAATACTGTCCTGCTGCTCAGCCATGACAACAAGGTAACCTATCTGTCGCCGGTCGCCGACGACAAACAGCCGGTCTCGCCGCTCGGCCTGGAACTGGATACCAGCACACCGGATCTCGATGCCGCCTTCGCCGTGCAGAATGTCAATGGCTTCGCGGTTGATCGCAAGGATTACCGGCGCAAGGATGTGCTGGTGGTTTCCCGCAGTCTGCAGCGCGTGCCGTGGGTCCTGATGTACACCGTCGGCTATCAGGAAGCGCTCGGCGCCGCCGACCAGCGCTTCCAGCAGCTGACGACTTATCTCGGCCTCGCTTTGCTCGTCATGGCGATCGCCATCATCGCCGTCTGGCGGCATGGGTCGTCGCGCCGCGCCAGCCTCGCAGCGGCGCAGTTCAAGAACATGGCACGGCGTTTCGCCGAGCAGCGTGAACTGCTGCAGATGGTGACCGACAGCCAGCCGACCAGCATTTTCATTCTCGATGAAGCCAACCGCTACCGTTTCGCCAATGCCCAGACGGCACAGCAGGCTGGGCTGAAGCCCGGTGAGTTGCTGGGCAAGGAGATCACTGCGGTGCTCGGCCCGGCCGCGGCCAAGCGCTATATTGCCCTCAGCAGGCAGGCGCGCGACCTCGGCGCCAATGTCACCGACGTCGCGCGGCTGGAACAGGCCAACAAGCTCAAAGTCGTGCAGACCGAGCAGATTCCCCTGGCCGACCATGTCAGCCATGCCCGGGAAGTGCTCACGGTGGAGCGCGATATCACCGATGTGGTCACCGAGCGCGAGCGCCGCGCCCGCACCCTGCAGCAATTGGTGAAGACGCTGGTCGAGGTGGTCGACAAGCGCGACCCCTTCGCTGCCAACCACTCGATGCGGGTGGCGGCCATCGCCCGGGCCGTGGCGCTGGAAATGGGCCTCAGCGAGACCGAGGTGGAAACCGCGGAGATCGCCGGCAATCTGCTCAATCTCGGCAAGATCCTCATTCCGAGCGATCTCCTTGCCAAGAGCGGCAACCTGACCGTCGAGGAGTTGAACCTGGTGCGCAACAGCATGCAGGCCAGCGCCGATCTTTTGCAGGATATCGAATTCGACGGTCCGGTGGTCGAGACGATGCGCCAGGCGCTGGCCCGTTGGGACGGTTCCGGTACCCCGCCGATCGCCGGCGAGCAGATTCTGGTGACGGCACGCATCATCGGCGCGGCCAACGCCCTGGTCGGCATGACCAGCGATCGTGCCTTCCGCTCGGCGATCGGCATCGATGAAGCGATCGAGAGCCTGCTGAAGCAGTCCGGCAAGGCCTTCGACCGCCGCGTGGTGGCCGCCCTGGTCAATTACGTCGACAATCATGGCGGCCGCGCCGCCCTGTTGGCCGCCGCCTCCGGCATCACGGAACCGACGGCGAGCTGAACCCGGCACACGGCCCCGTTGGCGGATGCCATCGGCGCCGCGGGACACGCGATGGTGGACAGGGGATGAGGGGTATGCCGCTGCAGGCGGCGGGCGGCGGATCAGGAGGCCAGTTGGGTCGCCAGTGTTTCGACGCGCATCAGGCGACGGCAGGCCGCCTGGGCGATATGCAGGGTCTGGGCGCGGCGCCGCGCCGCGTGAAGTGGGGTCAGGGGTGCCGGGCGGATGATCGCGGCGCCATGGCCGTCGGCGATGATCAGGCCGCAATCGGACGGTAGAATCTCCTGCGGAAAATCCGCTGCGACGCCGAAGAAGAACCGGTCACAGAAATCGCGGTAGTCCCACCATTTGCGGTCGCTGATGAAGTCTGTGCGACTGCTCTTGATCTCGACGATGACGATTTCTCCTTGCGCATCGACCGCCACTAGGTCGGCCCGCCGGCCGTTGGGCAGCGGAAATTCGCTCAGCGCCGCCAGACCGAGATCGCCGAACAAAGCGATAATGCCGCGGCTTAACCGCAATGCCGCCTTATCTTCCATCGCCTGCCTCCTTCATCCGCACCGCGCCGCTTCCTTCAAATACGCGCGATAACCCGCTTTTGAACCCTTTGTGGAAACTTGGATCTAACGGCTTAAAGGCCAGCGGCTCAATAAAATAAAGCGGTCGGATGCCGTGGCTTAGGCGGCGGCCGAGGCGACACCGGCCGCTGTACACTTGAGATGAGCAAAGGCAATCGCTATCAAGTGTCATGGGTCCAGACACGCCATCGGAACCGGCCGCGGAGGCCGCCTCCCTCAGCCCCCCCCATCTGCCGCCGCAACGCGGCGAGGATAGCGGTGGTGAGCCGCCGGCCGCCGCCGATGCCGCAAAGCCTCGCCGCCGCCGCCTCGGTCGACTGATCCGGCGCATCCTCGTCATCTGGTTCGGCGGATCGCTCGCTTTGGTCGCGCTTTACCGCATCATCCCGCCGCCGATCACGCCCTTGATGGTCATCCGGCTGGTATCCGGCGAGGGCCTCGCAAAAACCTGGCGGAGCTACGGCGATCTCTCACCCAATCTCGCTCGCGCCGTCATCACTTCGGAAGACAGCCTGTTCTGCCAGCATAACGGCTTCGACTGGTCGGCGCTGGACAAGGCCTGGCAGCGCAATCAGCGCGCCAAACGTATCCATGGCGGCAGCACGATCAGCAACCAGACCGCCAAGAATGTTTTTTTGTGGCCGGACCGCACCTATATCCGCAAAGCCTTCGAAGCCTATTTCACGGTGCTGATCGAAACGCTCTGGAGCAAGAAGCGGATCCTGGAAGTCTATCTGAACGTGGTCGAGTGGGGACACGGCGTCTATGGCGCCGAAGCGGCGGCCCGCAGCTATTTCAAGAAGTCGGCGCATGATCTGACCCGGCGCGAAGCGGCATTGCTGGCCGCCATCTTGCCCAATCCCCGGCAATGGTCCGCCAGCAGGCCGAGCGCCTATATTCGTGGCCGCGCCAGCACGATCGAAGCGCGCATGGCCGATACCGCCGATCCGACCGGCGACCCCTGCAAAGAGTAACTCGTTGGCTGCGTGGGGCTTCGGCGGCACGATGCGCAAGCAGAGGATGGAAGGTCAGCCATCCTTCATCAGGCGCTGCAGCTTCTCCGCGAGAAGCCGCTGCCCGGCATCGCTCTTCAAGCGCTGCTGCACCTGCTGCTTTGCCGCCTGTACCTGAAAAGCCTGCGCCAGCCGTTCCTGCCGATCCGGCGTCATGACCTTTTGCGCCAGCATTTCCCGCTGCGTCATGAGGTCCTGCTTTGTGGGCGCGGTTGCTTTCGCCGCCTGCTTTCCGGCGGCGGGCTTGCCGCCGAACAATTTTCCGAACAGTCCCATTTGTGCTCCGAAACCATCCCGACCGAGAGAAGGATTGCCAAGTCAGGCTATCCCGGAAAAATTAACGTTTTCTCAAATCGCCGGCGCTTTCCGCGCCCGCCGCGGCAGGAGGCAGGTGTCGGAGGGAAGCAGGCGCCAGAAAGGAAACGGCCCCCTGGCCGGCTCGGTCCTAAAACGCCGTTATAAGCCCGATTCTTACCGATCCTCATAAAATCCGCACAGAAACAGTAGGTTAATAGCAACGACCATCCTTATCTGCGCGGATCGGTTGTATGAAGAACGGCCGCTAAGCGTCGGGTCATAAACAGATTCGAAACAATTCCTTGCGACCATTGACACTTCAGGACAGTAATCCGTCGACCTTCAGCCGTTCATGAACGCAGTCGAACCGCATCCGCCGCGCTCGCCAGATCGCGAGCCGCCCCGTCGCGATACCGCGGCGCCCTGGGGAGCGCGCCGAGCGGTCGGCGGGATTCCGGTCAAGATCGTGCTGCCGATCGTCCTGCTGACGCTGATCATGGCCACCGGTGCCATCTGGCTGATCAACCGCTCGGCCGAGCAGACCGCCAGGATAAGATTGACCCAGCTCGCTGTCGCTGTCGCCGAGCAGACGGACCGCGACCTGCTGCAAATCAACGACGTGCTGGACAGCGGCGCTCGTTTCGTCGCCGGCGCGGCCGATATCAACCGCGGCGACAGCAACCGGCTGCAGGAGCAGATAAGGCCGCGCATGATCGGCGCGCCGCTGCTGCGCGGCCTGGTCTTTTCCGATATGACCGGCACGCGGCGGGTGATTACCCGCGACTTCAATAATCCGCTTTACGGCTTCGACGCAAAAATCGTGTTGGCGGATTATCTCGCCCATCCGAGCCCGGGACTTTTCGTCAGTGCGCCCTTCAGCTTCACGACGGGTGGCGCCGGCATTCCTATTTCCCGCGCCGTCGTCGGCAGCGACGGCGCGCTCAAGGGGCTCGTGACCGTATTGCTCGACGCCGATCTTCTGGCCGAGTTCTATCGCTCGATCGACCCTTCCGCCGCCGATAACGTCCTCCTCTTGCGCGATGACGGCCTTGCCTTGATCGGCAAGGCCACGATGTCCCCGCCGCTCACTGCCGCCGTGAAGCAACAACTGCCGGCAGCCCTCAGCCGCGACAACCGCGACAACGATCTCGGCAAGGATGCGGCACCGGTCGACATCGTAAGCCAGGACCAGGCGATCAATTTCGCCGCGGCGAAGCAAGTGGCCGGGACGCCGATGATCGCCGTAGCGATGACCGACCGCCGCTTCATCCGCCAGAACTGGCAGTTGCAAGGCATTATCGTCGTCGCGGTGATCGCCGTCGCCGGCCTCGCTTTGCTGGCGATGGCGTTATTCCTGCGGCGGCGGATCATTGCCAACGAACATATGCTTCAATCGCAAGCCGATTTCGTGAACCTGATCATCGATTCGGCCGAAGTGATGATTTTCGTGCGCAACCGCCAGGGCCGTGTCATTCGCGTCAACCAGACCGGCGAACGGAAGCTTGGCTACACCGCCGAGGAATTGAGCGATCACGATACCTGGGTCTCCATGATTCCCCCGGAAGAGGTGGACGGCGTTATCGGTGCCTTCATGCGCAACGACCCTGCGGCCTATCCGAACTCGCACGAGAACCACCTGATCACCCGCCACGGCGAAGCTCGGTTGTTCCGCTGGTCCAATGTCGCCGTGCTCGACAAGTTCGGGCGGGTGTCGCTTGTGATCGGCATCGGCGAGGATATCACCGTCGCGGCCCAGGCGCGCCGCCTGCGCGAGCGCAGCCGGATCGCCATGGGCCATGCCCAGCGCTTGGCCGGCCTCAGGCACTATTACCATGGCGAAGCCGCCGCCGATCAGGACAGCACGGTCCTGTCCTATTATGCGCAGATGGCGGACATTCTCGGCCTGGCGCTCGCCGACATCCCGCGCGATGTCGAGACTTTCACGGCCCGCTTCATTCATCCCGACGATCAGCAGATGGCGCTGTCGCATTATCGCGATTTCGAAGCCGGCAGGATCGACCAGTATCTCATCGAATACCGGCTGGTGCGGCCCGATGGCGAGATGCGGTATCTGCGCGAGGCCACCAAGCGGCTGATCGATGCCCTCGACAATGTCCGGCAATCGATCGGCGTCATCCAGGACGTGACCGATATCCGACAAACCCAGCTGGCGCTCGAACGGCATGTGACCCTGATGAACCGGGCGCAGACGATCGCCAAGATGTGCTACTGGTACTTCGAGCCGGCGGCACAGCCGACCAGCTTCGACGACGGCCAGTATTACTATTCAGAGAACGCCGCCGACATCTTCGGCCTGCCGCCTTCGCTGCTGAACATGTCCGAGAGTCGTTTCGCGGCCGAGCTGGTTCATCCTGATGACCGCGACTTCGTCTATAATTCCTATCGTGATTTCGTCACCGGAGACGAGCTGAAATACCAGCGCGTCTATCGCCTGCTTCTGCAGGACGGCACGGTGCGCTACGTTTCCGATGCCGGCGAGAAGCGGCTCTCGCCCGACGGACGCCTGACCCTTATTCTCGGCATCTCGCAGGATGTCACCACCCTGCATCTGTCCGAAGCCTCATTGCGCCGCACCGAAACCCAGCTCCGCCACGCCTTGCGCATCGCCGCCATGGGGCATTGGCACGCGGAGTACAGCGAAATTGCCGGCGGCGGTTATCGCATGCAGTTCTCGGACGAGGCGGCAGCGATCTTCGGCGTTCCGACCGGCGCCATCGCGCAACTGGATCTTGACGGCTTCGTAGACCGGTTCATCCATGATGCCGATGACCGCTATCTCACACGGCATCACATGCAGCGGTTCTGGGCCGGCACCGAGACCTCGCTATCGACGGAGTTCAAGATCACCCATAGCGACGGCGCTCTGCGTATCGTCCGCCTGGTCGCCGAACGGATTTCCGCCAGCGGGCCGACATCGGTGCAGATGATCGGCGTGGTGCAGGATATCACCGACCTGCGGCATCGCGAGTTGGCGATGCTGCAGACGGAAGCGCTGCTTCAGCATGTCCACCGCATGGCGAAGATCGGCTATTGGCTGTGGCATCCCTCGGAGAATCTGGAATCGAGCCAGGGCCATATCCGCTATTCAGAAGGGCTCGTCGAGATGCTCGGTATCGACACCGAGGACTATCACGGCGACGACGAGGCCTTCTGCGAGAAATATGTTCATGCCGACGACAAGGCGGGCGTGCTGAAAGCCTTCCTGGATTATCGGCGCGGCCTCAAGGACGGCTATGTGCTCGACTACCGCTTCATTCATCCCGACGGCAACACCGTTCATTTGAAATCGGCGGCCATGCGGGTCCGCGACGATGCCGGACATATCCTTTATGCGATCGGTGTCGCCCAGGATGTCAGCCTGCAGAAGCACCATGAGCAGGAACTGATCCAGGCGAAGAACGAGGCAGATCTGGCGAACCGGTCGAAGACCGAGTTCCTCACCAATATGAGCCACGAATTGCGGACCCCCCTCAACGCCGTGATCGGCTTCTCGCAATTGATCAAGGATCAGGCCTTCGGCCCCAATTCCGACCGCTATGTCAGCTATGCGGAGGACATCAACAACAGCGGCAAGCTGCTACTGGACCTGATCAACGACATCCTCGACATGTCGCGCATCGAGGCGGGCCGGCTGGTCCTGGGCGAGGAGACCATCTCCCTGCATGGTGCCATTCAGGATTGTATCCGGCTTGTCATGCCGCGCGCTGCCGAAGGTCAGGTTCAGCTCGAATGCGCGACGGACCCGGACCTGCCGGCCATTACCGCCGATCCCCGCTCGCTGAAGCAGATCCTGCTGAACGTGCTGTCGAATGCGGTGAAGTTCACGCCGCAGCATGGCCGCGTCACCATCGCCGCCGAGATCGTCGCCGACGGCGACCTGCGGATCATCATCAGCGATACCGGCATCGGCATTCCGTCCGATGTACTGCCGAATCTGTTCGCCCCCTTCCGCCAGGGCGACAATTCGATCAGCCGCCGCTTCGGCGGAACCGGCCTGGGCCTGGCGATCAGCCGGAAACTGATCGAACTCCATGGCGGCAGCGTGGCGATCGAGAGCGAGGCCGGGCAGGGAACTACAGTCTATCTGACCTTTCCCGCCGCCCGCCTGGTGCAGGCCGACGGTATGCCGCGGTCCGGCGAGGCCCGAAGCCTCGTTTTCCGCCGTTAGTCTTCCGCCGCCGGCTGTCCTTTCCCGGTCCGCGGCGGGCTTTCCGCCCGGCCCGCCGCCCCCTGAGCCCCCCGGCCGCCTTGGGGGGATCGCCGCATAGCAGCCCCGCACGGTCGCGGCTTGCGCGGAAACAGGGTTGCCGTATGGTTTCACCATGATTATTGAATGACGTCTTGCCGGCCGGGCCGAAACCGTGATGCGGCAGGATCGCAATCGGGTTTGGAGGTCGATTTGGCACAATATCGTTCCCGCACGTCTACGCACGGCCGCAACATGGCCGGTGCCCGCGGTCTTTGGCGCGCCACCGGCATGAAGGACTCCGATTTCGGCAAGCCTATTGTCGCCATCGCCAATTCCTTTACCCAGTTCGTGCCCGGCCATGTCCACCTCAAGGATCTCGGCCAGATGGTCGCCGCCGAGATCGCCGCCAATGGCGGCGTCGCCAAGGAATTCAATACCATCGCCGTCGATGATGGCATCGCCATGGGTCATGACGGCATGCTCTACAGCCTGCCCTCGCGCGAGATCATCGCCGATTCCGTGGAATACATGGTGAACGCACATTGTGCCGACGCCCTGGTCTGCATCTCCAATTGCGACAAGATCACGCCCGGCATGCTGATGGCGGCCCTGCGCCTCAACATCCCCACCGTCTTCGTTTCCGGTGGCCCGATGGAAGCCGGCAAGGTGATCCTGAAGGACGGCAAGCTGCACGCCCTGGACCTGGTCGATGCCATGGTCGCAGCCGCTGACGACAAGGTTTCCGACGAAGACGTAGCGAAGATCGAACGGAGCGCCTGCCCGACCTGCGGCTCCTGCTCTGGCATGTTCACGGCCAATTCGATGAACTGCCTGACCGAAGCCCTGGGGCTCGCGCTTCCGGGCAACGGTACCATCGTCGCCACCCATGCTGCCCGCAAGGAGCTCTTCCTGCAGGCCGGCCGCACCGTCCTCGACCTTACCCGGCGCTATTATGAACAGGATGACGAAAGCGCGCTGCCGCGCTCGATCGCCAGCTTCAAGGCTTTCGAAAATGCCATGACGCTGGACATCGCCATGGGCGGTTCGACCAATACCGTGCTGCATTTGCTGGCGGCCGCCTATGAAGCCGGTGTCGATTTCCAGATGGCGGATATCGACCGCCTCTCGCGCCGCGTACCGAATATCTGCAAGGTGGCGCCGGCCTTGAGCACGGTCCATATTGAGGACGTGCACCGCGCCGGCGGCATCATGGGCATTCTGGCCGAGCTCAATCGCGGCAAGCTGCTGCATACCGAGCTGCCCACGGTGCACAGCAAGACGATGGGCGAAGCGCTGGAAAAATGGGACATCACCCGCAGCCAGGACGCAGCCGTGCAGAAATTCTTTCGCGCCTCGCCCGGCGGCATACCGACCCAGGTCGCCTTCAGCCAGGACCGCTATTACGACAGCCTGGATGTAGACCGGGCCAAGGGCGTCATCCGCGACATCGAACACGCTTTCAGCAAGGACGGCGGCCTCGCCGTGCTGTTCGGCAATATCGCGGTCGATGGCTGCATCGTGAAGACCGCCGGCGTCGACCAGTCGATCCTCACCTTCTCCGGACCGGCACGGATTTTCGAAAGCCAGGATGGCGCGGTCGAAGGCATCCTGCTCGGCCAGATCAAGGCGGGCGACGTCGTCATCATTCGCTATGAGGGGCCGAAGGGCGGTCCGGGCATGCAGGAAATGCTCTATCCGACCAGCTACATCAAGTCGAAGGGCCTCGGCAAAGCCTGCGCGCTGATCACCGACGGGCGCTTTTCCGGCGGCACCTCGGGCCTTTCCATCGGTCACGTTTCTCCGGAAGCGGCGGAAGGCGGTGCGATCGCCCTGATTGAAGACGGTGATATTATCGATATCGATATTCCCCAGCGCAAGATCGGCGTCCGCGTCAGCGACGCGGTGCTGGCCGAACGACGCAAGGCGATGGAGGCCAAGGGCAATGCCGCCTGGCAGCCCGCCGCCAAACGCCATCGCAAGGTGTCTACCGCCCTGCGCGCCTATGCGGCTCTGACCACCAGCGCCGCACGCGGCGCCGTGCGGGTCGTCCCTTAAGGCCAGGGGACCCGGATCGGGATTCCGCGATCGAGAATCCTTAGATCTTAAGCCTAGCCGCGCAACGGACGCGGCATGCGGCGACTTCACCCCGGCGGTTGCCGGGGTGAAGTGGAGGCCGGCGATGAGCTGAGAGGGCAAGATGATCTATGATTGTCGCGATCCGCAGCAATTGGCCAAGGCCCTGGCGCTCAACAGCTTGTTCGCGCCAGCCCTGCAGTATTGGAAGTCACTCCACGGCGATCACCTGCCAAGCCGCCGCAATATCGACCCGTTGGAAATTCCCGATCTGCTGCAGAACGTCATGCTCCTCGATGTGATGGAAGATGGCGCCGATTTTCGCTACCGCCTCGCCGGGACGGCCATCGAGCGGAATTTCGGCGCACCGATCAAAGGCCTTTCCCTGGTCGAGATCGCCGCCGCCTTCCCGTCGATCCAGCCGGTGCTTGACGTCAAGAAGCATTGCGTCGCCACGGCTTCGCCCTATGCCTGCGATGCAGCGGTCTTCACCCATTTCGGCACCAGGAAACAGGTCTATTGCTTCGCCATGCCGCTCTCCGACGACGGCGTGCATGTCTCTCAGATCTTCGCCATCGGCATCCTGGAGCGTATCACCGAACCGGTCGGCTGAGACGACCGATGCGAGATGCGCATGTCCGCTGATGTCAGCCGACATCGCTGAGCAACTTCCCTCCGGCGCGATCGCGCTTTAAGGTGCTTGCAACCGCATCGTCGACAGGGGAGAAGAATGAAGGTTTATATCAGCGTCGATATCGAGGGCATTGCCGGTATCGCGCATTGGGACGAAGCGACCAAGACGCATGCTACGTATCCGGAATTTCGCGCCTTGATGACGGCCGAAGCGCTGGCAGCATGCCGCGGCGCAATTGCCGCCGGCGCCACGGAAATCCTGCTGAAGGATGCCCATGACAGCGGCCGCAACATCCTGACCGAGGACCTGCCCGATTGCGTGCGGATCATCCGCGGCTGGAGCGGCCACCCGGCGAGCATGATCCAGGAGCTTGATGAGAGCTTCGCGGCGGCGATGTTCATCGGCTACCACTCGCGCGCCGGCGCGGAAGGAAATCCGCTGGCCCATACGATGACGCTGAGCGTCGAGCGCATCCTGCTGAACGGAACACCGGTTTCCGAATTCCTCCTGCATAGCTATGCCGCGGCGCTACATGGCGTTCCGGTGGTTCTCGTCAGCGGCGACGAGGGGATCTGCAAGGAAGTGAAGGAGGTCAACAGCCATATCGGCACCGTGGCAGTCAGCCATGGCATCGGCCGTTCCAGCATCAGCATCGCGCCGAAGAAGTCACGCAGCCTGATCGAGGCGGCTGCAGCCGGCGCCTTGCGGGGTGATCGTCAAGCCTGCCGTTTGACACTGCCGACCAGCTTCACGCTCGACATCATCTTCAATAATCCGACCAATGCCTATGCCGCTGCGTGGTATCCGGGGGCGAGCCATATCGGCAATCGGACGGCGCGTTTCGAGACCCGCGATTATTTCGAGGTGCTGCGGGCGATCAAGTTCATGCTGAAGGCCTGATCCTGCCGAGCGGCCGGCACGCCGGCCTGGCGAACGGCGCCGGAAGGCAAAAGTCCCACTGCATACGTGGTGCAGAAACGATAGATGGTATAGAATATATACTGTCTATCGTTTTCGTTTTCCCGGTACCGCCATGCAGAGGTTTCGCCATGATCAACCGTGAACTCGGCTCAGATGAGCCTTGTCCGATCCGTGATGTGCTTGATCGCATCGGCGACCGCTGGACCCTGCTGGTGCTGCAAAACCTGGCCCCAGGCACCTTGCGCTTCACCGCCTTGAAGCGCGCCATCGGCGACATCTCGCAGCGCATGCTGGCGCAGACCCTGCGCCGCCTGGAGCAGGATGGCCTGATCTCCCGGACCGTTCTTGCCACCACCCCGCCCCGGGTCGACTACGCTCTCACCGAGCTTGGCCGTTCCTTGCTTGAGCCGCTCGATGCCCTTGTCGATTGGGCCCAGACGCATCATGACGCCATTCGTGCCGCACGGCGGGCCTACGTGCCGGTGCAGCCTGCCGCTTCTCTCTGAGGACGCAATGTGATGCCCCTGACGACCGGTCGATAAGCGAGATCGCCGCCCGGCAAAAAGAGCTGCGATAAGAGTTAGCGGAGCGCGTCGGTGATGGCGCTGAAGCACCGCAGGGTCAGCCCATCCAAAGCCTCATCCACCGGCAACTTCTGCGACGACATCTTGGCAATGACGACCTCGGCGGCTGGATCGATATAGATCCATTGGCCATGGATGCCGACGCCAAGGAATGCGCCGCCAGCGTTGCCGGTCTGATACCACTTGCTGCGATAGCGTCCCTGCGGCAGGAACTTCGCCATCGAACCGCGCTGCCAGGCCTGGCGATCGCCGGCGTTGCAGATATCCGCCGCCCAGGCGACGGGAACGACCTGCTTCTCGCCGAAACGGCCCTCATGCCGCATCAATTCGCCAAGCCGCCCGAGGTCGCGCAAGGTGCAGCAGATGCCGCCGGCGGCCCGCGACGCGCCCAGCCGGTCGACCGTTACATAGGCATCGAATTCGGCGCCCATCTGCTGCCAGAGGAGTTCCGACAGCAGCGCCGCATAGGGCCGGCCGGATGCGCGTTCAAGCACCCAGCCCAAGAGGTCCGAGTTCGGCGAAACATAATAGAAAATGTCGCCATGCGGCCGCTCCGCGCGCGGCAGGGTCAGCAGGAAACTGCGCAGGTCGCTCAGCCGTTCGAGATCACGCGGCGGGTTCCAGCCGGTCGCATCGCGGTAGCGGGCGAAAGCACCGTCCTTGTTCAGATAGTCCTCGACAAAATCGATACTGACCGTCATGTCGAGCACTTGACGCAGGCTGGCATCGCCATAGGCCGAGCCGGCGGCTTCCGGAATGTAGTGCGTGACGGGCGCTTCGGGATCAAGCTTGCCCTGTTCCACCAGGATGCCGGCAAGGACACCCGTCACGGATTTGCTGACGGAAAAAATGATATGCGGCGCTTCCGGCGTGAGGCCGTTGAAGTAGCGCTCGGCCACGACCTTGCCGGACTTCAGGACCAGAAGCCCATCGGTATCGCTGGCCTGCAGCATATCCTCCAGCTTCCAGTCCTGCCCGCGCGGACCGCGGAAGGAGATCGCCGGCAGCGCGATATTGCTCGCAGGCAAGGGCAGCACCGGCCCCGCGCCACGATAGATATTGGCGCTGGGGACGATCTCACGCACATGGTGGAAGGCCCAGTTGTTGAACGGCGGCAAGCGCCAGTTGGCTAAAGTCACTTGTTGTTCGGGCGCCGAAGGAAAACCGCCCATCAAAACCTGTTCTGCCAAAATAGTCCCCTTACCTTGGGCTGCCGTTCATACCGAAGCGACGATAGCCGATCTTGCGATCGGAACATGCACGACAAAACGGCATAGCGCGTCTTCGCCGCCGGCATCGACGCCGTTACGAGACGAGAGCCATTTCTTATTTACGCCGCCTGGGCGTGGCAGAGACGCCGGATATCAGCTCGCGCTGTGCCGCCAGGCCTTCTCCCACGATGTCAAAGAAGGCTCTGATTCGCGCGGTCCCCTTTAGATCGCTGTGGGTGACGATCCACAACTCGCGGCTGAGCTCGGCGATCGGCGCGGCTATCGCGCGAACAAGGCCCGGTTCGGGATCGCCGAGATAGCAGGGCAGAACGGCAAGACCGATCCCTTCCCGCGCCGCGGCCAGCTGATTGACCAGGCTGTTCGTCCGGTAAACCCATTTGCTTGGCGCCAGCGTGTCCGCCAGCCAGTCGGCCGCCCTGATGCCGCTGACATCGCTGCCCCAGCCGATCACCGGAAAGCCGGCGATGTCCTCTCGCCGCCTCAAAGCCTTGCGCCCCGCCAGCAGCTCCGGCGTGCCGTAAAGCGTCCAGCCGATATCGGTCAGCTTACGGCCATAGAGATCGCCCTCCTTTGGTCGCGCCGGCCTCAGCGCCACATCGGCCTCGCGGCGCGACAGGCTGAGGATACGGTTGTCGACGGCCAGCTCGACGATGATGCCGGGATGCAGCCGGTGGAAGCACGCCAGTTGCCGCGCCAGAAGGTGATGGGCCAGCGCTTCCGAACTGGTGACGCGCAATTGGCCGGTCAGGCGGTGATCACGGCCGGCGATATCGCGATCGAGAGCTGCAGTCTCGGCCTCCATGCGCTCGGCCGTCTGCGCCATCTGCTCACCGGCCGCCGTCGCCTGGTAAAGGCCGCCCGGCAAGCGCTCGAACAAGCGCACGCCCAGCTGCGCCTCCAATTGGTTGAGGCGGCGGAAAGCCGTGGAATGGTTGATGGCGAGGGACTGCGCCGCGCCCGTCAAGCTGCCGGCGCGGAAAACCGCCAGCACCAGCCGCAAGTCATTCCAATCCTCCATATGCCGCCGCTCCCGGTCGCGTCAGATGTCCGGCCGAAATCCGTTTGCAAATTTGCAAACAAGAAAGTCGAAAACACAAATCGACTTGCACCATTCTAGGGCGTAACCCTGCCCCTGTCACGGCGCCAACTCTTTCATTCGTTACGGAGAAATCCATGAAGCTCTTTTACAGTCCCGGCGCCTGTTCGCTTGCGGCGCATATCGTTTCCCGGGAAATCGGCATCCCGCTGGAGCTGGAGGCGGTCGACCTGCAGACCAAGCAGACCCGAAGCGGCGCCGATTTCCTGGCAATCAATCCAAAGGGCTATGTGCCGGCCCTGCTGACCGCGGATGATGCCGTGCTGACGGAGAATGTGGCGATCCTCCACTATCTCGCATCTTTCGCCTCCGGCCATGATCTCGTTCCAGACCGCAGCGATCCCCGCTATTATCGCCTGCTGGAATGGCTGGGCCTGATCAACAGCGAGATCCACAAGGCATTTGCACCGCTTTGGAATGCCGACAACCCACCGTCGCTGCGCCAGTCGGCGCGCGCTACCGTGGAAAAGTGGTTCGGCTTCCTCGACCGGCATCTTTCGAACCAGCCCTATCTGATGGGAGACCGTTTCTCCCTGGCGGATGCCTACTGCTTCAGCGTCGTCAATTGGAGTGGGTTCCTGGCAATCGATCTCGCTCCCTTTCCGGATCTGCAACGATATCAGCGTGCCATCGCTGCGCGGCCGGCTGTGCAGATCGCCATGGCCGCCGAAGGCCTCGCCGCCGCAGCTTAAAGGAAGACGACCATGCTGACGCTTATCAGCCACCATCTCTGCCCCTATGTGCAACGCGTCGCCATTGCGCTGGCGGAAAAGCGGATTCCCTTCGAGCGCACCTACGTCGATCTTGCGGCGAAGCCGGACTGGTTTCTGGCGATCTCACCGCTGGGCAAGGTTCCTCTGCTGCGCTGCGATGCCGGCGTCCTGTTCGAATCCGCTGTCATCTGCGAATATCTCGAGGACGCCTATCCCGAAACGTCGCTCCTTCCAGCCGATCCCTGGCAGCGCGCCAGGCTTCGTGGCTGGGTCGAATTCGCCACCGCGACGCTGGCCGATATCTGGGGCTTCGAGACGGCGCAGGATGAGGTGGCCACGCGCGGCAAAGCTCTCGATCTGCGCAAGAAATTTATCCGGGTCGAGGAAGTTCTGGATGGCGGTCCTTTCTTTTCTGGCGGCCGGTTCTCGCTGGTAGATGCAGCCTTCGCACCTGTCTTCCGCTATTTCGACCTATTCGATCAGATTGCCGATTTCGGCGTCTTCGCGGACCTCAAAAGAGTCGCGGCATGGCGGGACCATCTGGCCGCGCGCGAAAGCGTGCAAAATGCGGTCACGCCCGACTATCGCCAGCGCCTCTCGCAGTTTCTGGCGAAACGCCAAGCCTATCTGCATTTGCTTGCCGAAGAACAAGGTGCGACGGCGCGGACGGCTTGACGGCGGGCCGGAGCCGGCCCTGGGCTTCCCGAAGGATGAATCAAGAACGGCGGCGCCTGGTGGGCGCCGCCTCCCGCGACTGCTTTCGATTCATGAGCCCGATAAAGGCCAAGTCCTCAGGGCCGCTGATCGGTGCTGGGCTTTTCCCACAGATTGATGCCGCCTTCCTGCGCATAGCGGTCGATTTCGGCAAGTTCTTCCTTGCTGAAGCTGAGCTGCGACAGGGCCGCCACGTTCTCCTTGATCTGGGCGACTGAACTCGCCCCAATCAAGGTGGTGGTCACTCGTGGATCGCGCAGCACCCAGGCCAGAGCCATCTGCGCGAGGCTCTGGCCGCGGCGGCGGGCGATCTCGTTCAGCGACTTGACGCGGGCAAGATTGGCGGCGCTGAGATGCTCCTGCTTCAGTGATCCACCGCCTGCACGGTTGATGCGCGCATCCTGGGGAACGCCGTTGAGATATTTATCGGAGAGCAGGCCTTGCGCCAAAGCGGTGAAGGCGATGCAGCCCATGCCCAGCTCCTCAAGCGTGCCGAGGAGTTCGGTTTCGATCCAGCGGTTGAGCATGTTGTAGGAGGGCTGATGGATGAGGCAGGGAATGTTCCATTGCCGAAGCAGCGCCGCCGCCTCCTTGGTCTTATGAGCAGAATATGAGGACAGGCCGACATAGAGCGCCTTGCCCTGCTGGACCGCTGTCGCCAGCGCGCCCATCGTTTCCTCCAGCGGCGTATCGGGATCGAAGCGATGCGAATAGAAGATATCGACGTAGTCGAGGCCGAGCCGCTTGAGGCTTTGATCGAGGCTGGCGAGAACATATTTGCGCGAACCGCCGCCTTGCCCATAGGGTCCCGGCCACATGTCCCAGCCGGCCTTGCTGGATATGATCAGTTCGTCACGATAGGCCTTGAGGTCTTCGGCCAGAATGCGCCCGAAATTGGTTTCAGCAGTGCCGTAGGGCGGGCCATAATTATTGGCGAGATCGAAATGCGTGATGCCGAGATCAAAGGCGGCATGCACCATCTCGCGCTGGGTGCTGAGCGGCGTGGTATCGCCGAAATTGTGCCAGAGGCCCAGCGAGATCAGCGGCAGCTTTAACCCGCTCCGGCCGCAAAAGCGGTAGGTCATCGATTCGTATCGTTGATCGGCAGCTAGATAAGTCACGGCAATAATCCCTCGAAATATCGCTGTGGCCCTGACGGCCACAGCCTCTGCAGCAGATGATGTTGACGCGGCGTGGGTTACTTGCTGGCAAGCGGCGGTGCCACCTCGTCATGAGCGAAGGCGGCCCCCCGCGACTCACGCCCGAACAGCGTCAGCACCGCAATGACCACCGCAACGACCCCAACGGTCCAGGCGAGGACCAGGGCGTAATTGTTGTTGTTGGCCTCGGCGTATTGGGCCTGGAAGACGCCGTTCTTCGACGCCAGAAGGTTGCCAAGCTGATAGACGACGCCTGGAAAGGTGCCGCGTATCGCATCCGGCGACAATTCGTTGAGATAGACCGGAATGACGCCCCAGGCACCCTGCACCGCAACCTGCATCAGGAAGGCGCCGATCGCCAGCGTAACTGGCGAGGTCGAGAAGGCCCAAAGCGGAATAACCGGCAAGGCAAGCAAGGCGGCAATAATAATCGCCCATCGGCGCCCGATCCGCTGGGACAAGGCGCCGAAAGCGAGGCCGCCAACGATCGCACCGATATTATAGACGATGGCGATGGCGCTGATGGTCTGCGTGTCGAACTGCAACTGGACCTTGAGGAAGGTCGGATAGAGGTCCTGTGTGCCATGGCTGAAGGAATTGAAAGCCGTCATGAGCAGAACCGCGAAGACCAGCAATCCCAGATGCCGCTGGAGAATCGCGCCGATGCCGATCTTGGTCGATGCCTGCCGGCGGGCGACGAAAGCCGGCGACTCATCCACCTGACGACGGATATAGAGAACCAGCAGCGCCGGCAAGGCGCCAACCATGAACATGCCGCGCCAGCCGATATGATCGAGCAGCAACCAGTTGGCGACCGAAGCCAATAGATAGCCGGAGGGATAGCCGGCCTGCAAAAGGCCGGAAATGACGCCGCGGGTCTTCGCTGGAATGGTTTCCATGGCGAGGGAGGCGCCCACCCCCCATTCACCGCCCATGGCGATACCGTAGATGGCGCGCAGGATCAGCAGCGCGGTCAGGCTCGGCGCAAAGCCGGAGGCGAATTCGACTGCGGAATACAGCAGCACATCGACCATCAATACGGGGCGCCGGCCGAACCGGTCGGCGGCGAGACCGAAGATCAGGGCTCCTACCGGCCGCAGCGCCAGGGTCACGAAGAGCGCCTCGGCAACGGCGGAGACGCCGGTAGTGAACTCGTTGGCAATGTCCTTCAGCACGAAGACCATGATGAAGAAATCAAAGGCATCCAATGTCCAGCCGAGATAGCTGGCCAGCACGGCGCTGCGCTGCTTGGGTGTCAGACTGCGCAAATCCGACATGATCGACATGGTTTGTCCCCTGAAGAGTTTTTTGCGGTCGGGCATGGGAAGAGGTCGAAGGGTGCGACTGCACCGGCTATAACACTAGCGCCCCGGCTGTGTTCCGCAAGTATCAATACTCGGGGATAGTGTCTTCGACGCCCGGCCGACGCGCTCAGGCCGACGCGCTCGGGCTAGCGTGCTCAGGCCGGAATCCCTTGAGCGGCGCCCCTTCCTCCCTCAGGCACCACTCCCGCCGGCCTGGACGGCGGCGCGGCGCCGCTGGCCCAGGCTAGCCGCCTCAACCTGCAAACGTAGCCGCAGCACCAGGAGGTTGGCCGCCGAGAAGGCCAGGGCCAGTGGCCAACTGCCGAGAGCCAGCGGCAGAAGGGCTATTTCCATGACGACAATAAGGTAATTGGGGTGCGGCAAGTAGCGATAGGGACCGCGGCGGACCAGCGCCGCATCCGGTACGACAATGATGCGTGTCGTCCAGAAGCGGCCGAGGCTCGCCATGACCCAAAGGCGCAAGGGTTGCAGCAGGATATAGGCCAGCGCTGCTTCCGGCACCCAAAGCGCGCGGCCATTGAACCACCGGAGCCATAACGTCAGGAGCCAGAGACTATGCAGTGCGACCAGCAGCGGATAATGCCGCTGTCCGATCTCATAGCCGCCGGATGCAAGCAGACGCCGGGTATTGCGCCGGGCGATCACCAGCTCGGCCAGACGCTGCGCGGTAACGAACAATAGCAGCAGTGGGAGGGCGACGTTGCCGGCAGATTGAAGCATTCATGCCTCCAGCAGCTGGAAGCCCGCCGAGAATCCCGGACCGAGGGCCGAGATCAGTTGCCGGCCCTGTATCCCCCGGCGCAATTGGCGCTCGAGCACGAAGATAACCGTTACCGCCGACATATTGCCGAAGTCGCGCAACACGTCGCGTGCCTCGCTCATGCCGCCTCGCGGCAGCTCGAAAACATCCTCCAATGCGTCCAGCACCTTCATGCCGCCCGGATGACAGATGAAGCCGTCAAGATCGGTAAAGCGCAGGCCATGTTCGGCGAGGAAATCATCGACCGCCGCACGCATATCCTGGCGGACCAAGGTTGGAATATCGCGCGAGAAGAGAACGCCAAGACCGTCATCGGCGACGCGCCAGCCCATCACGTCGAGGGAATTGTGCCAGGTATGCATGCCGGCCGCAGTCAGCCGCGGTCCCTGTGAACCCGGCCTTCCCAGCACCATGGCGGCCGCACCGTCGCCGAACAGCGCCGAGGCGACGATATTGCTGTTCGACATATCGCCTTGACGAAAGGTCAGGGCGCAAAGCTCGACAATCAGCAACAGCGTATCGCCCTCCGGATGGACCCTGGCGATATCGGCGGCGTGACTGAGGCCGACCGTACCGCCGGCACAACCGAGGCCGAAAATCGGCAGCCGCCGGATATTCGGGGACAGGCCCAGCTCATTCATGATCATGGCATCGAGAGCCGGCGTGGCGATGCCTGTCGTCGAGATGGTAACCACGTTGGCGATATCTTCCTTACCCCTCCCGGCCCGATCCAAGGCATCGAGAGCGGCTTGCTTCAGCAGCGCGAGTGCGTGTTCCAGGTAGAGGCGATTGCGTTCCTCCCAACCATGCGGCACGCGATACCAGTCAAGCGGGACGCAGGAATGGCGGCGCTCGATGCCCGCATGATCGAAAACCGGCATCAGGCGCGCGAGCTCGGAACGTTGCGGATCGAAAAGCAAGGGTGCGATGGCGGCCACTTCGGACTGTCGCAATGAAAAGGGCGGCACCGCCGTGGCAACCGACAGGATGGTCGGCGCCAGTTCCAGGTCGAAAGAGGCGCCGACACTGTGAGGATGCGGGCGATGTGTTGGACGCCGCCTCAATGCGGCTCGCGTGGATTGTATCGTCATCGTTTGAATTGGACCTTGCACGAAGCTGTTAACATTGAGGCGGCGCGAGAGGACGGCCGTAGAGCATCAAGATGATGCTTCTCTTCTAATGTTCAATGTGACATTTCCGATGACATGATCCGCAAAATTACCTTCTGTCGAACAGGGAATAAAGCCATGGACGACGCGGTCATCTCTGAATGTCTGCTGTCGCCTGATGTGCCGCTTTCTCTTCAATCAGGCGAAGCGCGCGATCATCTATGTCCTCCCATAACTTGTTCGCTGTCGGAACTCTTACAAGAGGCTTTGCCGGAACGGGCCGACCAGATGTGATGATCCGCCGGGATGAAACGCGGATCATCGCTTGCGAAGAACGAGAAAGCAGGTACTGACGTGCAAGAAGAACCATCAGTCGATGCCATCAGCCATACCGAGCATTCCGCCGGAGCCATCGCCGTCTGGCTGGGTTTTTCGGCGCTGTGCCTCGGCATGTTCATGGCGGTTCTCGACATACAGATCGTCGCGACATCACTGCCCGACATCCAATCCGGGCTCGGCATCGCGCCGTCGCAGATGAGCTGGATTCAGACCGCCTATCTGATCGCCGAGATCATCACCATCCCGCTGACGGGGAGACTGACGCGCATCTTCGGGCTCAGATATCTCGGCATCGGCGCGGTCATCGGCTTTGCCTGCGCCTCAGCGCTTTGCGCTGCCAGCAGCGGCTTCCTCAGCCTTGTCATTGGCCGCATTCTGCAAGGCCTTGCCGGCGGATGTCTGATACCAGCGGTCTTCTCCGCGGTCTTTCTGATATTTCCGGATCGCCGACAGGCCCTCGCCACCGGGATCGCCGGCAGCGTGGCGGTTCTTGCGCCTGCCATCGGACCGCTGATCGGCGGCTGGATCACCGACACCTATTCATGGCACTGGCTGTTCCTGATCAACATCGCCCCGGCAGTGATCGCGTCCCTCGTCGTGTTCTTCTGCTTCTCCGCGCGGCCGGTCACCTGGTCGGAATGGCGCCGCCTCGACTGGACGGGCGTCGCCATGATGGCGGTGTCGCTCGCTTGTCTGGAGATAGCTCTGAAGCAGGCGCCACAGCTTGGTTGGCTGGCCCCGCCCGTTCTACCCCTGTGGCTTGGCGTCGTTATTCCAGGCGTGCTGTTTTGCCGGCGGAGCTGGCGTTCGCCCTACCCGGTCGTTGATCTACACCTGTTGCGCCGGGCCGATTACGCCACCGGCTGCTGCTTAAGTTTCATTCTCGGCATCGGCCTGTTCGGCGCGTCTTTCCTGATGCCGGTCTTCCTGGGTTTTGTCCGCCTGCATAGCGCTTTCGAGATCGGCCAGGTCATGCTGGTTACCGGCATTGCGCAATTACTGATTGCCCCGGCTGCGGTCTGGCTCGAACGCCGTCATGACCGTCGCTTCCTGTCGCCTTATCACCTGAGCCTCGCCGGCTTCCTGGCCCTGGCAATCGGGCTGGGCCTCAGCGCTTTTTCCACTTTCGCCAGCGATTTCGACCAGATGTTCTGGCCACAGGTCCTGCGCGGCGTTGCCTTCATGTTCTGCCTGCTGCCACCGACGCGCCTCGCCCTCGACGGCCTGCCGGCCGCCGTCGTCGCCGATGGCAGCGCGCTGTTCAATCTTATGCGCAATCTGGGCGGCGCCATCGGCCTTGCGGTGATCGACACGATCATCTGGCAGCGGGCGCCGGCCGAAGCGCATCACCTGGTGACCCGCCTGCTGGCCGGCGACGCGGCGGCGGCGCGATTCGTCGGGCTTGATACCGATCGCTTTGTCGGCAAGCCCATCACCATGCCGGATCAGGCGACCCAGGAGCTGCTGCGACCTGCCATCGAACGGGCCGGCCTGGTCATGGCAATCAACGAAGCCTGGGCCGTGATCGCCATTGCAGCCCTGATGGGCGCGGCGATCGCCTGCCTGATGGCTTTGGGGAGGCGGGCCGACAAAAATTTTGCCGAATCACCGGCTGCGACTCGGGAGCATGCGTGAGAACGACTTGCAGTGGCCACGCCGCCTGCATACTCTCGTTGTGGTTAATGCCAATCGAGCTGCGAGTCGGATCGTGTCAGAGACAATTCTGGTCACCGGATTTGAGCCTTTCGGCGGCATCGTCGGCAACCCGACCATGGATATCGTGGCGGCGCTGCATGGTGGCCGCGTCGACGGTCGGCAAGTCGTCGGCCGTATCTTGCCGGTCGTCTATGACGGCCATCGAGAACGGCTTAAGAGCCTGATGGACGAAGTCGATCCCGCCCTCGTCATCGGCTTCGGACTCGATTTAAATGCCGAGAACATTCGGGTGGAAACCTGCGCCGTCAATCGTGCGCATTTCGACATAGCCGATAATGCCGGCGCTTTGCTCCGGGACGCGGAGATCCATGCCGGGGGGCCGTCATATCGCATCTCGACCTTCCCGGCAGACGAAATCTGCGCGGCCCTGGCGATGGCCGGGATCGCCGCCGAGCAATCCGGTGATGCCGGACGTTATCTCTGCAACGCAACGCTGTTCCACCTGCTTGAACTCTCCGCCAAGAAGCCTGCACCTGCGCTTTGCGGATTCATTCATGTGCCGCCCTCGACTGAGCAGCGCGCGGCGAGCCAGGACGATCGCCTGGATACCGGACGGGCGATGCCGCTGGCGACGATGGTTCAAGCGGCGCGCTTGATCTTGCGCGAAACCTCGGCCGCTGCGCGCCGTGATCTCGCTGCCGCGCGCCCGGAATGGCGGGCAAGCGCCCCCCTGCAAATGGCGCTGCGTTAGGCAGTTGGCCGGCAAAACATCGGCATCTCGCCGTCATCGCCAATCCCAAAAAAGCCGCTAAAATCCTATTTAAAATCCGCCACCACAGTGTGCCGGAGTTAATGATTTCTTCTAAACTTTGGATTACACATGTGTCCAATTAAGAAAGGGCCTCGCCGCTTTGGCCCTTCGCTGTGATGACAGCGACAAGCCTTGTTGGGGTAGGCAGCGGCTTCCGTGCCAGCAAACCATGCCGTCCATAAAGCCAATCCACGGCGTCATGATGCAGAAGAGTTCGGTACAGCAGCGGGGTTTTTGAATCGATGGCCAAGTCGGGGATCAGTTTCAAGGCCAGATTGCGCGCCTGGTGGGAGGGTTACGAGGCGACCCCTGAGGCCGAGTTGGAGGAGATCCGGCGCCAACGTAAAACACCGCGCCTGAAAATTCCTGAGGCGGAGAATCCGCTGGCCGTCACGCCGCTCGCCGACTGGGAAACCCCTCGCATCCGCGTTGCACAGCTCGTCTGGGGGGCCGGCTTCGATAAACCCGGTGGTCCGCCGCATGTGCTGAATCTGGTGAAGCCGTTCGGGCTCGATCCCAGCAAGAGCATGATGGACTTCGGCACGGGCCTTGGCGGCGCGTCGCGCGCGATCAGCAAGGAATATGACGTCTGGGTCACCGGCTATGAAGGCGATGCGGAGCTTTCCCGGGCCGGCAAGCAGCTTTCCCTTATAGCCGGCCTCGACCGCAAGGCCGACATACAGCGCTATGTGCCTGGTGAATTCGATGTCGCACCGAACAGCTTCGACTGCATCCTGTCCCACGAGGCGCTACACGTCTTTGAAAGCAAATATGACATCCTGTCATCCTTGCAGAAGGGCCTGAAGTCGCGCGGCCAATTGTCGATGACCGATTTCGTGCTGGGGGAAGGCATCTCGCCCAAGGATTCACGGTTGAGCGCGTTCCAGGCGACGCCGCTGGACCTTTGGCGGCCGGATCAATACGAGCAGCGCCTCGGCGAGGTCAATCTCGACCTTCGCATCAGCGAGGACATCACCGAGAGCTATCGCAAGATGATCCTGCAAGGCTGGATGAACTTCGCCCAAGGCGACCAGCACACCTTTGCCACGGCGAAGGCGCATCCCGGCGCCGTGATCGCCGAACTCAACCTCTGGACCAAGCGCCTGGAAGCGATGGAACAGGGCTTGCTGCGCGTGGTCCGGTTCTATGCCATCAAGAAGGCCGGCGCCAAGCTGATGTCCGACTGGTAAAGGCCGGCTGCGCTTCTTCTACCAGCGCTGATGCACGTGTTGGCGGATATAGCTGTCATAAATCGCGGCGATCGCCTGCATTTGCGCCGCACTGAGCGGCGCCAGAGAAGCGGCGGCGACATTATCGGCGGCTTGCTGCGCATTCTTGGCGCCCGGGATGACCGTCGTCACCGCATCGAACATCAAGATCCAGCGTAGCGCCCATTGCGCCATGGAAGCGCCCTGCGGCACCAGCGGCCGCAGAGCCTCGACGGCAGCCAGGCCGACCTCGTAGGGCACGCCGGAGAAGGTTTCGCCGACATCGAAGGCCTCACCATGGCGATTGAACTGGCGGTGATCAGCGGGATCGAAGACCGTATCGGCGCGCAGCTTGCCGGTCAGCAGGCCGCTGGCCAAGGGCACGCGCGCGACGATGCCGACCTGCTTCTGCTTCGCCAGCGCAAAGAGCCTTTCCGCCGGGCGCGGGCGGAACATGTTGAAGATGATCTGAATGCTGGCAATCGGATAATCCAACGCCTTGATGGCTTCATCGATCTTTTCGACGCTGACGCCGTAACCGCGCAGCTTGCCGGCGGCGACCAGGCGATCGAGACCGGCGAAGATTTCCGGCCGGCTGTAGACCTCGGTCGGCGGGCAATGCAGTTGCAGAAGATCGAGCCGCTCCGCCTGCAGATTGCGCAGTGAATCCTCGATATAGCCGGTCAGGGCCTCCACTGTATAACCGGCCGAGACATGCGGCGAAATCTTGCGGCCGGCCTTGGTCGCGACGATGACATCGGGATGGCCACGCGCCGCCAGCACCTTGGCGATCAGCTTTTCCGAGCGGCCATTGCCATAGACATCCGCTGTATCGATGAAGGTGACGCCTCGGTCGAGCGCCTCGTTCAGGGCCGCTTCGGCATCGCGGTCCGACACGTCGCCCCAGCTGCCGCCGATGGCCCAGGCGCCGAAACCGATCGCCGACACCTGCCAGCCGGCCCTGCCGAATGTCCGCTTTTCCATCGCCGCACCTCTCTGCCAATGATTGATATGGGATATTTAACGCCTGAACCGAGGCGCTACCAGCCCGACGCAGCCCGCGCGCAACGGCATGGAGCTGCAGCGCCGGCGTGCCACGCCACGACCGCCGGTTCCGGATCACGCAATGAGGCCGGCTGTCAGAATCCACCGAGCACGATCTTGCCGATCGACTTGCCGCTTTCCAGCAAGGCATGGGCCTTGATGAGGTTCGCGGCGTTGATGGTGCCGAAATTTTCCGCGAGCGTGGTCTTGATGACTCCTTTGTCGACCAGATCGGCGATCTCGTTGAGGATGTCGTGCTGGCGGCTGATATCCGGCGTTGCATATAGCGCGCGGGTATACATCAGTTCCCAGTGCAGCGAGGCGCTCTTGCGCTTCAGCATCCTGACGTCGATCGGTTCCGGATCGTCGATCAGGCCGACCTTGCCCTGCGGCGCGATGGCGGCAGTGATGCCTTCCCAATGCTTGTCGCTGGCATTGGTGGAGAAGATGTAGTCGACGACATCGATGCTGATCCGCGCGAGCTCCGCCGGCAATGCCTTGGTGTGGTCGATGACGTGATGCGCCCCGCGCTCCTTGACCCAGGCGATCGTTTCCGGTCGCGAAGCGGTGGCAATCACGGTGAGTTCGGTCAATTGCCGCGCCAGCTGGATGGCGATCGAGCCGACACCGCCGGCGCCGCCGATGATCAGCAGCTTCTTGCCCCGGCTGGCGCTGCCGCGGGCAATGCCCAGCCGGTCGAACAGCATTTCATAGGCCGTCAGGGCCGTCAGCGGCAAAGCCGCCGCCGACAGCGCATCGAGGCTACGCGGCTTGTGCCCGACAATGCGGGCATCGACCACCTGGTATTCGGCATTGCTGCCGGGGCGATTGAGATCGCCGGCGTAGAAAACCTCGTCGCCCGGCCGGAACGAGGTGACGGCGGAACCAATCGCCTCCACCGTGCCGACAGCATCCCAACCCAGCACCACCGGCGCTTCGGCCGTACCCTGGCGGCCCTTCCGCACCTTGTAGTCGACGGGATTGACGGAGATCGCCGCCACTTTGACCAGCAGGTCCTGCGGTCCCGGCGCCGGCTTCGGCAAGTCGAGATCCTGCAGGGCGCCGGGTTCCTGGATCGGGCGGCTGGTCACATATCCGACGGCTTTCATCTTCGCTCTCCTTGCTGGCGGGTCAGGGTCATCAGGCGGCCGGGATTATTCAACGGTTGAGGGCCGCGGCTTCTCCCGCTTGAAAGATGAGAGGGCGAGATCAATATTAGAAATTCATAGTTGCTATTTCTGCGATATCATTTTGAAATAGATAGATGCGCTATACCGACCTCGACCTCGAAGGATTGCGGGCGTTCGTTGCCATTGCCGACACCGGCGGCTTCACCGCCGCCGGCAGCCTGCTCGGCCGCAGCCAATCAGCCGTAAGCATCAAGATCCGCAAACTGGAGGAGGTCCTGGGCCGGCAGGTCTTCATCCGCACCAGCCGCAGCCTCGCGCTCACCCGCGATGGCGATCTGCTGCTGACCTATGCGCGGCGTCTTCTCGCCCTCAATGACGAGACGGTACAACGTTTCGCCCAGAATGAAGCCAGCGGATCGTTGCGCCTGGGCGTCGCCGAATATGTGGTGCCGGAATATCTCCCCGATCTGCTGGCGCGCTTTCGCGAAATCTATCCCGCCGTCGATGTGGAGGTGCGGGTGGGCGGCAGCGCCGCCCTGGTCACCGCGCTCGACAAAGGGGAAATCGACCTTGTGATCGCCAAGCGCGATGACGGCGAGACGCGCGGCGAAGTGCTGCGCCGCGAGGCGCTGGTCTGGGCCTGCAGCCGCGGCTTCGATATCGACACTGCCGATATCCTGCCGCTTTGCGTCCTGCCGGCGCCCTGCATCTTTCGCAGCCGCGCCATCGAAGCACTGAAGGTGCGCGACCGGGCCTGGCGCATCGTCTATACCAGCGACAGCGTCAATGGCGTGGTCGCCGCCGTGCGGGCCGGCCTGGGGGTTTCCGCCATCGCCGAAAGCTCGCTGCCGCCCGAATTGCGCATCCTCTCCGAAGAGGACGGCTTTCCCGATCTGGAAGACGTCGAGCTCACGGTCTTCGGCCTGGAACGCGGCAAGACGGCATTGAAGAAAAAGCTGATCAGCTTCTTTCAGGAACGTTTGGAAACGCTCGATGCCGGCCGCCGCAGCGGCCGCCTGCGGCTTGTCGCACCCTAGCACCACATCCGCTTGAACCGGCACTGCCGAAAGCGGACGGCTTCCTGCCGGATTGCTCCTCCCCAGCTGCTTTCTCTCTGCTCGCTTGTCAAAGGCCACCGCTTGCGATCTTATGGGGCACCGCCATAACATGCGCTCAGCTCATGACCTCATTGCGCCGCCTCGTCCCGTCCCCCAGCGCCCTCTTCGTCTTCGAGGCGGCCGCGCGCTATCTCAGTTTCACCCAGGCCGCAGGGGAGTTATCGGTCACGCAATCCGCGGTCAGCCGCATGATCGCCCGTTTCGAGGCGCATCTTGGCGCCAAGCTCTTCCACCGGGCACCGACCGGCATCGAGTTGACGGAGGAAGGCCGGCAGCTCTATGCCGCCGTCACCAGCAGCTTCCAGCGCGTAGAAATGGCGATCGAGGATATTCGCAGCCAGCACGGCGAGCAGGGCACCGTCACCCTGTCGATCTCTTCGGCTTTCGCCATGCATTGGATCATGCCGCGCCTGCCGGCTTTCGAAGCCCAGTTCCCAGAGATCGATCTGCGCTTCCAGGTCATGCGCGGCGAGCCCCTGGGGCCGGTCCAGGATGTCGATTTCGGTATCCGCTACGACGCCCAGGACGATGCCGAACATCTGCGTTGGCCCCTGTTGGCAGAGGAAATATTGCCGGTCTGCTCGCCCGACTACCTGAAGCAGCACGGCGCACTGACGGCGGATTGCGACATGTCGCGACACACCCTCGCCCATCTATCCGGCACCACCCGCCTGCCCTGGGCCCGCTTCCTCGCCGCGTTCGATTTAGCGGGACTTCGCGGCAGCCGCAGCCTTACCTTCTCCGACTACGCACTGGTGCTGCAGGCGGCGATCAGCGGTCGCGCCATTGCCCTCGGCTGGCGGCACGTCGCCTCCCATGCCCTCAGCGACGGCAGTCTCGTGCCGGCGGCACCGCATGTGTTTTCGACGGGCCGCCACTACTATCTGGTCGCCACCAGCAACCGGCCCCTGCGCAAGCCCGCGCTGCTGGTACGCGACTGGCTGTTGAATGAGATGACAGAGCTGCAGAAAGTCCCCGCCCAAGCCGCCTCCAAAACTGAGCACAGCCCCAAACCGGCCGGCAAAAAGCGGAGGGTTTAGCAGCGGCTCATTCCCTGAACTCATGGCTTGCTGACAATTACGCGACGTGTCCTCGGCCGTGGCTTTGCGTAGCCTGGGGCTTCATATCGATCTGGGAAAGAGCTCTCTCATGGACCTCACTTTATCGGCCCGCGAAAAGCAACTGGCGGGCAAGGCGCGCGACTTCGTCGAGCAAGTCTTGATTCCCCTTGAACCCGTCGCGGACGAGCATGGCGAATTGCCGATGGAGCGCCGGGCAGCGGTGCGGCAGCAGGTACGCGACTGGGGCCTCGCCGGCATCAATCACAGCGCCGAACACGGCGGCCTTGGCCTCACCATGCTGGAACAGACCGTCATGGAGGAACAGTTTGGGCGCGTCACCAATGGTCTCTGGTCCTGCGTCTGGCGCCCGCCGGTCAGCCTGAAATTCGGTACGCCGGAACAGAAGCAGCGCTATCTCATCCCCTCCTGTCACGGCGAGCGGCGCGGCTGCTTCGCCATCACCGAGGCCAATGCCGGTTCCGACCCGCGGCAGGTAGAGACGATCGCGGTCCTCCAGGGTGACCACTGGCATCTCAGCGGCGAGAAGTGGTTCGTCACTTCCTATAACGCCTCCGACTTCATCATCGTCCACGCTCATGTCGACGGCGATCCCGACAAGCCGACATTGTTTCTGGTCGACAAGCCGGCCCAGGGCATGACGCATCTGCGCTCCCCGAAATTCATGCATAACTTCGCCTTCGACCACGCCGAATTGCGTTTCGACAATTGCGCGGTTCCCAAGGAAAATGTGCTGGGCGAAATTGGCCAGGGCTTCGAACTGACCAAGGATTGGTTTGTCGAGGCGCGGTTGCAGATCGCCAGCCATACGGTGGGAGCAGCCATTCGCGCGGCCGAAATCGCCAATGACTATGCCGCCAAGCGCGTCCAGTTCGGCAAGCCGATCCGCGATTTCCAGGCGATCGAATTCATGCTGGCCGACATGGCGGTGGAGATCTTCGCCGCCAAGACCATGCTCTACCGCGTCGCCTGGGAGATCGATCACGCCCTTGACCGAAAGCTGATCCATGCTCGCGCCAGCGCCCTGAAGCTGCATTGCTCGGAGATGGCCGGCCGCGTCATCGACAAGGCGCTGCAAATCCTCGGCGGCCGCGGCTATATGCGGGAGAACCCAGTCGAGCGGCTCTATCGCGATATCCGCGTCGACCGCATCTGGGAAGGAACCTCGGAAATCCAGCGGGTGGTGATCGCCGGCCAGATCCGCAAGCGCGGATTTGGCGTCTATACCGATTGGGAATGAGGCGCCTTTCGGCAGCGGAGCGCGCTGACAGCGAGCCGCCGATTCCCGCACCTCCCCCGTCGGGTTATGGAGGAGCAGCATCCGATCTCCGCCTCAAAAGGTTGCAAAAAAATCCTATCGGCTCATACTTTCCATATCTCGTCCTCTGGACGGGTGGGGCCACATGAGCCGCGTCCAGCTCTCCCCCTATCAATGCGCTCCTTCAAGCGATGGCGTCTGCGCGGGGCAGCTCTGCGTATTGGGATTTCGCATTTCGGCATTTCGCGTATCGACATGGAGACCATGATGAACGTAGCGCTGAAACTGATCTTGTCCGGCGTCGCCGCATTTGCTCTGGCCGGATGCGCTCACGCGCAAGGGACGCCGGAGCAGCAAGCTCTGGCTGCAGGCGCGGTACCGCTCACCGGCACCCAGATTACCGAATCCATCGTCGGCCATACCATTTCCGGCACCATGATCGCCGGCGGTAGTTTCGTCGAATATTACGATCCCGCCGGCACGATCGTCGGTCACTGGAACAAAGGCGGCGAACAGGGGCCATATGACGGCACCTGGATAATCGACGGCGACCAACTCTGCTCGACCTACCCGAAGGCTCCCCAGGCAAGCGGTTGTTATTACATCGCCCTGAACGGCGCGGTCGTCTTCTGGCGAACTGCCGAAGGCATTACGCTCAACATCAATCGGCCGGCAATCGTGAAGGCAGGAAAAGCGGGCCTCGAATAGGCTGAGCAATCCTAAGCACGAAGCGGAGGCCGATCCTGCTCAGGTGGCGGCGCGGCCTTCGCGCCCGGTACGCGATCGAGCTCCTTGGTGAAGCACCTTCCGACATCTGGTCAAACTGCTCCGGCGCCGGCTCTCAGCATTTCCTGGCTTAGTATGATGCCGGCCTAGGTTTCCCCGTCCGTCTTGCCGATCAGCATGAAAGCCATGACCGTCCGCTCCTCACATTTCCTTCGGCACGATCACCATCCAGCCGACGCCGAAGCGATCGGCCAGCATGCCGAAGCGGGTGGCAAAGAAGGTGGTACTCATCGGCATGCGCACCTCGCCGCCCTCGCTGAGCGCGGCAAAAATACGTTCCGCCTCGGCATCGTTGGCTGCTGTGAAAGAGAGCGAGAAGCCTTCGAACTTGGCACTGCCCTGGCAGTGACCATCGGAGACGAGGAGGATCGAATCACCGATGCGCAGGGTTGAATGCATGACCTTGTCGCGATGCGCCGGCTGGACCATCGACTGGTCGGGTGCATCCTTGAAATGCATCTTCATGACCACCTCCGCTTTGAGCACCTTTTGATAAAAGGCGATCGCCTCCTCGCAGCGGCCGTCGAAAAACAGATAAGGCTGAATTTGCATCATGTCCTCTCTTAGATCAGAAGAAGTCCCTGCCACAGATGAGCGCTCGGCGGTCATCTTGGGGCCAAATGTGGCGGCAGTCGATACTTTCGTCTGCCTTGGCGTTAGCGCAACCGGCCCTGGCTGCGCGCCTCGCTGACCGGATCCGTCGCGGCAGCGCAGCAATCCGGCATCTTCGCCTCGTCATAGCGATCGTGGTGGCGCACCCAGTCCATCGTATGACCTTCGTTGCGGCCTTTCGGTGTCATGTCGAGGAAGTTATGGGCGCCGATAAGGATATCGTCGCCGCGGGCATAGGCGGAATAGGTATGATAGACCGTGTCGTCATCATCCTTGAAAAACACGCTGATGCCCGGCATCTCGTCGAATAGATAGTCGCCCTCGGTGAAATTGTAATATGCGCAGCCTTTAGCCTGATCCAGCTCCGTGAAAGAAACGTGATAATCGAAGTTGAAATCGGAGTCGTAGGATGAAACCCAGTCGAAATGCCAGCCCATGCGCTGCTTGAAAGCGGCGATCAGCGCCCAGGGTGCCCGCGACACGACGACCACCGAAACGTCGTGGTGGCTGAGATGCCGATCAGCGCCATCGATATGATCGGCAAGGAAGGAGCAGGAGGGACATCCCTGCTGCCAGGTTGGGCCGAACATGAAGTGGTAGATGAAGAGTTGCGAATGCCGGCCGAAGAGCTGTCCCAGCGTCTGCCTGCCTCGCGCCCCCTCGAAGAGATAGTCCTTCTCCACCTTCACCCAAGGCAGATTACGCCGTTCCACCGCCAGCCGATCGAGCTGCCGCGTCGTTTCCTTTTCATGGATGAGATGCGCCTTGCGGGCGGCGAGCCATTCTTCACGAGACACGATCCTATGCGTTTGCATGATGCACCTCCATTCATGACATCCTGGCCGTTCATGAGGGCATGATCCGTTGCCTCGTTCCGGGCAACGACAGGTTCGGCCGGTGGCTCCCTTTTTCCTGCCGGCGGGACCTAGTTCTTTTGCCGGGCCTGACGGCCGATACGCCGCGTTCCCGTTGATCGCTGCCGCGCGGCTTTTTCCCGCCCGGTTGTCGCGGCGACAGCGTCTTTGGCTTGGACTGCCTCGAGATAGAGACCGAGGCGATCCAGGCTGCCGGCCCAAAACCGGCGGTAACGATCGAGCCAGGCATCGACATCTTGCAACGCTGCCGGTTCAATTCGGCAAGGCCGCCACTGTGCGTCTCGGCCGCGCGTGATCAACCCCGCCTTCTCCAAGACCTTCAGATGCTTGGAGACCGCCGGAAGACTCATATCAAAGGGTCTCGCCAGTTCGGTCACCGAAGCCTCCCCTTCCGCCAATTGCGCCAGAATGGCGCGGCGGGTGGGATCGGCCAAGGCCGCGAAGGTGAGGGTCAAAGGGTCCAATCGTCGGCCAGACACATTATTTAACTCTCTAGTTAAATACAAAATCTGCCCGCCGGCTGTCAAGCCGCCTCTAAAAAAACGGCGACCTCTGGCGACGCCCCGTAACCTATTCCTGCTTTCAGGCGAATGATGTCTGGCAGCGTGACAAACAGATCGCGCGGCGGGCAGATCGGCGCGGCGGGCTCAAGCGGCAGCCGCGAAGGAAGTGGGTGTTATGAGGTCAACAGCTGGAAATCGGATCGACAGCGAACGCCAGAACCTTGCCGCGCGGCTTTCGGCACTGATGGTGGTCATCGCGTCTTTCTTGATGCTGAGCGTAGCAGCGCAGGCTGCGTCGCGACCCGTGGTAGTCGAGCTTTTCACCTCGCAAGGTTGCTCATCCTGCCCGCCTGCCGATGCGCTGCTCGGCGAACTAGCGCAGCGCACCGACGTGATCGCCCTCGGCTTCCATGTCGACTACTGGGACAATCTCGGTTGGAAGGACCCGCTATCGGCTCCGGGCTCGACGCAGCGCCAGCGCGACTATGCGCGCCTGTTCAATCTTCCCACAATCTATACGCCCCAGATGGTAATCGAAGGCCGGCAGGAAATGATCGGCTCCGACCGCCGTACCGTGCTTGACGGGATCGAGCAGGCCGCGCCGGAAACCACCGCCGGCGTGAGCTTCACAGATGACGGACATGCGGTCAGCATCGGTGCGGGTGTCGGTAGCGGCAGGGTGTTGCTGGTGCGCTTCCTGCGGCAGAAGGAAACCTCCGTCGCGCGCGGCGAGAATGCGGGACGCGAGGCTCGCGACGCCAATGGCGTCACCGCCCTAACCGAACTTGGCTACTGGCAGGGCGGGCGTCTCAGCTTCTCCATTGAACCGCCAATAGGCAATGAAGGCGTCGCCGTGCTGGTTCAGGGCGAAGACGGCCATCTGCTTGGCGCCGGCGTCACAATGTGAGGCGGCGCCGCTCAGAGTACCTTCTGCATATCCATCGACAAGGCCGCCAACTCGTCCTGCAGCCGCAGGACCTGAAGATAAAGATCAAGGCGGTCCGCCTCCACCCGTGCAAGCAGGGGGTTACCGGCATAGGGTGCCAGAATCGACTTCAGGCGCAGGGCCTGCAAGGGATCGGCAATGATGCCGAGCCCGTGAAAGCAGGGAATTTCCGCATAAAACAGATGCGGGAAGTCATGCAGAAAATCTTCGATGGCGGTCAGCACGCCGTTTCCAGGACCGCCTTCTGTGAGGGCAATGGCATAGGCCCCGTCGCCCCGCACGCCGCCATTGATGGCGAGGCGTGTTCCAGGCCGGGCACCAAGATGGAAGCTGTAGCGCTGCCGCGAGCGGCTCGGCAGCTGGTCCGGTCGACGATAGAAGTCGCGCCTCGCATAGGGCCAGGCGACGCCATGGATCAGCACCAAGGGAAACGAGCCGTCCCTTGACCGCTTCGCCGCGATCAACCGCAATTCATGGAAGACGGTATAATGGTTATGATCGCCATCGAGGACATAGGCCTCGGCCGGCGGCAGTTCGGGCAAAAGATCCAGGCTGTGGCCGGTATAGATCAAGCTTGAACGCTCGAAAAAGAAGGCGAGCTGCTTGCGGCTCGGTGCCGGATCGATCGCCATGTGCCGGATCTCCCGATCGCCGCACCAATCGATCAGCTGCTCGGTGAAATCCCAACTGCCGAGCCCGACCTGGAAGATGCTGCGCGCCCGCACTGCCTCCAGCAGTGCCAATGGCAGGCCGACAAATTCGGAAAGCGAATCGCGATGCAGTTCAACCATGGTCACGCCGCCCCCTGCGTGATCGCCGGCCGCGCGCCGCTCTCCTGCGTCGAGGCAGGCGGCAAGGGCAGAATGGTCAAGGTGACGATCGTCACTTCCGCTGAAATGTCGGGCGGCGAGATCAGCAGATAGGCCTCTTCATCGAGGGCGGTGAACTGCATGCCGTCGAGGCGGCAGTGCAACGCCCGAAGGCTCGACCTGTCCAGCACATCGATTTCCGCGCAAGCCATGGCGGCGGACGAGGTTTCGCCGCGTTGGGCACAGATGCTGCGAATAAGGCCATGCTGCAGGAAACTCGCCAAAGGCAAGGCCACCACGCCACCGAGATGGCGCCGCAACAGCGGCAGCCGCAGCCGCAACTCGCCGCCGGCAGTCACCAGGCACGTCACTTGGCAGGCGGAGGTGCGACCATCCCTGATGATCTGCGCTTCGACATGCGCCGCCATCTGATCGGCCAGCAGGACGGAAGACGAGAGACCGAAGGCCGCCATGCCGTAGGCGCAGGAATTGAGCGCCGACAAGGCAGCCATCGAGCCGCCGAGCCACATGGGCGGCGCCTCGGCCTGCATTGCCGAAGGCAGGCCCATGGCCGCCTGGAACTTTCCGACATGGTCGCTATCGATCATGTCGTAGAGCAGATAGGTGCCAAGGTTGACGTCATGCTTCATGACGCCATAGCTCTGCTGTTCGCCGAGCGAGGGAAAGGCAAGCAGGCGCAGGACCGTCAGCGTGCTCCAATCCCGCAATATCTGCAGATTGGCGGCAAGGTCGATCTTCAATTCCCGTGCTGCAGTATCGAAGAAGCCGGCAAAGGAGCGCGCCGCCACCTGCAGCTCGCGGCAGAATGCCTGTTGCTCACGTGGACGGATCTCTTCTTCATGCTGCACTATGCCGTCTTCATAGGCCCGGACTGAGCCATTCGGTGCCGAAAAGACCTGCTCCACTACGGCGATATTGCGCATGAGGAACAATTTGGTAGCCGGCGTGACGACGGTGCTGTCCATATAGCCGGCCGCCGTATCGGCTTCGGGAAGGTCGACGAAGCGCTCGTCGACCGTGGCAAGATAGACACCGTGCAGCCGCTGCCGCATCCCCTCGCGATCGAGAATCCCACGCAGCGAGCGCTGGATCGTCCCGGTATAGCCGAGGTCGACCAGGATGAGGTCGGAACAGCTATCGAATTCCGGCACCGCCCTGCGCAGATGCGTCATTAGCTGGTCGCGCATGACTTTGGAAAGGCTGGCGATGTCCGCACCATCCAATATTCGCGGCAGATCGCCCGCGAAAGTCTTGCCGTCGATGACGCCGCCTTCGATGCCCGCGAAATAGCGCCTGACCGAGGGCAGGTCGACCTTGAGAAAGGCCTGGACGGCGGCTTCGTTCAACGCATGACAGGTTTCGAATACGTCCTGCAGGGGACCCGCTTCCTGCAGATTGGCGACCAGGGCGACGCGCCGGTTGATCTCCACGTAATGGGCCGCCTCCGGCTGGCTCTCACGCCAAAGCTGATAAGGCAGATAGCCGTCGCGGCCGAGGAACAGGATCGCCGCCTTGCCTCCCGCCTTGACAATCTTCGCCACGCGCTGCCGGAGGAACTGCTGAAAGCCGGCGAGCAGGGGCCCGAAGATTGCCGCCCCTTCGCGTTTCTCGGGGGACAAGGCCGGAAGCTGGGAGAGCGCGGTCCGGCGCAAAAGGTGGAAGCCGCCATCCAGACGATGACTGAAATCCGGCCGCTTCGACTGCAGCAGCTGCGCGGCGAAGCTTTCCCGGGTCAGCAGCGGCAAGATCGGTTCCTGCGGCTGCGGATAGTGCACGGCATCGATGCCGAAGGCGCGGGCACCGAGAATATCGGCGACCGGGTTGTCGCCGATATGAATTGCCTCGGCCCCGCGATATCCCTCGCCGCGCGTCACACGGTCGAACAATGTCGCCATCTTGCTGGTGCGATGGTCGGCCGAAGTATAGATGAAATCGGCCACCAGATCGGGCACGCAGTGGCTGAGAAGCCGCTTCAGCTGATCCGCCGACCAGTAGGTATCGGAAATGAAGCCGATGCGCAGCGGCTGCCGCCGCACCAGGGCTTCCCGGGCCAGTTGCAGGATTTCCGGATTGACCAGGCAAAGGTCGAGTTCGGCTTGGAACTCCGCCGCGACCAACGTTTCAATCGTCACATCATCGAGACCGAGCGCATGGCGCGGCAGACGGCGATAAATTTCAGCGATCGTGACTTCGCTGGAATTGATATCGGCGACGCTCTTCTGACGGGCCCGCAACTCCGCGAGAATCCGGCTCTGAACGAAGGATTCGGCAAGACCGGGATGGCTCGCCGCGATCGGCAGGTGATGGAAGGCGCGCTCGAAAACCCCGTCAGGCGCGGTGCAGCGACGCAGCAGAAGCGTATCGAACACATCGAAGGTGATGACCGATTTCTGTCCCGCCGCCATCAGGCGACGCGCTTGTGCCACGCCCGCTTTCTGCCGGGATACGCCCGCATCGGGAGCGCCGAGATCCAACGGGGCGATATCTGCCGTCAGCGGCGGCCATGAGCCCAGTTGCGTAGGGGGAAGTGGAGCCGTCATGACCTGTACCCGTGCCAGATGATAATCGCGTCAGAGATAGTCGGTAAGGTGGACCTTCATCACGATCGACAGCGCCGAATAGGACGCCTGCAATTGCGTCTGAAGTTCCTGCGCCTTGGCAAGAGCCTCGGCGGAATCGACGTTCTTGATATTGCTGGTGGCGTCATCGAGCAGCGACAGATAGGTCGTCTGGCTCTGCTGGGCGTCCTCCAACCGGCCGGAACTCACGGAGATCGAGGCCTGCAGGTTGGAGAGATCGGTGATGGCGCTGCCGGCGAGATCGAAAGCGGCGCTGAGTGCTGCGGTATCGACAGGGTCGGTGGTTGCCTGCGACACCAGTTTCGCTGCCCGCAGGGCTTCCTCGATCGCTGAATTGTCGCCGGTGACGCCATAGGTGATGCTCGAGGTGTCGGAAACCCGCACGGAAGCCTGCTGGGAGTCGCCCTGATAGTAACTGGTGTCCGCCGTGGTGGCGCTTGCGGGAGTGGTCGCATAGGTGGTCAGGTCGACGGCCGGCTGATCCGTCTGGCTGCCGGCAAAAAGATAGCGCCCGTTGAGCTGGGTATTGAGTTCGCTGGAGAGGTCTTCCAGCGTCGAGCTGCCCACCGTGTTCAAGGTTGTCGACGCCGTCCCCGACATCGCCGAGCTGATCGCCGTTTTCAGGGATGTCAGCAAGGTGATCATATTGCCGACGGCGCTATAGGTCGCCTGACTGCGGTTGCTCGCAACTTTAGTGTTGTCGCTGAAAGATTGCGTCTGGGTCGATTCGTTCTGCAGCGTGAGCAATTGCCGCGACTTGTCGCCATAGTCGGCAAAGCTGGTGCCGACCAGGCCGGTCGATTGCTGGATCGAGGCCTGTGCCTCGGCCCGCTGCACGTTCTTTGCGCCATTGAGAACGCTGTTGAAGAGGCCATAGGTCGAAACGCTTAACATTGCCCTACCTTTCCACGACGCCTGGTATCAGCTGGCGACAGCATTGATCAGACTGGTGAACATCGCATTGGCGGTGCTAATCACCTGGGCGGAAGCCGCGTAATAGCTCTGCAGCTGGCTGATGAGCGCCGTCTGCTCGTCGGTATTGACGCCCGACTGATTGCTGAAACTTGTCGTCAGCGTGCTCAAACTGGCGGCCGACGCGGTGGCATCCGACGTGGCATTGCTGGCCCGGGTGGCCATGTCCGAGATCAGGTTTGCGGCATAGCTGGAAAAGCTGGTGGAGGTGCTTCCCAGCCAGCCGGCCGCCGCGAAATTGTTGCTGCCGGTCAGGGTGTTATAGAGCGAGGTCACGATGCTGGCATCCGAGGCGCCGATCGCCGTATCGCCCACCGTCAGGGTGGCGCTCTGACCGAGCTTCCCGGTCGGCAATAGCGAGCTGTTGGAGAGGAGATCGCTGCGGACCGCGAATGTCTGTGCCGAGCTGCCGCCCGTCACCACGTCATTGAGGCCGAAATAGCCGGAAACGTCGGCTCCGCCGATCGAACCGGATAAAGTCGAGATCGCCACGCCTCCGCCGCTGCTGTTGCTGACGGTGAGGTGACCGTCGGTGATGCTGGCGGTCACGCCGCTGATCGCATTGAGGCTATCCAGGACATCCTGGACCGAGGTCGCGGAGGAGAGATCGACATCCTGATAGCTGGTGATCTTGCCGCTGGAATCGGTCAGCGCCACGCGCAAGGTCGTTCCGCTGGCGGTGGATATCGCATCCGTGGCTGCAACCGTGGTTGTCCCCGTCAGGGATGAGGGCGGGGGCGAGGCGCTCCCCTGGTTGGTGATTGCATTGATGGCAGAGCTCAGCCCCGAAGCTAGATTGTCGAGCTCATCCTGCGCCTTGACCAGCGTATCGTCCCGCATATCGATCAGAGCGCCGATATTGCCGCCGGTGATCTGGCTCGTGATATCGGTGCCGGCCACATAGATGCCGGAAATACCCGTGCCAGAGGAGCCGGAATAGACGACGCCATCGGAAATCGAGGAGGCGGTGCTATGCGACAGATGATTGACCACCGTACCGTTCAGCAGCGCTTGGTTGCCTCCCGTAAAGATGTGTAGCTGATCATTGCTGTCGGTGTAGGAACTGATGTTCATATCGCCGGCGATGGTCTGCAGGGCGGTATTGCGCTGATCCTCGAGGTCCGCCGTCGATTCGCCGCGCGACTTAGCGAGGGCGATCTGCTTGTTGAGGTCGTTGATGTTATCGAGCGCGGAATTGACCTCTGTCACCTTGTCGCCGATCTCCTGGTCGGCCTGCGTCCGCAGGTCCTGAATGCCGTTGGAGGTGGAGCGGAGATTGGCGGCAAGATCGTCGATGTCGTTGACGACCTGGTTTTTCAAACTGACATCGTCCGGCGTTGCCTCCAGATTCTGCAAGGCTGTCGCCAGCTTGGTAAGCTGCGAGGAAAGATCGTTGCCGGAAGTGCTGTCCGAGACCTCGCCCAGCAAATTCTGCAGCGATGTGTAGTAGTCGGAGGTGGTGGAATCGGCGGCTGACGCCGTGGTCGCGGAAAGGATATCCTTGAGCAGATATTTGTTGACGCTGCTGGTGATGGCGGCAACGTCGACGCCCGAGCCGCCGCCATTCGTGACCTGCGTCTCCAGGGAGACGGATTTGGCGGTATATCCGTTGACCGTCGCGTTGGAGACATTGGCCGAAGCCACCGCCAGCTGCTTCTCGATGGCGAGAAGGGAGGATACCGCGGAACTGATGGCGATGTTGAGTGACATCGAAACTCTCCCGTCGCCGTGAAATTAGGCCTTGTAGCTGGTCTGCCGGTCGATGAAATTCGCCGCCGTTATCTTCCCGTTGGCGCTGTAGGTACCCTGCCTGCCCTGTTCCGCCTGGATGGCCGTCATCACCGAGTTGATGCGCCGGCGCGTGGCATCCATGGCGCCGCGCAGCAACCGCATGTTCTCCTGAGTGAGCGATTTCAGCATCTGTCCAGTGGCGACGATCTGCTCACGCAGATCCTCATCCTCCGACAATTCCTGCGAGCAGGAGCTCAGCACGCCGCGGCTTAGATCACCGAAGCGATCGGTGAGGTGATCCTTCTGCTCGGCATAGTCCGAGAGCGCTGCCGGCACGCCGCGGGTCAGCAACTCGTTCTCGGAATAGACGACGGTGATCAATTCCTTCATGACGAAGATCAGGTCGGCAATCGCCAGTTCGTTGAGAATGGGATTTGAAGCGGCATGATTGCCGTTATGGATCGTCGGCATATCTCACATCTCCGAATTAATGGCTGCGTCGCAATTTTGTGCCATGCAATGATTTCGCGTAGGCAGCCGCGGCGCTTTGCGCAAAATTGTGCTGCCTGATTTCAGCGACGATCAGATCCCGGTACTGCTTCAGGGAGTCGCGTAGATCGGTCAGATCCGCCAAGGCCAGCGCCACCTCGAGATTGCGCAGGTCGTGGTGCTGGTCGGGGGAGTTCGCCGCTTTCCCGGCGCGCCTGAGCGCCTGCAGATCCGGTGCGAACAGGCGGCGGATGCCGGCGACCTGCTGCCGCGCCTGCCGGTCCAACCGATCGAGCTCATCAAAGGCGATTTTTGCCGCGCTTGTCATCAACCGCGCCCCGATCAGCGGATCGCCGAGATGAGGTCGTCGAACATCGTCTTGCACGTGCTGATGACCTGCGAGGAAGCGGAGTAGTTCTGCTGGCAGACGATCATGAGGCTGAGCTGGTCGGCCGTGCTGACATTCGACGACTCGAGACTGCTGCCGTCGATCTTGCCAGACCCGCCCTCGCCGGCGGTGTGCAAGGTGTAGTTCCCGGAGCTGCCAGTCATCTGATAGACGTTGTCGGACTTCACCATTAAGCCGTCAGCGTTCGGGAAGGTAGCCACGGGAATCTTGTAGATCGGTACCTTCTGCCCATTATCGTAGGCAGCCGTTACCGTGCCGTCTTTCCCCACCGTGACGCCGGTGAGGTGGCCATAGGCGAAGCCGTCCGGCGTGTCGCTGCGGATCTCCACCTGCGGATCGTCGGTGGTGGGGGAATATTGCGTCAGGCCATCGGACTGGCCGGAAGTACCGAGATTGACAGAGACGCTGCTGGCGGCGGCGCCGTCGTCCCAGCTGCTGACGGTGATGGTCGGCGATGTGACGGTCGCGCCGCCCGCATCGGTAATGGTATTCAACGTGCCGTCGGAGTTGAAGCTGATGGTGTAGGTCGTGTTGCCGCCGATCGTCCCGGTCGTCGTCGTGCTGTCCGTCGGATCGGTTGGATTGCCGTAGGTCATCGTCCAGGTATTGGCGGCGGTCTTCTCCCAGGTCACAGGCACACTCTGGGCAACACCCAGCGAGTCATAAATGGTGGTGCTGGTATTGAAGGTGTCGCCCACCGCCGCACTGGCGGGCAGGTTTGCTTTCAGCACATCCGACGTGGAAGCGCCAGCCGAGGTGGCGAATTTATCGACATTGATCGCCTCGAGGCCGGCGGTGCTGTTGGTGGCACTCGAGACGATATTTCCGTTGGAATCCGTCGGCCATCCCATCAGATAATAGCCGTTATTCGTCAGATAGCCCTGATCGTCGGTGTCGAAATTGCCGTCGCGCGTGAAATAGGTCTGCGAGGAATCGTTGTTATAGGTCACAACGAAGAAGCCCGTGCCGTCGATGGCAATGTTGGTCGAGTTGCTGGTCGACCCGATATTGCCTTGCGCATTGACATTTTGCGTCGCGTTGGCAACGACGCCGCCGGAGGCCAAAGATGAGGAGGTGTTACTGTCATTCACCAGATCATAGAAGCTGGTATAGACGGATTTGTAGCCGTAGGTACTGGCATTGGCGAGGTTGTTGGAGATAATTGCCAAGGCCTTGCTCTGGGCATTGATCGCCGAAACGGCGGAATTGAGTGCGCTGCCGATCGTCATGGCTTGCTCCTGGGGTCTTAATTGGTCGCGCTGTGAATGCCGGTGACATCGGCAAGCGGGATGGACAAATCATCGCCGAGCTGCAGTTCGGTGGTGCCACTCGACGTGGTGACGCCAGTGACGGTGCCGATCGAGGAGATGCTGGTGGAGACGGTCGCACCCGAGCTGTCGACCGAAGACACGCTCAAGGTGTAGGCGCCGCTGGTATGGGATGCCCCGTCCGAGTCCGTTCCATCCCAGGAAAAGGAGTGGGCGCCGCTGCTGGTGTCGCCGGTGCCGGTCCAGACGACATTGCCGTCGGAATCGGTCACCGTCAGCTTGGTGGAAGCGGCGTCACCCGACAGCGTGTATTGCCAATTGGCGCTGCCATCCTGCATCGGCGCCGTGTCGCCGGTATAGGTGATGCTCTTGTCGATATAGGCGACCCCGTTCGACAGCCCGTAGGAGTTCAAGGTATCGGCGATCGAGGCCAGCTCCAGACTCATATTCTCCTGCTGCTCGACCCCCGCGAGGCCGATCAGCTGGCTGGTGAATTCGCTGGTATCGGTGGGGTCCAGCGGATTCTGGTTCTGCAGCTCCGTCGTCAACAAGGTGAGAAAGGTATTGTAGGCCGTGTTCGCATCGTTGGCCGCCGAAGAGCTGGAGGAACTCGACGAACTCGACGAGCTTGAAGAACTGGACGCTGAACTGGCGAGGGCAGTGACGGTCATTGGCTCCGCTCCGCGATGAGGCGTTAAACCGATCGCGACGCCTGCCGCGATCCATGGCGCAATCGCTTGCGCTGCTTTTCATGGGTTTTTACGGAGCAGATCGGGCCCGCTAGGCGGGCTATTTCTCAGCCGAGGCCACTAAAACAGCGCCTGGAAATCGCGCGATTATCGTCGGCGTATGGCGACAGGCAGAGCGGCAGCAAAGGAGGGGCTATCGTGAGGCAGGTCGGCCAAAGGCGGAACGCTGCACAGAGTCTGCAGATCAGCGGGAAAACGGCGCAATTCGGTATCGAAAAACCTTAGCGTTGCCTGGCTCTCGCGCAAGGCTCGTTAGCGGTCATCCTGTACCGGCAGAATATCGTGCGAGGTACCGGTAAGGACATGGCCGGAGACAGCCCGCATGATCCGGTCCGTCAAATAGCCCGGCGCCTTTTCCGCGGGGGATTTCAGGGCATCGCGCAAAACGCGCATTTCCGCAAGGGCGAGACGCGCAGGCTCGCTTTCCAGCAGCAGCAAATCAGCCGCTTTGCGATCAGCCTCAGGCCAGATCGACAGATTTTCGCCGTATTTCTGGAGTCTTTCCAGAAAGGCCGCTAGTGGCATTACTGGGCCGCTCAAGTCTTTCCAACGTCCAATCGTTTTGCGACAGGCCCAATCTACCCTGCCCCTTTAAATTCATAACGGATTGTTTCTGGCTCGTAAACCCCGAGACTGCCGAAGCCGTCTCGGGCTCGAGCGGGGTAATCGTCAGCGGCTTCACCGAAAGCGGCAGCTTGGCGATCTCCGCCCAGGCATTCCGCGTCAGCCGGACAGCCTCGGCAAGCTGCAGGTAGGTCTGCGCCGCGTCCCGCTTCGCGACCGCCCGCATCAGCACGGCAACAACCGTCTGATACATATCCCTGAGCGAGACGGCGACATCCCCGCCCCGCTTCATGTCGAGACAGCAGCTCAGCCCGTTGAGAATCTGGGCGGCCTTCAGCGCTTCGTTGAATTGCTGTTCCGGGTCGCGACGATGGCTGGCATCGGCCGCGCGAATCGTATGGACGATCGCCAGGTCATAGAGACCGACCACCGTGTGAAGCGGCGGCCTCGTGCCGAGAGCGCTGGTGTAGGCGGAGATCGGAGAGGGCTTCTGTCGCATATAATGATCCTGCCAGAATGTTCAGTTTCATGTCGTCGGAGCCGGCGCATCAAGCGAGCCGGCTGGCGCGTCGCGGGTCATGAGATGCACGTCACATGGCGCCGCAGACCGCCATGCCCTCAGTTCGAATTTGAATTGTCGGCGCTCAGCAGCTGACTCAGGAGATCGGCGGTCTGGTTGGCTTCGGAGATTCGCGCCTCCAGCCGGCCATAATAGTCGAGCAGATAATTGTAGTAGTTGTTGGCCTGGGTCTGCAGATCGCTGGCCTTGCCGGTGAGGGTATCGTCCTGGCTCTCCAGCGTGCTGATCAGCGACTGGACCGAGCCGGTCGCCGTGTCGGCCGCCGCGTCCGAGGTCTGATAGATTTTGTCGGCAATGCCCTGGCTCGCCGTGACGGTGATGCTCTCGGACTGCGTGCCCGAGAAGGAGAATTGCAGCCCCGCGTAAGCAGTGCCGCTCTTGCCGCTGATGACGCCGCCGGAGACGCTGAGGGCGGTGGTATTGCCGCTGCTATCGGTCGCCGTCGCCCCGGTGACGTTACCGCTTGAATCCGTGGTGACGTTCAGCGTGAACGCTCCGGCATAGGTGCTGCTGCCATGGGCGACCAGCTTAAGGTCGGCGCTGGACGTATCGGCCGTATAGGAGAACAGCTTTTTGACGGCGTCGAAATTCGAACTGAGGGCATTGTCCAGCGTGTCGCTGTCGATTTCCAGCTGATTGTCGGAATTGAGGGAAATGCCGATGGACCCGAGGGAGGTCGAGCCGACGATGGAGGTCAAGGTCGAATCGATGTCTGTGGCGACCGACCGCAGGGTCGAATCCGCGAACAGGGTGGCGCCCGAAGAAGCCGTTCCGTCGGAATTGGTTGCCTGGTTCTGCGACACGAATTCGCGCCAGGCATTATAGGATTCAACGAAGGTCTCGAGCGCATTGGAGACCGAAGACGTGTCGTTGCCGATAGTCATGGTCACCGTGGTATTGGCGTCTGCCGCCGTCAGGTCCATGGTGACACCATCGATGACGTCATCAACTTCGTTCGTGTCGCGCTCGATACCGGAGACGCCGTCAACCGTCAGGATGGCAGGCTGCGCCGCCTGCAGGACATTGGCTGCGGTCGATCCGTCGGATGCGGTGATGCCAAGATCCGAGAGTGCCGTGCCACTACTGGTCGACATGGTAATCGACTGGTTGGTATCGGCGCCGGTCAACACCAGCTTATAGCTGGTGCTGGAAACCGCCACGATGTTGGCGGTGACGCCGGTCGTAGACTTGTTGCTGTTGATCGCCGTCACGATGTCGTTGAGCGACATGTCGGCCGTGACATTGATGGTGGCGCCGGTCTTCCCCGATTCGCCGATCGTGAAGGTGCCGCTGTAGCCGAGGGCGCCGGTGCGGCTGGAAACGGCGCCGGAAGCAATGCGCTCGGCCTGGGCCAGCTGTGTCACCGTTACCGTGTGGCTACCTGTCGCCGTACCCGCGTCGACAGAGACGGACATCAGATTGGATGCCGTCACGCTTCCATTGGATGAGGTCAGCGTCGCGGAACGCATATTGAAAACGTCGGACTTGGAATCCAGGGGATCGCGCAGGGCGTCGGCGGCGTTCTGCAGATTCGTCAGCAGCTTCTGCATGTCTTCGTAAGCAGAGATCTTTGTCTGATTGCTGGTGACGGTGCTGTTGATCGTATCGATGCGATCGAGATAGGGCTGGATTTTGGCGGTGACGACGTCGTCAACCGACAGACCGGAGCGATCCACGGAAGAGCTGGACTGTGATGAAGTCACGCTTGCCGATGATGTCGAAGAAACGCTTGTCATGCGGATCGCCCCTGTTTGGCCGTCACACAGCTAGGTAGAAAGGGCAATGAGGAGGAGATCCCTCCCCATTGCCGGAACAGATCAGGACTGCAGGAGAGTGAGCAGTTCCTTCGGAATCTGGTTTGCCTGCGCCAAGGCGGCGACACTGGCCTGGTATTTGACGTCGGCGGAAGAGAGTTTCGACTTCTGGCTCGCCACGTCGGCGTCCATGATGGTCGACTGCGCCGCGTCGGTATTTTCCGTTGTCGTCGCGATGTTCTGCGAATGGAAATTAAAGCGCGATTCCTGGGCACCGATCAGCGCGCGGTCCTGGGTGATCGTGTCGATCGCCGAGGTCAGCGTGGTGATCAGGGTGGTCGCCGCACTCGCCGTGGTCAGCGAGGTGCCGGTGAGGCTGAGAGCCGAAGCGTTAGACGCGCTGATGGTCACCGTGATGGTATCGGCAGCACTGGTACCGACCAGGAAGCTGACACCGCTGGCATAGCTGCTGGTGCCGTCCAGCAACGAGTTATTGCTGTAGCGGGTACCAGAGGCGATGCTGTCGATTTCCTGCAGCAGCTGCTGATATTCCGTGTCGATGTCATTGGTGCGCTGGGCATCCGTGACATTGCCCGAAGCCGCTTCCGTCGCCAGCGATTTCATGCGGGTGAGGATGTCGGCGATGCTGGACAGACCGCCATCCGCCACCTGCAGAATGGAACTGGCCTGCGAAGCGTTGGTCGATGCCTGGTTAAGCACCGAGACGTCGGAGTTGAGCTGCGTGCCGATAGCAAGGCCGGCAGCGTCGTCGGACGCCTTGGTGATGTTGGAGCCCGAGGCCAGCTTGGCCAAGGCGCTCGATTGTTCAGAGGCGTTGTTGTTGAGGTAGCGCAGCGCGGTATTGGCTGCAGTATTCGTTGAAATAACTGGCATTTTCCCATCTCCTTGAGAAGCTCATTGCCGGGCGAAAGGGCACATGCAAAGGCCTTCTGGCCAGCTGACACGGCACATTCAGTCTTCTAACGAGCGGCTTTAAGAAATCGGGCGGAAAAAGAGTCCAAGGCGCGCAGCATCGAGCGAAAGCCACCGGCCGCCGCTGAGAGCATCGTGTGCATTTACGAAATGGAAACGGATTCAGTCGTTAGATGGCATCATGTCATGATTCGATCCGAACGATCCGCGCGCAAGGAATCACGATTAGTCGTCCTCAAGCAGGCGTTTAACATCGACAGCTGACCGCTTCAGGATCTCGCGCAGGCGCTGCCGCCCGCGTTTCAAGAGAGCCTCAGTTGCACTGACCGAGATGCCCATGACTTCGGCGATCTCGGCATTCGACATATCTTCATAGTAAGAGAGCAGAACCGCCGTGCGCTGCTGGTCCGGCAGCCTTTCGACCGCCTGCTCCAGCCGGCCATAGACCTGTTGGCGCTGGATGGATGTGACGCAATCCTCGGCATCATCGACCGGCTCGGGCGCGTCATCCAGCCATTCGTTGCGCGGTGCGCGCTGCAGGTCGATGCAGCGATTGACGATCACTCGGTAAAGCCAGGTGCTGAACTTGGCGCGCCCGGTCTGCCATTTGTCGCGGTTGATCCAGGCCTTGACGAAAGCTTCCTGGGCCACGTCTTCCGCATCGGCCGGTCGCCGCAAGATCCGCAGCGCCAGACCATAGGCCCGGTCGATGTGGCGCTCGACCAGCAGTCGATAGGCATGCTCGTCGTTCTGACGCATGCGCTCGATCAGGTGATCATCCAGACTGGCAATCGTCACGTCCGGCGCCGCTTGCGGCGAGCTAAACAATATCGATGTCATTGCGCCCCATCCCTGGTCGCTGGCCAGCCCGCTCTCACACCCCAACAAGCAGGTCGATCCCACAGAAGTATCCTTTGAGAATTTATACGCGGCGAGAAGAAAATACCGTCACAGATTTTGCC
>DATLJB010000039.1:0-4511 GCA_035539075.1 Terriglobia bacterium
GTGCAGCAGGTTCTGCAAGGCGGCACCTGCCAGAGAGTATCCGCTATCGGAATTGCTGCTTGTCGTACTCGCCGAGGATTGCTTCAGCGCATCCAGCAGCGCTTTCATTGCGTCATCGGCCGAACTGGCCGCGCCGGAAGAAGAACTGCTCGCGCTAGTGTCGGTCGAACCGCTATCCGTGCCGTTGCTGTCTGCCGCGCTCGTTTCATTCATCGCTTCGATCAGCGCCTTCAGCGCGTCAAAGCTCGCGGTGTCGGTGGAATTGGAACTGCTACCCGATGATGACGCCGCACTCGAGCTGCTATCCGAGCTGTCACCGCTCGTGTCGCTATCGCTGGAGGGCGGTGGCGGCGGTGGCGGCTGCAAGGCCTGCGCAAAAGCCGATTCACTGACGCTGCCGGTATTGTCGGGATCGAGCTTCGCATAGAAGGCGTCGGCCTCGTCGGTCGACCCACCGGCATTGGTGACGGCGGTCTCCAATTCCGATTTGGAGATCACGCCGTCGCCATCTGTGTCGATCGACGAGAACAGGTCGCTGGCAAGCTGCGAAGCCGGGTTTGTGCCGGATGAGCCGCCACTATCTACCGATTGATAGGAAATCAGCTGCGACACCATCTGATCGCCGAGCCTAGGCACCGGCATGTTGGCGCTGAACTGCGATTCACTGACACTGCCGATATTGTCTGGATCGAGCTTCGAATAAAGGGCATCCGCCTCTTCCGTCGTGCCGCCCGCTTTGGTAACAGCGGTCTCCAGTTCCGATTTGGTGACGGAACCATCGCTATTGGAATCGATGGAACTGAAAATCTTCTGTTGCCATTGCTGCAGCAGGCTCAGGCTGGAACTTCCTGAACTGCTGATCGAACTGACGCTCATACTGGCCTCCTCAGGGCAAAATGCCCGCCATGTCATACGAAACCCGGGACGCCTCTTGCCCGGCGCCGACAGCCAGTCGGGGCGCATTGGGCTGAAGAAGCGAAACTGAGAGTTCTACGCAGGAGGAAGAGCGACCGGGCGGTCGTTTTGCGCCGCCGGAGCGAAAAACGACCATCGGAAAAATCTCGTTATTTCAAAATACTAAAAGGATATCGGGCGGGAAAAATGCAGTTACAAGCGGGACATATTGCGACACAAAAAGGGGATATGCGGCGGCCCCCGAACGGCATGATCGCGGGCCGCCGTAAAACGGCCTTCTAACTGCCGCTCTTGCTCCATCCGCCGCCCAGCACCTTATAGAGCGTCACCAGGTTGCTTTGCTTGCTGAGGCGCACGGAAATCAGATCCTGCTGGGCGCTATACATCGAACGCTGTGAATCGAGAACGTTGAGATAGTTTTCGATCCCCTTGCGATAGCGTGCATCGGACAGCCGATAGCTCTCCGACGTTGCCTCGACCAGCGATTGTTCGGCGCTCAATTTGTCGTCGAGCGTGCCGTAATCGGCCAAGGCATCGGCCACTTCCTTGAAGGCGGTCTGAATCGCCTTGTCGTATTGCGCGACATCGATGTCGCGATCCGCTTTGGCAGCATCGAGATTGGCCTGGTTCTGTCCCCAGTCGAAGATCGGCAGGACGATATCCGGAATGAAGGCCCAGCCGCTGGTGCCGGCCTTGAACAGCGTCGACAGAGCGTCGCTCATCCGGCCGCTGGTCGCGGTCAAGGTGATCTGCGGAAAGAATGCGGCGCGCGCGGCGCCGATATTGGCATTGGCGCCTTTCAATACGTGCTCGGCCTCGAGAATGTCAGGGCGTCGCTGCAGCACGTCGGACGGAATCCCGGCGCGGATATCCTGCACGGCGGTGACCGCCATCAAAGATTGCTCTGGTAGCAGATCGGATGGCACAGCTGTGCCAAGAAGTAGAGCCAACGCATTCTGATCCTGCGCGACATTTGCCGTGAAGGCCGCGATATCGACGCGGGCGCTATCGACGCTGGTCTGGGCCTGGCGCACATCCAGTTCGGAGGAATTGCCGATCTCGAAGCTGCGCTTTGTCAGATCGTAGGATTGCTGCTGACTTGCCAAGGTATCCTGGGCGAGCTTCAGACGTTCCATATCGGCCGCCAGTGTCAGGTAACCGGAAGCGATCTCTCCCACCAGCGTGATCTGCGCGCTTCTTTGTGCCTCGACATTGGAGAAATAGGTCTCCAGCGCCTGATCCTTGAGACTCTGAATGCGGCCGAACAGGTCCAACTCATAGGCGCTGATACCGACTTCGGCCGTATATTGATGCGACGTATAGGCGTCGCCGGTCGAGGAAATGCGGCGCGGTATGCGTTCGACATCGCCCTTCCCTTCGAGGTTGATGGTCGGCAATTGTTCGGCACGCTGCAACCGATATTGCGCCCGCGTCTTTTCGACGTTCAGCATGGCAATGCGCAGGTCACGGTTATTGGCCAGGCCAAGACCGATCAGTTTGCGCAACTTCGGTTCGATAAAGAACTGGTCCCAGCCGAGATCCGGAATCGCCGTCTGCCTGGTATCGCGCGCGACCGGCCGGTACGCGGCACCTGTCGGCCAGTCGGCGGGAACAGCGGGTGCCGGCCGCTTGTAGTCGGGCTGCAGGTTGATACAGCCGGCGAGCAACATCGTTGCCGCACCGGCAATCAAAGGAAACTGTTTCATGATTTATCCTTCCCGATGGGCTGCGAGCGCAACCTCCCCATCGGGATCATTGGAAGGCTTGTCTGGTGAACCGGCCTTGCTGCTCCTGCCCTTGAAGACACGGCGCACCAGCACGAAAAACAGCGGCACAAAGAAAATGCCCAGGAAGGTCGCGGAGACCATGCCACCCAGCACGCCGGTACCAATGGCATTCTGGCTGCCCGACCCGGCGCCGGAATTAATGGCCAGCGGCAGAACGCCGAGAATGAAGGCCAGTGACGTCATCAGGATGGGGCGCAACCGCATGCGGACGGCTTCCAGTGTGGCTGTCACCAGATCCTTGCCCTGTTCCTGCAGATCCTTGGCGAATTCAACGATGAGGATGGCGTTCTTTGCCGAAAGACCAATGGTGGTCAGCAGGCCGACCTGGAAATAGACGTCATTCGACAATCCCCGCAGGGTCGCCGCCGCGAGAGCGCCGAACACACCGAGCGGCACCACCAGCATGACCGAGAACGGGATCGACCAGCTCTCATAGAGCGCCGCCAGGCAGAGGAAGACGACCAACAAGGATAGCGCATAGAGGGCGGGCGCCTGCGATCCCGATAGTCGTTCCTGATAGGAAAGCCCGGTCCAGGAATAGCCGATGCCGGCCGGCAGCTTTGCGGCGATTTCCTGAATCGCCGCCATCGCCTCGCCGGTACTGTGCCCGGGAGCCGGCTGGCCGAGGATTTCCGTCGAGGGCAGCCCGTTATAGCGTTCCAGGCGCGGCGAGCCGAAGGTCCAATGCGCGCGGGCAAAGGCCGAGAACGGCACCATCTCGCCGGCGGCATTGCGGGCATACCAGTTGTTCAGATCTTCCGGCACCATGCGATATTTGGCATCGGCCTGCAGATAGACCTTTTTCACGCGTCCCTTGTCGATGAAATCGTCGACATAGGAGCTGCCCCAGGCGGTCCCCAGCGTATCGTTGATATCGGCGATGCTGAGGCCGAGGGCTGTCGCCTTGGCCTGATCGATATCGACCTGCAATTGCGGCGTATCTTCCTGGCCGTTGGGGCGCACCGCAATCAGCAGCGGATTTTGCGCCGCCATGCCGAGAAACTGGTTCCGCGCCGCCATGAGCGCCTCATGTCCGAGTCCGGCATTGTCCTGCAATTCGAGATCGAAGCCGGTCGCGTTGCCAAGCTCCAGAACCGCCGGCGGCGCAAAGGCGAAGATCAAGGCGTCGCGAATGCGCGAGAGGGCACCCATCGCCTTGCCGGCCACCGCATCGACCTTGAGGTCAGGACGCTGGCGTTCGCTCCAGTCGCGCAGATTAATGAAGGCGATGCCGTTATTCTGGCCGCTACCGGAGAAGCTGAACCCGGCCACAGTAAAGATCTTCGCCACGGCCTCCTTCTGGTCTTCCAGGAAATGCCGTTCTACCTGCTGAAGGACGTTGACGGTACGTTCCTGGGTCGCGCCGGCTGGCAACTGCACCTGCGCGAAGAGAAAACCCTGGTCTTCTTCCGGCAGAAAGGCTGTCGGCAGTCGCAGGAACAGGAAACCCATGCCGATCGCGAGAGCGCCATAGATCACCAGGTAACGGAAGCTCTTGCGTAAAATATGCCCAACCATGCCTTGATAGGCGTCGCTGCCGCGATCGAAGCCGCGGTTGAACCAGCCGAAAAGCCCGCGATGAACGCCGTGCTCGCCCCGCTTGACGGGTTTCAGCAGGGTGCTGCACAAAGCCGGTGTCAGGATCATCGCCACCAGCACCGACAGTACCATGGCGGAAACGATGGTGATCGAGAACTGCCGATAGATGACGCCGGTCGAGCCGCCGAAGAATGCCATCGGCACGAAAACCGCCGACAGGACCAGGGCGATGCCGATCAAGGCGCCGGTAATCTGTCCCATGGATTTGCG
>DATLJB010000040.1:0-28705 GCA_035539075.1 Terriglobia bacterium
GCAGCCGATGATGCCCAGCGTCTTGGCATAGAGCTCGATCCCGACGAAGCGGGATTTTTCCCATTTGCCCAGCTGCGTCGTGCGGTCGGCCTGCGGGATGTGCCGGGCCAGCGCCATCATCATGGCGATGGCATGTTCGGCCGTGGTGATGGAGTTGCCGAAAGGCGTATTCATCACGCAGATGCCGCGTGCCGTCGCCGACTTGATGTCGACATTGTCGACACCGATGCCGGCGCGACCGACCACTTTCAGCCTGTCGGCGACCGCCAGCAATTCGGCCGTCACCTTGGTGGCGGAGCGAATGGCGAGGCCGTCATACTCGCCGATGATGTCGCGCAGCTCCTTCGGCTTCAGGCCGACCTTTTCATCGACCTCGATGCCGCGGTCGCGGAAAATCTGCACGGCGGCGGGGGACAGTTCGTCGGAAATCAGAACCTTCGGCATGATGCTCACGCTGTCTTCTGTTGGGTTGCCATGACGTCTTCGAAGGCCCAGTCGAGCCAGGGCAGCAAAGCGACGAGATCGACAGCGTCGACCGTCGCGCCGCACCAGATTCGCAGGCCCGGCGGCGCGTCGCGATAGCTGCCGATGTCATGGGCGACGCCGTCGGCATCCAGTTTCTTGGCGATGGCAGCAGAGATGGCGGCCTGTTCCGCCTGCGGCAGGCGCGTCACGCGCGGATCGACGATTTTCAGGCAGACGCTGGTGGTCGAACGCGTCGCCGGGTCGATCGCTAGAAAGTCGATCCAGGAAGACCGGGCTACCCAGTCGGCAATGACCGAGAAATTCTTGTTGCTGCGTTCGATCAGGGCGCCCAGCCCGCCGATATCTTCGCCCCAGCGCAAGGCGTCGATCTGGTCTTCGACGCAGAGCATGGAGGGCGTATTGATGGTTTCGCCCTTGAACACGCCTTCGGCGATCTTGCCGTTCTTGGCGAGGCGGAAGACCTTCGGCACCGGCCAGGTCGGTCGGTGCTCGGCGAGACGCGCCGCAGCACGGGGGCTGAGGGCAATCATGCCATGCGCGGCCTCGCCGCCGAGCACCTTCTGCCATGACCAGGTAACGACATCGAGGCGATCCCAGGGGAGATCCATGGCGAACACCGCCGAGGTTGCGTCGCAGATGGCAAGCCCTTGACGATCCGCGGCGATCCAGTCGCCATTCGGCACCCGCACGCCCGATGTCGTGCCGTTCCAGGTGAAAACCACGTCATGCGACCAGTCGACCGCGCCAAGATCGGGCAGGGCGCCATAGGGTACCTTCTGCACATGGGCGGTGAGCTTCAATTCGTCGGTGATATCGGTGGCCCAGTCGAGGCCGAAACTGTCCCAGGCCAGCACATCGACCGGGCGCGGCCCCAGCAGCGACCAGAGGGCTGCTTCGATGGCGCCGGTATCCGAGCCGGCCATGATGCCGATGCGGTAATCGGCCGGGATGCCCAGCACCTTGCGGCTGCGCTCGATGACATCCGCCAGACGCGCCTTGCCGATGGCGGCGCGATGCGATCTGCCCAAAGGTGCCTGATTGAGAGAAGTGAGAGTCCAGCCCGGCCTCTTGGCGCAGGGACCGGACGAGAATAGCGGCCGCTCCGGCCGTACCGTCGGTCTAGTCATGACGTCCCTTCCAGAACGATTGCGCTCCGGTGGGGGAGCGTGGCCCGCGCCCATTTCCGCGAAACGGCAGCCCCTTGTCAAGCGGCAAATGTTGCGCCGGATGTCGCATTCCATGCAGCGCCGGTCGTCCGACCATGTGGCTTTCCGGCCGACTCAGGCTATTCTGGCGGCGATGGTTGTCCGATCCGCTGCGTGCGGTCGGGCTGAAAAGGGAACACGGTGAGGTCGCTCCCTAAGAGCGACCGAAACCGCGGCTGCCCCCGCAACTGTGAGCGGCGAGCCTGTTAGCGAAATGACCACTGGCCGGATCTGGAAGGATCCGCTGGGAAGGTTGGTAGCAGGCGATGACCCGTGAGCCAGGAGACCTGCCATCGCGCCTGTAACGCCGATGAACGGACGGGGTGTCCGGTATGCGGCATCACCCGGAGCATCCCGCTTCTCGGGAGATGCATGTGACCGCCCCCGCCGCAACCGACCGAGGGGGTCACATATGTCAAACAGTCTTCTCGCCAATGCCGAAGCGACGAATATCGACACGTCCGAAAAGTCGCCGCTCGATCACCGTGCCACCGGATGGTTCACAGCCCTGTGGCAAGCCGAAGCGGTCCGGCGGATTGCCTCCCACGCCAATCTGCTCTCGTGGATTATCGCTCTGCCGCCCGGCCTTGATCCGGCCGATGCGGCGGCCTCGGTGCTTGCCTATCAGCAGCACCAGACGAACCGGATATTGTCGCCGTCTTTGACGGCATTGCTGCAAAATGTCGCATGCTATCCGGCGCAGCGGCTGGCGCAAATGCGCTCGTCGCGTCGCCGGATCGCACCGGCGCAATGATCTGGCGTGGTTACATGAAGCGCAGATGAAAAAACGGCGCCGGTTGATACCGGCGCCGTTCCTGCTCCGGATCTGAATCTGGATCAGGCGCTCAGCTTGGCGGTGATCTTCGCCACATGTTCGCCCTGGTAACGGGCGATCGAGAGTTCGTTCTCGCTCGGCTGGCGGCTGCTGTCGCCCTTGGCCAGCGTCGTCGCGCCATAGGGTGTGCCGCCGCTGATCTCGTCCATGTTGAGGAGACCCTGGCAGGCATAGGGAACGCCGACCACGACCATGCCGTGATGGAAGAGAGTGGTGTGGAAAGAAGTGATGGTGGTTTCCTGGCCGCCATGCTGGGTGGCGGTTGAGGCAAACACGCTGCCGACCTTGCCGACGAGGCCGCCCTTCATCCACAATCCGCCGGTCTGGTCGAGGAAATTGCGCATCTGCGCGGCCATGTTGCCGAAACGGGTGGGCGTGCCGAAGATGATGGCGTCGTATTCGGCCAGCTCGTCGACGGTGGCAACCGGCGCCTTCTGGTCGAGCTTGAAATGGTTCTGCTGGGCGATTTCCGCCGGCACCGTTTCCGGAACGCGCTTCACGGTTACCGTCGTGCCGGCGACCTTGCGGGCACCTTCGGCAATCGCCTCGGCCATCTTCTCGATATGGCCGTAGGTGGAGTAGTACAGAACCAGGATCTTGCTCATTGTCGCTCTCCAATTTGGATTCGTTTCGGGCGTCAAATTAGAAGCCGGGTCCGCCTTTGATAATCTGGCTTTCCCTGATAAAATTGTTCACTAGAAATGGACAATTGGATGGATACCGGTCATGGATCTGGTCAGTGCGATGCGCACCTATCGACAGGTAGTGGATAGCGCCAGCTTTACCGCCGCAGCGCAGGTGCTTGGCCTGTCGAAAGCCGCCGTCAGCAAACAGATCAGCGATCTCGAGGCGCATCTGGGCGCCGCCTTGCTGCATCGGACCACGCGGCGGCTCAATGTCACGGAAGCGGGGCAGCTCTATTTCGAGCGCTGCCAAAGGCTGCTAGACGAGCTTGATATTGCCGAAGCGGAGATGCGGAACCTGCAGACCGAGCCCACTGGCCGGCTGAGGCTCAGCGCACCCGGCAATTTCGGCGAGGCGGTCTTGGGACCGATCATCTGCGAATTGCAGAAACGCTATCCGAAAATGACCGTGCAGGTCGAGCTCAGCAATCGCTTCGTTGATCTGCTGGAGGAAGGTTTCGACGCGGCGATCCGCATTCGCACGTCCTTGCCGGACTCCAGCCTGATTGCCCGGCGCCTCTGCCCCGTGGACCGCGTGGCCTGTGCCGCACCCAGCTATCTGAAGCGGCATGGCACGCCGAAGCATCCACGCGATCTGGTCGACCATAATTGCCTGATCTATACGCTGTCGACATCGCCCTATGACTGGACCTTCAATACGCCGACCGGCCCGCATACGGTGCGGGTGAACGGCACCATCCAGTCCAACAATTCCCAATTGCTGGTCGATCCTCTGCGGGCGGGCCACGGCGTCGCTCTGCTACCGGCCTTTTCGGTGGGCGCCGATATCCAGGCCGGTCGGTTGCGGCGCATCCTTGAGGCATTTCCCGTCGATCGCCACGACCTCTACATCGTCTATCCGCATAACCGGCACTTATCGCCGAAGGTGCGGGTGCTGGTCGATCTGCTGGCTGAATGGTTTCAGGATGGCGGCCCGATTGCCTGTCCGAAGGAGAAGAAGGCGGTAACGCGATAATGCGCAGGACCCATGATATGGGGTTGGGACATGCCGCCGGCATGTCCCAACCTTCAGAACGGTTCTGGTCGAAATGCGGTTGACGCGGATTAGAGCGGGATCGCTTTACACGGAACGGCTGCGCGGTTCGTGTAAAGCGCGAATCCGCCTCTCTTCAATAAGATAGAGGGCGATTCACGTTTCAAGTGGAAGCCAATCCTTTTCCACTTGAAACGATCGCGCTCTAGTCCTTCTCGCGGAAACTGTCGTGGCAGGTGCCGCAAGCCTTGTTGATCTGCTGGAACTGCGCGCCGAGATGCGTGAAGTCCTGATCGCCCTTGGCGGCGGCGACCAGCTGCGCTGCCTGGTCATTCAGATTCTTGGCATCGCCGGTGAACTGGTCCCAATGCTCCCAGATATCGGGCTTGGCGGCTTCGCCCTTGCCGGCTTCCTTGGGGAACCAGCTTGGAATCTTGGCTGAGACATCGACGATATTCTGCGCTTCGGCGGCAACCTGGTTCTTGTCGCCGTTCACATCGATCAATTTCTTCAAGGCCTTGACCGATTTCAGCATGGACTTCATGCCGGCTTCCCGAAGATCGGTCGGATCTTCCGCTGCAAAACTGATCTGGCTGGTTGCGGCGACTGCCAAGATGGCACCGCCGATCAGGCCATAAACAAGTTTTTGCCGATACGTCATTAGGTATTCCCCTCTGTAATGAATCGAAGATCAGCCAATAACCCTTGAATATCATCCAGGGCGGCTCTGGAGAAACCGCCCGATATGCAAGTTTATTCCTGGACGCAGACCATCCTGCGGCATTTTTCTGTCAATTGTTTGGCCTTTCAACCTTTTTGGGTCGTATCCTGTTCATTTGGTGCGAAACGCGGCAGTTTCGCGATTTTATTAAGATGTATCATTTTTGACATAAAACAGTAACTTTCTCCCTGATTTGCTGCTGTGCTAGTTCCGGCCCACGTGGTGACGGGGATTACATGACGGACGAAATCGAGTTGAAGCTGCGCTTGCCGGATCTGGTGGACGGCAAAAAGGTCAGCTTTACCCCGGCCAAAATCGCTGCGGCTTTCGGCATAGCGGACGCTGTGCCGAAGCGGTCACAGCATTTGATCTCGACCTATTTCGACACCGATGACGAATGGCTGCGCCAGCACGGCATGGCATTACGCATCCGCCATGCGGGACGGCAACGGATTCAGACGCTGAAGGCGCCGAGTGGCGAGGTTGCGGGCGCGCAGTCATTCCTGGAAGTCGAAGCGGCGATCGCTGCCGATCGTCCAGATCTCCAACTGGTCGGTGAACCGCAATTGCTGGAACAATTGGTCGCGGCGCAGATCGAGCCTCGCTTGCGCCCGGTTTTCACCACCGAATTCCGGCGCGTCACCTGGCTGCTGGATTTCGAAGGTTGCCAGATCGAACTTGCCTTCGATCGGGGCAGGATCGTCGCAGGTGCCCGGGAAACACCGATCCACGAATTGGAATTGGAGCTGAAGAGCGGCAAGCCGGCCGCCCTTTTTTCGCTGGCGGAAAGTGTCCTCGACAAGATTCCCGTTTCGCTGGGGCTGGAGACCAAGGCGGCGCGCGGGTACCGGCTGCAGTCCGGCTTGCAGGCGGGTGCGGTAAAGGCAACGCCAATCAGTCTGCCGGAAGGATGCGATGTTGGCGAAGCGTTTACCAGCGTCATGGCGCAGTATATGGCCCTGCTGCGCGCCAATGAACAGGCGATCATCGGCAGCGAGGACCCCGAGGGCATCCATCAGTTCCGCGTGACCCTGCGCCGCCTGCGCAGCCTCGTCCGCGCCTATCGCGACCTGATGGATGAGCTGGCCTATCGCCATCTGGCGGATGAATTGCGCTGGCTGCAAACGCAGTTCGGACCGGCTCGCGATCTCGATGTTTTCATTGGCGAGACCATAGCGCCGATCCATAAGCGGTTCGCCGATCTGCCGGCATTGCTGGTGGTGCTCGAAGTTGCCGAGCGGCGACGTCAGGCGGCGCGGCACCAGGCCCATCTTATCCTGCAATCGGCCCGTTATGTGCGGCTGCAGCTGATGATCTATCGCTGGCTGGCAACCGGGACTTGGCGCCGCGCCTCCGCAACTGCCAGCCTGGGCGGTTCGGCGGTTGATTTCGCCGGCCGTCTGTTGAAGAAGCAGCATAAGAGGATGCGGCGCCTCGGGCAGGATGGGATGGTCCCGGAAGACCAGCTGCATGAATTGCGCGTGGCGGGGAAGAAGATGCGCTATCTCGGCGATGCCTTCCGCAGCCTCTATAAGGCGAAGCCGGTACGGAAATATCATCTGCACCTGACCGCCCTCCAGGATTGCCTGGGCGCGCTCAATGATGCTTTCGTCGCCGAAAGATTAATCGGTGAGCTTGTCCGGCAGCTTCCCGAAGGCAATGACTTGACGGGGGATGAGCTTGCCTATTTGCGCGGCGTCATTGCCGGTTGGCAGGCCGGCCGGATCGAGGACGGCCTATCGCGATTCGCTCACCAATGGCGTGATTTCAAGAATGCGGACGCTTATTGGAAGCGCAGCTGACATCGCCGGCCGCCACCATCGGCATCGCCGAGACCGATCAGTTCGGCTCTTCGGTTTCCAGATCTCGCGGCACCGCGAAGCGCACCAGGCGGCCGCCCCAGCTATCGACCACCGTATCGGCGAGGTCATGCCAGTTCTCGATCGGCAGGTCGATCACCGCCAAGGCGGCCGTCGGGAACTTGTCCTTGAGCCGGCGGGTTTCGCGCGTGTCGCCCTCGCTCACCAGCCAGGCGGCCAGGTCTCCCAGGCCGGGATTATGGCCGATCACCAGGATACTGTTCTCGTGACCGCCATGGTCCCCGAGCACCGAAAGTATTTCCCGCGGCGTCGCCATATAGAGGCTGTCCACTTCCTCGATCTCCGATTCACCAGGGAAAGCGTGGACGACGCGTTTGGCTGTCTGTACGGCGCGCCGCGCCGTCGAGCACAGGATGCGGTCGGGAACAAGGCCCTCGCGCGCCATCAACTGGCCGATCAAAGGGGCGGTGCGCTCGCCGCGCTTGCTCAGCGGCCGGGCCGCATCCGGCAGGTCCGGGCGGTCCCAGGAAGACTTGGCGTGACGCAGAAGGATCAGTCGTTTCACTCCAATTCCCCCCAATATCCACAACCATTGGCCGTTGACGCCAAACCGTGCGGGGCCGAGATGGCGACCGGCGACGCCAAAGCGGCGTGTGAGATCGGCCGGCTTGCCTCTTTGCCCGTCCCGCTCGCCGTGGGACACCTGTGGCGACGGCAAGTCTAGGCAGTCTTTGTCGAGCTCCGCAAGCTGCTGATAGCACACCGGAATCGCGGAGCGCGGTGGTAAGAGAGGAGCCCTTTGGCGGATGCGATTGACGTGGAAATGTCATATCATTGACATAGGTTCGGCTTAGGGTCGCGGCTTCAACCGCAGCCGCGGGCGAACAACCGCGAGAAGGCCGGTTAAATGAGACAGAGATCGCGGAAGCCAGCAGGAGAGGAACAGGACGTGGATGACGCAAAACTGATGACGCCGGCGATCGACATGACGTCACCCCATCGCTTCATCAATCGCGAATTGTCGTGGCTCGCTTTCAATGAAAGGGTGCTGGAAGAGGCCGGCAATCCCGCCCATCCGCTGCTGGAAAGGCTACGTTTCCTCTCCATATCCGCCAACAACCTTGACGAGTTCTATATGGTCCGCGTGGCGGGCCTGCTCGGCCAGGTTCGGGCCGGGGTCACCATTACCAGCGCCGATGCCCTGACGCCGGCCCAGCAGCTATCGGCGATCGCCAAGCGCAGCGGCGAGCTGATGCGCAACCAGCAGATCCACTGGCATCAGCTGCGCCAGGAACTGCGGGATAACGGTATCGCCGTCGTCGATCTGGCCGAGCTGACGCAGGCCGAACGCGACTGGCTTGATACCTATTTCCTCGATCAGATCTTTCCGGTGCTGACGCCGATGGCGATCGATCCGGCGCATCCGTTCCCTTTCATTCCCAACCAAGGCTTCTCGATGGCGTTGGAATTGCGCCAAGCGATCGACGGCAAGATCCTGCGCGCCTTGCTGCCGATGCCGAGCCAGTTGCCGCGCTTTATCCGCCTGCCGGGCAGCAAGCCGCAGAATGTCCGCTTCGTGACGCTTGAAGGCCTGGTCAGCCTTTATCTTGGCCATCTGTTCCCCGGTTTCGATGTCATCAGCAAAGGTTATTTCCGGCTGGTACGCGATAGCGAAATAGAAATCCTGGAAGAAGCGGAAGATCTGGTGCGACATTTCGAGTCGGCGCTCAAGCGCCGGCGCCGTGGGACGGTCATTCGCCTCAAGGTCAATGCCGAGATGCCGGAGGATCTTTTGTCCTTCGTGATCGACGAGCTTGATGTCAACCGGGACGACGTCTTCGTATTGGATGGCTTGTTGGGGCTGGCGGCGGTTTCCAAGCTGATCATCGACGAGCGGCCGGATCTCAAGTTCCAGCCCTTCAACCCGCGTTTTCCCGAGCGTATTCGCGACAGCGGCGGCGATTGCTTCGCCGCTATTCGCCAGAAGGACATCGTCGTCCATCACCCCTATGAAAGCTTCGATGTCGTCGTGCAGTTCATCCTGCAGGCTGCGCGCGATCCCAATGTCGTCGCCATCAAGCAGACGCTCTACCGCACCAGTGACGACAGCCCGATCGTCAAGGCGCTGATCGAGGCGGCCGAAGCCGGCAAATCGGTGACGGCGCTGGTAGAGCTGAAGGCGCGCTTCGATGAAGCCGCCAATATCCGCTGGGCGCGCGACCTGGAACGGGCCGGCGTGCAGGTCGTCTACGGTTTCGTCGCGCTGAAGACCCATGCCAAAGTTTCCATGGTGATGCGCCGCGAGGGGCCGAACCTGCGCACCTATGTGCATTACGGTACCGGCAACTATCATCCGATCACTGCGAAGATCTATACCGATGTCAGCTTCTTCACCTGCGATCCCGGCTTGTGCCACGACGCAGCGCGGCTGTTCAATTACATGACCGGTTATGCCAAGCCGGAAAGTACGGAGAAGGTCGCCTTCGCGCCGATGACCCTGCGGCCGACCATCTTGCAACTGATCGATGACGAGATCGCCCATGTGAAGGCCGGTCGTCCCGGCACCATCTGGGTGAAAATAAACTCGTTGGTCGATCCCGGCCTGATCGACGCGCTCTACCGAGCCAGCCAGGCCGGCGTGCATATCGAGCTGGTAATCCGCGGCATCTGCTGCTTGCGTCCGGGAATCAAGGGTCTGTCCGAGAATATTCATGTGAAGAGCATCATCGGCCGTTTCCTGGAGCATTCCCGGATCATTTGCTTCGGTGCCGGCGCGGCGCTGCCCTCACGGCAGGCCAAGATATTCATTTCCTCCGCCGACTGGATGCCCCGCAACATGGATCGGCGCCTCGAGCTGCTGGTGCCGCTGGAGAATCCGACGGTGCACCAGCAGGTGCTGGACCAGATCATGATCGCCAACCTGAAGGACAATCTGCAAAGCTGGGCACTTGATTCGGAAGGCGTCTATCATCGGCTGGTTCCGGGCGAGGATGGCGGTTTCAGCGCGCATACTTATTTCATGACGAATCCCAGCTTGTCAGGGCGCGGCAGCGCGCTTAAGAAGCAGAAACGTGCACCGAAGCTGGATCTGCAGAAGGCAACGACTTGAAATCGACCCCGCGTGAAGCGACAGCGATTGCGACGGCCTCCCGACCGGGGCGTATCGCTGTCATCGATATCGGCTCAAACTCCGTCCGTCTGGTGGTCTTCGACAAAAAGTCGCGTTGCCCTGTTCCGATCTTCAATGAGAAGGCGCTGCCCGGCCTGGGACGCGGCGTCGAATCAAGCGGTAAGCTGAATGTCGACGGCAAGCGCATGGCGCTCACGCATATCAATCGCTTCGTCACCCTGGCGAAAGCGATGCAGGCGATACAGGTTGATCTCGTTGCGACCGCGGCGATGCGGGATGCCAGCGACGGCCCGGCCTTCGCCAAAGAGATCGAGCAGCTCACCGGCCACAAGGTGCAGATCATCAGCGGCGAGCATGAGGCGCGGCTCTCCGCCATGGGTGTCATCGCCGGCATTCCCGAAGCCGATGGCATCATGGGCGATCTCGGCGGCGGCAGCGTCGAACTGGTACATCTCAACAAGGGCAGCATCGCCGAGCAGGTAACCTTGCCGCTGGGCCCCCTGCGCCTGATCGAGGCGACCAGCGGCAATATGGATGCCGCCCAGCGCATCATCGACAAGCAGCTCGAGAACTTGCCCTGGCTCGGCCAGATCAAGGGCCGCACGCTCTATCCGGTCGGCGGCACCTGGCGCTCGCTCGCCCGCATCCATATGGAACAGAATCGCTACCCCCTGCATGTCATCCATGAATACCGTGTCGGCCGGCGCCAGGCTGAGGATCTCGCCAAGATCTGCAGCCGGCTGGGCCGCAAATCCTTGAGCAGCATCGCCGGCATTTCCCGTCGCCGGGTCGATACGCTGCCTTACGGCGCACTGGTGCTTGAACGCATCCTGCGCATCGCCAAGCCGGACCGGGTGCTGTTTTCCGCCTATGGCTTGCGCGAGGGGCATCTTTTCAACAGCCTCGACGATGAGGCGCAGCGCGCCGATCCGCTGCTGGTCGGTTGTGCCGATCTCGCCGGCGCCGACGGCCGCTTCGGTTCGGTGAGCGACCTGCTTGACGGTTGGATCGCGCCGCTATTCGCCGACGAATCGGATGCCCAGGCGCGGCTTCGCGTCGCTGCCTGCCTGCTCTCGGATATCGCCTGGCGCGAGCACCCGGATTATCGCCCGTCGCAGGCTTTCTCCCGGGTCCTGCTGTTGCCGGTTGCCGGCGTCACGCATGGCGAACGCGTCACCTTGGCGCTGACCATCGCCATGCGCTACGGCGGTTCGCAGGACGACGATTACATGGAGAGCTTGTGGCCGCTGATCACCGATGAAGATAAGGACTTCGCCTCGCGTGTCGGCGCCGCGATCCGCCTGGCTTATTCGCTGAGCGGCGGCACCAGCGAAATGCTGCGTATGACCAGCCTGCAACGGCGCGACGGCCGCATCGAATTGCTGCTGCCCCATGGATCTGAATCGCTCTTCGGCGAGCAGGTATCGCGGCGCCTGGAAGCGGTGGGACGGACCTTCGGTCTGCCGGTGGCCGTGGTCTGAGGACCACAGCAGGCGGCGCGATCAGCGCAGGCTGCTGGTCGCGAGCTTGATGCCGAAGCCGATGAAAGCGAGACCGGTCAGCTTGTTGATCCAGAAGGTGAAGCCGCGATTCCCCATGGCATTGCGGCGCAATCTGCCGCCGATCAGCATCAGGCTGCCGAGATAGCAGATATTCATGCTGATGAAGATGGCGCCGAGGGCCACGAAGGTGATCGCTCCACGGTTCTGTACGGGATCGACGAATTGCGGAAAGAAGGCCATGAAAAACAGGATGGCCTTGGGATTGACGAAAATGACGCCGATCCCGCCGAAGAAAATCCTCGGAAGCGACCGCGTGACGGGGGCTGCGGTGCCGGGCGACATCGCCCCGGCCGTCGCCGGTCGCCACGGCCATAAAGCCTTGAAGCCGAGCCAGACGAGATAGGCAGCACCCAGCCAGCGGACGATATCGAAGGCCAGCGGATAGCTATGGAGCAGGGCAGCGACGCCGAGTGCCGCCAGCAGCATGAGGCAGATATCGCCCGCCGTGCAGCCGGCGAGAGCGGTGAAGCCCGCTGGCAGGCCGAGCTGATAGCCGCGGCTCAGGATATAGACGGTGGCGGGACCCGGTGTCAGCACCAGCAGGAAGGCGATGGTGACATAGCCTAGCGGATCGGAAATACCCAGCATGATGCAACCTCGTCCTGCGGAATCCGGCGCGCCGGGACCCGGTTCGCCGCTCCCGACCGGCCGGTCGGGCCTCAGTCTCAGGCCTCAGTCTCAGGCCTCAGTCTCAGGCCTCGGTCAGCGAGATGATCTTGACCTTCTTGCCGGCGGCGGTCAAAGCCAGCTTGCCGTGTTTCAGGGCCAGGGCCTCTTCACCGAAGACCTTGCGGCGCCAGCCATGGAGGGCCTGGACATTGGCATTGTCGTCGGCGGCGATGCGTTCGAGATCGTCGGAATTGGCGATCAGTTTCTGCGCCACGTCATGCTGGTCGCAGCGCGTCTTCAAAAGCACCCTGAGGAGATCGATCAGCGGCCCCAGGCCGGCCGGCAGATCCGGCCGCGGCTTCATCTTCGGGCAATCGGCTTCCGGCAGATCCATCGCGCGCTTGACGGCGGCGAGGATCGCTTCGCCCATGCGGCCTTCGGCAAAGCCCTTGCTCAAGCCCCGGCATTGCGACAGCGCCTCAGCATCGCGCGGCGGATGGGCGGCGATTTCCAGCAGCTGCTCGTCCTTGATGAGGCGGCTTCTCGGAATGTCGCGCTCCTGGGCCTCGCGCTCGCGCCAGGCGGCGAGTTCGCGCAGGACGGCGAGAAAGCGCGGCTTGTCGCTGCGGATCTTCAGGCGCTGCCATGACGCCCATGGATCGAGGTCATAAGTGCCGGTATCCGTCAGGATTGCCATCTCGTCTGCCACCCAGTCGGTGCGGCCGGAGCTTTCCAGCTTCTGCTGCAGCTTTTCATAGACGATGCGCAGATAGGTGACGTCCGACAGGGCGTATTTCAGCTGACGGTCGGTCAGGGGGCGGCGCGACCAATCGGTGAAACGGGAGGATTTGTCGATCGTGCCATGGGCCAGCTTGGTTGCCAGCGTCTCATAGCTGGCTGCATCGCCATAGCCGCAGACCATGGCCATGACCTGGGTATCGGCGATCGGCGTGGGGATCGCGCCCGCCAGTTTATAGAAGATTTCCACGTCCTGCCGGGCGGCATGGAAGACTTTCAGCACCGCGCGATCATTCAGCAACTCGATCAGCGGGCCGAGATCGATTCCCGGCGCCAGGGTATCGATGGCGGCGGCATGGTCCGGCCCGGCGATCTGCACCAGACAGAGCTGCGGCCAATAGGTCTTGTCGCGCAGGAATTCGGTGTCGATGGTGACGAATGATGCCCCCTGGAGGTCGTCGATGAAACGGCGGAGGGCAGCGGAATCGGTGATCAGGCTTGTGGATAACTTTGAGATATCTTGGTTCATGGCCGCAAGCTATAGCCGGTTTGCTGCGCCCTGCAAAGGGTTAGGCCGATTTGCCGCAGCTGCCCGGGTAACCGCCCGGGCCCGGGCTTTTGCGGCCTTTGCCAACGCCGCCGCGGCGGGTCGGGACGGTACGGAAGCGATGCTTGACAAAACCCGGAAATCCGGGCCATTTGCCGCCTTAATCTGCTGTTTTCATTAAGGATTACCGACGATGCACGCCTATCGCTCGCATACTTGCGGCGTCCTGCGTCCCAGCGACGCCGGCCAGACCGTTCGCCTCTCCGGCTGGATCCACCGCAAGCGTGACCATGGCAATCTGGTCTTCATCGATCTCAGGGACCATTACGGCGTGACGCAATGCGTGCTCGATATTTCCAGCCCGCTTTTCAAGCAGGTGGAGCAGACTCGCGTCGAGAGCGTGGTCACCATCACCGGCAAGGTGGTGAAGCGTACCGCCGAGACGATCAATCCCAAGCTGCCCACCGGCGAGATCGAGGTCAAGATCGAGGATTATCTCCTGCAATCCGCCGCCGACGTCCTGCCGCTGCAGGTCAATAGCGACGAGGATTACGGCGAAGACATCCGCCTGCGCTACCGCTTCCTCGACCTGCGCCGCGACAAGGTGCATCGCAATGTCGTGCTGCGCTCGCAGGTGATCTCGTCGATCCGTCGTCGCATGCTCGACCAGGGCTTCACCGAATTCCAGACGCCGATCCTGACCTCCAGTTCGCCGGAAGGTGCACGCGACTTCCTGGTGCCGTCGCGTCTGCATCCCGGCAAGTTCTACGCCCTGCCGCAGGCGCCGCAGCAGTTCAAGCAGCTCCTCATGGTGGCCGGCTTCGACCGCTATTTCCAGATCGCACCTTGCTTCCGCGACGAAGACAGCCGCGCCGATCGTAGCCCGGGCGAGTTCTACCAGCTCGATTTCGAGATGTCCTTCGTGACGCAGGAAGATGTCTTCAACACCATCGAGCCGGTGCTCCATGGCATCTTCGAGGAATTCAAGGAAGACCGCACCGTCTCGGCGATGCCCTTCCCGCGCATTCCCTATGACGAGTCCATGCTGCGCTATGGGTCGGACAAGCCCGACCTGCGCAACCCGATCAAGATCAGCGACGTGACCGAGATCTTCCGCGGTTCCGGTTTCGGCATCTTCGCCAAGGCCGTGGAGATGGGGTCGGTGGTGCGCGCCATTCCCGCACCGGGTGCGGCGGCGAAGCCGCGCAGCTTCTTCGACAAGCTCAACGACTGGGCGAAGACGCAGGGAGCTGCCGGCCTCGGCTATGTCATCTTCGAAGCGGCCGGCGCCAAGGGTCCGATCGCCAAGAACCTCGACGAGGGTCGCCTGGCGCAGCTGCGCCAAGCGACCGGCATCAAGGACGGCGATGCCGTCTTCTTCTCTTGCGACAAGAAGCTGCCGGCCGCCAAGTTCGCCGGCGCCGTGCGCAACCGCCTCGGCGAGGAACTGGCTCTCATCGATCAGCGGCGTTTCGAATTCTGCTGGATCGTCGACTTCCCGATGTATGAGATGAACGAGGATACCGGCCAGGTCGAGTTCAGCCATAACCCATTCTCCATGCCACAAGGCGGGATGGATGCGCTGCTCAACCAGGACCCGCTGACCATCAAGGCCTTCCAGTACGACATCGTCTGCAACGGCATCGAACTCTCTTCGGGTGCGATCCGGAACCATCTGCCGGAGATCATGTACAAGGCCTTCGAGATCGCCGGCTATCCGGCGAGCGAGGTCGAGAACAAGTTCGGGGGCATGCTGAATGCGTTCAAGTTCGGCGCCCCGCCGCATGGCGGCTCGGCACCGGGCATCGATCGTATCGTTATGTTGCTGGCAGAAGAGAAGAACATCCGCGAGGTGATCGCCTTCCCGCTCAACCAGAAGGCGGAAGATCTCCTCATGCAGGCGCCGACGGAAGTGCCGCCGGCACGCCTGAAGGAATTGTTTATCAAGCCGGATCTGCCGTTAAAGAAAGCCGGCCAGTAAGACTGCGCTGGTCATAGCCACGGACGGCGGCCGCCGTTCGAGCATTGCTTAAGAGTTGCAACGCCCATTCCGACCGATATCGGAATGGGCGTTGCCGTTGTCGGCAAGCGAAGACAGCTTGCTGGTTATTGAATAGGCGCATTTCCTTTTCGAAGATTTTTACATCCGATCGGGCGGCGGAATCCCGCTCTGGCGTATTTCCGCTGACTTGCTAAACTCTGCGGGCTTGCCGCTCCGCCGGCGCCACCGCCACCGACGATGGACCGTATGACAGCCGCGCCAACCACGCCCTATGACGACGGTTTTTCCCTGGCTGCGGAGTGGGTGCCGCATGCACGCTGCTGGATGGCCTGGCCGAGCCGCGGGGAGACCTGGGGCGATCATCTCGACGGTGCGCGAGACGTGGTCGCCGAATTGGCCAATACCATCGCGCAATTCGAACCGGTCACCATCATCACCAAGCCGAAGAATGTCGCCGAGGTCTCGCTGCTGACCGGACAGGGCGTCAGCCAGATATCGCTCGCTCATGATGATTGCTGGATCCGCGACATGGGGCCGAGCTTCGTGATGGACGGAAAATCCGCTGTCGCCGGCGTGCAATGGGGCTGGAACGCCTGGGGTCTTCGTTACCAGGACCACGAGCGCGACGCCGGCGTTGCCGCGGCTTTGCTGGCACATCTCGAGATGCGGAACTACGTCGCCAATCTCATTCTCGAAGGCGGCGCCATTGACGTCGATGGCGACGGCACGCTGATCGCTTCCGAAGCCGTGTTGCTGCACCCGAACCGCAATCCGAATATGTCGCGTGAGCAGATCGAGGAGATCCTGATCGCCAATCTCGGCGTCCGACAGGTGATCTGGCTGGGCGAAGGGCTGCAGGACGATCTGACCGGCGGTCAGGTTGCCAATCTCGCCCGCTTCGTGCGACCGGGCGCCGTCGTGGCGCTGAGTTGCAGCGACAGCGCCGATCCCAATCAGCGCGCGCTCGCCGATAACCTGCAGCGCCTGCGCGCCTCGCGCGATGCCATGGGGCGCGAGCTGGAAATCATCGAAATAGAACAGCCGCGCCCGCAATATGACAGCGAGGGTCAGCGCCTCGCTTTGTCTTATGTGAACTTCTATATGGCGAATGACGCCATCGTCATGCCGGCCTTCGACGACGGCCCGCAGGACAAGCGCGCTTTCGACACCATGGCGCGATTGTTCCCGAAACGGGAAGTGCTGCAATTCCCCGCCGTCGATCTCGCCTATGGCGGCGGCGGCATCCATTCCATCTGCCTGCCGCAGCCGGCGGGAGACCCGGCGAAGCCGTTCTGAAACGCATGCCGGCTCCCGGCCGGCAATCGGTCAGCTGGCGGGAAACGCGCTCACCAGAACCAGTTCCGCGGCGACCGCCTGGCCGACGGCAAAGCCCCCCCTCTGCACCTGTTCATGGGAAAGGTCGGCAATCAGGATGCCCTCGGCGTCGAGCCGCTGCAGTTCCAGCCGCACGCCGGGGCCGGCGGTGAACATATGGCGGATGCGCACCGGCAGCGTGGTCATGCCGGCGACCGGGTGCAGGGAAATGTCATGCGGCCGGACGAAAGCGACGCCGGCCAGCTCGCGCGTGGTGGAGATGTTCTGCACCGGCACCGTGATCGAGCCGATCTTCGCCTGATCGCCGGTGATGACGCAGGGCAGGCGGTTGGCATGGCCAAGGAACTCGAAGACGAAGGGTGTGGCCGGACTGTGATAGACCTGATCCGGCGTGCCGATCTGCTCGATGCGGCCTTCCGACATGACGGCGACCTGGTCGGCCAGTTCGAGCGCCTCCTCCTGGTCATGGGTGACGAAGATGCTGGTGAGGCCCATCTCATCATGCAGTTGCCGCAGCCAGCGGCGCAGATCCTTGCGGACCTTCGCATCCAAGGCGCCGAAAGGCTCATCCAGCAGCAGCACCTTGGGTTCGATCGCCAAAGCGCGGGCAAGGGCAATGCGCTGGCGCTGACCGCCGGATAGCTGCGTCGGATAGCGATTGCCGAATTTCTCCAGCTGCACCAGACGCAGCAGCTCGCTGACGCGCGACTGGATCTCGGCCTTGGCCGGCCGTTCGTGACGCGGCCGTACCTTGAGGCCGAAGGCGACATTCTCCGCCACGGTCATATGGCGAAACAAGGCGTAGTGCTGAAAGACGAAGCCGACCCGGCGCTCGCGGGCAGTGGTGTGCTGCACGTCGCTGCCGTCGAAGATAAGCCGGCCTTCATCCGGGAAATCGAGGCCGGCAAGGACGCGGAGCAAGGTCGTCTTGCCCGAACCGGAAGGGCCGAGCAAAGCCAGGAACTCGCCCTTCTTTATCTGCAGGTCGATGCCGCGCAGCGCCTGGTAATTGCCGAAGGTCTTGGTGATGCCGGACAGCTTGATGGCCATGTCAGGTTCCGAATATCGCGATGTTAGTGCTTGATGCCGGCCGCCAGCCGATCGCCGAATTTCCATTCCAGCAGGCTCTTGACCACCAGGGTGACCAGCGCCAGCAAGGCCAGCAGCGAAGCGACGGCGAAGGCGCCGATGAAGTCATATTCGTTATAGAGAATTTCGACATGCAGCGGCATGGTGTTGGTCAGGCCGCGAATATGCCCGGAAACCACCGAGACCGCGCCGAACTCGCCCATCGCCCGGGCATTGCAGAGCAGCACGCCGTAGAGCAGGCCCCAGGCGACATTGGGCAGCGTCACCCGCAGGAATGTCTGGAATCCGCCCGCGCCGAGCGAGATCGCCGCCTCTTCTTCCTCGTTGCCCTGCTCCTGCATCAAGGGAATGAGCTCGCGGGCGATGAACGGGAAGGTGACGAAGATGGTGGCGAGAACGAGGCCGCTGGTGGTGAAGATGATCTTGATGCCGTAATGATCGAGCGTCGGGCCAAGCCAGCCGTGGATGCCGAACAGCAGCACATAGATGAGGCCCGATATCACCGGCGAAACGGAGAAGGGCAGGTCGATCAGCGTGACCAGCAGCGACTTGCCGCGGAAATCGAATTTGGCGATGGCCCAGGCGGCGCAGAGGCCGAAGGCAAGATTGCAGGGCACGGCGATCGCCGCCACCAGCAGCGTCAGGCGTATGGCGGACAGCGCATCGGGGTCGGTGATCGCGGCAAAATAGGGCGCGAAACCCTTTGCCAGCGCCTCGGCAAAGACGCTTACCAGGGGCAGCACCAGCATGAAACCGATGAAGCCGAGGCTGGCGGCGATCAGCAGCAGCTTGAGCCAGAGCGGCTCGCTGCGGGCGTCGCGCGGCCGGGCGGTCGTCAGTGAGTTGCTCATGTCAGTCTCTCGCGATGCCGGCTGAATCGGCGCTGCACATGGTTGACGCCGAGCAGGATCAGGAAGGAAGCGCAGAGCATAACGACGGCAATGGCGGCGGCGCCCGCATAGTCATATTGCTCCAGCTTGGTGACGATCAGCAAAGGGGCGACTTCCGAGATCATCGGCATGTTGCCGGCGATGAAGATGACGGAGCCGTATTCCCCGACGCCCCGGGCGAAGGCCAGGGCGAAACCGGTCAGCAAAGCCGGGGCGATGCTCGGCAGGACGACGAAGCGGAAGCTCTGCCAGCGGGTGGCGCCAAGGCTGGCGGCGGCATCCTCGAATTCGGGATCGAGGTCCTGCAACACCGGTTGCACCGTGCGCACCACGAAGGGCAAGCCGATGAAGGTCAGGGCCACGATGATGCCAAGCGGGGTGAAGGCGATCTTGATGCCAAGCGGCACGAGAAACTGGCCGATCCAGCCATTGGGCGCATAGAGGCCGGTCAAGGCGATGCCGGCCACCGCCGTCGGCAGCGCAAAGGGGAAATCAACCAGGGCGTCGACGATACGCTTCAGCGGGAAACGGTAGCGTACCAGCACCCAGGCGACGATCAGCCCGAAGAAAGCGTTGAGAATGGCCGCGATCAGCGCGCAACCGAAGCTGATCCTGAGCGAGGCGAGTACGCGCGGGGCGCTGATCGCCGTCCAGAAACCGCCGAAGCCAAGTTCGACCGGCCGCAGCAGCAAGGCCGCCAGAGGAATGAGGACGATCAGGCTGAGATAGGTGAGGGCAAAGCCCAGCGTCATCCCGAAACCGGGAATGACGCTGGGTTGTTTCCACCGCAGGGACAAGCGTGGACGACTTGAAGACGCGGCGTTTGCCATCTTGCTCGACCTGACGCGTTACTGCTTCGGCTGGTAGATCTGGTCGAAGATACCACCGTCGGCGAAATGCTTCTTCTGCGTCTTCTGCCAGCCGCCGAAAAGATCGTCATTGATCGTGAAGAGCGAGACCTTGGGGAAGGCGGAGGCATATTTCGCCGCCACCTGCGGATCGCGCGGACGGTAGTAGTTCTTAGCGGCGATCTCCTGGCCTTCCGGCGAATAGAGATACTGCAGATAGGCTTCGGCGACGGTCCGGGTGCCGTGCTTGTCGACCACCTTGTCGACTACGGCCACCGGCGGTTCGGCGAGGATGCTGACACTCGGCACCACCAGCTCGAACTGGTCGGGTCCCAGCTCCTTCAAGGCCAGCAGCGCTTCGTTTTCCCAGGCGAGAAGCACGTCACCGATGCCGCGCTGGACGAAAGTGGTGGTGGCGCCGCGAGCGCCGGTATCGAGCACCGGCACGTGCTTGAAGAGTTCGGCGATATATTCCTTGGCCTTGGCTTCGTCGCCGTTATTGGCCTTCAGTGCATAGCCCCAGGCGGCGAGATAGTTCCAGCGGGCGCCACCGGAGGTCTTCGGATTGGGGGTGATCACCTGCGTGTCGCCCTTCACCAGATCGGCCCAGTCATGGATGCCTTTGGGATTGCCCTTGCGCACCAGGAAGACGATGGTCGAGGTATAGGGCGTGCTGTTATCCGGCAGGCGCTTCTGCCAATCCGGGGCGATCAGGCCGCCCTTTTCGCTGATCTCGTCGATGTCATAGGCGAGGGCGAGCGTGACCACGTCAGCTTCCAACCCGTCGATCACCGCGCGCGCCTGCTTGCCGGAGCCGCCGTGGGAGGAGTCGATCTTCACGGTTTCGCCCGTCTTGTCCTTCCAGTACTTGGCGAAAGCCGCGCTATAGGCCTTGTAGAATTCGCGCGTCGGATCATAGGAGACGTTCAGCAGCGAGGTATCTGCTGCTGCCGGTTGCGCGCCCCCAAGCTGGCTGGCGGCAATGAAGCCGAGGCTGAGCGCGCCGGCAATGATGGTACGAAGCTTCTTCATGTTCTGCTCCCTCTCACAGGATCGTATATCAACTATCTAGATCAGATTAGTAGTGTTTAATTTCGCGACATCGGCGTAAGCGGTTCATCAGCATCTCACCCATCAGCTTGTGGCTTAATCCGATTGAGCCCGGCGAGGCCGGCCCCGGTAATTCCGTCTAGATATTCGCGCCGAGATCGAATTTCGGCGTGGCCTGGTTCATGGCATCCGCCAGGCTCGTCGAATCGAGGATCCGGGAGGAAGCATCGCGCACCTGCCGCAAGACTTTGCGGATGGCACAGGTCGCCTCGTCCTGGCAATCATCGCAGCGCCGATAGGCGGTCTTGCTGGCACAGGGCAGCTGCGCCAGCGGGCCATCGATCAGCCGGATGACATGGCCGAAATAGATGTCCCCGGGCTGCTTCGCCAGGATATAGCCGCCATTCTTGCCGCGAAAACTGCGCACCAAGCCATTCCGTTTCAGTTCCAGGAGAATCAACTCGAGAAACTTGCGCGGCACCTGCTGATGCTCGGCAATATCTCCGATCAGAACCGGCTGCTCCGGTTCTGCCTGTGCGAGATAGAGCAGCGCCCGCATGGCGTATTTGGCTTTTTGCGACAGCATCTAATCTTAATGTCTACCTATTGAATAGAGAATAGCCGCCGCCAAGGGAAAGTCAACTCTCTTTGGCGGCAATACAAGTTACTGATTTATATAGAAAAAGCGCGATTCCGGACGGAATCGCGCTTGCTCTGGAGAGCCTCTTCAGGCGATGCGGTCAGGCAGCGCCTTGCCGGTGAAGAAGGCGTCGAGATTGTCCAGCGCCTTGAATCCCATGGCGTTGCGGGTTTCCACCGTGGCGCTGCCGAGATGCGGCAGCAGGAAGACATTGTTGAGCTCGCGATAGGCGGGATTGATGTTGGGCTCGCCCTCGAAGACGTCGAGGCCGGCGGCGAACAGCTTGCCGGACTTCAAGGCGGCGATCAGGGCGGTGTCATCGACCAGCGGGCCGCGGGCCGTATTCACGACGATCGCATTGTCCGGCAGCTTGGCGATGCGGGCAGCATTCAGCCAATGGTTGGTTTCGGGACCGCCCGGCGCGTTGATCGACAGGAAGTCGGAATGCGGCAACAGCTCGTCCGGGTTGGCGTGGAAGACCGCACCCTGCTCAAGCTCGGCCGGCAGCTGCCGGCGGTTGGAATAGTGGATCTCCATGTCGAATGCGCGGGCGCGCTTGGCGACGGCTTGGCCGATGCGGCCCATGCCGAAAATGCCGAGCCGCTTGCCGGTCATATGGACGCCCAGCATGTAGCCGGTCGACCAGGATTTCCAGGTTGCTTCGCGCACGGCGCGCTCACCTTCATAGGCGCGGCGGGCGGCACCCAGCATGAGGAGCAGGGCGATATCGGCCGTCGCATCGGTCAGCACATCGGGGGTATTGGAGACCACCAGCCCGCGCTTTTTCGCCGCGTCCAGGTTGATGTGCTCGTAGCCGACCGAGAAGGTGGCGATCATCTTCACATTGGCCGGCAGTTTCTCGATCAGTTCCGGCGTCAGTTTATCGGTCGGGGTCACCAGCAGGGCGTCGGCCTTTTCGGCGCCTTTCAGCAATTGCTCCGGCGTCTGGACCTGGTCGTTCTCGTTCAGGCTGGCGTCGTAGCTGGCAAGCAGCCGTTTGGTGACGGCGTCGGGCAATTTGCGGGTCACGTGAATAAACGGCTTCTTCGACATCGGGTGATCCTCAAGAATCGTAAAAAGATGGACGCCGGCACCCTCTCATCCGAAGATGAGGCGGCCCGGCGCAACGGGCCTATCTTGGTCGCTTTCGTCATGCGATACTGCCTGTAAGCGCCCCGAATTGACGAGTAGGCGACAGCCAGATGGCAGCAGCGAACAGCCTTTTTTCTCCCGCGTTTTTGCGCGACTTTCAGATATTCAGAATCCGTCCGACCACCGTGCCGCTCGCCGCGTGGCTGCTGGTTTCGGCGGCGCTCGCCTGGGCGACGCCCGGCGTGCAGGCCGCCGAGATCCTGCCGCACAAGGCGATCTATACGCTGCATAATCGTGAGGCGGTGGGCGACAATGACAGTCTCAGCGCCGACGGCATGCTGATTTTCGAATGGATGGATACCTGCGACGGGTGGCAGGTCAACCAGCGAGCCAAATTGCGCCTGGTTGGCGACCAGGGGGAAACCGATTTTGAATGGCGCCAGATTACCTGGGAGGCCAAGGACGGGCGCAGCTATCGCTATCAAAGCCAGGAATTCCAGGACGGCCAGAAGGGCGAGCAGCGGCAGGGCGAAGTCAGCCTCGACGACAAGGGCGTGGCGCAGCTCACCATGGCGGCGCCGGAACACAACCAGTCGGCGCTGCCGGCGGGGATCCTGCTGCCGACGGCGCACAGCATGCGGCTGCTGAAAGCAGCCACCACCGGCGAGACCTATGTCTCGGCGGATGTCTTTGACGGCACGGTCAGCGACAAGCCGATGCAGATCGGTGCCGCCATCGCGCCCTCGCCCTCACAGGCGCCGGATCAGGCCAAGGAGTTTCCGCCCCTCGCCCATGTGGCCTCGCATGTCATCGATCTCGCCTTCTATCTGAAGGACGGCGATCCGGCCGGCCTGCCGGATTTCGAACAGAGCATGCGGCTCTACGATAACGGCGTCATCGGCCATATGAGCTTTCCCTTCGCCGGCGTCGATATGATCGGCGATCTGGTCAAGCTGGACGCGGTGCCGCCCGGCAAGTGCAAGGCGGCAACCGTTTCGCCCTAGCTTTCCGAAAGCGTCTGACGCCTATTCCGCCGCCTTGACGTAGCGCGGATCATGCGCCTTGCGGCCGAAGATCTCGCGCACCAGCGGTTCCCAATCGGCCAGCTTCTTGCTCTTGTAATCCGGATCGAAGGCGGCCTGGTCCCAGCTTTCGCAGAAGCGCGCACAGCTGTCGTACCATTCATGGCCCTTGAAGCGGTCGCGGGCATTGCGATTGCCGCCCAGATGGTGGGCGTAATAATACATCTGGAAGATGCCGTGCTGCTCGATCACCCAGGTCACTTCCGGACGCACATAGGGCCGGATGATGCCGGCGGCAATCTCGGCATGGTTATAGGGCGCCAGCTCGTCGCCGATATCGTGGATCAGGGCGGCAGCGACCATTTCCGGGTCGGCGCCATCGGCCTCGGCCCGCGTCGCCGTCTGCAACGAATGTTCGAGGCGGCTGACCTTGTAGCCTTCCAGCGAATGGTCCAGTTTCGCCAGGGCTTCCATGATGTGGTTCGGCAGGTGAACGGCGAAATCACGCTCGGACTGGTCGAGCAGCAGGTAGTCCTCGCGGGTGCCGTCTTTCATTTGCAGGAAGCTGACTGTACGTCCCATGATCTTTCTCCCGTTATTTCTTATTCCGCAGCCCGCCTCTCCCGCTGCAGTTGACGGTTTAGCACGCGATAAAGGCTGCGCGGCCCGTCGCTATCGATATAGCAGCCTTGCAGATGGCGCTCGCCCTCGCGCGTATCGAAAGACGTGCGCCCATGCAGCAGGCGGCGATTATCGAACATGACGAGATCGCCGTCGCCCAGCCGGAAGCGGATCTCGAATTCCGCCGCCTTCAGCATGCGATCCAGGGTGCGGCGCGCTGCATAGAAGGCGTCGAGCTCTGCCGGCGCCATCAGCGGCACGAAATCGAGGCGCGGGCTGACATGGATCGCCTGGAAGCGTCCGGCCTCGTCCAGCTTCAGAGGCGGCTGCCAGGCGATATGCTGGGTATCGACATCGTCGAACTGGAAGCGCACGGGCGTCGAACTGAGGATGCGATAGGCTGCGGCATCGCGTTGCTTCAAGGCGGCGGCGCAGGCCATGCCGTCCACCAGAGTCGAAAGGCCGCCGCTGGTTTCGTTGACCAGGCAATGCAGCAGCTGGATGCCCGGCGACGGTTCGCGATAGGGGTTGTCGACATGGGGATCGAGGAACAGCGAGCTATAGGCAAGGTCATTGGCGTCCGGCTTCGAACGTACGTCGAAATGACGACCGAAATTGGTGTCACGCACGAAGCCGAAGGTCTCGGCGACGGAGAACAGCGACTGCGAGACCCGCGGCACGTCATGCAGGATCACGAAGCCGTAGCGCAGGAACTTGCCGACCATGTCGAACAGCGCTTCCGGTGCCGGCGACGCCGACCAGACTGCTTCCGGCAGCTCGGTCAGCTCCGCGGTCCAGGCCTGGCGTACCGGCAGACCGTCCGAGTCCGGCGCCATCGCTGCTTCGGCCAGCAACTGGCTATCCTCGAACTGGCTGACATGGCCATCGCTGAAGGTCACCGTGAGCTTCCCGGCAGCCGGGCGCTGCAGCGCGGTGATCCGAAGGTCGGCGGCGAGATCCGAGGGGTTGTAGACGCGCTGCCCGGTGCGCTGGTCCATGCTGGCTTCACTGCGGCAGCGCTCGCGCAGCCAGAGCGGATGCAGCGGGATGCGGCTGCCATCGGCGCGCTGCAGGATCAATTGCGGTTGCGGGGTTTCGAGAATCTCAAGCTGCGACATCGAGCGGCCCTGTTTTGGCGTCTAAACGTCCGGCCATTCTGTCGGCCCGGAAAGCGCCTGAATAGCTGACAAATTCAAGGAACAGATATAACATCACGTTATGTCTAAACGTCCCTTGCCGCCCATCTCCGCCCTCGTCCCCTTCGAAGCCGCCGCTCGTCTCGGCAGCATGTCGGCGGCGGCGCGGGAGCTCGGCATCAGCCAGCCGGCCATCAGCCGCCACCTGCAGCTGCTGGAGCGCGATCTCGGCCAGATTCTCTTCCAGCGCAACCGCCGCGGCCTCGCCTTGACCTCGGCGGGACGGGCCTATTATCAGGCGGTGGCCGCCGGCTTCACCCAGATCACCCAGGCGACACAGCAATTGCGTGCCCTCTCCGGCGAGCAGACGGTGCGCCTCAATGCCAATTTCGGTTTCGCCCAGCAATGGCTGATGCCGCGTTTTGCCCGTTTGCGCGCCGCCTTTCCCAAAGCGACCTTCCGGCTGCAGACCAATGACCAGGATGATGAGCTTTCGCTGACCGATAGCGACCTCGCCATCCGCTTCGGCACCGGTCGCTGGCCCGGCTGGCAGAGTTCAAAGCTGATGGCGGAAGAGGTCTATCCGATGTGCGCGCCGGCCTATCTCGAGGCGCATCCCCTGTTGCGCCGCAAGGGATTGCGGCCGGCCGACCTGCTGACGCAGCAATTGTTGCATATGGATGAAGGTGCGCAACGCTGGCTGACTTGGCCGCAATGGCTGCGGTTGCAGGGGGTGACGCCGCCCGTGAAAGCGCCGGCCTTCCTCTACAGCACCTATCCCTTGCTGTTGCAGGCAACCTTGGCCGGTGAAGGAATCGCGCTCGGTTGGCGCGGCCTCGTCGATCCCCTGATCGAGAACGGCAGCCTCGTTCAACTGATGGCGCCGCTGCGGCGCGAGCAGCACGGCTATTTCGTCACCTACAGGCAGGATCATCCGGCCGAGAGACTCTTGCGTCGAATCGCGGAGTGGTTCATGACCGAGGCGACTTCCTGAGCGATGGAGCGCTGTCATATGGCCGACGACCTCAAGGATTACTATCGCCGCCGTGCGGCCAGCTATGAGGCCATCTATCACCGGCCTGAAGCCGATCGTCTGACCGAACAGGAGGACATGGCCCGGGCCATCCGGCGCCATCTGGCCGACCGCAATGTCCTGGAGGTGGCGGCAGGCACGGGCTGGTGGACGGTGCAGGCGGCTGCCGTGGCGAAGCATGTGGTCGCCACGGATGCCAATCCGGAAACCCTCGATATCGCCCGGCTGAAGCCGTTGCCCGCCGACAGGGTGACGCTGCAGACCGCCGATGCCTTCGATCTTGCAGCGCTCGGCCGGCAATTCGACGGCGCGCTGTGCTGCTGTTGGCTGTCGCATGTCAAACGCAGCGATCTGCAGCGCTTCCTGACCGGGCTGCATGCAGTGCTGAAGCCGGGCGCCGCCGTCTTCTTCGCCGACAATTCCCTGGTGACCGGGTTCGGCGGCGATCTCATCACCCGCCCGGGCGACCGCGATACCTACAAGCAGCGCCAGCTTGAAGACGGCAGCAGCCAGATCATTCTGAAGAACTATTTCGATCGCGAAGAACTGACGTCCTTGTTCGCGCCGCAGGCCGACGACATGCTGATCCATATCGGCCGCCACTTCTGGTGGCTGAGCTATTATCTGGCGCCCTGATCTCAGGAGCGTTTCGGCTTCGTGGCTGCGGATTGATTGATCGGCAGGCTGCGGCCCTTGACGATGCTGCCTTTGCCGAGTTTCGCCCGCACCGCATCCATGGCGGCCTCCACTTTGCGGCGGCGATCGCCGTCGGGATCGGCGAGGTCGATGGGATCGGCATCGCCGAGTGCATGAAAATGGCCGGTGCCGATGCCGAGCAGGCGGTACCAGGTGCCGTCGCATTCCCGCTCCAGCAATTGCCGTCCGGCGCGATAGAGTGTCTCGGCGAGGATCGTCGGCGCCGGCAGACTGACCTGCCGGCTGACGGTCTTGAAGCCGGCCGTCTTCAGCTTCAGGTGCACCACCTGGGCCGATAGCTCGGCCGCTTTGAGCCGGCTGGAGACCTTCTCGCAGAGCGGCCAGAGTTCATGCGCCAGCTGCTCGAAATCGGCGATGTCCTGGTCGAACGTGGTCTCGGCAGAAATGCTTTTCGTTTCCGATTCCGGCTCGACCCGGCGATGGTCCTCGCCGCGCGCGAGGTGATAGAGACGCATGCCCATCTGGCCATAGCGCTGTGCCAGCATCGGCAGCTCCATTTCCTGCAGCTGGCCGATAGTGGTGATGCCGTCCTGCGCCAGCTGCGCCGCCCCGACCTTGCCGATGCCCCAGATCAGGGTAACCGACTTGGCCGCAAGGAAGCGCCGGGCCTCCGCACGGCCGATCACGGAAAAGCCGCGCGGCTTGTCGAGGTCGGAGGCGATCTTGGCGAGGAATTTGTTGTAGCTGAGGCCGATCGAGACGGTGATGCCGATCCGTTCCTCGATGCGCCGCGCGAGATCGGCCAGGGATTGCGCCGGGCTGCGTTTGTGCAAGGCGGCCGTGCCGCTGAGATCGAGAAAGGCCTCGTCGATGGAGAGCGGTTCGACCAGCGGCGTCAGCTGCTGCATCATTTCGCGCACCTCATGCCCGACGGCGCGGTATTTGGCCATGTCCGGCGGCAGGATCACGGCTTCGGGGCAGAGTTTGCGCGCCTTGAACATCGGCATCGCCGAGCGGACGCCGGATATCCGGGCGATATAGCAGCAGGTGGAGACGACGCCGCGATGCCCGCCGCCGATGATCAACGGCTTGTCGCGCAGATCGGGATTGTCGCGCTTCTCGATCGCGGCATAGAAGGCGTCGCAATCGATGTGGCCGATCTCAAGATTGTGCAGTTCGGCATGATAGAGCAGGCGCGGCGAACGGCAGCGCGGGCAGCGCTTCAGTTTGTCGGTTGCTGCGACAGCTGCAAGCAAAGAACCGCAGTCACGACACAGCCCGGCGAGCATCGCCGGCGCGTCATCCGAAAGGGGTGCCAGATCCGCCGCTCTCTCTTCTGCCATGCTGCCACGAGAATAACCCAGGCAGCGAGATTACACGAAGCCGGCTTCTGCTGCAGCTCTATCCGCGATGCTCGGCTTCTTCCTCTGCCGTCATCGGCCACAGCCAGGCGGCGCCGCGCACGCCGCTGGAATCGCCATGCACGGCTTGGCGGATCGGCGTGTCGACAAAGTCGCTGAAGACATAGCGCAGCAGCAATTTCGGCACATTGGCGTAAAGCCGCTGGCAATTCGACATGCCGCCGCCCAGAACGAAGACATCGGGGTCGAGCACATTCATGATGGCGGCGAAGGCCCGCGCCATGCGGTCTTCATAACGTTCCAGCGACGCCACGGCGTCCGGTTCGCCGGCATCGGCGGCGGCGGTGATCTCCTGCGCCTTCAGCATCCTGCCGGTATGGCGCTGATGATCGGCGGATAGCGAAGGCCCGGCCAGCCAGGTTTCCAGGCAGCCATAGCGGCCGCACCAGCATTGCGGCCCGGGGAATTCGTCCTGCCGGATCCAGGGCAGCGGGATATGGCCCCATTCGCCGCCGATCCCGGTATGGCCTTCCAGCAGCTGCTTGTTGATGGTGATGCCGCCGCCGACCCCCGTGCCGATGATGACGGCGAAGACCACC
>DATLJB010000041.1:0-7637 GCA_035539075.1 Terriglobia bacterium
CGAGCAGCTCAACACCAACTACATGACGATGAACGTCAATGTGAAGCCGTTCGACAACGTCAAGGTGCGCCAGGCCGTCAACTACGCCATCAACAAGGCGCGCCTGGTGAAGATCGTCAATAACCGCGGCACCGCCACCAATCAGGTCTTGCCGCCCGCCATGGCCGGCTATGACCCGAACTACAAGGGCTACGCCTTCGATGTCGCCAAGGCCAAGGAGCTGATGAAGGAAGCCGGGCTGGAGAAGGGTTTCGAAACCGAGGTCTATTTCCAGAATGTCGAACCCTGGCCGCGTCTTGCGCAGTCGATCCAGACCGACCTCAAGGCGATCGGCATCACACTGAACTTGAAGGGTCTCGATAACGCAGCCTTCAACGGTATCGCCGGCAAGATGACCGGCGCGCCGATGAGCCTCACCGAATGGTATGCCGATTTCCCCGATCCCAGCAATTTCTACACGGCGATCCTCGGCTGCGCGGGTGCGGCGGAAGGCGGCTACAACTACGCCCATTATTGCAACAAGGATATCGATGCCGAGGCGCAGGCCGCCAATGCCATCGCCGATCCGGCCAAGGCGGCGGAGCGCAATGCGGCCTGGGCGAAGATCTTCGCCGAAATCCTCGACAAGGATGCGCCCTGGGTGCCGCTCTTCAATCCGAAGCGCTACACCCTGCGCGCGGAGCGTCTGCAGGGCGACAAATCGCTCTTCATCGACGTCATCCATCAACCCGCCCCCTATGAAGATGTCTGGGTGAAGCAATGACACACGGCCCGCATGCAGTAACCTGCACCATTCACGATCATCAGCATCATATCGGCTGGGATAATTCGCTGAAGCCGATCTTGAAGGTCGGCTCCGGTGATGTCGTCGAATTGCAATGCAAGGATTCCTCTTGCGGGCAGATCACCAAGGAGTGGACGGCGGGGGACATCCCCCGCCTCGACTTCAGCCGGATCAATCCGACCTTGGGGCCGATCGAGGTCGACGGTGCGGAGCCCGGCGATGCCTTGAAGATCACCATGCTGGGCTATAAGCCTTGTGGCTGGGGCTGGACCGCCAATATCCCGGGCTTCGGCCTGCTGGCCGACCAGTTCAAGGAACCTGCCCTGCATATCTGGAAATATGACCCGGACACGCTGGCCCCCAGCATGTTCGGCAGCCTCGCCAAGGTCCCGCTGAAACCTTTCGCGGGCACCATCGGTGTCGCTCCGGCGGAACCGGGGCTGCATTCCGTGGTGCCGCCGCGGCGCGTCGGCGGCAATATGGATATCCGCGATCTCGGCCTCGGCTCGGAACTCTATCTGCCTATCGAGGTCAAGGGCGCCTTGTTCTCGCTGGGTGATCCGCATGCGGCACAGGGCGATGGCGAGGTTTGTGGCACGGCGATCGAGAGCCAGCTCGATGTCACCGTCAAGCTGGAACTGGTCAAAGGCGCCAATCTCAAGATGCCGCGCTTCCGCACGGCGGGGCCGGTCTCTCGTCATCTCGACGAGAAAGGCTATGACGTCACCACCGGGATCGGCCCCGACCTGATGACCGGCGCCCGCGATGCCGTCGCGGCCATGGTCGACCTGCTGGCGACCCGCCACAAGATCGCGCCGGTCGACGCCTATATGCTCTGCTCGGTCTGCGGCGACTTGCGCATCAGCGAGATCGTCGACATGCCGAACTGGGTCGTATCGTTCTACTTCCCCCGCATTGTCCTCGATTAGGCGGGCGATCGACGGGCCGTTTTTCAACTGTATCCGGGTTACGACAGATGACTGCCTTGGCTTCCACCGCCGCCTCCGACAGCACAGCAGGCGACTTGCCTGCCCACCAGATCGGTGACGTGGTCCTCGATGTGAAGGACCTCGCCGTGCAATTCGCGACGCCGCGTGGGCCGGTCACGGTGGTGGATGGCCTCAGCTTCGATCTCCGTCAGGGCGAGACGCTGTGCATCGCCGGCGAGTCCGGCTCCGGCAAATCGGTGAGCTCGCTGGCGTTGATGGGACTGCTGCCGAAACCGGGCGGCCGCATCGCCCGTGGCACGGCGATGTTCGGCGGCCGCGATCTCTTCAAGCTCAATGACGGAGCGATGCAGGACATTCGCGGCAATGAGATCGCCATGATCTTCCAGGAGCCGATGACCTCGCTCAATCCGGTCTTAAGCATCGGCACGCAGATGAGCGAGAGCGTGCGCCGGCATCTGGGCTTGAGCGATGCGGCGGCCCGTAAGCGCGCAGTGGAAGCGCTGCAGGCGGTGCGCATTCCCGAGGCGGCCAAGCGCCTGACGCAATATCCGCATGAAATGTCGGGCGGCATGCGCCAGCGCGTGATGATCGCCATGGCAATGTCCTGCAATCCCAAGGTGCTGATCGCCGACGAGCCGACCACGGCCCTCGACGTCACCATCCAGGCGCAGATCCTGGAGCTGATGGCCGATCTGCGCCGCGAGACCGGCACCGCCATCATCATGATCACCCACGACATGGGCGTCGTCGCCGAAATGGCCGACCGCGTCATCGTCATGCGTCACGGCAAGATGGTCGAAGAAGGCGATGTCGAGGCGATCTTCAAACGGCCGCAGCATGATTACACCAAGGCGCTGCTCGATGCCGTGCCGAAATTCAGCGCCGGCGCCCGCGCGCCCTCCCTGCCCGCCAGCAGCGCGGTCGCCAAGCCGGTGCTGGAGGTACGCGATCTCATCGTCCGCTTCGACATCAAGGGCGGCCTGCTGCACCGGACCCAGCAGCGCGTCCATGCGGTCGAGAAAACCTCCTTCCATCTGAAGCCGCAGGAAACCCTGGCGCTGGTCGGTGAATCCGGCTGCGGCAAATCCACCGCCGCCAAGGCGATTCTGCGCCTAGTTCCCTCGACCGGCCAGGTCATCGTCGAAAACCGCGAGGTGGCCAGCCTCGGCGGGCGCGAATTGCAGCGCCTGCGCCGGCAGATGCAGATGGTCTTCCAGGACCCCTTCGCCTCGCTCGATCCGCGCATGACGGTGGGCGATCTCGTCGCCGAGCCGATGATCATCCACGGCACCGCCAGCGGCAGCGCACTCAAGGACCGGGTTGCCTATCTCTTCCAGCGCGTTGGCCTGACCGCCGAACAGGCGACCCGCTTCCCGCATGAATTCTCCGGCGGCCAGCGCCAGCGCATCTGCATCGCCCGGGCGCTCGCCCTTAATCCGAAAGTCATCATCGCCGACGAAAGCGTTTCCGCCCTAGACGTCTCGATCCAGGCCCAGATCCTCGACCTCCTGCGCGAGCTGCAGGCGGAATTCGGCCTCTCTTATCTCTTCATCTCGCATGACATGGCCGTGGTAGAGGAGATCAGTCACCGCATCGCTGTCATGTATCTCGGCCAGATCGTCGAGACCGGACCGACCGCGGCGGTGCTCTCCAACCCGCAGCATGCCTATACGAAGAAACTGCTCGCCGCCGTGCCGATCCCCGATCCCACCCGCCGCAACATGGTGCGCCAGCGCCTGGAGGGCGAAGTGCCGAGCCCCTTCCGCCCGGTCGATTACCAGCCGAGCTATGTCACCTACCGCGATCTCGGCGGCGGCCATCTGGTGGCGGAGTGAGCGAGCTAATCTCTATCTCCGAACTCACTTGTCATTGCCGGGCTTGACCCGGCAATCCATGACCCTCACCGCGCCGCCTCTTCCATGGACCCTCGGATCAAATCCGACGGTGACAGTTGCGGAAGCGCTTGGCGCGCAGCGATTGCTTCCTTTTTCTGTCATTGCCGGGCTTGACCCGGCAATCCTTGGCACTCACCCCGCGGCTTCTTCCATGGACCCTCGGATCCAGTCCGACGGTGACAGTTGCGGAAGCGCTTGGCGCGCAGCGATTGCTTCCTTTTTCTGTCATTGCCGGGCTTGACCCGGCAATCCTTGGCACTCACCCCGCGGCTTCTTCCATGGACCCTCGGATCCAGTCCGAGGGTGACAGTTGCGGAAGTGACTGGCGCGCAGCGATTGCTTCCTTTTTCTGTCATTGCCGGGCTTGACCCGGCAATCCATGGCAGCCACTGCGCGCTGGCTCTCCCATGGACCCTCGGATCAAGTCCGAGGGTGACATTGCGGATGTGATCGACGGCCGGCATTGCCTCGGACAGTTCCGCTAATTTGGCACTCACCCGATCGGATCGAGAAATGCCCTCAGCCGCGCGATATAGGCATCCGGCTGCTCCACCGGCGCCAGATGCGAGGCCCCAGCGATCACCGCCACCTCGGCCTGCGGCACGAAGCTCGCGAAGTCGGCGCAGGCATCGGGCGTGCTCTCGTCATATTCACCGCAGATGAAGAGCGTCGGCACGGAGATCCGCTCCAGCAATGACGTCGCATTGAAATGCCGCAAGGTGCCGGTCGAGGTGAATTCGGCCGGTCCCCACATCGCCTGATAGACCGCCATATTGGCATTGTCGAGGGTATGCCGGACGATCTCAGGCCAGGGATCGAGGCGGCAGAGATGGCGGCGGTAGAAGGCGTCGACGGCGGCGAGATAAGCGGCATCGTCGAGCTTCGCTGCGCCCAGCAGCAGGCTGCGATGGGGCTCCGGCATCGCCCGGCAATAGGCGGCATTGTCGGCCAGCCAGCGATCGGTTTCGATCAGCGGACCGGCGAGGATCAGGCTGGCAAGACCGCCGGAACCGGCCCCGGCATAGACCGCGGCGAGGCTGCCGCCCCAGGAATTGCCGAGAAGATGGCAGCGTTCCAGCCCCAGCCCCTGGCGCAGATATTCGATCTCGGCGAGATAGCGTTCGAAGGTCCAGTTGGCGGGATCGCCGGGGCGCTCCGAGCAGCCGCAATCGAGCTGGTCGTAAAGGATAACCCGGCGCTCTTCCGCCAGTTCCGTCAGCGGCAGCAGGTAATCATGCTGCATCCCCGGCCCGCCATGCACGACCAGCAGCGGCACGCGGTCTAGATGACGGTCGCCATTGCTGCGATACCAGATACGCCCGCCCGGAACGTCGACGAAGCCGCTGCTCTCGGGTGCCGGATATGTCGCCAGATCACGCATGACGGATATGCCGCTCATTCGCGTTCCGCGGAACCGCCGGCGGCGTCCGATGCCGGATCGCCCGTTCCCGGATCGCCCCCTGCCGGATCGCCCGCTGCCGGATTAGCTGGGCCCGGATTGCCTGGCCCCTTGCCACGCAAGGCCTGCAAAGCCGCCCGCTCGCGCAAGGCCTGTTCGTGCTGTTGCGCCAGACGCGCTTCGAAAAGACGCTGCGCCTCCTCATGCACCGGACCATAGACGTCGAACCACATCTGCGCATCGGTCGCCGGAATGAGGCGCCCCATCTGCCAGGAGCTGGGCTCGCCGCGGCCGTCGAGCCAGCTTTCCAATGTCTTCACCGAGACGCCGACCGAGGCCGCCAGCACCTCGCGCTTCAAGGGGCCGACCGGCTCCAGCCGGCGGCGCAAGGCGGCGGCGAGACGCGCGCGATGGGCGTCGCGGCCCTGGGTCGACTGGTCCAGCGCCATGCCGAGGGTCGCCTCGGCCTCGCCGCGATGGCGCCGCCCGCCTTCCGGTGCAGCGCCGCCGGCGAAATGCGCCGGGAAAACGGCGGCAAGGTAGGTGCGGCAGACGCGCTTGGCCTCGGACCGATTGAAAGATTTCGGGTCGATCAGGCAGTCGAACCACAGCCCGTCGATCATGGCATTGAGGCCGGTCGCGATCTCCCGCCCGTCGATTTCCTGATAGCCACCCTCGGCGATGATGCGGTTGCAGAGAATTTCCGTCTGCTGGAAATAATCGCCCTCCAGGCGCAGCACCACGTCGTGATAGGCGGTGTTGCTGCGCGCTTCGGCCCAGAAGGCATACCAGATCGACACTTTCTCGAAATTGCAGACCGAGGGCAGGAAGTCGGCCTCGATCATGGCTTCCAGCCCCGCCGCCGGCGAGACCTTGCCCTTGGCGATCGCCGCCTGCCACAGCGCCGAGTACTCGTCGGCGATCTGTTCCAGCGTGGCAACCAGCAGCTGTTCCTTTGATTTGAAATAGAAATTGACGATCCCGGGCGACAGGCCTGCCTCATTTGCGACCTGGGTCAAGGTCGCATTGGCATAGCCGAAACGGCCGATGGCGCGGATCGTCGCATCGATCAGCTGCTTGCGACGCAGCTCTTTGGCGGCCTCGATTTTGGCCATTCTACCCTCTTAAAGCCCGATTCAGGCGTCGCGTAACCTATCAGGATTCGCGGGATAACGCATTGACCCGTTTCGTTTTGCTGCACCTGCGATATTAAATGATCATTTAATGAACTGGACAGTCACGCGGCTTTTACGTACCATCACTATATCCTTATTTAATATTAACGGCGCCTCGGTGCCGGCCAGTAGCTAAAATTCGACGCAAACTAGGGATGACCTACGGGAGCACTTCATCATGACAACGATCAAAACCCAGCGCCGCAACCTGACGAAATCGCGAGCCCATTACCAGGAGGCGGTGAAGCATATGCCGCTCGGGGTGAGCTCCAATTTCCGTTATTGGGGCGACGAAGAAACCGTGTTCGTGAAGCACGGCAAGGGCGCGCGCCTCTGGGACATCGATGGCAACGAATATATCGATTACCGCCTGGGCTATGGCCCGGCCATTCTCGGCCATTGCCATCCGGAGGTCGATGCCGCGGCGCGCGAGGCGCAATCGATCGGCACCGTCTTCGCGCTCGGCACCGAGAAGGAAGTCACCGTCGCCAAGCTGATCAAGGAAATGATGCCGGCGGCCGAGCTGGTGCGCTTCTCCAATTCCGGCACCGAAGCTGTGATGGCGGCGCTGCGCCTCGCCCGCGGCTATACAGGCAAGGACAATTACGTCACCTTCGAGGGCTCCTATCACGGCTTGTTCGACGCCACCATGTGGACGGCCGATCCCGATGACATGAAGGACCAGACGAAAGACCCTAAGGTCATCACCTATGGCCAGGGCATTCCCCAGCTCGTCCGCCAGCTCTTCTGGCAGGTGCCGTATAACGACGCCAACCGCCTCGAAGAGGTGCTGAAGAAGAACCACGACACCATCGCCGCCGTGCTGATCGAACCGATCCTCGGCAATTGCTGCGGCATCCCCTCGAAACCGGAATTCATCAAGGCCGTGCGCGAGCTCTGCACCAAGTATGGCGTGCTGATGATCGTCGATGAGGTCAAGACCGGTTTCCGCGTGGGCAAGGGCGGCGCCCAGGCGCTCTACGGCATCGAGGCCGATATCTTCACCGTCGCCAAAGCCGTGGCCAACGGCTATCCGATCTCGGCGATCGGCGGCAAGGAAGAGATCCTGCGCAAATACGGCAAGGGCGTCGCCCATGGCGGCACCTATACCGCCCAGGCGATGAGCCTGGCCGCCGCCGAAGCGACCCTGACCATCCTCAAGGATACCGACGCGCTCGACCGCATCGCCGCCTATGGCAAGTCGATGCAGGAGGGCATGCACAAGGTGCTGGCGAAGCGCGGCATTCCGCACAGCTTCACCGGCCACCACAGCATGTCGGGCCTCTTCTTCAGCGCCGAGGCGCCGACCACCTATCGCAACTGGAAGCTCAGCGACTACACCTTCTACGACACGATGGCGGGCATCCTGATCGACATGGGCATCATGTGCGAGCCCGATAGCCGCGAGCCCTGGTTCATCTCCTCGGCCCACGA
>DATLJB010000042.1:0-20832 GCA_035539075.1 Terriglobia bacterium
GCACGGTTGATCACAGCCTTTCTAGGTTGGTGGTTTGGGTTTTTGAAAAACGCAAAAACTCGTCAGGCAGCGGGATTGCTGCCAGTTGACGGGTGTGGATAACACAGGAACTTTGCCTTGTGAAGGGTGCTTGCTGCTTGATTCAGGGGAATTTTCCCACCCCGGCACCTTTCGCGCGGGGCGAATCTGACCCATATTGGCAGCAAGAAGCAAGGACATCGCATGGCTATCTTGAAAATCGCCCGCATGGGCCATCCCGTGCTGAAACGCCGGGCGGATCCCGTGGAAGATCCGAAATCTGATGAAATTCAAAGGCTTATCCAGGATATGCTGGAAACTTTGGCGGATATTGGCGGTGCCGGCCTGGCCGCGCCACAGGTACATGTGCCGCTGCGCTTGGTGATTTTTCACGTCCCGGCGGCGCGCCTGGCGCGCGAGGGCGGCGACGAGCGGGGCGCCGTACCGATGACCGTGCTGATCAATCCGGAAATCACGCCGCTGACGGATGCGACGGCGGTCGGGGTGGAGGCCTGTCTCTCCGTGCCGGGATTGGCCGGTCTGGTGCCGCGTTATACCCATATCCGCTATCGCGGCCTGGACGCCAAGGGCGAGCCGATCGACCGGGAAGCGCGCGGATTTCACGCCCGCGTGGTACAGCATGAATGCGACCATTTGGACGGTATCCTTTATCCCATGCGCATGACAGATCTTTCGACCTTGGGCTTTGTTGAAGAACTGCAGCGGGCGGCGCGGGACGCGGATGAAGTCGAAGAAGGCGCCATTGATGATTAGACGGACGAGCTTATGGGCCGTGGACCGCTGAAGGGATGGAGAAGATGATGTCCGGATACGACCGCGATGAGGATCGCCAGCGCTTGCTGACGGCAATTCTCAATCATGTTCCCTTCGACGGGTGGAGCGAGGCCGCGCTGCAGGCGGCCGGTCAGGAAACCGGTATTCCGGCCGAGCGTATCCTGAACGCCTTTCCCGGCGGCGCAAAAGATGTGCTGATCCTCTGGCATGAGGTCGCCGATCAACAGATGGTCGCCGCCATGGCCCGGCCTGAGAATGTCCATCTTCGCACGCGTGAGCGCGTTGCTGCAGCGATCCGCGCGCGCCTGGAAGCCAATTCCAGCCATCGCGAAGCTGTGCGAGCGGGCTGCACGCTGTTGCTGATGCCGCAGAATGCGGGGATCGCTACCCGGCTGCTCTACAATACGGTCAATGCCATCTGGTATGCGGTTGGCGACAAGTCGACCGATTACAATTTCTACACCAAACGGGCTCTGCTGGCCGGCGTCTATTCCGCCACGGTGATGTATTGGCTGAACGATAAATCGCCGGATTGCAGCGCCACCTGGAGCTTTCTCGAACGCCGGATTGCCGATGTGATGCGGGTACCGCAGCTCCTCGGCCAGGCAGGTTCGCGCTTGCGCGAAATCGCCGACCGGCTGCCGAAGCCGCAGAATTTGTTCAAGCGAGGCCGCGCGACCCGGGGTCGCCGCCGCCCGGCCCATTGAGCTGGCCGTCGTCTTTTTCAGCCGTTGCTTTTCGGGCTCAGCCGATTGACGTGGCCCATCTTGCGACCCGGCCGGGCCTCGCTCTTGCCATAGAGATGGAGTTTGGCGCTGGGTTCCGCGAGGATCTCACGCCACTGATTGACCTCGTCGCCGATGAGGTTCTTCATCTGCGCATCGGAATGCCGCTCCGGTGAACCCAAAGGCAGGCCGCAGACGGCGCGCACAAATTGTTCGAACTGGCTGGTGATGCAGGCATCCATGGTCCAATGGCCGGAATTGTGCGGCCGTGGCGCCAATTCATTCACCAGAACATCGCCCTGCTGGGTCACGAACATTTCGACACCAAGCAGTCCGACCAGCTTCAGCTCCTGGGCGATATGCCGGGCGATCGCCTCGGCACGCTGGGTGATCGCCTGTGTGACGCGGGCAGGGGCGATCGTCACATCGAGAATGTGATGGCGGTGTTGGTTTTCGACGGCGACATATTGCGCCATGTTGCCATCGACCGAGCGGGCGATGACGACCGAAATTTCCTTCGCGAAATCGACGAAGGCTTCAAGGATGCCGAGCTGGGCTCCCATCTTGCGCCAAGCCTCTTCAAGATCGGTATCGGCGTCGATCCGCACTTGGCCTTTGCCGTCATAACCGAAACTGGCCGATTTCAAGATGCAGGGGCGACCCAAGGTCTGTACCGCCTGTGGCAGCGCTTCCGCGCGCCCGACTTCAAGAAAGCCGGTGGTCGGCACATTGATCGAACTCAGGAAGCTCTTCTCGCGCAAACGCTCCTGCGTGACGTAGAGGACATGTGGTGAAGGCCGTGTCGGCTTCAGGGCGGCGAGAAATTTGGTCGTCGCCGCAGGAATATTCTCGAACTCGAAACTGACCACGTCGACATTGTCGGCAAAAGCCTGCAACGCAGCCTTGTCGTCATAGGATGCAACCGTCGTCTTCGCGGCGACCTGGGAAGCGGGGCTATCCTGGTCCGGACAGAAGATATGCACCTTGTAACCCAAGCGTGCGGCCGCGCTCGCCGCCATGCGACCCAGTTGCCCGCCGCCCAGAATGCCGATCGTGCTGCCGGGCGGGATGATCTGGCCCTCGTCGATACTCATCTCAATGTCAATCCGATCTCAGTAATAGGCGTCAATGGTGTGGATGGCATTCAGTTGTTGCGGTTCGGCTCAAGAGCGACCGCCTCAGTCTGTTTGCGTCGAAACTCCGCCAGTTTTTGCGCCAAATCCGGATCTGACAGAGATAAAATCGAAACCGCGAGCAGACCTGCGTTGACGGCACCCGGCTTGCCGATTGCCAGGGTACCGACGGGGATGCCGCCGGGCATCTGCACAATCGACAGTAAGCTGTCCTGCCCTTTCAAAGCAGCCGACTCAACAGGCACGCCGAGTACCGGCAAATCCGTTATCGCGGCTACCATGCCCGGCAAATGGGCGGCACCGCCGGCGCCTGCAATAATGACTTTCAGCCCCCGGCCGCGTGCGGTCTGCGCATACTCGATCATACGTTGAGGTGTACGGTGCGCCGAAACAATTCTCACTTCGTGAGGAACATTAAAATCGTTCAGGATGTCGACGGCATGCTGCATGGTCTGCCAGTCCGACTGGCTGCCCATGATGACACTGATCAAGGGCTGAGCGGAGATCATAATCCTGAACCTATCCCGTTGGCGGCTGAATGCGCGCGCATTATAGGGGCGGTCCGCCCGCTGGCAAGGCGCATCGGTCAGTTGATCGGTATCGACGAATGCTTTTGCCTGCGGTGGCCTTATTTTCCGCCTCCGGCTGCACCGACTATCCATCAATATCGTGCCGGAGTAACGGCGATTTAACCAATACATGACATTGTGACTTTACGCAAAACTCTAGGACTAACCCTGGGGTTGCCGTATCAGTTGCTGCGTTTGGCAGGCTTTGGGGGCTCGGCCGAATGCCACCGGTGGGAGCTGGTAGACGATGCCGTCATTTGCCGAGAAATGCCGATGAAAGTCCGCAGCCGGACGACGCCTGCGACGACGCGGACCGCTGCTGCGCGGCCGGCAACGGGAGTCGGCAAAGCCAACAAGGCGAGCAACGTCAACGTCGCGGAGGCCGCTGCCGCAGCGCCGGCGGATCGCGTCGCGTTCCTTGGCCTCAGTGAAGGCGAGTTATCGCCCAATGTGCGGCTTGCCCTGCAGACGCTGCTCGACGAGGTCAGCAATCTGCGCGACGAGCTTGACCAGACGCGCAAGCGTATCGTTCACCTGGAGCAGCTTGCCGACGAGGATGCGATGCTGCCGATCTCCAATCGGCGCGCCTTCGTCCGAGAGCTGACTCGGATGATCTCTTATGCCGAGCGCTATAATTCGACGGGCAGCGTGCTTTATTTCGACGTAAACGGCATGAAGGAGATCAACGACCGCTACGGTCATGCCGCGGGTGACGCGGCCTTGGCGCATTTCGCCCGGTTGCTGGTCGAAAACGTCCGCGATACCGATGTTGTGGGGCGCCTGGGGGGCGACGAGTTCGGCGTCATCCTTGCCCAGGCGGACGAACGCCAGGCGCAGGAAAAGGCCAGCGCGCTGGTCCGCATCATCGACCGCAGCCCCTTCACCTGGCAGGATGAGCAGCTGACGCTGTCCTGTGCAGTCGGCATTCACCAGTTTCTCGCCCAGCAGAGCGCGGAGACAGCGATTACCGCCGCCGATGCCAATATGTATAAAGTGAAGCGCCGCCATTACGAAAAGAAGGCCCAGTCATCGATGCTGGCGGCGGCTTTTGATTCCGGGCCAGTCGAGATCGATGAAGCAGCGCCGGATGTGCTGCCCGGTGCAACGCTTCCCGACGCATCGTGACCGCCTGACCTGTCGCAAGCGCCATTACGTCCAAAGGCGGCATGACCGCCCGGCCCGCAATCGCACCCCGCCGGATTGTCGCTCGCCGCACACCCGGAAGCGGGCTGATCAGGCGATAATGTCGGGCAGCAATTTGCTTTCGAGCTGGATGATCTGATCCTTCAGCAGAAGCTTCCGCTTCTTCAGCCGCTGGATCTGCAATTGATTGAAGGGAGAGGTTTCAGTCAGTTGCCGGATGACGTCATCCAAGTCGCGGTGCTCGCTGCGCAGTTCCTCGAGCCTCACGCGCATTTCATTAATACCGATCATCACGGCGCCAGCATCCTCCCGCTGAGAGGCAAGGAGTATATCGTAAAACCCTGCGGACGTCATCGTTTCAGTTGCCGGCCAGGTAAACCGGGGGGCGGAAATGTCAAGTAATCCAGGGGATTAAAACCCGGGGCCTGGATGAGGCCCGCAACGTTGGTGCAAGCGCACAGCCTCGCCGGTTGCCAGACCCCTCGCAAAGGCGATACAGATGCGGGATCGCTTCCTTGGATGGGCCCCCCGCATGGCCGATAAATTCGATCTTGTCATTCAGAATGGTCACGTTTTCACCCCGAACGGCTTGGAAGAGGTGGATATCGGCATACGCACCGGCCGGATCGCCGGCATCGGCCGTTTTTCCGCCGATCAAGCGGCCACCGTTCTACCGGCTGCCGGCCTGACCGTTCTGCCCGGCGCCATCGACACCCAGGTGCATTTCCGCGAACCCGGTCTGACCCATAAGGAAGATCTGGAAAGCGGGACGGCCGGAGCAGCGGTCGGCGGCATCACCGCCGTTTTCGAAATGCCGAATACCAGCCCGAATACGCTGACAGCGGCGGATATCAAGGCCAAGCTGACGGCGGCCAAGGGCCGTGCCTGGGTCGACCATGCCTTTTTCATGGGCGCATCGGACGAGAACGCCGACCAGCTCGATCAGCTGGAACTGCTACCCGGCTGCGCCGGCGTCAAGATATTCATGGGTTCGTCGACCGGCAGCCTGCTGGTGGCCGATGACGATACCCTGGAACACGTGCTGCGGCGCGGCCGCCGGCGTGTCGCCATCCATGCCGAGGACGAGCCGCGCTTGCGCGAGCGCCTCGCTTTGGTGCGTGACGGTGCGCATCCGCGCGAGCATCCCAATTGGCGAGACGTGGAAACGGCGGTGCGGGCGACGACGCGGCTTTTGAAGATCGCCCGGCGGGCCGGGCGCCGCGTGCATGTGCTGCATGTCTCGACGGCGGATGAAATGCCGATTCTGGCACAGAACAAGGATATCGCCACCGTCGAAGTGCTGCCTCATCACCTGACCCTGGTGGCGCCGGACTGCTATGACCGTCTCGGCAGCTATGCGCAGATGAACCCGCCGGTGCGAGACGCCAGGCATCAGGCCGGCATCTGGGAGGCGCTGCGAACTGGCATCGTCGATTGTATCGGCTCCGATCACGCGCCGCATACGCGCGAGGAAAAGGACCGGCCCTATCCGCAAAGCCCCTCGGGCATGCCGGGCGTGCAGACGCTGTTGCCGTTGCTCATGCATCACATGAACGAGGGACGGCTGACGCTGTCGCGGCTTGTCGACCTCACCAGCGCCGGCCCAGCGCGCATCTTCAACATCGCCGGCAAAGGCCGCATCGCCATCGGCTATGATGCCGATTTCTCGATCGTCGATCTCAAGGCAAAGCGGACCATCACGCATGAGTGGATGAAAACCAAATGCGGCTGGACGCCTTATGACGGGATGACGGTGACCGGCTGGCCTATCGCAACCGTCATTCGCGGGCGCATCGTCATGCGCGACGGTGCTTTGCTCGATCAGCCGATCGGCGAGCCGGTGCGGTTTGGCGAGACGCTGCCGGTCTCTGCATAATTACAACAAGACGCAGAAGGATCACTGCATGTTCAAGGCTCTGCTGCTGCGCGAGACGGATGGCAAGGTCTCTGCGGCGATTGAAAACCTGTCCGAAGATCAATTGCCGGCAGGCGATGTCACGGTCCGCGTCCGCTATTCGACGCTGAATTACAAGGACGGCCTAGTCCTTGGTGGGCTTGGCCGCCTTGTCCGGCAATATCCGCATGTACCGGGCGTCGATTTCGCCGGTGAGGTGGTGGAATCCTCCCATGCCGGATTCAAGCCGGGAGATGCCGTCATCCTGACCGGCTGGCGGGTGGGCGAGGCGCAATGGGGCGGCTATGCCGAGTTGGCACGGGTCAAGGGCGACTGGCTGGTACATCTGCCGAAAGGGCTTTCGCTGCGGCAGTCCATGGCGATCGGCACCGCGGGCTTTACCGCCATGCTGGCGGTCATTGCCCTCGAGCAGCATGGCGTGACGCCGGCCAGCGGCCCGGTCCTGGTGACGGGGGCGGCAGGCGGGCTCGGCAGCGTGGCGACGGCGATCCTGGCGAAGCTCGGCTATGCCGTTACCTGTTCGACCGGGCGGGCGGAAACGCATGCCTATCTGCGCGGCCTGGGGGCTGCGGAAATCATCGACCGTGAGAGCATCGCCAAGCCTTCCGGCAAGCCGCTCGACAGCGAGCGCTGGGCCGGGGCGATCGATGCCGTCGGTGGCAGCACCCTGGCGGCGATCCTGCCGCAGATCAAACTGCGGGGCAGTGTCGCGTCCTGTGGCCTGGCGGGCGGCAACAAGCTGGAGACGACGGTCATCCCCTTCCTGCTTCGCGGCGTCAATCTGCTGGGCATCGATTCCGTCTTCTGCCCGATGAATTTGCGCGAAGAGGCCTGGGCACGGCTGACCCGCGATCTTCCCTTCGACAAGCTTGAGCACACGATCGAAACGGCGAAGCTCGGGGACCTGCCGCGCCTGGGCGGTGAGATATTGAAGGGCAATATCCGCGGCCGGGTGGTTGTCGAAGTACAGGCATAGCCGGCCACGGCGACGTTACGCGCACCGCCTGCTCCACGCGTAAAAGCCGGTGCGGCGACGCGCGTTCTTACGCTGGCCTCGCGGTGAATTGCGTGACGAGCAAATTCTTTAGAGCGCTTCCGCGGTGCCGATGATGCGATAGATGCGCTTCACTTGGCGGGCGGGGAGGCGGATTTCCTGCGGCGGGTTGAACTGAAACAGCACGACCTCCTCGTCGCTGCGGCGCAGGAACTGTTTGATCAGGCCTTGCCCGTCCGCCAGCTCAACCGCGACGAAACAGCTGCGCGTGATCGGCCGGTTGGGGTTGACGTGCAACAGCTCGCCGGCAAAGTAGCGCGGCTCCATGCTCTCGCCATCGACATACAGGGCGAAAGCATTGAAGACGCCCTTCAGGTTGGCGGGGCGCTCGACAAATTCCTTGGGCTCGCCGTCATTGAAGTAGAAGCCGTCGCTGCCGCCTTTGACGGCGCCAATCACCGGTAAGTCGCGCTGGCCGGATGAGGCGTTCAACGTCAATGGGCGGCTCGGGCTTGTCTCGCGCTTGTTGGCGACATTCTGCCCCGGCTCGACGCCGGCCAATTGCAGCACGGCGCCGGCATCGACGCCGTTGGGAACGAAGATGTCTTCCAGCGCCCGGGCCAACTCGAACGGCAGGAAGCGCCGCTTGTAGCGGTCCTCGTAATGCTGATAGCGGGTCAAGCTCCACCCCAATGCGTCCGATACGGTCCGCATGGTCAGGCCGGCTTGTTCGCGCAATTCCTTCAAGCGCCGTGCCGCTTCAGAAATTTCCGACATGGCATCTCCTTGCTTTCATCGGTTGCGGTGCCGGATCCCTTGACCCGGGCAACGAACCGTTAACCGTATTTCGCGGCATCATACGTATTTCACCCTTGACAGATAATATGTAAAATACGTAAATTCTACACGCAAGCAACATTTCTAGTTTGTCTTTAAGGGCGATCGAAGGAGGGCGGCAATGAGCCGAATTTCTGATAAAGAACAAAACATGAACAAAAATGATCGGTCCGCCACACCCAAACGTCGCCATTGCCTCAGTTGCCGGCGCAAGTTTGCCAGCGAGGGCGCCCATCACCGCATTTGTGACAGTTGCAAGACCCTGCAGGGCTGGAGTACCGGCAATCCGAGCTATCAATGGCATCGGCCGGGGGCCGCAAACGATAATTAACCTGTCGGGGCGGTTACTTACGCTCTGCGCGGCAGACAGATTTCTGCAAGCAAAGCGTATCGGCAATGCGCCCCGGGGGAAATGCGGCAGTGCACAGCTAGCCACATTGATCGTATGTAGAAACTGCGATAGAGGAGGGGCGAATTTTCAAGGATTGCTCCCGCGATGGACCATCTCGACCGACTTGAATCCCAGAGCGTTTACATTCTCCGTGAAGCCTTCAATCAGATCGACCGTCTGGCGATGTTGTGGTCGCTCGGCAAGGACAGCAATGTCATGGTCTGGCTGGCGAAGAAGGCTTTCTTCGGCCACGTTCCGTTTCCGGTCATGCATATCGATACGGGCAAGAAATTCCCCGAAATGTATGCCTTCCGCGATCGCTACGTGAAGGAATGGAACCTCAATCTGATTGCCGATTCCTGCCCGCCGGTGGAGGAGACCGATCCCAGCCTGCCGCCGGCGGCACGCTCGGCTGCGCGCAAGACGCTGGGGTTGAAGAACGCCATCGCCAAGTACAATTTCAACGGCATCATCGCCGGCATCCGGCGCGACGAAGAAAGCGTGCGAGCCAAGGAACGCGTCTTTAGCCCGCGCGGCAGCGAGGGCAGTTGGAATTTCCGCGACCAGCCGCCTGAGTTCTGGGACTATTTCAACACCAATCTGCCGGCCGGCGCGCATCTGCGGGTCCATCCGCTGCTGCATTGGACCGAGCTCGACATCTGGCGCTATATCGAGCGCGAGAACATTCCCGTGGTCGATCTCTATTATGCCAAGGACGGCAAGCGTTATCGCTCGCTGGGCGACCAGGACATCACATCACCCGTCGACAGCAATGCCAGCACGGTGGCCGAAATCATCGCCGAGCTTGAGATCACAAAAACATCGGAGCGATCCGGCCGCGCCATGGACCGGGAAACTGAAGACGCGTTCGAGCGGCTGCGTGCCGCGGGGTACATGTAATGACGAGCAAAACATCCATGCGTGACCTGCTGCGGATCGTCATCGTCGGCCATGTCGATCATGGCAAGTCGACGCTCGTGGGGCGCCTTTTCCATGACACCGGATCGTTGCCGGAGGGCAAGCTGGAGGCCATTCGTGGCATGTGCGAAAGGCGCGGCATGCCGTTCGAATGGGCCTTCCTGATGGATGCCTTCCAATCGGAACGCGACCAGGGCATTACCATCGATACGTCGCAGATCTGGTTCAAGACGGCGCGTCGCGACTACACCATCATCGATGCGCCCGGCCATCGCGAATTCATCAAGAACATGGTGACCGGGGCGGCCAATGCCGATGCCGCCGTCATGCTGATCGATGCCAGCCAGGGCGTGCAGCAGCAATCGCGCACCCATGCCTATCTTCTTCAGTTGCTCGGCGTCCGCCAGATCGTCGTGCTCGTCAACAAGATGGACCTGGTCGGCCTCTCGGCGGCGCGCTTTGCCGAAATCGAGCAAACCTACCGGCATTATCTGGACGAGATCGGTCTTGCGCCCGCGGCCATCATTCCGATCGTCGCTCGTGACGGCGACAATATCGTCACGCCCTCTGCGCGCATGCCCTGGTATCAGGGGGCCACGTTGGTGGCGACGCTCGATGAGCTTGCGAGCAAGGCCGATCTCTCTGCCTTGCCGCTGCGCCTGCCCGTTCAGGACGTCTACAAGTTCGACGACCGCCGCATCCTCGCCGGGCGCATCCAGACCGGCAGCCTGCAGGTCGGCGACCGCCTGCTGTTCTCGCCCAGCAACAAGACCGCCCGCATCGCTTCGATCGAGACCTGGTCGGCCCCGGCCAAGACGCGGGGCGAGGCCGGTGAATCCGTCGGCATTACCCTCGACGAGCAATTGTTCATCGAGCGGGGCGATATCGCCAGCCACGAAGCGCAGCCGCCGATCGAAACCAATGTCTTCAACGGCCGCTTGTTCTGGCTCTCGCATGCACCGCTGCGTACCGGGCAGAGCTATCGCTTGCGGCTGCAAAGCCGTGAAGTCCCGGTGACGATCCAGCAGATTTCGGCGCTCTATGATGTCGAGCAGCTATCCAGCAGTCCCAGCGAGGAAGTGCCCTATAACGGCATCGCCGAGGTCGTGCTGCGCTCGCAGGCCATGCTGGCCCTCGATCCCATCGACGACAACCCGGCCACCGGCCGTTTCGTGTTGACGGACGGCATCAATCTGGTGGCTGGCGGCATCATCAATATGCAGGGCTATCCGAACCAACGTGCCCTCGTCACGCGCCGCTCCAGCAACCTGACCGAGGTCGAGCACAAGGTGACGACCGAGCTGCGGCAGCAGCGGAATGGCCATCGCGGCGGCGTTCTCTGGTTCACCGGCCTGTCCGGCGCCGGCAAGTCGACCATCGCCATGGCGGTCGAGCGCGAGCTGTTCCGCCGCGGTCTGCAGGTCTATGTGCTCGATGGTGACAATATCCGCTATGGCCTCAGCGCCGATCTCGGCTTTGCGCCGGAGGACCGGGCGGAGAATATTCGCCGTGTGGGAGAAGTCGCGGCCCTGTTCGCGGATGCCGGTATGATCGCCATTACCGCGTTCATTTCGCCCTATCGCTCGGACCGGCAGCGAGCCCGTGCGGCGGCGCATGAGTCGTTCCATGAGATTTATATCAAGGCCGACCTGGCGGCTTGTGAATCGCGCGATCCCAAGGGCCTCTATCTGCGCGCGCGCAAGGGCGAGATTCCGGAATTTACCGGCATTTCCGCTCCTTATGAACCGCCCGAGGCACCCAATCTGGTGGTCGACACGCAGCTGCTTTCGGTCGACGAGTGCGTCGCTTCCGTCATCGAATATGTGGAAAGCCATTTCCGCTTCTGACGCAATCACTTGGTTGGTTTTTAGATCGCGGCCTATCGGCTTTGCCGGTAGGCCGTTTTCTTCCGCCTGTGGAAAACCGGCGAAACGATTGTGACGACTCGTGGCGCCGGAGCGCGGCGGGCAATTTCTGCTTGCCACCTCGGAGGTCGCCCCCTAAGGTAACTGCCCAAAGAAATGGCGATGGCGCGTTCATGGAAGCGATAGGGGTCGTTTTCAATGGGGCGGGTCGACAGGGCGGCCAAGGGGGCTTGGTCTAAAAGTGACAGCGTGATGGCGTACTCAGCACAGCATGGGTATGTCTCATCATATCGTTGAAGAACTGCCGTAGTAATTCGGCGACAGATTTTTTCGGCGACCGGGGACACCAGTTTGATCACGACCTTGAAGCAGCGCCTGCGCAGTCGACTGGACGCATGTTTTGCGCCCCGCGAGGTGATTGTTCGCTGCAACGGTCGGATCAGTTATCTGCGTCTGTCCAGCCGCAGCCAGATGCTGGGCGCGACCATCCTGGCAGCCTTGAGTACCGGCGGCCTGGCGATGTCGGTGAGCCTCGCCACCAATCAGATTTCCGTCCATGGCCAGGACCTCGCGCTTCGTCAATCCGATCAGGCCTATACCGGCCTTCTCGCCGAGGTCGATAATTACTTCCGGCAATTCCGCGACAGCACGAGCAACGTGGCGCCGGGGCAGGCGCATCTGCTCGGCTTGCGAAATTCAACCGATGCGGATGACGGGCAGATGAGCCTCTCAGCCATGGCGATCGTCGCGCCCAGCGCAGCGGATCTGCGCGAGGATGATGAGGGCGATGCGCGCCGGGCACTGCGCGTTTCGCTGCAGCAGAAGCTCCGCAGCTTCGACAATGATCTGCAGCGTATCGCCGCGCGTAACCAGTCGCTGCACGAACAAGTCATCAACCTCAGCGAAACCGTCAGCAGCCTGCGCCATGTCACGGAAGATCTGCAGAAGGATAAGGCTGATCTGACCCGGCGGTTGGCCAGCCGGGACATGGAAAATCGTTCGCTGACCGCAGAACTGCAATCGGTCCGTCAGCAATTGGCAGGCCTGCAGAGCAAGCACGATGATGACCTGGCGCAGATCGGCACCTTGGATAACCAGATCGCAGCGCTGCAGACAACGGTCGACACGGCTGGCAGGGACAAGGCCGATCTTGCACGCCGGGCGGAACAGAATGAGCGTGCCCTGGCGACCTTGGTGGCGCAGCGAGCGGCCTTGCAGTCGACTCGCGCAGACCTTTCGCAATCGATTTCAGGCTTGAAGGAGCGCCTCGCCTCGCTGCAGGAGAACCAGGCTGAATTCGTCGCCAGCCTGGCCGAGCGGACGCGCAGCAATATGGCCGAGATGGAGAAGACCATCGAGATGACGGGGCTTAACGTCGACAAGCTTCTGCGCAACGCCGATGACAGCAGCAGCGGCCAGGGTGGTCCTTTCATTCCAGCACCCTCGACCGCCAACGATGTGAACGAGCAGAAGCTCATGATCAGCGTTGCGACGCTGGATGGCGAGGTCGGGCGTTGGGAGAAGCTGCAGGTGATCCTCCGTTCGCTGCCGCTGACCGCGCCGGTCGATCATTATTATATTTCCAGCGGCTATGGTGAGCGGGTCGATCCGATCAATGGCGAGAATGCGGTTCATGAAGGTGTCGACATGGTCGGTGCCTTGCGATCAGAAGTCTTGGCCACCGCGCCGGGTACGGTGATTTTTGCCGGCTGGCAGACGGGTTATGGGCAGGTGGTCGAAATCGATCACGGTTTCGGCGTTCACACGTTTTACGCACATCTCGACTCTGTCGCCGTGAAGAAGGGACAGACCGTGGATTATCGTGATATCCTCGGGCTTCTGGGGACGACCGGCCGCAGCTCCGGTCCGCATGTGCATTACGAAGTTCGCTATGACAGCAAGCCGCTCGATCCGATGGGTTTTCTAAAGGCAGGTCGCTATGTTTTTAAAGGCTGACAGGGCACAGCGTAACGCGTCGACGAGCGACCAGGCGCGTGGCACGGCCAGCCGCGCCAGCGTGCCGTCGATCATCAGCGCTGATTTGCGGATCACGGGCGATCTCGAATGCAGCGGCGATATCCAGATCGACGGCGTCGTCAATGGCGATATCCAAAGCCGCAATATCGTGATTGGCGAGGGCGCCTCCGTGACCGGCAGCCTGAAGGCCGAAGCGGTCCAGGTGTTCGGCAAGCTGGTCGGACAGATCCACGCGGATACCGTCTCCCTGGAGCGGACCGCACATGTTGTCGGCGATGTCCTGCACAAGGCCCTGGCGATCGCCCAGGGCGCCTTCCTGGAGGGGGCCTGCAAGCGGTTGGACAAGCCGGCAGCCGCGCCTGCGGCAACAGCAGAAACGACCGAACCGGCAGAACCACAGGCTTCAGAGCCTGCGTCCGAGCTATCCGACAAGAAAGCCGCCGAAGCTGCCAAAGCGGATAAGGGCCAGGCAGAGACGGACAAGGGATCGCCGGATGAAGAGAGCGATGCCGCGCCCCTGCAGGCAGCCGGCTGAGCTGATCTCCCGATTACGTCGCGGCGCGCGTTTCCTACTGCACCGGGAAACCGCCTGGTTACAGGGTTCTGCTCACAGGGCTGAGGTCTTGGGCGAAAGCTGCTGCCGGCGGCTTCGACGAGGCGCCGACCGATCTTACTGAAGGCCGTGGCCTTGGGCCAAAGCCCGCTGCATCATCGCCGCATCGACATTGCCACCCGAACAGATCACGACAACGGTCTTTTGCTTGAGATCGAGCGGCCCGCGCAGAGCTGCCCCCAGGGCCAACGCGCCGCCCGGTTCCATCACCAGCTTCAAGCGGTCGAAAGCGAAAGCCATTGCCGCCAAGGCTGCCTCGTCGGTTATGGCAAGTGAGCCTGCAAGCAGTTGCTGATGAATGGGAAACGTCAGCCTGCCCGGCTGCTTCGCCATGAGGGCATCGCAGATCGAAACAGGCCCCTCGGTATTGGCAACCTGATGACCGGCGGCAAGCGACCGCGCCAGATCATCGAAGCCAACAGGTTCCACCGCATAGATGGCGACGCGCGGGAAATGATGCCGTAAGGCCACGGCAACGCCGGCCGCCAGGCCGCCGCCGCTGCAGGGAACCAGCAGGACGTCCGGCTCCAGATTCTGCGCTTGCAGGTCGGCGGCGATCTCCAGGGCGATCGTTCCCTGTCCCGCCATGACATAGGGGTCATCATAGGGCGGCACGATCAATGCCGCGTGACGCTTGGCGAGATCGGCCGCGATCTCTTCGCGGGATTCCTTCCAGCGGTCATAAAGCACGACATCGGCACCCAGGCGTCGCGTATTGCCGATCTTGGCCTGCGGCGCATCTTTCGGCATGACGATGGTGGCGGCCAGGCCGAGAATGGCCGCTGCGGCGGCGACGCCCTGGGCGTGATTGCCGGACGAGAAGGCCACGACATTGCGCAGGCCCGCATCAGCGGCTTTGGCTGCTGCGAGCTTGTTATAAGCCCCGCGGAATTTGAACGAACCCGTGCGCTGCAAAACCTCCGGCTTGATGAAGGCCGTCTTTGCACCGGTGACCGCTTCCAGATCACGGCTGCGCAACAAAGGCGTTCGCACCGCCTCGCCGCGCAAGCGTTCGGCAGCGGCAGTGATGTCATCGATAGTGATGGCCAGGGAGCCGGATCGTGTCATGGCAATTGTACCCGTCGGAGGTCTTTTTCGAGCGTCAGAGGGATCACGCCCTTGTTCAGTCGCGCCCGGTATATTTCCACATTTTCCATGACCCGCTGCACATAATTACGCGTTTCATCGAATGGAATGCTTTCAACCCAGTCCACCGCGTCGGTATGCGACAGGCGCGGATCGCCATAGGTGTCGATCCAGTCGGCGGCCCGGCTCGGCCCGGCGTTATAAGCCGCCGCCGCCAGGATGTAGGAGCCGTCAAACCGGTCGATCAGCTTTTCGAGATAAGTGCTGCCCAGCTGAATATTGTACTGGGCATCCTTGGTGAGCGCCTTCTCGTTGTATTTCACGCCAGCTTCCTTCGCCATCTGCTTGGCGGTTGCCGGCATCAGTTGCATCAGGCCGAGTGCCCCGGCCGGACTTGCCGCGGAGGTGAGAAAGGCGCTCTCCTGGCGAATGACGCCAAGCACCAGCGCCGGTTCCGGTATTTTCGTCTTCGGCACCATCGGCATCGGATAGAGATATTGGATCATCTCGGTTCCAGCTTGCCGCGCCTGCTTGGCGACGAAGACAGCGAGGTCGTCGCGATCGACATCAATTGCCAATTGCGCGGTCAGGGAATATTCGCTGGGCTTGGTCGCCATGTCCCGCAATTTGAAAATGAACGGTCTGGTTCGGTCATTCTCATCAAGGATATCCAGCAGCCGCACGACTTTGACCAATTCCTGGCGTTCAAAGGCAGCTTTCTCGCTGGGCAGGGGCTGCGGCGTATCGCGCAGCTCCCAGGTATCCTTCTCGTTCAGGCGATCGGCGGCGAGCAGACTGTCGAAGGTGGTGGCGGCTTTCGTCGACAGCCGATACCAATCGCGCGCCTTGACCTTGTCGCCCGCCTGTTCGGCGGCGCGCCCTGCCCAGTAGGCGGCGCTGGCTTGCGTCACTGCGGATTTCGATCCCTTGTAGAGGGCTGTGAAGTGCCGGCTGGCCGTGGCGGGGTCCTGCAGGAAGCGCAGAGAAATCCAACCCGCCAGCCATTCGCCTTCGACGAAGGCGTCGCCAGCCGAGGCCCCATGATGGGCGGCGAGGCGATAGGCGACGGAGATCTCACCCTTGTCCAGGGACAGCCGCGCGGCGCGTTTCAACTCCGCCCACATCTTCTCCGGGCGCAAGACATGTTCCGGTGCCGGGTCCAGCAGTGCCGCCGCCTTGTCCACGTCTCCCGTCAGGCGCAGCCAGCGGGCCTGGTCGTAAATGAGGCCGGCATCCTTGCGCAAAGCGGGCGGCACCTGAGAGAGCAGGGCGGCGGCATTCGATGCCTGGCTCTCCAGCGCGAGGCGGGCCTGCGCCAGTGCCCGGTGCGGCGCGTCGACCCGCGCCAGCATGCGGCCGGACTGTTCCGGATTGCCGTCCCAAAGCAGCCGGTCAAGGCGCGCTTCATTGTCGGTCGGCTGCAGCAGGGAGCCGAAAAGCCGCAGGAAAGTCGCTTCCTGGTCGGCGGAGAAATCCATATCGATCCAAGTGTCGCGGACGAGACGCGACACCTGTGTCGCTTGGTTTTTGGCGGTGAGCGCATTGGCAAGCTTGATCGCGCCGTCGACCGTGTTCGGTTCCCTGCCTTTGAACCAGCCAATGACGCTGTCGGCGGGATAATCTTCCGGCATTGCCCGCTCGGCTTGCGAGAACAGCGTTTCACGCAACGGCCAGTCCGGATTTTCGCGCAGGAAGCGGGTCATCTCCTGAAAATCGCGGCCGGGACCCGGTCGGATCAGGTCCAGCCACTGGATGACTTTTTCGGGCAGCGGATTGCTGGCCTTGGCGGCCAAGGCGCGGGCGTCGTTCCACTTATCCTTGTCGATCAGCGCAAAGGCACGCAGATAGATGTCCTTGTCCTTGTTGCTGAGCGTCGCAGGCAACAGGGTGGTCGGTGGTGGGGAGACAGTGGATTGTGCCAGAGCCGGTTGAAAGAAGGCCGGGCCGGCGACGCCAGCCAGGAGGAAAACGGAGAGTGCTAGAGCCCGTCGCACTGGAAACCTCATTCGATTCTGGCGGCATTCTAAAATGGTTAATTCTTTGCGACAATCTTCCTTGCTAAGCGGATGACGGGCATCACATTAGCGGAGATTGGTTAAGAAGAGGTGGGGCCGGCGATTCGCCGGGTGAAGCCCATCGTTTCGCTTGCCCGATCGCCCTGTCGCGGCTATGTTCCGGCACCTTCGCAGGGCTTCAGATCCAACTGGCGGTCGCGTCAATCACGAGGAATATCCGAAATGACTGAGTTCAAGGGTTCGATTACGGCGTTGATCACGCCCTTCCGCAACGGCAACCTCGATGAAGCGGGTTTCCAGAAATTCGTGGAATGGCAGATCAAATCCGGCATCGACGGCGTCGTGCCGGTGGGAACGACGGGCGAATCCCCGACGCTCAGCCATGAAGAACACAAGCGGGTGGTCGAGCTCTGCATCGAGACGGTGGCCAGGCGTGTCCCGGTAATCGCCGGCACCGGCTCCAATTCCACGGCTGAGGCGATCGACCTCACCCTGCATGCTCAGAAGGCCGGCGCCGATGCCGCCCTGGTGATCGTGCCCTATTACAACAAGCCGACCCAGGAAGGGCAGTACCAGCACTTCAAGGCCGTGCATGACGCTACCGATATCCCGATCATCATCTACAACGTGCCGGGGCGCACGGTCGCCAATATGTCGATCGAAACCATGGCGCGGCTTTCCAAGCTGCCGCGCATCGTTGGCGTGAAGGACGCCACCGCCGATCTGGCGCGGCCGGCCTTGCAGCGCCTGGCCAGCGGCGCCGCCTTCCGCCAGCTCTCCGGCGAGGATGCGACCGCATTGCCCTTCCTGATCCAGGGCGGCCATGGCTGCATCTCCGTTACCTCGAACGTGGCGCCGGCCCTGACGGCGCAGTTGCAGGCGGCCTGGCGCCAGGGTGACCTCAAGACCGCCATGGCGATCAACGAGCGTCTGACGCCGCTGCATGAGGCGATGTTCTGCGAAACCAGCCCCGGCCCGGTGAAATATGCGGCGGAACTGCTGGGATTGGCGTCTGGCGAATTGCGCCTGCCGATGGTAGAAATCAGCGACGCTTCCAAGGCCAAGGTGCAGTCCGCACTGAAATCGGCCGGATTATTAAACTAGTCGGGTCGATTTGCTGGCCCAAGGTAAGTTTGGGCACATCAATGGCGCGCGATCTTTCAAAACAACGCTTTGCGGCGCAGAACCGGCGCGCGCGTTTCGACTACCATATCGAAAGCACGATTGAGGCGGGCATCGTCCTGGTCGGGTCCGAGGTCAAGACTCTGCGTCTTGGGCGGGCCAGCATCAACGAGGCCTTCGCCGCGGAACGGGACGGGGAGATCTGGCTGTTCAATGCCTATTTCCCCGAATATGAAGCGGCGAACCGGTTCAATCATGAGCCTCGCCGGCCGCGCAAGCTGCTGTTGAAGCGGCGCGAGGTTGCGCGGCTGATCGGCCAGACCCAGCGTGACGGCATCACCCTGGTGCCGATCTCGATCTACTTCAATGAGCGCGGCCGGGCAAAAGTGGAACTCGGCCTCGCCAAAGGCAAGAAGAAGGTCGATAAGCGCGCGGCGGAAAAGGAGCGCGACTGGAAGCGCGAGCAGTCCCGCGTGCTGCGCAGCGGCGGCCGCGACCAATAGGCCGCTTCATCCGTTCGCGGCGGCGAAAGCCCCGGTTCTAAAGCCTGGTTCTAAAACCTCAGTGCCGAAAGGCTGCTTGCTTGGCCAGCGCGACGGCATGCCTGAACATCTCCGGCGTCAGCCGGTTGGTATTCGTATTGTAGCGCGAGCAATGATAACTGTCGGTGAGTGTGATGCCGCCGGGCAGGTCATGCTGCGCCCCATGTGCGAAGCGATAGCCGGATTTCCTGTGGCCGCCCGCCATTAGCACGGCATCATGCGCGATCGAACCCAGGGCGAGAACCGAACGCAAGCGCGGCATGCCCGTCATGTCACGCAGCAGGAAGCGGTTGCAGGTCCTGATCTCCGCCGGCGTCGGCTTGTTCTGCGGCGGCACGCAGCGCACGGCATTGATGATGCGGCAATGTCGCAAGCTCAGGCCGTCATCCGGCCGCCGCTCATAAGTGCCGCTGGCGAGGCCCGCTTCAAGCAAGGTCTGATACAGGAGATCGCCGGCATAATCGCCGGTGAAGGGACGCCCGGTCCGATTGGCGCCCTGCAGGCCGGGGGCAAGGCCGACGATCAGAAGCTCTGCCGTGGCATCGCCGAAATTGGGCACCGGCGCGTTGTGCCAGTCGCCATGCGCCGCGCGGTTGTCATCGCGGAACTGCGCCAGGCGCGGACAAAGGCGGCAATCATGATCCGGCTGGGAGGTGTCTGCATTGGCCATTGAATGAAACTCGACCCCAAGGATGCTCAGGAGTGAGGGTCGATTTGATGGTCGCCGTTGCTCGCGGGCGAGGCGCTGTTCGGTCGGGCATTTTGACGCGAAACCATCGGGGCAATATCGTCGAGGTCGATGAAATGGTCCGCCTGGCGGCGCAGCTCATCCGCCACCATCGGTGGCGAGGACCGGACGGTGCTGACAATGGAAACGCGCAAGCCGCGGCGCTGCACTGCTTCGACCAGGCGGCGGAAATCGCCATCGCCGGAAAACAGGACGATATGGTTGAGATGGGCCGCCATCTCCATCACGTCGATCGCCAGCTCGATGTCCATGTTGCCCTTGATCTTGCGCCGGCCGGTGGCATCGGTGAATTCCTTGGTCGGCTTGGTGACCATGGTGAAGCCGTTGTAATCCAGCCAATCGACCAGCGGCCGCAATGGCGAATATTCCTGATCCTCGACGAGGGCAGTGTAGTAGAAGGCGCGGATGAGATGGCACTGGTCCTGGAAATAGCGCAACAACCGCTTGTAATCGATGTCGAAGCCGAGCGCTCTTGCCGCGGCATGGAGGTTGGCGCCATCGATAAAGAGCGCAACCCGTTCCTGCGGATAAAAGCGTGTAACCATGAATAGCCCCCGGCCTGTTCTATGTTTTAATGCAAATAGCTGGAAGTGAGCGCGCCTTGCAAATCGGTTCTTGTCGGCGCAAAAACCTAAATAATGGGATGATCGGCTTCGTTCAATGGACTTCCCGCAAATCCGTCATCAGTTCAGTGTGATTGCATCATGATTCAGCATGGGAAGACCGCCGGCCTCAGCTATATCGGCCTGGGAGCCAACCTGCAGCATCCGCAATATGGCTCGCCGCGTCAGACGCTCTCGGCGGTGATCGGCGCGCTGAAGGCTGCCGGGCTGGAGATTGTCTCCCGCTCATCCTGGTACGAATCCGCGCCTGTCCCTCTCGCCGACCAGCCGTGGTACGTGAATGCCGTCGTGGCGGTTCGCGGCGAGGATGACGCCGCGGCGCTCTTGGCCAAACTGCACCGCGTCGAAGCCGAGTTCGGCCGTGTCCGCACCGTCGCCAACGCTCCCCGGGTCGTCGACCTCGACCTGCTGGACCATCGCGGCGAATGCCGCCCGGAGGCGGCAGGGCCGCCGGTTCTGCCTCATCCCCGAATGGGTGAACGGGGCTTCGTTCTGCTGCCGTTGCAGGAGATCGCCCCTGACTGGCGCCATCCGGTTTCCGGCCGGACGGTCGTGGAACTGATCGCGGAACTGCCGACGGATCAAGTGACCAGGCGTATGACCGAATAGGCCGGTTTGGCTTGGAATTGGCAGAAATCCGCCATTTTTTGCCATATTATGCGATCCATGCATGGCAAATGATGAATTTTCCTGGCGCTATAAGCTTGCCTTGTCGAAACGCAAAAAATATAGTAGCCGCATGCGATTGCGCCCAGTTTTAGAGAGAGTGTGAGGAATGGCTCGAGTTACGGTTGAAGATTGCG
>DATLJB010000043.1:0-34849 GCA_035539075.1 Terriglobia bacterium
CATAGAGCAGGATCGTGACGCCCTTGGTCTCGCGCAGCTCCAGTTGCAGGCGGTCCATCTCGCTGCGGTGATAGATCTTCGCGATCGCCGGGAACGTTCCCTGGCCGTGATAGCGGTCGGGGTCGTCGGAAACAACCACCAACCCACTTACCCCTTCGGCGGCGACCTGTGCAGCGACCTGGAAAACCGAAGGATGGCCATCCGGCATCTGGCCCCCCGTCATTGCAACCGCATCATTGTAGAGCAGTTTGAAAGTGATGTTCGAGCGGGCGGCGACCGCTTGGCGGATCGCCAGGATGCCCGAATGCTGATAGGTGCCGTCGCCCATATTGGCGAAGAGGTGCCGCATATCGGTGAAAGGCGCAAGGCCGGCCCATTGCACGCCTTCGCCGCCCATATGACACCAGTTCTGCGTATGCCGCGCGTCGCCCATCGCCATGATGTGACAGCCGATGCCGGCGGTGGCATAGCTGCCATCCGGTACTTTGGTCGAGGTGTTGTGGGGACAGCCGGAGCAGAAAAAGGGTTTTCGGGTAAGAACGCCAGGTTCGGGCGCCAGCTTCTCTTCCGGGCGATTGAGCGTGCGGTCGATCGCGGGATGCGCGATGCCCTGCTGCTGCAGGAAGCGGGCGATGCCCTGCACGACCTGGCGGGGCGAGAGTTCAAGATTGGCCGGCAGCAGCGGTGCGCCATTGACCAGCGTCTTGCCGACGACGTCCGGCCGTTGGTCAGCCGGAAGATGGTAGAGCAGTTCCTTGATCTGCCGCTCGGCGAAGCTGCGCTTTTCTTCGATCACCATTAATCCGGTGAGGCTCCGCGCAAAGGCGTGCAACGCCTGCGGTTCCACCGGCCAGACCAGCCCGAGCTTATAAACGGCAAGGCCGAGGCGGCTGGCCTCGGCCTCGTCGATACCCATTTCCTTCAGCGCATGCAACGTATCGAGATGGGCCTTGCCGACAGTGACAAGACCAAGTCGCGGGCGCTGCGCGCCAAAGACGACGCGGTCGAGGTGATTGGCGCGGGCGAAGGCCTGGGCAGCGGGCAGGCGCTCCTCGACGACGCGACGCTCGAATTCGGCGCGCTGCTGCGGCCAGGCGAGGGAGGGGTCGGCATTGAAGCCATGAGGCGGAATCTCGATATCGCTCGGTCGGATGAAATGCGGTGCCGGAGGTAGCATGAGTGACTGGCCGCTTTCGGCGAGTTCGCTCACCGTCTTGAAGCCGATCCAAAGGCCGGAGAAGCGCGACATCGCATAGCCGGCGAGGCCCAGGGTCAGGTAATCGGCAACGCTGGCCGGCGACAGGCAGGGGATCATCAAGGCTTCAAAGATCTGGTCGGTCTGATGGGGAAAGACCGAAGACTGGGCCGCGTGGTCATCGCCGACACAGGCCAATACGCCGCCGCGCGCGCCGGTGCCATAGGCATTGGCATGACGCAGGGCGTCGGCCGAGCGATCGAGCCCCGGGCCTTTGCCATACCACAGACCGAAGACGCCATCGACCTTTTGGCCCGGAAAGCTGTCGATCTGCTGGCTGCCCCATACCATGGTGGCGCCGAGATCTTCGTTGATGCCGGGCTGAAAGCGGATGCCGGCTTCGTCCAGCAGTTTCTGCTGGCGCCACAATTCCTGGTCATAGCCGCCGAGCGGGGAACCGCGATATCCGGAGATGAAGCCGGCGGTTTTCAGGCCGTTCTGGCGATCGAGCCGGGCCTGGTCGAGCGGCAGGCGCACCAGGGCCTGGATGCCGGAGAGCAGCACCTTGCCTTCGCTGCGCTGATAGCGATCGTCCAGCCGATAGTCGGCATAAAGCTCGCTTTCTGGCGAGGCGACCCGCGGTGTGATAACCGGTGCATTCATGCTTCAACTCCCCGTCTTGCATGACTTTTCGTTGCAGGACGAATCCTACTGGAGATGGGGCAGGATTATTCACCAAAGGCGGGGCAGGATTTGCCAGGCGTTAGGGATTTCCCCTAAAATCGCCGGCAGATTTGGAAGGGAGCGGCAATGAAGCTCGATGACATCGATTTGAAGATCCTGCGGGAGCTGCAAGCCGATGCGCGAATCCGGGTGGTCGATCTGGCGGAAAAGGTCGGCTTATCGGCCACACCCTGCCAGCGCCGAATCAAGATCCTCGAGGACGAAGGGGTCATTCGCCAGTATGCAACGCTGCTGGATGCGGAGAAGCTCGGCTATTCGGTGAACGTCTTCATCTTCGTGCAGCTGGAGCGCAAGACGGAGGCGCATTTCGAGGCCTTCGAAGCGGAGATCAAGCATCATCCGGAGGTGATGGAATGTCACGTCGTGACCGGCGCGCACGACTATCTTTTGCGGGTGATCACGCCGGATATCGCCGGCTATGAGCACTTCATCACCGGCACCCTGATGCGGATCGACGGCGTCAAGGATATCCAGTCGTCGTTCTCGATCCGTCGCGCCCTCTATCGCACCGACCTACCGCTGAAAGCGACCAAGCCGCGCTGACTCGTTCATTTTTTTGGCGGATTGTCCTCTGGATCGTCGAAGAGGATGCGTTGCGCGGCGCCATCGAGATCATCGAACTGGCCCGATTTCAGCGCCCAGAGAAATCCCGTCAGGGCGAGGCCGCCCATCACCAAGGCCGTGGGAATAAGATAAAGCAGGATCGTCATTGGGCCGCCCGCTGTGTTTGAGCAATTCCCGTCGCCGTCGACGTACCGACGTCGCGAATCTTGCTCGTCGCGTATTCGATCGGCCGGGGCCGGGAACGCCGGCCATTGAGCCGCAGGGAATTGAGAACGACGAGAATGGACGAGGTCGACATGGCGAGGGCGGCGACCAGCGGCGTCACGTAGCCGGAGATCGCCAGTGGTATCGCCGCGACGTTGTAGACGACAGCAAGGGCGAGATTTTCCCGCATCAACCTCTCGCTGGCTTTGGCGACGTTCAGCGCCAGTATCACCGGACGCAGCGCGTCACCCTGGAACAACAGGTCCGCGGCGTTCTGGCTGATATCGGCGGCGCTGGTCGGCGCCATCGAGACATGGGCCGCGCGCAAGGCAGGGGCGTCGTTGAGGCCGTCGCCGATCATCAAGACGCGCCGTCCCGCCGCCCTCAGCTCCTCTAGCCGCCTGACTTTATCTGCCGGCAGTTGCAGGGCATGCCAGTGCGTGACGCCGACTTCCTCGGCGAGATGCTGCACCGGTGCCGACCGATCGCCGGAACAAATCTCGACAGAGCCGATCTTCTTCAATTCGGCCATGATCTCGGCGGCATCTGGCCGGACCGGATCGGCGAGGCGGAATTGCTCGGCCTTGCCGGATGGATTGGTGAGCCACAAAATATGGTCGCTCGACCCGTCATCGGGCTGGCCTGTGAAAGACGCGCTGCCAAGGCGCCAGATGCCTTTGTCGCTGGACCATTCGAGGCCTTTGCCCGGTATCTCCGCGACATTGCCGGCCGGAACGATATCGCCGCCGGCGCGGGCAATCGCGCGGGCTAAAGGATGCTTGCTGTTTGCGGCCATGGCGGCCGCAATCGCGAGCGCCTCCGGATTGTAGCCGGGTTGAAGCTCGAGTCGGCCCAAGGTCAGGGTGCCGGTCTTGTCAAGGATGATGGTATCGACCTGGCATAGCCGTTCCAGCGCATCAGCAGACTTCAGCAGGATGCCGGATTTCAACAGGCGGTGACTGGCGACGACCTGGACCACGGGTACTGCCAAGGCAAGGGCGCAGGGGCAGGTGATGATCAGCACGGCGATGGCGATCAGCAGCGCAGACTGCCAGGGTAGCTGGCCGATGGCGATCCAGCCGAGAAGGGTTAGCAAGGCCGTTACGTGAACGAAGGGCGCGTAATATCGCGAGACGCGGTCGGCGACCCGCACAAAGCGGTTGCGGCGCGACTCCGCCGCTTCCATCAATCGCCGGATATCGGCAAGAAGGGTGGCTTCCCCGGTCTTGTCGACCTTCATCGTCAGCGGCGCCGTCAGATTCAACGTGCCGGCATAAACCTGGCTGCCGGGGGCCGCCTTCACCGGCATGGACTCGCCGGAAATCAGGCTGACATCGAGCAGGCTTTCGCCGCTGGTGATGGCGCCGTCCGCCGGCACGCGCGAACCGGTGCGGAGGAGTGCCATCTGGCCGGACCTGAGGTCCCGCGCCGGAATATCCCGCAGGCTCCCGTCGTCAGAAATCACGGTGGCTGCATCGCCGCCGAGTGCCATCAACTGCTCGGCCGAGGCGCGCGCCAGACGGCGGGCGCGTAGATCGAGATAGCGGCCGATCAGCAGGAAGAACAGCAGCGTTGCCGCGGAATCGAAATAGGCTTGTTCGCCGCCGGTAAATGTCTCATAGAGGCTGATGCTGGGAGCGAGGATGATGGCGAGCGAGATTGGCACATCCATATTGGTGTGGCCGCGGCGCAAGACGTTCCAGGCGCTCCTGAAGAACGGCCGGCCGGCATAGCCGACGGCAGGGATGGCGATCAAGGCAGAGATCCAGTGGAACAGATCCCGGGTTCCCGGCGCCATACCGCCGCCATGACCCGACCACACGGAGACGGAGAGCAGCATCAGGTTGCCGGCGGCGAAGCCGGCGACGGCCATGGCGCGCAACAGGGATTTCAGTTCCGTTTCGTCACGATTGCGCAGGCAGCCCGGCGCGATCGGAACCAGCCGGTAGCCGAGCGATTCGACCAGGGAGGCCAGGTGTTCGGCGGTTACAAGCGCCGGCTGCCAACGGAGCGTCAGCCGGCGGGTCGAGAGGGAAACGCGCGCCGCGATCACACCGGCCTGACGCAGCAACGCCTGTTCGATCAGCCAGACACAGGCGCCGCAATGCAAGCCGTCGACCATCATGGTCAGAACGGCGACTTGCCGGCCGGAGGTTTCGTCGTCGCTGGTTTCAACCCAGGCCGAGAGGTCGCTGCCCGGAAGGTCGCTTTCGGGACGCGGGCGCCGCTGCGCAGGATCGAACTGTCGCTGACGGTAATATTGGTCGAGCCCGAGATCGCTCACCAGTCGATGGGCGAGACGGCAGCCGTTGCAGCAATAGCTCTCACCGGCGGAAACGGCGCCGCCGCAATGCAGGCAGGCCGAGCTACCGGGGACGGCGATGTCGAGCAGTGCGTTCAACGCAGGACGATCCGCTGGTTGAATTGCCACTTCGTGTCAGCTCGCTGCGCGCTGAGGCGCAAATCCCAGTTACCCAGAGCGCTGGGCTTGAAGGTCGCTTGATACTTGCCCTGATTAAGAGCCGTCAGCGGAATCGCCTCATCGAGTCCGGCATTAGTGGGACGGACGAAGATCGCCTTGACGTTCAAGTCAGGCAGCGGCGTGCCGGTCCTGTCGGTTATCGTCACCAGGATTGTGCGGGCATCCGAGCCCGTCGCCGAAATGGCGATATCGGCGTGCCAGCCCAGTTTCGCATTGTTGGCCGCCTCGGCCAGTGTGGTGTTGTAATCCAATCCCTGATCATAGGCCTTGTTGGTTTCGAGGCCGCTGAAAGTCCTGACTGCGAATACCACCATGACTGCATTCACGGCGATGATCACGACGAAGCTCAGGACGAATATAGCCGGGATCCAGAGTGCTTTCCGCTGGGGGCCGTTACTTGCCGGGACTGCTGAAGATAGCTGCATGATGGCTTTTCTCGCCGGTTTGAACATTGGTGACATTGACGGTGATGGCGGTCGATTTATCCTCCAGGACACTGCGCGGCGCCCGCAACAACATCCGGAAAGTGCCGACGCTGTCGCCCTCGACCTTGACCGTATCGGCACCGTCGCCGATCAGCTTCACCTGCAAGCCCTCGATACCGTCCACTCGCAACTGGTAGTTCGTTGCATCGCGGAGCTTGTTGAGGATCTTGAGGCTATAGGCATTCTGAATATCGCCATTGCTGAGGCGGACGAACAGCGGCGCGCGGTCGGCCTGGACGGTGACTTCGACGGTTGCCCGCTGGCCGAGCATGATCATCGTGCCGATGGCGATCAGGACCATGATCGTGGCATAGACAATGGTGCGGGGTCGGATGAAGTGCCGCCGTACCGGCTTGCCGCTGGCGCGCTGGGCTTGGCTGATCAGCGAATCATAGGTGATCAGATTGAGCGGCCGATCGACCTTCTGCATGATCGAGTTGCAGGCATCGATGCAGAGGCCGCAGCCGATACAGGCCATCTGTTGGCCCTCTCTGATATCGACGCCGGTCGGACAAACCCGCACGCAGAGCCCGCAATCGATGCAATCGCCAAGATTGCTGTTGGCGCTGGCCTGCTTCAGATGCCCGCGCGGTTCGCCGCGCCAGGCCTCGTAGGTGACCAACATCGTTTCGTCGTCGAACATGGCGCTCTGGAAACGCGGCCAGGGGCACATATAGATGCAGACCTGTTCGCGCGCCCAGCCGGCCAGAAGATAGGTTGTCGCGGTGAAGAGCCCGATGAAGCCGTATTGGGCGACGGATGCACGGCCGAGAACTGCATCCTTCAGCAAGGTTGGGGCATCGTTGAAATACATTACCCAGGCGCCGCCGGTGACCAGGGCAATGAAGAGCCAAGCGGCATGCTTGGCGCTTTTCAGGCCCAGCTTGCGGAGCGACCACGGCTCCTTGTCCAGCTTGATGCGTTTGTTGCGGTCGCCCTCGATCCAGCGTTCCACCTGCATGAAGAGATCGGTCCAGACCGTTTGCGGGCAGGTATAGCCGCACCAGACCCGGCCTAGCAGGGCCGTCGCCAGGAACAGGCCGAAGGCACCGAGAATCAGGAGAATGGCGAGATAATAGACTTCCTGCGGCCAGATCTCGATCCAGAAGAAATAAGCCCGGCGGCCGGGCATATCCAGCAGGATAGCCTGGTCCGGGACGCCCGGGCCGCGATTCCATCGCAGCCAGGGCACCAGGTAGTAAATGCCCAGCAGGATGCCGAGCGCACCCCACTTGATCGTCCGGAAACGGCCTGAGATCCGCTGCGGATAGATCTTGGGTGGTGTTTCATAGAGGCTGACGGCCTTGTCCATAATCCTTCGTTTCGCGGTTGGTTCTTGTTCTACTGACCGCCACCGAGGTTGTGCACATAGGTGGTGACCATCTTGATCTGCACATCGCTGAGACGGCCCTGCCAGGCGGGCATCACGCCCTGATGGGGCTTGGTGACTTGCGCCACGATATCGGCCTTCGTGCCGCCATACATCCAGATCTGGTCGCTGAGCGTGGGCGCACCGACCTCCTGATTGCCCTGACCTTTGTCGCCATGGCAGGCGGCGCAGTTCTGGGCGAAGATATCGGCGCCACGCTTGGCGGCATCGGCATCTGCCGGGCTGTTGCTCAACGACAGGACGAAATTGGCGACGTCATTGATCTGGTCTGGCTTCAGCAGCGCGTCCGCACCGAAGCGCGGCATGTCAGACACACGGGTATCGGCATCGTTCGGCGAGCGGATGCCATGCTGCACGGTCTTCTCGATATCCGTCAGCTTGCCGCCCCACAGCCAATTGTCGTCGGCGAGCACCGGATAGTTCCGCTGCCCCTGGCCGCCGGCGCCGTGACATTGAGCGCAGTTCTCGGCAAATACGGCCTTGCCGCCCGCCATGGCGAATTCCAGCAATTGCGGATCGCTCTGGATCTGTTCCGTCGAGCTTGCGGCGATGCGATCGACAAATTGCTTTTGCGCGCTCGCCGCTTTCTTTGCTTCCTGGGCGTATTCCGCATGCGAGTTGTAATGCAGAAGGCCCTTGGTATATCCGCTCAAGCTCGGCCAGGCCGGGTAGGCGATGGTATAGCCGACTGCAAAGATGATCGTCGCATAGAAGACGAGCACCCACCAGCGCGGCATCGGCGTATCAAGTTCCTTGATGCCGTCCCATTCGTGGCCGGTCGTCGCGGTACCGGAAATCTTGTCGCGTTCGACATCAGCCATGATGATTTTGCTCCTCGGGATCATTGCGGAACGGAATCTGTGCGCAATCGTCGAAATGCTTCCGGTTCTTCGGCCGATAGGCGGTGAAAATGATCACGCCAAAGAAGATCAACAGCCATACGACCCAGTATTGACGGAAGAAATCGGACCATTCGTGCAAGGTCATTCCTGATCTCCACTTGAATTTTGCGCATCGCCGAGATCGGGGCGGTAGGTCGTGAAATCGACCATCCGTCCGAGCGATTGCAGATAAGCCACCAGGGCATCCATCTTTGTGATGCGGCTCGGATCGCCGTCGAAATCGCCGGCGACGGCCTTCGGATAGCGCTTCAGCAATGCCGTCACATCGGCATCCGGAGTCGCCTGCGCCCGCAGATCGGCGGTTGCATTGGCGATCATGTCCTCGTCATAGGGAACGCCGACGACCTTCAATGTTTTCAGATGCGCGGCGATATCATGCGCATCGAGGTCCTGCTTTGCCAGATGGGCGTAGGTGGGCATGATCGATTCCGGCACCACTGCCCGCGGATCGGTCAGATGGGCCACGTGCCATTCATTGGAATACTTCCCGCCGACGCGTGCGAGATCAGGACCTGTGCGCTTCGATCCCCATTGGAAGGGATGATCGTAGACGCTTTCCGCGGCAAGGCTGTAATGACCATAGCGTTCGACCTCGTCGCGGAAGGGACGGATCTGCTGGCTATGACAATTATAGCAACCCTCGCTGATATAGATATTCCGGCCGGCAAGCTCGAGCGGGGTGAGGGCGCGGACGCCGTCGACCTTTTCGATGGTTTCGCCGATCGTGAAGAGCGGGACGATTTCCACCAGGCCGCCGATCGCCACCGTTACCAGGATGCCGAGCAGCAGAATGATCGAGTTGGTTTCGAAGTGTTCGTGTCTAATCATTTCATTGTCCCTCGATCTCAGGCCTTGGCCAGCACGGCCGCACCGAGCCGCCGTTCTTCGCGAACGTCGCCGCGCATGGTGCGGATCAGGTTGTAGGTCATGACCAGCGCACCAGCGAGGAACAGGATCCCGCCGAAGGCCCGGACGATGTAGTAGGGATGCATGGCGGCCACAGTTTCGACGAAGGAGTACTGCAGGAATCCCTGGGCATCATAGGCGCGCCACATTAGACCTTGCATGATGCCAGAGATCCACATCGACACGATGTAGAGCACGATGCCGAAGGTGGCGATCCAGTAGTGCCATTCGACCAGCCGGGAGCTATAGAGCCGTTCACGGTGCCAGAGCTTCGGTACGAGGTGATAGAGAGCGCCGAAGGTCACGAAGGCGACCCAGCCCAGCGCACCGGAATGCACGTGGCCGATGGTCCAGTCGGTGTAATGGCTGAGCGAATTGACGGCCTTGATCGACATGACCGGTCCTTCGAAGGTCGACATGCCATAGAAGCCGACGGCGGTGACCAGGAAGCGCAAAACCGGATCTGTCCGCAACTTGTCCCAGGCGCCGGACAACGTCATCAGACCGTTGATCATGCCGCCCCAGCTCGGCATCCACAGCATGACCGAGAACACCATGCCAAGGGTCTGCGTCCAGTCGGGCAAAGCGGTGTAATGAAGGTGGTGCGGACCCGCCCAGATATAGATGAAGGACAGCGACCAGAAGTGCACGATGGAGAGCCGATAGGAATAGATCGGCCGCTCGGCCTGCTTCGGCACGAAATAGTACATGATGCCAAGGAAGCCGGCGGTCAGAAAGAAGCCCACCGCGTTGTGGCCGTACCACCATTGCAGCATGGCATCCTGGACACCGGAGAAGGCCGAATAGCTCTTGGCCCCGAAGATCGAAACCGGCACTGCCAGATTGCGCATGATATGCAGCATGGCGATGGTGACGATGAAGGCCAGATAGAACCAGTTGGCGACGTAGATATGCGGTTCCTGGCGCTTCATCAGGGTGCCGACGAAGATCAGCAGATAGATGACCCAGATAATGGTCAGCCAAAGATCCGTGTACCATTCGGGTTCGGCATATTCCATGCCCTCGGTCACGCCGGTCACATAGCCGACCGCGGCCATGACGATGAACAGTTGATAGCCCCAGAACAGGAAATCCGCGAGGCCAGCGCCACCGAAGAGTCGCGCGCGGCAGGTGCGCTGCACGACGTAGAGGCTGGTTCCCAGAAGCGCATTGCCGCCAAAGGCGAAAATGACAGCAGAGGTGTGCAGCGGGCGTAACCGGCCGAATGTGGTCCATTCAAGACCCAGGTTGAAGGCCGGAAAGGCGAGCTCCAGGGCGATATAGACGCCGGCCAGGAACCCGACGACGCCCCAGAAAATGGTGGCGATGGTGAATTGGCGCACCACACGCTCATTATAGACGGGGTGCGTGGCCATGACTGCTGTCGACATTAGCTTTGTCCTTCATCCGCCGCGGTAGCGATGGCGATCAACCGAAAGAGCATCAGAACTGCGAAGCCCGCGAAAAGCAGGCCGAGATAATAGAAAGTGGCATCCGTGGCATTGGCACTCATATCGAGCCCGATCAAGCCAAGGAGCGCCAGGATGGCCGAGCCGATCCAGGTTCCGGCACCGTTCAAAACTCCCTCCATTTCTTTTGCATCATTACCTTCATTATTTCTGTTTTGCCGTGGGTTCAGTAGTCGTCACGGCTGACCAAATCGCGATAGGCATGCCAGCTCGCATGCCCGATAAGGGGCATCGTAATCATGAGACCGATGCACAGGCTGGCGATACCGGCAGCGGTGAAAAGGACGATCAGGGCGCCCCATCCGATCAGGATGCGCCAGTTAACCTTGGTCGCGAGAATCGACGTGGCGATCGCCCGCACGCTGCCGCAATCGCGGTCCTGAAGCATCGGAAAGGCAACAACGCTGATCGTGAAGGCAAGCGCCGCGAGAATGCCGCCAGTGGCGGTGCCGACGATCAGAAAAGGAATTCCGTCGGTCGAGAAGAAGATGGATTGGATGAAGTTCTCCCAGCTCGCGGGCTGCGTCCCGTAGAACAGGGCATAGATCAGCAGGGCGATGCGTTCCCAGGTCAGATGCAGCAGCATCATGATCAGGCCCATGGTGAAGATCTGACCGGGATACCGCCGCCATGACAGCGCGACATCCAGCAGGGTCATCGATTCGCCCAGCTCCAGCCGCCGGCTGATCTCGTAAAAGGCGACGGCAAGGACGGGGGCCATGAACATGTAGCCGGCCGCCAAAGGCAAAGCGTATGGCAACCAGTCCTGCTGCCACATTGCATATATTAACGCCGCGCTAACGAGGGCGATGATTGCACCGAAGAACAGGCTGATGCCGCGCGCGCGGTTGAAATCACGCCAGCCTAGACGCAGCCAATCCCACGGTTGCTCCACATCAATGCGATAGACCGGCACGGCCAGCCCGATAAATTCGGGCGGCATCTCGCCGCTGTCATCCACCTTTGCAATATTGGCTTGCTTAACCATCTCACGCCCACCGATCGCCAATCCCACCCCGGAATCAGCGTAGAATGCTGTGTAAAATACTAAACAGACCCTAATGACCGGTCTTGATTTGAATCAAGGTGGCGATGGATAAATCGTCTGCTGATAGCCGGAAGCGCTGATTTTGAGCAGGTGCCGTCTTGGCCGATACGACAGATCTTATTTTGGCGCTGGCCAGCCATTGCCGTGTGGCGGTTGAAGAGCATGGCTCGGCCATGCTCAGCCTGTTTGCGACGGGCCTGGTCGGCAGCATCACCCATTGCACCAGTATGTGCGGCCCGCTGGTTGCCGCGCAGTCGGTGGAATGCCTTGGTCAGATGGCGCCGGGGCGGGGTGGCGACTGGCGGCGGCTGGTCGGCGCCGCGCTGATTCCCTATCAATTGGGCCGCACAACGACTTATGCAGGCTTGGCCGCCATGCTCGCCCTGCCGGTCGGTTTCTCGCGGCTGCTGCAGTCACTGTGGTGGGTTGCGCCCATGCTTCTGGCCACCGCCGCGATCGGCTTCATGGTTCTTGCGCTGCGTCATCTTGGCACGGGACTTTTTGGCACGGGACCTTCTGTCGCGGATCGGCGAGCAGGCTCGGTCAGCAGCTCGGCAACGACCAGCGCACCACAGGTCCATGTGACGGCTTTCACGCGCGCCTTCGATAAGGTCCTAGGCTTGGCGCGGCCGCTGTTTCGCCGTCCGATTGGTTGGCGCGGCTATGGCTTGGGAATTCTGCTCGGCTTTCTTCCCTGCGGGTTGCTCTATACTGCACTGATGATTGCGGCAGCCACGGCGAGCCCTCTGGCGGCGGCCTTCGGCATGGTTTCCTTCGCGTTGGGAACCTTTCCCGTGTCCTGGCTGATCGGCTTTGGGAGTCAGCTTGCGGCAGCCAATTGGGCGCGGCTGGCGCGGCGCCTCATGCCGTATCTCGCTCTCGGCAACGCGCTCTTGCTGTTCGGCTTGGCTTATCGATACGCGCTGAGCTGAGCGCGCATTTCAGGGGATAGCTTGCCGCTCGACTGACGTCGGGTTGAGGGCGTAGACGGAGCGCGTGAGCTGCTCCGAGCCCACTAACCGATCGAGGAACGCCGGGTCTTTAGCCATGTTGCCGCTGTAGGGAAACGACAGCGTTTCCGGATCGACGCGCATCGGCGTAGCGATGCGCATGACATTGCAGCCGAGACTGCGTGCGTGACGTTCCAGCGTCAGGAACAAGCTCCGCGACAATGTGCCGCTATCGCCAAGGTCAAAGACGACAAATGGATCGACATCGAAAACGCGGCCGTATTGCGGCGTGTCGTTCACCCGGCCGATGCAAATGCCCATGAAATAGCCGCGAAGGTTCTCCACGCCGAAAATGATCGGCCCTTCGCCGTCATTGTCGTCGCATGCCGTTTCGATGAAATCGTCCCACTGCCTTTTGGTGAGATGGGGATAGGCCTGCTGGGCAAGGACGAAGGCAAGATGCGCCTGGTCCGGCTTCAAGCGATGAGCCATATGCAAGACAGCAGGTGCGGCAGAATGTGGCATCCGTGTCATTAGCCAATCAAGAGAACAAGTTAGTACGGATATTGCAGCGAAACCGCGCTGGCAGCCATGACTTAGATCAATAAGTCGCTTGACGGTCACTCCTACCTCGTCTGAAACTTAATACATCTCATCAAGCGAATAGCGGGCAATCCCATGGCAGCCGTTCTTTCCAATCATCAGGCAGCGGATAGCTGGGGACGCCCCTGTGGGACATGCGACATTCGGTCCTTCAGCGTCTGCAGTGTCCTGGCGCCCGCGGAGCTCGAAAAGTTGCGTTCGGCTCTGGTCACCGCCCATTTTTCCGCTGGTGAATCTCTCATCCATGAGGGCGAGCCGGCCGGCTCTCTCTTCAATATCGTCAGCGGGTCGGTGAAGCTCTATAAGCTCTTGTCCGATGGCCGGCGGCAGATTACCGGTTTTCTCGTTCCGGGCGACTTCCTGGGAATCGCCCTCAACAAGACCTATGCCTATTCCGCGGAAGCAATCGAGGACGTTCAGGTCTGCCGCTTCGATCGCGCGCGCTTCAGTGCGCTCCTCGGCGACTTGCCGAAATTGGAGCATCGCCTGTTGGAGGCAGCTTGCACCGAACTTGCCGCGGCTCAAGACCAGATGCTGCTGCTTGGCCGGCGCACCGCGCTTGAGCGCGTCGCCAGTTTCCTCGTGCATTGGCGGCAGCGAATCCTGGCACACGGCAAAGGCGATCGAATCATGTTGCCGATGTCCCGTAGCGATATCGCCGATTATTTAGGCCTGACCATCGAGACCGTCAGCCGCAGCCTGACCGTGCTGCGTCGGTCGAAGGTTATCGACCTGGTCAACCGCTCGGAGCTGATTGTCCATAATCCGGACAAGCTCGCAACGATGGCGGATTGCGAAACCGCCGCTTGACCTCTCTCCGGGCGGCTTCTCCTAGCTGCCTTCCTTTGGACGATCGGGCTGCCGGTCCGGATGGGCCGCTTGAAAGGCCGCCAGTTCAGCGCAAGCCTGGTCGATTGCGACAAGGCGTGGGAATGGCTGCAGATCGACCTCAAATCGTCGCGCATTGAAGATCTGCGGAATCAAAAAGGCATCCGCCAAGCCCGGTTCGTCGCCGCAGCAATAGCGCCCGGCATAGCCGTGGCTCTCGATCATTCGCTGCACGGCGCCGAAGCCTTCCGCGACCCAATGACGATACCAAGTCAGTTTGTCCGGTTCGGCGATGTGAAGCGTTCCCGTCAGGTAATCCAGCACGCGCAAATTATTGAGTGGATGAATCTCGCAGGCGACCGCTGCCATCAGACTGCGGACATAAGCGCGCTGCAACGGCGCCCGGGGCAACAGGGCGGGATCCGGCCAGACTTCATCGAGATATTCGCAGATCGCCATCGATTGCGTCAGCACGGCATCGTCGTGCTGAAGGCTGGGGACTAGTCCTTGTGGATTGATCGCCAGATAACCCGGCGCATGCTGCTCCCCGCCATTGCGGAGGAGATGGATCGCGACCTGTTGATAGTCGAGACTCTTCAGCGCCAGGACGATGCGGACGCGATAGGCAGCCGAGGAGCGGAAGTAGTTGTAGAGGGTGAGGCGGCTCACCGGCTCACACCCCCGTCACGGCCCGCGTGACTTCCTGCTCGATGGCACCGAACAGCGAATGGCCGTCCTTGCCCGCCATTTCGATCCGCACACGATCGCCGAAGGCAAGGAAAGGTGTTGCCGGAGATCCCGTGGAGATGGTCTCAACCATCCGCTGTTCCGCGATGCAGGCATAACCGCGCCCACCGGCGGAGATCGGCTTGCCGGGCCCGCCTTGCGCATCGCGATTGGAAATCGTCCCTGAGCCGATGATCGAGCCGGCGGCAAGATTGCGGGTTTTAGCCGCATGGGCGATCAATCTGCCGAAATGGAATGTCATATCTTCGGCGGTGCGCAACTTTCCGAAGGGCTTGTCATTAAGGAAAGTCTTGATTTCGAGGTCGATCTTCCCCTGCTGCCAGGCATCGCCCAGTTCATCGAGCGTGACGGCAACCGGTGAGAAGGCGGAAGACGGTTTCGACTGGAAGAAGCCGAAGCCCTTGGCAAGTTCACCGGGAATGAGATTGCGCAGGGAGACGTCATTGACCAGCATCACCAGCGCGATCTTCTGGAGCGCTGCCTCCGGCGAGATGCCCATCGGTACGTCGGCGGTGATGACGGCGACCTCTGCCTCGAAATCGATTCCCCAGCTCTCATCAGCCAGGGCGATGGGGGCGCGGGGCGGCAGGAAGCAGTCGGAGCCGCCCTGATACATCAGCGGATCAGTCCAGAAGCTTTCCGGGAGGCTGGCGCCGCGTGCGCGCCGGACCAGATCGACATGGTTCACATAGGCTGAACCGTCCGCCCATTGATAGGCCCGCGGCAGCGGCGAATGGCAGTCATGCTCGTGAAAGCGATCTCCCGGCAGGGCGCCGTGCTCAAGGCTTTCGGCAAGGGCTGCGAGGCGCGGCGCCTTGTTCTCCCAGTCATCCAGTGCTTGCTGTAACGTGCCGGCAACTTCGCGGGCATCGGTGCAATGGCCAAGATCGCGGCTGACGATGACCAGGCGACCATCTCTGCTGCCGTCTTTCAGGCTGGCTAATTTCATGCTGACTCCCCGCGGACCCGTTTTATCCCGGGTCGAATTGTTTTTTGATATCCCGCCAGCAATCGAGATAGTCATCCTGGCGCGCTTCATGTTCGGCAGCATAGCGCGTGACACGTTGCGCCAGACGCGTCTCAAACATGAAGGCCAGGGTGCCAGCAAGTTTGACCGGTGACAAGGCCGCATTGCTGGCCTTGTCAAAAGCCTCCGCATCCGGGCCATGCGGCATCATCATATTATGCAGGCTCATACCGCCCGGCGTGAAGCCGTTCGGCTTGGCGTCATAGCTGCCGTAGATCAGGCCCATGAACTCCGACATCACGTTACGGTGGAACCAGGGCGGCCGGAACGTATCCTCCGCCACGGACCAGCGCTCGGGGAAGATGACGAAGTCGATATTCGCGATGCCGGCCAGGCCCGAGGGCGAGGTGAGGACGGTGAAGATGGAGGGATCCGGGTGGTCCGTCAGCACGGCATTCATCGGCGCAAAACGCCGAAGGTCATATTTATAAGGCGCGTGATTGCCATGCCAGGCCACGACATCAAGCGGCGAGTGGTCGAGCCGGCAACGATGCAACTCGCCACCGAATTTGACGATCAGTTCGCCTGATACCTCGCGATCCTCGAAGGCCGCCACCGGCATTAGGAAATCACGCTCATTGGCAAGGCCATTGGCGCCGATCGGCCCGCGTTCCGGCAGTTGGAACGGCTGGCCGTAATTCTCGCAGACATAGGCGCGAACAGGCCCATGCGGCAGTTCCACGCGCATGATCACACCGCGCGGAATGACACAGATTTCGCCGGGCTCGATCTCAACCACGCCGAACTCGGTGCAAAACCGCAGCGAACCCTGTTGTATGGCGATCAGCATTTCTCCGTCGGCATTCTGGAAATAGCTGTCCTGCATGGAGCTATTGGCGAGCAGCAGATGCGCCGCCATCCCGACCTGCTGGACAACGTCGCCCGTCGTGGTGATGGTGCGAAGACCGGTAATGAAGTTGAGCGGCTTGTCCGGAATTGCTATCGGGTTCCAGCGCAACGCGCCGATCGGCAGGTTGGTGTCATCGCGGTCCGGTGCCGACCGAAGTTGACCGCAATCCACAACTGAAAACCTTCCGACATGCTTGACGCTGGGCCGCAGGCGGTAAAGCCAGGAACGGCGATTGCTGCCGCGTGGCGCCGTGAAGGCGGAGCCGGAGAACTGCTCGGCATAGAGGCCATGGGCGACACGCTGCGGTGAATTTCGCCCGACCGGCAAGGCGCCCGTTATCGCTTCGCTCTCCACGTGGTTGCCAAAGCCCGAAAGATACGCCAGCGCCATCACTCGCCACTCCCCGTCAGGACCGCGTATTATTTGTTATAGAGGCTTATTCAGCGGCATGCGGTGACTCTAGCACACCGCGACGGATCTGATCCTCCTCAATGGATTCGAACAGGGCGCGGAAATTGCCTTCGCCGAAACCTTCATCGCCTTTGCGTTGAATGAATTCGAAGAAGATCGGCCCTAGCACCGTGCCGGAGAAGATCTGCAGCAACAGGCGGTTGCGGCCGTCTTCCAGGCTTTCGCCGTCTATCAAAATACCGCAGCGCTTCATGCGTTCCAGGGGCTCGCCATGATGGGGCAGGCGGGCGGCGACTTTTTCGTAATAGGTAACGGGAGGTGCCGGCATGAAGGGCAGGCCGGTGGCGCGCAACTTCTCCACGGTGCCGTAGATGTCGTCGCAGCCACAGGCGATATGCTGGATGCCTTCGCCCTTATAGGCGCGCAGATATTCTTCGATCTGGCTTTTGTCATCCACCGATTCATTGATCGGGATGCGGATCTTGCCGCAAGGGCTGGTAAGGGCGCGCGAGACGAGCCCCGTCAGCTTGCCTTCGATGTTGAAGTAGCGGATCTGCCGGAAATTGAAGAGCTCGTTATAGAACCTGTACCAGACATCCATGCGGCCCCGATGAACGTTATGGGTCAGGTGGTCGATGTAATAGAGGCCGGTGCCATGTGGCCGCTCCAGCGCACCGGGGATCGGGGCGAAGTCGGCGAGCCATGCGGTCTTGTCCTGCTCCATGAAGTAGAGAACCGAACCACCGATGCCTTCTATCGCCGGTGCGTCGATCGCCAGGACACCATATTCCTTTGTGGCCGGTTTGGCGCCGAGCTTCAGCGCGCGGTCGTAGGCGAAGGCGGGGTCGACCATGTGCCAGCCCATGCCGACGGCACAAGGGCCATGTTGGTTGATGAAATGGGCGGCGAAGGAAACGGGCTCGGCATTGGCGAGGTAGCAGATGCCGCCCTGGCGCCACAAAGTCACGTTGCGGCTCTTGTGCCGCGCCACCGCTGTGAAGCCCATCCGGGTCATAAGATCGGCTAGCTGCGTCGCGTCCGGATGCGCAAATTCGACAAAGGCGAAGCCATCGGTACCGGCCGGGTTGCCAGCATTGATCGTCGCTGCAGCCGTATCATGTGGAAACGGACCCATGAGGGGGACTCCTGAAGAGAGGGGAGATTGCTTAACAGCTTAGCGAATCTCCCCTGCACGGTGCGTGCGGAGTGGGCGCGATTTTGAGCTTTTATGCAATATTTGTGCATGATATACTAATTATATGCAATATTTAGACGACATAGATCCCTTTGATCTGAGATTACTTGCAGCCTTGCAGGAGAATGCGGCGGCTACGAATAGCGACCTCGCCGAGCGGGTCGGGCTGTCGCCGTCGCAGATATCGCGGCGTCGCCAAGCCCTGGAGCAGGGCGGCCTCATCCAGGGCTATCACGCCATCCTCGACCGCGAGAAGCTCGGCCTTTCCATCCTGGTCCTGATCCATGTCAGCATGGCGACCCATTCAGCCGACAATGCCGCGAGCTTTCGCAATCTGGTCCTGGAGCGGCCCGAAATTCTCGAAGCCTATGCACTTACCGGCGATGCCGATTACGTGCTCAAGGTGGTGGTGGGCAGCCTGAAGGGTCTGGCCTATCTGGTGAATGACGTGCTTCTGCCCCATGAGGCGATCGCCCGCGTGCGTTCGGAAGTCGTGCTCGATACCCTGAAGCAGGTGGTGTCCCTGCCGCTCGCAACGGGAAAACGCGGCAAGTGATCAGCGCAGGGCCGAAAGCGGAATGCCGGTCTTCTCCTTGATGACCGAGAAGACGATGCTGGAATGGGATTCGCGGACACCCGGCATCCGCAGCAGACTCTTGGTTGCAAAGTCGCTCAAGGCATCGAGATCGCTGGTCATCACGTGCAGCAGGAAGTCGGTGTCGCCGGTCATGGCGTAGCACGCGACCACTTCCGGCTGCCGCAGGATCATTTCCTCGAATCGTGCCACCGTCGCCTCGGCATGATCGCTGAGCCGGACTTCTATAAAGGCCTGCAGCGGGCAGCCGGCCCGTTTGGGGTCGAGGTCGGCGCGGTAGCCGCGGATGATGCCGTCAGCTTCCAGCCGCTTCAGCCGCCGCAGGCAAGGCGTCACCGAGAGGCCGATCTGTTCCGCCAGTTGAACCACCGACATCCGGCCATCCTCCTGGACAGCCTGCAGTATCCTGCGATCGATGTCGTCAAGCATGGGAATGGGTTGTTTCATCTCAGATTTACAGTTTTTGGAGTTATTATTACTAATATTCTAAATCAGATGGGTTAATTTAGCAAAAACAGCTCCGCATTCGGGTTCATACTGGCACTAGTGAAATGAGGTGTCCGCATGAACCCGTGAGGTGTCCGCATGAACCCGTCTGTGCTTTCTTCGCCCGCCAGTGCCGCCGCCCTCGACCCCGCGCTTGGTCTGCGTGGCGATTACAGCCACATGGATGGCGACTGGGTGACAAGCCAGAATTGGGAGGACTATAGCCAGGCCGAGCACGATCTCTGGCGCCAGCTTTATGCCCGTCAGGTCGGCGTGGCGCGTAAATATGCGGCCGATGCTTTTCTGGCGGGCCTCGAGACCTTGCGGATGCCGGTGGACCACATTCCGCGCTTCGAGGAGGCGAGTGCCAGGCTGCGCGCTTTGACCAATTGGACCATCGTGCCGGTGCCGGGTCTCATTCCCGAGGATGCTTTTTTTCTGCATCTCGCCAAGCGGCAGTTTCCGGTGACGGTCTGGCTGCGCCGGCCTGACGAGGTCGATTACCTGGTCGAGCCCGATGTCTTTCATGACTTCTTCGGCCATGTGCCGCTGCTGAGTCAGCCGGTTTTTGCCGATTATCTGCAGGAATACGGCCGCAAGGGGATCGAAGCGATTGAGCTTGGCACCACTAAGATGCTGACGCGGCTCTTCTGGTACATGGTCGAGTTCGGCCTGATCCGCGGCGAGGATGGCGTCAAGGCCTATGGAGCCGGTATGCTTTCTTCGGCGACCGAGACCGCCTTCAGCGTCGACAGTCTGCAGCCGCATCGCATCCGGTTCGATTTGTGCCGGGTAATGCGGACGGATTATCGCATCGACAGTTTCCAGCAGACTTACTTTGTCATCGACGATTTCGCCGAACTGTTCTCGGCGATGCAGCAGCCATTCGCGCCGCTTTATGCCGCGGTCAAGCAGCAACCTTTGATCCCGGCAACGCAGTTGCTCGGCAGTGACACCGTTCTTCAGGCCGGCACGCAAAAGCACTCCTGATCTAAACGGCGCTTCCGCCTATCCGAGATCAGACCGGTTTGGGCTACGCGGCAGCGCCTTGATACGGCCGCTCAAGCGGTAAGCGAACAGGCCCAGCCATTCGTGCGCGGCAATATCGCAGCAGAGCCAGCCATAGGCTGCGCTGCCGAGGAAGCGATCATCATCAGCCTGGCCCTGGGTCTTATAGTCGGCGCAACAGGGCGTGAGCTGGGCGGCCCTTGCACCGAAGGATGCCATCGCGCGCGGCATATGCGCGGCCGAGGTGACCAGTAGCCAGTGGTCTTGAGGACTGCTGAACATTTTTTCGCTCTCGCGCGCATTCTCGAACGTATCGCGGGATTTTTCCTCCAGCAGGATGCGTTCCGGCGAGATCCCCAACCGGATCAGCAGTTTGCGGGTGAGGCCAGCTTCGCTGTAGCTTTTATCCGCGAGCAGGTCAGGCACGCCGCCAGATAGCAGGATGATCGCCTGGGGAAAGAGCCTCGCCAGCTCCACGACAACGAAGAGGCGGCTGCCGGCGCTGGTGAAAATCGGCCCGTTCGGTCTGTCGCCGCGGCTGGCATTGACGCCGCCGCCGAGCAGGATGATGCCGCGGACCGGCTGCGCGAGATCGAGCTTCTGCGGATCAAAGACCGGATAGGCCGATTCCAGCGGGCGCAGCAGCCAATACGGCGCGGGCGTCCAGGCCATCACCAGCGCGGCGAGGGTGGTGAATACCAGCAGCAGGCACCCCGCCGCCCACAGGCCGAGCAGCAGCAGCAGGCAGGAAGCAGCTACCAGCAGCAGCATTGCGTTCGACGGCCGCAAAAAGAAATGCAGCAGCTTGGCGCAGCGGAAAAACATCGGCCCATCCGTTACCGCTAGAGGCGACAAGATTGAACGCGATCTGCCGCGACTGGCAAGAGCGTGCTGTGTTTGAGCGCTGTGTGTTTCAGATCGGCAAGCCGTCGAGCAGGCGATACCACCATACGGAAGGTGCCAGGAACCACGGGTTGCCGCTGTAAAGCGGGCGTGTCTGGAAGGGGATGTTGTCGAGCGGCGACTTTCCTTCGGCCTTGCCCAGGACCTGAAGACCGATCTTGCGGCCGAAATAAGTCGCAAGGGAGACGCCGGAGCCGCAATAGCCCATGGCGAAATGCAGGCCGTCCTGCTTGCCGATATGGGGCAGGGTGTCGAAAGTATAAGCGACGAAGCCCATCCAGCTATGCGTGACTTTGCTCGACTTTAATTGCGGATACAACCGGCACATCCAGTCATGCAGACGCGGCGCGCAGATCTCCGGATTGCTTTCCAGATAGGCGACGCGGCCGCCGAAAATCATGCGGCGTCGGTCGGGCGAGAGACGGTAATAGAAGACCACCCGCCGCGTGTCGCTGATCATACGATTGGTCGGCGCCAGTTCATGCGCCAGCGCCGGGTCGAGTTCTTCCGTGGCAATGATATAGCTGCCGATCGGGATGACGCGGCGGCGATGCCAGGGGGTGAGCGGGCCGGTATAGCCGTTGGTTGCGACGACCACGTCACGTGCCTGCACTGTGCCCTTGGCGGTCTTGACGGTGAAACCGCCGCTCGCGTGGTCGATTGACAGGGCCGGACAATGGTCAACCACGATGGCACCGGCCGCCTGCGTGCGCTTCAGCAGGGCGAGATGGAATTTGCCGGGATGCAGCGCACTGTGACGCGGATAAACGATCCCGCCGTAATAGGCGTCGCTGCCGATTTCCCGCCGTTGTTCGGCACGGGTGACGATCTCCATCGGCACTTCCAGCCCTTTGGGTTGGCTGCCGGCCAGCTTGACCAGGGCTTCGAACTGTTTTGGGTTATGGGCGGCGTGAAAACGGCCGCTCCGGTTCCAGTCGCAATCCAGCTTCTCATCTTCGACCAGATGCGTGATGTAGTCCAGCGCATCGATTCCTTCGCGGCGAATACCGAAGGCGAGCTGCTCGTTATGCCGTCCCGACAAATCGCTTAAACCGGGCTTGATGCTGGTCGAAACCTGGCCGCCATTGCGGCTCGAACAGCCCCATCCCGCAGACTCGGCATCGATTACCAAGGTGCTGCGGCCGGCCCGGGCCGTTTCGGTCGCCGCTGACAGGCCGGTATAGCCGCTGCCGATCACCAGAACGTCGGTTTGTGCAGGCAGGGTGGTTGCCGACAGAACCGGACGTGGCGCGGCGTCCCACCAATAAGGTTCGTTCTTGTAGTTTTTCGCGAAAATACCGCCGCTCATGTTTCCCCCGATCGGCCTTCCCAGATGCACTCTCGACTCGTGCTGGTTAAATGAAAAATATCTGCGGAAATTTCATTTCGCCAGTTGCTTCTGCGAGAATGGCAGGCGCAGCTGTTATCTGCCAGGCGCATGGCCGCAGCAAATTATGCGCAAGGAAAAATCACAGATGAGCGAGTAAAATTCGATTGTCTAGTTTTCCTATCGACATTAGATGAGCTGACCTGACGTCGTGAGCCGAGGGCATCCAGCTATCTCCGCTCATATCGCAGCGAGGAACGTATTGTCCCGCGATGGGCTTTCCTATCCCGAAGCCCTCCGCCAGAAGAGAGAAATCATGTCATTCAGTCATAAGCTGCGCACCGCGCTGATCGCTAGTCTTGCCTTTGCCGGCCTCGCCACCGCCGGCCTGCAGGCGCAGGCCGACACACTGCTCGACCAGATCAAGACCAGGGGCACATTGGTGGTCGGGCTGGAAGGAACCTATCCGCCCTTCAATTATCAGGACGAGAATGGCCAGCTTGCCGGCTTCGAAATCGACCTTGCCAATGCAGTCGCAGGCAAGCTCGGCATCAAAGCGGATTTCCAGCCGACCAAGTGGGACGGAATTTTGGCAGCGCTCGAGGCGCAGCGTTTCGACGTCATCATCAATCAGGTGACGATCACGCCGGAGCGCCAGCAGAAGTATGACTTCTCTGAGCCCTATACGGTTTCCGGCACCCAGATCATCACGCGCGCGGGTGATGAGGCAAAGATCAGCAAGCCGGCCGACCTGGCCGGCAAGTCGGTTGGCGTGGTGATCGGCAGCAATTATGAGAAATGGCTGCGGGACAACGCCCCGCAGGCCGATATCCGCACCTATGACGATGACGCCACCCGCGATCAGGACCTTTTGTCGGGACGTATCGATGCGGTGATCAACGATCGTCTCGTTGCCGCCGAGCGCGTGAAGCAGTACCAGGGCAAGCTGGCCGCTGCCGGCCAGCCTTTCGCGCCGCAAAGCCAGGGCATCGCGTTGCGCAAGGGCAATCCGGAATTGCTGGCGGCCCTTAACAAGGCATTGGATGATCTGCGGGCCGATGGAACGCTGGCCAAGATCTCCGTCAAATGGTTTGGTACCGACGTGACCAAGTAACAAGGCCGTCCGGCGCTGGTCGATCGCCGTCGGTCAGCGCCGGGAGCACTTTGCCGCCATGACCTTCAATGTGATGCTGTTGCTGCAGTCGGTCCCCTTGTTGTTGAAGGGGGCGCTCTATACGGTCGAGCTCAGCTTCGGCAGCATGGTGATCGGGCTCGTCCTCGGCTTCGGTCTTGCCCTGATGCGCCTGTCGCGTCGCACCTGGCTGCGCCGCACCGCGCGCGTCTATGTTTCGTTCGTTCGCGGGACGCCGCTGCTGGTGCAATTGTTCCTGATCTATTACGGCCTGCCGCAATTCGGCATCCGCCTCGATCCCATTCCCTCGGCGCTGATCGGCTTCAGCCTCAATGTCGCCGCTTATACGTCGGAGATCCTGCGCGGGGCGATTTCAGCGATCGATATCGGTCAGCGCGAGGCGGCATTGGCCGTCGGCATGACGCGGCTTCAGATCATGCGCCGCATCGTCATGCCGCAGGCGGCACGGCTGGCCCTGCCGCCGCTCGGCAACAGTTTCGTCAGCCTGGTCAAGGATACGTCTCTGGCGGCGACCATTCAGGTGCCGGAACTGTTCCGCCAGGCGCAGTTAATCACGGCGCGGACCTTCGAGGTCTTCACGATGTATATTTCCGTGGCGCTGATCTATTGGGGTGTCTCAGCCCTGCTTGATCTCGGCCAGCACAAGCTTGAACTGCGCGCCAGTCGTCATCTGGCAGCGCGCTGATCGGCGCGTCCCAAGTCCTGTATCCTTGGCGGCGCTCAGCGCCGGCGCAGATTGACGATGATGACGCCGCCCAGGGCCATGGCGCCGCCGATCGCGCCGAAGAGGCCCGGGACTTCACTCAGCCACAGCCAGCCGATCAGCGTGGCCACCGGCGGAATGCAATAAAGCAGGTTGGCGGCACGGCCGGCGGGCAGGCGCGACAGCACGACGGACCAGCCGCCATAGGCGACGAAGCTCGGCACGAGGCCCAGATAGATCGCCGCATTGCGCGCACCAGCGGGCGCAGCGAGGGCCTGATCGATGCCCGATAGAAGGCCCGGTGAAAGGAAGAAGGCACCGAACAACATGGTCCAGGCGGAGATCGTCAAGGCGCGATGCCGGCCGTAGAGCGGCTTCAGCAACACCGTCGATATCGCCGTACAGGCGGCGGCGGCGAGAATGAGCAAGGCGCCCCGATTGATTTCAATCCCGTTTCCTTCGCCCAGGGCAATCAGGCCGATGCCGCTGAAAGACACCAGGGTGCCGAGCCAGGCGCGCAGGCCGAAGCGCTCCTTCAGGATGGGAATGGCCAGCAGCGCCACGAGGATCGGGCTGATATTGACGATGAAGCTGGCGGCGCCGCTGGAAACCGTGCGCTCGCCCATATTGAGCAGCACGGTGTAGAAGGCGACAAAGAGCAGCCCGCCTGCCGCGAGGCGGAGCGTTTCCCGCAGGTTCGGCAACGGGGGGCGCGTGGCCAGCAGGAAGGCGGCGGCCGGCACCGCCGCGATGGTGAAGCGGATGGAGCCCAGTTGCAGCGGTCCGATCGCCCGGAGCCCTTCCCGGATAGCGGGAAAGGCCGAGGCCCAGCCGACCACGGTGATGACGAAGGCGAAAGCCAGCACCGGATCGAAAGGGCGATCAGCGGGCAGTTTTTGCACGGGTGGCGTGGCAGTGGCAGCGGTCATGGTATCCCCGGAATCAATATTCGACAGATCATTCCGGGGACTGAGCTTGTTGACAATGGAACAAAGAGGGGATCAGCTGTGAGCATGAATCACAGCTCAACGCCCCTTCCGCCGCTCGATCCGCTGCGTGCTTTCGAGGCAGCCGCGCGCACCGGCAGCTTTTCCGCGGCGGCAAACCTGTTGAACCTGACCCATGGTGCGGTCAGCAGGCAGGTCGGCAAGCTGGAGCATTGGCTCGGCCGCCGTCTGTTTGAAAGACAGGCGCGCGGCGTCACGCTGACGCCCGACGGACAACGGCTTTATCAACGCACGACGGAGGCCTTCGCGCTGATCGCGGAGAGTGCCGACCGATGGATCGACCAAGGGCGGGGCAGCGTGGTGCGCCTGACTTCGATCCCCTCCATTTGCGGCCTCTGGCTGATGCCGCGCCTGGCGCAGCTCGAAGCCGGCAATCCGCCCTTGCGCATTGACCTGATGGTAGAGCATCGCAGCGCCGATCTGGACTCCGACGGCATCGATCTCGCCATTCGCTGCGGCCGCGGCGGCATGCCGGGGCGGCTATCGGTCCAGCTTTTCGAGGAACATTGCTATCCCATTGCGGCGCCCGCGCTGGCCTCCGCGATCGGGGAGGGGGCGCCGGAGCGGTTGCTGGACTGGCCGTTGATTCATGATTCGGATGCGTCGGGATGGCGCGCCTGGTTCGCTGCCCAGGGCCTTGACTACAGGCCGCGGCGCCAGGATCGGCGCTTCGAGGATTACAATCTGGTGCTGGATGCGGCCATTCATGGGTTGGGTGTCGCGCTGGCGCGGCCGCCTCTGGTGCAGGAAACGCTGGCGAGCAAGCGTTTGCTGCCGGTCGATCGCCGCACGGCACTCAACACCGTGGCCTATTGGCTGGATCGGCCGGAAGGCAAGTTGCGGCCTGCGGCGATGGAGCTCGCGCGCCGCATCATGCGCGCCGCCGGGGTGGCGGAGCCGGCGATGGCGCGCTTTTTCACGGCCAAGGGTCGGGACTGATCGTACCGGGCTGCCGCACCCCGGTGTCCCCCATGTCCGGCGTCTCCCTCATCAAACGACCTTTGGCGCGAACAGCTCGATCTCTTCAGCAAAGCCCTTGAGCTCATGATGGCCGATGGAGACCGGCTGCGCCTGGGGCAGCAGATCGGCAAAACGTTGCGAGACCAGAAGGGCTTGCCCCGTCGCCGCGCAAACACCCTGGATTCGGCTGGTGAGATTGACATCGGGGCCGATGACGGTGAAATCCAGCCGATGGCCCGAGCCGATATTGCCGTAGCTGGCTTTGCCGTAGTGCAAGGCGATCCCTGCTCTCAGTTCGACATCGGGTTCGGTGAACGAAGCGAGATGCGCCAGCGCATCGCGCGCGGCGTCCAATGCCGCCTGGCAGTTTCGCGTCGGATTCTCGCTGCCGCGAAAGCTTACCAGTACTGCATCACCGATGAATTTCAGCACTTCGCCGCCGTGCCGGGTAATGGCGGGCAGGATCTGGTCGAAATAGCCGTTGAGCAGCGATAACACGCGCGCGCCGGAGAGCCGGTTCGATATTCCCGTGAAGTTCCTGAGGTCGCAGAGCATGAGTGCTGCCTCGATGGTCTCGACATCGCCGCGTTGCACATGTCCGGCCAGAATGCGGCGGCCGGTCTCGCTGCCGATATAGGTATCGAGAAGGTTGGTGCCACGCTCATGCAGCGCTTTCAATTCGATGCAGTTACGCAGCGCCGGGAGGATGCGGTGGAACAGGGCGCGATCCTCGGCCGAAAAACCCGCTACATCCGAGGTGGCAAAGCAGATCGCGCCGATCCAGGCATTGTTGCTCATCAGCGGCACGAACAGCCGCTCAGCCAAGGCATGGCGGGCATAGACCTCGTGCAAGAACCAGTCCTGTGCCGTCGCCTGATCGCCACGGAGGCTGAGCCACGCGCCGGTCTCCAGCACGTGACGCACCGGGCTTTTGAGGCCGCCAACGCCGTATTCGAAGCCGTGCAGGCGGCTGACCGTCTCCACCGCCTCTCCATATGTCCATGCCATTGTCCGCCCAATGATCTCAGGGTCGATCATCAGCAGGTGCAGGACAAGGCGATCCACTGCGATCCCCGCATTGCGGAGCCTCACGCCAAGCCCCTCCAGCAAACCGGCAAGGTCTTGGTCATGGCAGAAATTGCCCGCCAACCATTCAATCAGGCTGACGGCGACATCAAGAAAAGCAGCATTCATCGGGCGAACCGGTACCGCTTGTGCGGCGAGTGCAGTGGATGGCGGATGGAGGGAACCTTGCGGCAGCGACGTGCAGGAGCAGGTCACGGCAGCAATGTCCATCGCCTTGCCTTCTTTTATGGGATTTTTCGCGCGTCATGAAAACGTCATTTTTCATGCAATCCCGCCAGGCGGGGCCGCAAAAACAGCATGGCAGAAATGATTAGCTCTATATTAAATAGGTTCCTATCTATATTGGCATTCTCCAACTCTGATAACGTTTCCGCGAAAGCTCGTGACCATGGCCATATCTGATCGCAAGAAGCGGCAAATGGAGTTCGGCCCGCGGCTGAACCGCATCGGCCAAGGTATCCGGCGGGCAATCGATGAGGAATTGCGTGCTTTGGGTCTTACCGATGCGACTTGGCGTCCGCTGTTTCACTTGGGACGCCTGGGTGATGGGTTGCGGCAGAAGGATCTGGCAGAAGCCCTAATGATAGAAGGGCCTTCTTTGGTTCCCCTGTTGGACAACCTTGAACAAAACGGGCTGGTGGAGCGCACCGAGAGTACGAGCGACCGCCGCTGCAAGCTTATTCATATGACACCGGCGGGGGAGAAGGTCTATCGGCAGACCGTGGAAATCGCCGGCAAGATCGCCACGAAGATGATGCGCCATGTCTCCGACGAGGAACTGGCCATCTGCCATGACGTCTTTGATCGTCTGGAAGAGGCATTGGACAATCTGAAAGCCGGCGACCGCAAGTCCAGCCCCCGGGCCGCCGAGTGAGGCGGCGATGATCCGGTGGCCATTTCTCAGCCCAGGCTGGTCGCATGCGGTCTGTACGACGATCGCCGTGATCCTGGCGCTCTATGTCGCCTATTTTCTGCAGTTGGAAAACCCATACTCAGCCGCGACGACGGTTCTGGTGGTGGCCAGTCCCATTCACGGCATGGTACTGGCAAAGTCCGTCTATCGCTTTCTCGGGACCCTGCTGGGGGCTGCAGCCTCGATCCTGTTGATGGCCTGTTTTGCGCAAACGCCGGAGCTGTTTCTTCTCGGCACGGCACTATGGGTTGGTCTCTTTACCGCCGCATCTTCGCTTTTACGGCGGTTCCGTGCCTATGGGGCCGTGCTGGCGGGATATACCATTACACTGGTTGCCTTCGGTGCGGTCGATAAGCCGTTGTCGATTTTTGATCTCGCCATGGCGCGAATCTCTGTCGTTACCGTTGGTATCGCCTGCTCGGCGCTGGTCACGATTTTATTGGCGCCCAACACCGCCAGTCGCGATTTTCCGCAGAAGTTGAAGGGCGCGCTGCAATCGGCAGCGGATTTCGTCACGCTTGCCTTGTCGCCGGGGGATGAAAAGCGGATTGCTGCCGGCCGTCTTCTCGCCGCCCGCCAGATCCAGGCACTCGATACGGCGCTCTATGGCGCTGCGGCTGAAACTGCCGAAATGGCGCACAGGTCGGGCTATATCCGTCGCGCCGTGGCGGCTCTGTTTGGTCTGCTGACCTCGGCTTCGAGTCTGCGCGTCTTCGGCGACATGCCCGCTGCGCGACATGCCGACAACGAGATCGGCCCGCTCTTGCAGCAATCCGCCGCGCTGCTGCAGCGGCTTGCAGCCGTGGATGGAGCGGCTGCGATGAGCGGCGAGGTAAAAGCCCTTCGACAGCGCTGCGCCGTCGCGCAAGCACGCCTGGACATGGCGGCCTCGCCCTCGTCGATCATTGCCTTCAATCGCCTTGATGACTTTCTCGACCATCTTTCGGCCCTGGTGGACAGCCTCGTTGCTTTTACGGATCGCAAGGCAAGGCCTCTCGACATCCGCCTGCCGCATCACCGCGACCTGCCTGCGGCCCTGATCAACGGATTGCGCGGCATGATGGCGGTCCTGCTGGTGAGCGTCCTGTGGATCTATACGGCCTGGCCCAATGGCAACCAGGTCTTCGGCGCAACCGTGCCGATCTGCGCGTTGCTCGGCGCCAGCGAACGTCCGCAGGCCGATGCCGTCGATTTCTTCAAAGGCGTCCTGCTTGCGGCAATTGCCGGCCTGGTCTGCACCTATGGATTGCTCGCCGCGATCAGCGGCTTCCCCCTGCTTGCCTTGGCCTTGGCGCCGTTCGTGTTAATCGGCGCCTATTACTCGACCCGCCCGCGGACGATGGGGATCGCCACTGGCTTTCTGATTTTCTTCATTACCTTCGTTGCGCCACACAATCCCATGCAGTTCGATCTCTCAGGCTATTTCAATACGGCCTTTGCCAATCTGATCGGCATCGGTTGCGTGCTGCCGATTTTTCGCGTGGTGTTCCCCCAGCGATCCGGCCGCGCAGTACAGAACCTTGCGCGCCAGCTTGTGATCAGCCTGATGCGCCTTGCCGGGCGGCCCAGCTTGAAACGGCTGCTGCGATGGGAGCATCAGGCACATGATCGGCTGGCAGCGATCGCCATGCGGCTACCCCTGGAAGACGGAAATCGCGCCAAGTTGTTGACGGGCGGTTTTGCCGCCATTCGCATCGCGCGCGATCTCGTACGCATCAAGGGGCAAATGGAGACGCTGCCCCTGGACCATGCGACACGGACCGCTTTACTGCGCGTCTTCGAGGCGTGCCGGCATCTGGCGGGACATCCCATGCAGGCCGTCCACCACCTGCGGGATGCGGCAGATCGTCTACAGGCCGGCATCCCCGCATTGCCGCCTGACGGCGCAGCGATGGCAAAGCGCGCTATCGCCGCGTTGCGTGAAAGCGCCGATTTGCTGGCGCAGCATGAATCGTTCTTTACCGGCCGCAAAGGCCGGACGGATGCCCGGCCGTGCCAATCGGTGGGACAGGTCGCGACATGTTGACGGAAAGTAATATCGGCGGCGTCTACATGGCACCGATCGTTATCTACGGTCTTGCCGCGTCGATGCTGTTTCTGGCGCTGCGCTGGCTGTTGACCCGGCTCGGCTTCTGGCGGCTGGTCTGGCATCCAGGCCTGTTCGAGCTTGGCCTTTTCATCTCCATTCTGTCTGTGCTGGTGATGGTATTTCCCTAGCCGGCATTCCTGAGCGTGGATCGCGGTTGAAATGTGGTTCTTCGGTAAGATGTTTCGGGTCGCCATGACGGCGGCGATGGTGCTGACGGCGATTGTGTTGGGTGCGGCCCTCTGGCGCTATTACATGATCGATCCCTGGACCCGCGACGGCACTGTCCGCGCCAATGTCGTATCTATCGCGCCGGAAGTGTCTGGCACGGTCGTCGACATCAAGGTCGTCGACAATCAGTTCGTCCATAAAGGCGACATCCTCTATGTCATTGACCCGACGCGTTTCCGTCTTGCGCTGACGCAGGCCCAGGCGACGGCGGAGAGCCGCAAGCAGGACATGATCGTCGCGCAACAGCGTTCCGCGCGCCGCGCCGCGCTGAGCGATCTCGCCGCCTCGAAAGAAGAGAAGGAACAGTTCAGCGGCAACGCGGCGGTCGCTGCGGCGAATTACAATGAAGCTGTGGCCGAGGTCGAGATCGCTAAGGTCAATCTTGAGCGCAGCGTCATCCATGCGCCGGTCAACGGCTATGTCACCAATCTGCTGCTGCGGCAGGGCGACTATGCCTCGGCCGGACAGAAGAGCGTTTCGGTGATCGATAGCGACTCCTTCTGGATCGCCGGCTATTTCGAAGAGACGAAGCTGGCGCAGATCCGCCGTGGCGATGTCGCCCATATCAAGCTGATGGGCTTTACCGGCGACGTGGTCGGCCATGTCGAAAGCCTGGCGCGCGGCATCACTGACCAGAATGGCGATAGCGGTTCGGAAGGGCTCGAAACGGTCAACCCGGTCTTCACCTGGGTGCGTCTGGCCCAGCGCTTTCCGGTGCGTATCCATGTCGACCTGGTGCCGGCTGGCATCGATCTTGCCATGGGGATGACCTGCACGGTCAGCGTCGGCGATAAAGCCACGGACCTGCGGCAAAGCGTGGCCAAGGTCGCGGAGGCGGCGAAGGCGGAATTTGTCGCGCTCTGGATCGGCTATGCCGGAGCGGTGCAGGCCAAGACGGTAGAGTAGGGGCGGCTGCTGCGCCGTCTCACGCGTTGAGGATGGCCTGCATTGCCTGCTTGAGACCGGCAAGGGTGGCGGCTCGGTCAAGGTCCGGATTGCGGATGGCCCGCACCGAAAGGCCCTCGAACAAAGCTGCGATCATTTCAAAACGCGCTGCCAGTTCGGCTTCGGTCAGCGGCCTGCCGCGCGCGGCGAAACCCTTGCGCATGGCATTGATCACAGCGCCGCGCGTGATCCGGTCCGCCGTCTGAACGATGGCGCCCATTTTGGGATTGCGGGCGGCTTCGGCGACGATTTCCAGCCCCAGCGTCGCCAGCTCCGGATCGGTATGGTACTCGAAGCCATGATCGGCCTTGGCCGCCATCGCCTCCAGGATGTCGGCCGATCCTTCCAGATCCTGAAACAGTTTCAGGAGCTCCTGTACATCCTGCTGCACAATCGCTGCGATGATCGCTTCCTTGTTTTCGTAATAATGATAGATGTGGCCGACGCTCATGCGAGCGGTCTTCGAGATCGTCGCCATGCTGGCGCCATGGAAACCTTGACGACGAAAGCACTCTTTGGCCGCGTCCAGGATTTGCTGACGGCGGATTTCGCTGCGATCGAGTTCAAGACTGGCTTGGTTCATCAGCGATAGGTCTCCTTCAGGCCCGGCATTCCACTGTCATTCCGCTCTCTGCAGCCGGTCCCCACAACTGCGGCAGGTACAAGTTAACCCTTGACCTTTGCTTTGTCTATTCTAGAATGAATAATCATTCTAGAATGACTATTCATTCTATGATCTTCGAAGCTGGAGTTGTTTTCCGATGCAAATCAATAGTTTGCGCGATAACGGGCGCAATCGGCGGTTCCGGGCGAGTCGTCGCGGCGTAGCCCGGCGCAGGGTCCTCCTGGCGCTCGCGACGGCTGCGAGCCTGGGCCTTTCGGCTTGCGGAAAGCCGGAAGCGGCCCAGAGCCAGGCGGCGGCCCTGCCGGAAGTCGGCATCATGACGGTGAAACCGCAGCGCGTCTCGTTGACGACGGAGTTGCCGGGGCGGGTTTCAGCCTTCCTGGTCTCGGAGGTCCGGCCCCAGGTCGGGGGCATCATCCAGAAGCGCCTGTTTGAAGAAGGCAGCGATGTCAAAGCCGGGCAGGTCCTTTATCAGATCGACCCCGCAACCTATCGGGCCACTTATGACAACGCCGCCGCCGCGCTGGCCAAGGCCAAGGCGGCGGTGCTGTCGGCGCGCTCGAAGGCGCAGCGCTACAAGGAACTGGTAGCCATAAATGCCGTCAGCAAACAGGACTATGACGATGCCGTCGCCACGCAGCTATCGGCCGAAGCGGATATCGCCGCCGATCAGGCGAGCCTGGAAAGCGCCAGGATCAACCTCGACTACACCAAGGTGACGGCGCCCATTTCCGGCCGCATCGGCAAATCCTCGGTGACGCCCGGCGCCCTGGTCACGGCCAGCCAAAGCGACGCTTTGGCGAAGATCCAGCAGCTCGACCAGATCTATGTCGACGTCACCCAGTCGAGTGCGGAAGTGTTGCGGTTGAGGCGCGATCTTGCCAGCGGCAAGCTGGTGACCGCCGGCGCCAATCAAGCCAAGGTCACGCTGATGCTGGAAGACGGCAGCCGTTACGACCAGAGCGGCGTGCTGCAGTTCGCCGATATTACGGTCGATGAAACCACCGGCAGCATCACCTTGCGAGCCGTCTTTCCGAACCCCAAGTTTGATCTCCTGCCCGGCATGTATGTACGCGCCGTGCTGGAGGAGGGTGTGAATGACCAGGCGCTGCTGGTCCCGCAGCGGGGCGTGTCGCGCGACATCCAAGGCAATCCGACGGCCCTGGTGATCGGTGCCGACGACAAGGTCGAGCAGCGCGTGCTGAAGACGGAACGTACGGTCGGCGATCAGTGGCTGATCAGCGCCGGTCTGAAGCCGGGGGATCGGTTGGTCCTCGACGGCTTGCAGAAAATTCATGCAGGCAGCCAGGTGAAGCCGGTCGCGCTATCGGCATCGGAGATCGGCGGCACGGCCACCGACGCGACCCAGCAGTAGAGAGATCGCCGCATGTCACGCTTCTTTATCGACCGCCCGATCTTTGCCTGGGTTATTGCCATCATCATCATGCTGGCCGGCGCCTTGGCGATCCGCTCGCTGCCGATCGCCCAATATCCGGAGATCGCGCCGCCGGCCGTGGCTATTACGGCTACTTATCCCGGTGCCTCGGCGAAGACGCTGGAGGATACCGTCACCCAGGTGATCGAGCAGAAGATGAAGGGCATCGATCACCTCAGCTATATGGCATCGACCAGCGATTCCGCCGGTACGGTGACCATCACGCTGACCTTTGCCTCGGGTACCGATCCGGATATCGCCCAGGTGCAGGTGCAAAACAAATTGCAGCTGGCGACGCCCTTGCTGCCCCAGGAAGTGCAGCAGCAGGGCATCAAGGTCGAGAAATCGGCCACCAATTTCGCCTTGGTGCTTGCCTTCTATTCGCCCGATGGCAGTCTGACGCAATATGACCTCGCCGACTACGTCGCCGCCAACATTCAGGACGTCATCAGCCGCATCGACGGTGTCGGCGATGTCACCATGTTCGGCGCACAATACGCCATGCGGATCTGGCTCGATCCCGACAAGCTGACCAACTACAAACTGACGCCAGGTGACGTCTCGACGGCGATCCAGGCGCAGAATGCGCAGATCTCGGCCGGCCAGCTCGGTGGCGCGCCTTCCATCAAGGGGCAGCAGCTCAATGCCACCATCACGGCGCAAAGCCGGCTGCAGACGGTCGATCAGTTCCGCGACATCCTGCTGCGTACCAATACCGATGGATCGACGGTGCGCCTGCGTGACGTTGCGCGTGTCGAACTGGGCAGCGAAAGTTACGACAATGTCTCGCGCTTCAACGGCAAGCCGGCGACCGGCATTGCCATCAAGCTGGCAACCGGCGCCAACGCGCTGGCAACCGCAGATGCCGTCAAGGCGAAGGTGAAGGAGCTCTCGCAGTTCTTTCCGGCCGGCATGGCGGCGGAAGTTCCCTATGACACCACGCCTTTCGTGCGAGTTTCGATCGAGGAAGTGGTCAAGACGCTGATCGAGGCGATCGGCCTCGTTTTCATCGTCATGTTCGTCTTCCTGCAGAACTTCCGGGCGACGCTGATTCCGACCATTGCCGTGCCGGTGGTGCTGCTGGGCACCTTCGCTGTGCTCTCGGCCTGCGGCTTCTCGATCAATACCCTCACCATGTTCGGCACGGTGCTGGCGATCGGCCTGCTGGTCGACGATGCCATCGTCGTGGTCGAAAACGTCGAACGCGTGATGAGCGAGGAGGGGCTGTCGCCACGCGAGGCGACACGCAAATCCATGGGACAGATTACCGGCGCCTTGATCGGCATCGCCCTGGTCCTGTCGGCGGTTTTCGTGCCGATGGCATTCTTCGGCGGCTCGACCGGCGTCATCTATCGGCAGTTCTCGATCACCATCGTTTCCGCCATG
>DATLJB010000044.1:0-11778 GCA_035539075.1 Terriglobia bacterium
GCTGGCGAAAGTCAGCGAAGGCGATCCGCTGGCGATGGAAGGCGATCACGGCCAGCTCTTTGTCAGGCCGCCGGAAGATATTCAGCAGGTATTTGCCACCAGCCTGCAGGCGCGCGCCAAGCGCCAGGAAGCTTATGCTGCCGTGAAGGATTTGCCGGCAGTGACGCTGGACGGTGTCGGTGTCACGCTCAACATCAATGCCGGCCTGCTGATCGATGTGCCGCAGCTGGCAAAGACGGGGGCGGCGGGTGTCGGGCTTTACCGCACCGAGATTCCCTTCATGGTCGCGCATGAATTTCCCGATACCAAGCGGCAGGCCGATATCTATCGCAAGGCGCTCGACAGCGCCGAGGGCAAGCCGATCATCTTTCGCACGCTCGATATCGGCAGCGACAAGGTGCTGCCCTATTGGCAGCGCGCCGAAGAAGAAAATCCGGCCATGGGCTGGCGCGCGATCCGCATTTCCCTCGACCGTCCGGCGCTGCTGCGCCAGCAGTTGCGCGCCCTGATCCTGGCGGCTGACGGGCGCGACCTCAGGGTCATGTTCCCGATGGTGACCGAGGTCGCGGAATACGATGTCTGCCGCAGCCTGCTCGATCTCGAATTGCAGCGGGCCAAGGACCGCGGCGTCACCTTGCCGGCGCATCTGCAGGTGGGCGCCATGATCGAGGTGCCCGCTTTGCTCTGGCAGCTGGAGGACCTCCTGCAGCGGGTCGATTTCGTCTCCGTCGGCAGCAACGACCTGAAGCAGTTCGTCTATGCCGCCGACCGGGCGACGCCCAACGTCAACGAGCGCTATGACATCCTGTCGCCGGCCATGGTGCGGCTGCTCGGCCAGATAGCGGCTGCCGCCAAGCAGTCGGGCAAGGCGCTCAGCCTGTGCGGCGAGATGGCGGGCGACCCGATCGGCGCCATGGCGCTGCTCTGTCTCGGCTATCGCAATCTGTCGATGACCCCGCCTTCGGTCGGTCCGCTGCGCATGATGATTCGCAGCTTGCATTTGCGTCAATTGCAAGATTACTGGGCGACATTGCAGGGTCGGCCGGGAAGCGCCGTGCGCAGCGCCCTGATCGCTTTCGCGAAGGACCACGCCGTCCAGCTCTAGGCGGCGCTGCCTGTGAGGGCGCGTCTTCCGGCGCGCTCAGGCCTTTAGAGATTGCCACCTATCGGCTGCACCGATATAACCAGCAACGACCCGATCCCGCGACCGAGACCGCTGTGAGTCGTGAGAGGCGGCCGGGCCCCTGGCGCCGCCAAGCCGGCAGGAGACGTGATCCTGCGCCTTGCGGTGCCATCGAACCGACCCCGGCCAGTTGGTATGGCCGTGTGTCGCATGTTTCAGCTCTAGGACGGAACCGGTTGGCCGGTAGACAGACAGCATGATCCAGAACGCAGGTTTGAGTGTCGGTGCCCTGTTGCGAAGCAGGCGCGAGGAACTGGGCCAGGACACGGAATCTGTATCGCGCCAACTCCGGATCCGCGCCATCTATCTGCGGGCCATCGAGGAAGGCCGGATCCAGGACCTGCCGGGTTCCGCCTATGCCGTCGGCTTCGTGCGGTCCTATGCAGATTTTCTCGGCTTCGACGGCAACAGCGTGGTTGCCAGCTTCCGCGACGAATTGGGCCAGCGCGGTCGCCCTGAAACGGTCAGCTGGCAGATCGACGACAAGGACGGCGGCTTTCCGTTCGGCAAATTCCTGGTTGTTCTCCTGGTGATTGCCGCCGCCGGCTATGGCCTGTGGTATTACCTGGCAAATACGCAATCGGGCTCGGGCCTTATCGAGGCGGTGCCTGAGTACCTGAAAAAGAGCACAGGCGTGGAAAAGCCCGCGGCCACTGATGGCCAGTCCGGTGCCGCCCAGCCGGCCGGTACGGCTGCGCCCGCGTCTCAGGCGGGCAGCACCGCCCCGGCGCAAGGCCAGGAGAGTTCCGGCCCGGCGACCCAGGGCCCAACCACCGAAGGCCAATCCGCTGCCGGCCAGAGCGGCCAGGACAACGCGGCTGCCGCGACTGGCGCGGCGCCGGCATCCGAGGCCGCAGCGGCCAATCCGGCGGCGGATCAGCAGGGCGGCACCGCCGCGACCCAGCCCGGAAACGCCACCCAACCGGGCGCGGCTGTCACGCCGGCGCCCGCCGAGACGGCAACGGCGCCATCGGGTTCGCCGATCGTGCCGCAACCGACAGCCAATGCCGGAGCCGCGGCACAGCCCGCCCCGACTGCCGGCGCGCCGGCCGTCACCGGTCAATCTGCGCCCGGTCAGACTGCACCGGGCGCCGCCGGCAGCGAGGCCGCGCCGGAAGTGGCCGCCGCCGCCAGCAGCCCCACCACCCGCATCAGCATCCATGCCAAGCTCGAAAGCTGGGTGCAGATCAATGACAAGGACGGCAAGCCGGTGATCTCGCGGGTCTTGCGCGCTGGCGAAACCTATGCCGTTCCCGACGAAAAGGGCCTGGTCCTCAACACCGGCAATGCCGGTGGCATTGATCTCGCCGTTGACGGCAAGATTTTGCCCAGTCTCGGCTCGGTCGGCCTGGTCAAGCGCAACATCGCGCTGGATGCCGACAAGCTGGTGACCGGTGCCGTGCCGGTGAAGGCGCCCGCCACCAAGCCCGAAGGGGCGACGGACGGTGCGGCCCCCACCGGCGACTGAGCTGGCCGCATAGCCGTCATTCGGTTCGCGAGTTGCGGGTATTATCGAATTATTTCAATGTGTTGTTGTTCCGGCTTGAGGCTTGATCTTTTGCCGCCTGCAGCGCATCTTTAGGCGATAGATCAGATCGTCGTCGGCCGCGCGCGCTTTCGGACAGCGCCTGCGTGAGAGACGGCTGCGCCAACCGCCAAGAAAGACCCGCATATGAGCGTTCGTGCTTATCGAGATATCATCCGTCGCAAAAGCCGCCAGATCCGGGTCGGATCGGTCCTGGTGGGCGGCGACGCGCCGATCTCGGTGCAGACGATGACCAACACCTTGACGCCGGATGTGAAGGCGACGGTGGAACAGATCCGCCTGGCCGAAGCCGCCGGGGTCGATATCGTCCGCGTCTCCTGCCCGGATGAAGACTCGACCAAGGCGCTGAAGGAAATCGTGCGCCAGGTCAACGTGCCGGTCGTCGCCGACATCCACTTCCATTACAAGCGCGGTATCGAGGCCGCCGAAGCGGGCGCCGCCTGCCTGCGCATCAATCCCGGCAATATCGGCAGCTCCGACCGCGTGCGCGAAGTCGTCAAGGCGGCCAAGGATCACGGCTGCTCGATGCGCATCGGCGTCAATGCCGGCAGCCTCGAGCGTCACCTGCTGGAAAAATATGGCGAGCCCTGCCCGGAAGCGCTGGTGGAATCGGCGCTCGATCACGCCAGGATCCTCGAGGATCATGATTTTCGCGAATTCAAGATCAGCGTGAAGGCCTCGGACGTGTTCCTCGCGGTCGCTGCTTATCAGGGCCTCGCCGAAGCCTGCGATTACCCACTGCATATCGGCATCACCGAAGCGGGCGGGTTGCGCACCGGCACGGTCAAGTCGTCGATCGGCCTCGGCATGCTGCTATGGTCGGGGATCGGCGATACGGTCCGCGTCTCGCTCTCGGCCGAGCCGGCGGAAGAGGTCAAGGTCGGCTTCGAGATGCTGAAGTCGCTGAACCTGCGCCATCGCGGCGTCAACCTGGTTTCCTGCCCGTCTTGCGCGCGGCAGAACTTCAACGTCATCAAGACGGTGGAAGAGCTGGAGAAGCGCGTCGCCCATATCATGACGCCGATGACGGTCAGCGTGATCGGCTGCGTGGTCAATGGTCCGGGCGAAGCGCGCGAGACCATGATCGGTCTCACCGGCGGCGGCAACAACACGCATATGGTCTATGTGAACGGCGAGCAGCATCATCGCATCAAGGATGAGGACATCGTCGACCATCTGGCGGCGATGATCGAAAAGCGCGCCGCCGAAATCGACGCCGCCGATGCCGCCGCCAAGGCCGAAGCCGAGAAGGCCAAGGCCACGGCTGCCGAATAATCGCGGCCCGGCGGCTGCACGGCCCCGGACCGTCACATAGACTTAAGTCATCAGAGGTTTCCCGTGTCAGATTTGCAGCCGGTCCGCGGCACACATGATCTATTGCCTGACGACATGCGTCGTTTTCGTCAGGTGAGCGAGACCGCTCGCCTTGCGGCGGAATGTTACGGCTTTCTCGAAGTGGCGACGCCGATCTTCGAATTCTCCGACGTGTTCAAGCGCACGCTGGGCGATACCTCCGATATCGTCACCAAGGAGATGTACACCTTCACCGATCGCGGCGGCGAAATGCTGACCTTGCGGCCGGAAGGGACCGCCGGTGCCGCGCGAGCCCTGATTTCCGGCGGTCTCACCCAGAACCTGCCGCTGAAGTTCTTCTATGCCGGGCCGATGTTCCGTTACGAGCGGCCGCAGAAGGGCCGCATGCGGCAGTTCCACCAGACCGGCATCGAGTTGCTCGGCGTCAAGGAACCGCTGGGCGATATCGAGGTCATCGCCACCGGCGTTGAGTTCCTGCGCCGCCTGGGCGCCTGGGACCGCTGTGTCCTCGAATTGAATACGCTCGGCGATACGGAAAGCCGGCAGAACTATCGCAAGGTGCTGGTCGACTATTTCGCCGGCTATCGCGACCAGCTGAGCAAGGACAGCCTTGAACGCCTGGAGCGCAATCCGCTGCGTATCCTCGATTCCAAGGATGAGGGCGACCAGCGCCTGGTGGCGCAGGCGCCGATCTATAGCGACTATCTGAATGCCGCCAGCCAGGATTTCTTCGCCGCGGTGCGCGAAGGCCTGACGGCGCTCGGCATTGCCTTCACGCATAATCCGCGACTGGTTCGCGGCCTGGACTATTACTGCCACACCTGCTTCGAGATCACCTGTGCCGATCTCGGCGCCCAGAAGACGGTGCTGGCCGGCGGCCGCTATGACGGCCTGGTCGGCATGATGGGCGGGCCGGAGACGCCAGGTGTCGGCTGGGCCAGCGGCATCGAGCGCTGCGGGCTGCTGCTCGGTGAGGTGCCGCCGGCACGCCGGCCGATTGCCATCGTACCGGCCGGCGAAGTGGCGCAGCTTCCGGCTTTGCAACTGGCCGAGCAATTGCGCCGCCTCGGCTTTGCCGTCGATCTCGGCTATTCGGGCAATGTCGGCAAGCGCCTGAAGCGGGCCAACAAGGTGGCGGCGCGCATTGCCGTCATTCTCGGCGAGGATGAACTCGCCAAGCGGGTAGCCACCCTGCGCGATCTCGATAGCGGCGAACAGCGGGAAGTCGGCCTCGACATACTGCCCTCGGCGCTCGAAACCTATCGCTGAGGCGGGCGAAAGCGAAACATTCGACACGAAGCATGCAAGATGGGGTAGGCGAACGCGCATTTCTGGTGGTCGGCGTCAATCACAAGACGGCGCCCGAATTGTTGCGCGAACGTCTCCAGGGCGATGATGCCGATGTCTTTCGCCTGCTGATGCGCTGCCGCGATATCGGCCTCGATCAGGCAATGGCGATCGTCACCTGCGACCGTTGCGACATTTGGAGCTGTGTCGATCCGCAGCAGGCCGAAGCAACGAGCCGGGCTATCGGCGGCTTGCTGGCCGAAGCCGCGGATCTCGATATTGCCGAGATCATGCCGCGCCTGCAGATCGCCCAGGGCGAGGCCGCCTTGCGCTATGCCTTTGCCGTCGCCGCCTCGTTGGAAAGTGCGGTGGTTGGCGAGCCGCAGGTCCTGGGGCAGGTCAAGGCCGCCCACCAGCTGGCTGCCAAGGCGATGATGAGCGGTCCGGTTCTCGATCATGTACTCGAGGCCATCCTGCATGCCGCCAGGCGTGTACGTCGCGAGACGTCGATCGCCGCCCAGTCGGTATCCATGGCCGCCTGCGTGGTTTCCGTCGTGCGGCAGATGCACGGCGATCTCAACAGCCTGAGCGGCTTGCTGGTCGGCGACGGCGATATGGGCGAGCTGATGCTCGATCATCTACGCAGTGCCGGATTGCAGCGCTGGACGATCCTGCACAGCAATGACCGCCATGGCCGCGCCGCCGCCGAGCGGCAGAAGCTGCATTGGCGGCCTTATGCGGAACTGGCGCCGGCAATCGCCGCCGCCGATCTCGTCATCGCCGCGCAGGATTCGCCCCGCGTGCTGATCGAGCCGGGCCTCATCAAGTCGGCCTTGAAGGCGCGCCGGCGGCGGCCGATCCTGCTGGTCGATGCGGCGGTACCGGGCGATATCGATCCGGCCGTCAACGATCTCTACGATGCCTTTCTCTATACGCTCGACGATCTCGAACGTCTGGCGATGGAAGGCCGGCGCCAGCGCGGCGATGCCACGAGCGAAGCCTGGGCGATCATCGACGAGGCGCTGGAAGGCTATCATCGGCAGCGCCAGGCACTGGCGGCAACGCCGCTGATCACCGATCTGCGTGCCGCCTTCGAGGCGCGGCGGCAGGAGATTCTTGCCGCTTCCCACGGCGCCGATGCCGAGGAAGTGACCCGCCGCCTGATCAACCGGCTGCTGCACCAGCCCTCGGTGACGCTGAAACAATCGGCCGGCGATCCTGACACCGAGCAGGTGGTGCGCCGCCTGTTCGATTTGCCCAAGAACGAGGAATAACGTGAGTTTCACCGATACGCTGAACCGCATCGTCAAGCGACATGACGAGCTGGCAGCACTGATGGCGAGTCCGAATAGCAGGGAGCCGCAGGATTTCGCCAAGCAGTCCAAGGAATATGCCGACCTGACCCCGGTGGTCGAGGCCATTCGCGCCTTGCAGGAAGGCCGCCGGCAGATCGCCGATCTGCAGGCCATGGTCAGCGACGGCAACGACGATCCCGAAATGCGGCAATTGGCCGAGCAGGAGCTGGTCGATCTGCGCGAGCAAATGCCGGCGCTGGAGCAGCGCGTGAAGCTGTTGCTGCTGCCCCGCGACGAGGCCGACGAGCGCAACGCGATTCTTGAAGTGCGCGCGGGGACCGGCGGCGAGGAAGCGGCACTCTTTGCCGCCACGCTGTTTCGTATGTATGCGCGTTACGCCGCCCTGCATGGCTGGCGGTTCGAGGTGATGGATGTCAACGAGACCGGCCTTGGCGGATACAAGGAAGCGACGGCCTCCATCACCGGACGCAATGTGTTCGCGCGGCTGAAGTTCGAATCCGGCGTTCATCGCGTGCAGCGCGTGCCGGAGACCGAGGCTTCGGGCCGCATCCATACCTCGGCGGCGACCGTGGCGGTGCTGCCGGAAGCGGAAGAGGTCGATATCCAGGTCGACGAAAAGGATTTGCGGATCGATGTCTTCCGCTCGAGCGGGCCGGGCGGCCAGTCGGTCAACACCACCGACAGCGCCGTGCGCATCACCCATCTGCCGACCGGCATCGTCGTGCAGCAGCAGGACGAGAAATCGCAGCACAAGAACAAGGCCAAGGCCATGAAAGTCTTGCGTGCGCGGCTCTACGATCTCGAACGCAGCCGCAAGGATGCCGAGCGCGCCGCCAACCGCAGGACGCAGGTCGGCAGCGGCGATCGCTCGGAACGCATCCGCACCTATAACTTCCCGCAAGGCCGCTGCACCGATCATCGCATCAACCTGACGATCTATAAGCTCGACCGCGTCATCGAAGGCGAGGCGCTGGATGAGATCATCGAGGCGCTGATCGCCCATGACCAGGCGGAACGCCTGGCTGAGGTCGAATGACCGCCACCGTCGATATCGCGACCGATATCGCGAGCCTGCTGCGCCGTGCGACAGCAGCCTTGCATGATGCCGGTATCGAAGGGGCGGCGCGTGAGGCGCGGCTGATCCTGCAGCATGCGGCGGCGGTTCCCCTCGCCACCCAGATTGCTTTTTCCGAGCGCATCCTCGATGGGCAGATGGTTGCCGCTTTCGATCTTGCCCTGGCGCGGCGCTTGCAGCGTGAGCCGCTGTCGCACATCCTCGGCTGTCGCGAGTTCTGGTCATTGCCCTTCCGGGTGACACCTGACACCCTTGATCCCCGGCCCGACAGTGAAACGCTGATCGAGGCCGTTCTTGACCAGCTGGACAAACACGGTGCCGGCGATCGGAGTCGGGCGCTGGAGCTTGTCGACTTTGGAACCGGTACCGGCTGCCTGCTCCTGGCGTTGCTCAGCGAGCTGCCGCAGGCGCGGGGCCTTGGCATCGATCTCAACCCGGGGGCGATTGCTGTTGCGCGTGATAATGCGACACGTCTCGGCCTCGCCGATCGCGCTTGTTTCCAGGAAGGAAACTGGGATCAGGGCCTGACCGCAATGTTCGATGTGGTGATCTCCAACCCGCCTTACATTCCCAGTGGCGACATTGCCTTGCTGCAGCCGGAAGTGGCGCGGTATGAGCCGCATTTGGCTTTGGATGGCGGCGCCGATGGACTGGACGCTTACCGGGCCCTGGCCGCCGTTCTGCTGCGGCGAATGAAACCGGATGGCTTTGCCGCTCTTGAACTCGGCGCCGGGCAGGGACCCGATGTCGTTGGCTTGATGCAGGGCGCCGGCCTGGCACACGTGACCAGTGCGCAGGATTTGCAAGGTCACGAACGTGTTATCATTGTGCGGAAATCCTAGCAAATCAGCCCTTCGCGAGATGCATAGCACGACAGCCCTTCTGCCAAAAAAACTATTGGAAAGGATCGGCGAAGGGTTTAGGGTCGGCTCCGGCAGTCGGGGTTGAGACGACGCGAACCAGTTGGTTTTGCTGGCAGCGCCCCCTGGCTTTGGCCTCCGGACATAATCAGTGGCGATGCGCGGAAGCGGCACAAGGTGCCGTCACTCGCGATTGTTGTGACAGCAGCCGCCATGATCCGCCGAGTCCCTCAAGACACGATCTATCGGAACGATGAAGTGACAATGCGATGAAACAAGGCAACAACAACCGCCGTGGCCGTGGACGTGGCCAGCGCAAACCGCACAGCATGGGTGGACCGCATGGCGGCGGTGGCGCGGGCAAGGGTAACCAGACCTATGACAGCAATGGCCCGGACATTCGTGTGCGTGGCAATGCCCATCAGGTGCTGGAGAAATACCTGCAGATGGCGCGCGATGCCGGCGTGGCCGGAGATCGTGTCGCGGCGGAAAATTATCTGCAGCATGCCGAGCATTATTACCGCACGATTGCGGCCCAGACCGAGGGGCAGCGTCCGCGCATCGGCGGGCGTGAATTGTCGGTTGCCGATGTGAATGTTCAGAACGTCAGCCAGGGGCTTTCGGCCGCTCTCTATGCGGCGCCGGTTACCGCCGACGGCCTCCCGGCCAATGGCGAGCAGGCTGGGGCGCCGTCATCTAACGGCAATTATGGCGATGACGAAGGCGAGCAATTCGCCGGCTTCAACGGCCAGGGTCGCCGCGACCATGGCAACCGCGAAGGCGGTAACCGTGAAGGCGGCAACCGAGAGGGCGGTAATCGCGAGCAGGTTGCGGTCGATGGTCGCGCGACGGATGGTCGGGGAGAGGGGCGCAACGACAATAGAAATTACGAGGCCCGTGGCGAAGGCCGCGGTCCGCGCCGCTATCAGCGCGGACAGGGCCGCGATGGCCAGCGCTATGATGGCCAGCGTTTCGCCGGTCAGCAGGGCTTTCAGGCCGACGGCAATGCCGACGGTGCGGCGGCCGACGGTGCGGCTCCGGTTCGGGTAACGGAAGGCCGGGCGCCACAAGAGAATGCCCAGTCGGCCGAAACGCATAATCGCGCGCCGGAGAGTAATCGTGCGCCGGAAAGCCGGGCCGTGGATCGCAGCGCGGACGAGCAGCCCGATTATCCCACGGAGCTGTTGGCCCAGCCGATGATCGCCGAGCCGGCCGTGCGTTTGCCGGATACCCAACCCGCTTTGCCTCTGGCGCCGGCCGAAGCAACGCCGGCCGAAGCAGCATCGGCGGAGGGCGAGACTGCCGAAGCGGCGCCGGCGCGGCGCGGCCGCGGCCGTCCGCGTGGCAGCACCTCGCCGCGCCGTACCCGCAGCGCCGCGGCTCCCGAAGGGGAAGCGCCTGCCGAGGGTGGTGAATAGCGCGTGACGCGCTCCGGTCTCGGCTAAGCTATTGAGCAGAGACGGATTAGCTTCCTGATTGCGGCATTGGCCGGAAGGCCCAATGCGAGGACGCAAGAGAAACAGGCTTTACGGCCGCCGGCCACCCTCGCCGGCGGCCTCTTGTTTGGTTGAATTTCTTGCCCATATCATCCGTGGGGATAACGCCGGGCGGCCGCCCGGTGCTCCTGGCATATGATCGCCAATTTCCAGGCATCGACGATTGCGGGCCTCCTGAAGGACGCATCGAGAGAGGGCAAAAGAATGGATTTGGAAAAATTCACCGAGAGATCGCGTGGCTTCCTGCAGGCTGCGCAGGCGCTTGCTTTGCGCGAGGGCCATCAACGGCTGACGCCGGAACATCTGCTTAAAATTCTGCTCGACGACAAGGAAGGCATGGCCGCCAATCTGCTGACGGCGGCAGGTGCCGATCCGCGCCGCGCCTTGGCGGCGGTCGAGCGGGAGCTCGGCAAGCTGCCGAAGGTCGAAGGCAGCGGCGCCGGCCAAGTCTATATGTCGCCGGAACTGGCGCGCCTGCTCGACCAGGCACAGGAACTGGCGACCAAGGCGGGCGACGGCTTCGTCACCGTCGAGCGCCTGCTGCTGGCGCTGACCCTGGCGGCCGAGACGCCTGCCGGCAAGGCGTTGAAGGAGGCCGGCGCAACCGCCCAGGGTCTCAACAATGCCATCAACGATCTGCGCAAGGGACGTACGGCGGACAGCGCCTCGGCCGAGGAAGGCTATGACGCGCTGAAGAAATACGCCCGCGACCTGACGGCGCAGGCCAAGGCCGGCAAGCTCGATCCGGTGATCGGCCGGGACGAGGAGATCCGCCGCACCATTCAGGTGCTGGCGCGGCGCACCAAGAACAACCCGGTGCTGATCGGCGAACCCGGCGTCGGCAAGACGGCCATCGTCGAAGGCCTCGCCTTGCGCATCGTCAACGGCGACGTGCCGGAAGGCCTCAAGAACAAGAAGCTGATGTCGCTCGATCTCGGCGCCCTGGTTGCCGGGGCGAAGTTCCGCGGCGAATTCGAGGAACGCCTGAAAGCGGTGCTGCAGGAAATTTCCGCGGCCGCCGGCGAAATCATCCTCTTTATCGATGAATTGCACACGCTCGTCGGTGCCGGCGCGGCGGAAGGCTCGATGGATGCCTCCAACATGCTGAAGCCGGCCTTGGCGCGCGGCGAGCTGCATTGCGTCGGCGCGACCACGTTGAACGAATACCGCAAGCATATCGAAAAGGACGCCGCCCTGGCACGGCGTTTCCAGCCGGTCTTCGTCAGCGAGCCGTCGGTGCAGGAGACGATTTCGATCCTGCGCGGCCTGAAGGAAAAATACGAACTGCACCATGCGGTGCGCATCACCGACAGCGCCATCGTCGCGGCTGCGACTCTGTCGAACCGCTATATCACCGACCGCTTCCTGCCGGACAAGGCCATCGACCTGGTCGATGAGGCCGCCAGCCGGCTGCGCATGGAAGTGGATTCCAAGCCGGAAGAAATCGACGAGGTCGATCGTCGCTTGATCCAGCTGAAGATCGAGCGTGAGGCGCTGAAAAAGGAAAGCGACGCGGAATCGAAGGATCGCCTTGCGCATCTCGTCGATGAGATCGAGGAGCTTGAGGCGAAGTCGCGGGCTCTGACGGAGCAATGGCAGGCGGAGAAGCAGAAGCTGGCCGGCGCCCAGAAGCTGAAGGAGCAGCTGGAGCAGGCACGCGGCGAGGCCGAGGCAGCCCAGCGCAACGGCAATTTCGCCCGC
>DATLJB010000045.1:0-9453 GCA_035539075.1 Terriglobia bacterium
GACCGTCGTGTCGAACAGCCGCGGCAGCCGATCCTCCACCGGCAGGTCCGGCGTCTGCGGCACCGTCGTCGTCGGATCGCGGAAGACCAGCTTGACCAGCACATTGGCGAAACTGATGCCGAGGAAACTCATCATCAGCGAAGTGATGATCTCGTTGACGCCGTAACGCGCCTTCAGCAAAGCCGGCAGCAGCGCCCATATAGCGCCGACCGCAACCGATGCCACGATGCAGCAGACGATCATCAGCGAACGCGGCATCACCTGGATCAAGGCCGGCGCCAGAGCGGCGGTGACCACCGCCGCCAGCAGAAACTGTCCGTCGCCGCCCAGATTCCAGATGCCGGCACGAAAGGCCACGATCAATCCCGCCGCCATCAGCAGCAGCGGCACCATCCGCGTCAACGTCGCCTGGAAGCCGATCCAGTTGAACAGACCCCGCTCCAGCACATAGCTGTAATAGGCGAAGGGACTCTTGCCGAGCGCCAGAAGAATGATGCCGCCGACCACGAGAGCCAACAGGACAGGCAGCAGGATACGAAGGACCGCGCCGCCGATCGACCGGGCGAATTTGCCGCCCGGCCGGTGCGGGGCGAGCGTTTCGAGTTGCGTTTCCGAAGCCAGGCTCATGCCGGCGTCACTCCTGTCATCAGCAGGCCGATCTGGCGTTCGGCATTGGGTGCGTTGTCCACGATGCCGATGAGCCTGCCCTGAAACATCACGCCGATCCGGTCCGCCAGCTCCAGCAACTCGTCGAGTTCCGTCGAAATCACGATCGTGGCGAGGCCTCTGCCGGCACTCTCGCGGATGCGTTCGCGCGCCAGGCGGATATTGTAGAGGTCGAGGCCATAGGTCGGCTTGTTGAAAATAACGATGCCGGCATTTTCGGTGAGCTCGCGCGCCAATAATGCCTTCTGGATATTGCCGCCGGACAGCTTGCCGATCGGCGTACGTTCCGACGGTGTGCGGATATCGTGCTGGCGGATCTGCTCACGCGCATGCAGATGCACCTTGTCCCACAAGGTTAAGCCCTTGTGCCAGAGCGGTGGCCGACCGATTTCCTTGAGGACGAGATTGGTGGCGACGGAAAAACTTCCGACTGTCCCCTCGCCCAGACGCTCATCGGTGATGTAGCGCAGGCCAAGCCGGCGCCGGGCCTCGACGCCACGATCCGTCACATCCTCGCCGTTGATGACGATCTCGCCTTCGGCGACTGGCCGCTGCCCGGCGAGTACTTCCGCCAGGTGCTTCTGGCCGTTGCCGTCAATGCCGGCGATGCCGAGAATCTCGCCGGGCCGCAAATCGAAGCTCACATCACGGACCGGGCATTCGCCGCGCTCGGCGCTGGTCGAGAGATGACGGACGATCAGGCGCGGCGCCTGCGTCATATCGATCGGGGCGGTGTTACGGTGGTCCCCGATCAGGGCCGCGACTTCGGCGCTGCCGCGATCGCTCGAACCGAACATCAGCTGGATGACCTTGTCCGTCACCTCGGCCTGGCTCATTCGCGAAAGCTGCGCCGGCTCGATCGCGCCGACGAACCGACCGAGGCGCAGGACGGAAATGCGGTCACCGAAACTATGGGCTTCCTGCATCTTGTGGGTGATAAGGATGATGGCGACGCCCTTCTCCCGCAGGCGCTTCAGCACCTCGCCAAGATCGCGCACCCCCTGGGGCGTCAGCATGGAGGTCGGTTCATCCAGGATCAGGACCTGCTCGCCCCGCCACAAAGCGCGCATGATCTCGACCTGCTGCTGCTGGCCGAGCGAGAGCCGGCCCACCTGGGCATCAGGATCGATGCTGACACCGAGAAGAGCCGAAAGTTCCTGAAAGCGCGCCAGAGCCGGTGCCTTGCGCAGGCGTTGCCACCAAGGCCCGCCCAGCATCAGGTTCTCGATCACCGTCAGGCTGGGTACCAGCAATACGTGCTGGAAGACAGTGCCGATGCCGTGATCCAGGCTGGTGCGGGGCGAACCCAGCCGGACGGCACGGCCCTGCAACAGAATTTCGCCGGAATCCGGCTGCTGCATGCCTGCCAGCATGGCGATCAGCGTCGATTTTCCGGCGCCATTCTCGCCCAGGAGAACATGAATCTCGCCGGGATAAAATTCCAGCGAGACATTGTCATTGGCAACGACGCCGGGATAACGCTTGGTGATGCCGGCAACAGCAATTGCCGGAACAGCCTCGCGCCGCCCCATTGGTGTTTCGTGGACCATTTCACCGCCCGCTCGATCGGATCGCCATGCAGGGTAGCGCATGGCGATCCGGATTCCACACTCTTCTTCAGACGAGCTGGCTTATTTTGCATCGACCGAGGTCATCAACGCCCGCACCTTCTGGGCGTCGAAGATCGGCTCGACCTTGATCTTGCCATCGATGATCTGCTGACGCAGGTCCGCAATCTGCTTCCAGACATCATCCGGAATGTGCTTGGTATGCAGCAGCTGGACGGAATCATCCTTCAGGCTGATCTCGTATTTATGCGTGCCGAACTTATCGGCCTTGAGATCATCCACCATGGCACTATAGACCGGCACCAGGTTCCAGACCACGGAGGAGAGCAGATTGCCCTTGTCGATCGGCGTCTTGTCGCCGATCACGTCGATGAAATAGGCCTTGTCGCCCTTCGCCGGCTTGGTCGTCTCAACCGCCTGCAGCATGCCGAAGCTGGCGCCGTCGCCTTGGCCGAAGATGATATCGGCGCCAGCGCCGATCACCGTCTCGGTCACCCGGCGACCGCCTGCGGCGTCGGAATAGGCGGCCGGCCCGATCACGGCATAGATGATCTTGACCTTGCCGTTCTCGGCCTTGACACCCTCGGCGAAGGCAGCCGATTGCGAGTTCCAGGAGGGCGGCTCGCCCGAGACGACGATGCCGACCGCACCGGTCTGGGTCATCTTCGCAGCGAGGCGCCCGGCGAGATAGGCACCTTCATGGCCGCTCAGCGTATAGTCGGCAATGGCGCCGGGCTTGTTGGCGTCGGGGCGATCGACGATCGCCACAGCCACCTTGGTTTCGGCGCCGATCTCCGGTGCCGCCGTGTTATAGCCGCTGGCATGGGCGATCAGCAGATTGGCGCCGTCGCCGGCCAGTTCGCGCAAAGTGGGGCGCACATCGCCATAGCCGAGACCGGTAGCCGGCATGACCTCGATGCCATACTTGGCACCCACGGCCTTCGCCGCATCGACGCCCTGCTGGTTCCAGCCGTAATCGGTGGGATCCTCGGGCGTCAAGATGGCGATTTTCTTGACGTCCACCGCCAAGGCTGCTTGCGGAGCCAAGAGCGTGCCGGCGCCCAGCATGCCTGACAATACCGACGCGGCCAGCATGAGCTGGACGCGGCGGCTGAACTTTTCTCTCAACATTATCGTTCCTCCCAAAACGTTATTGTAGTGACATTATCTTCGTTGCTCGTTCCGGTTCGGCAAACAAGGTGGCGATCAAACTTTGTCTCGCCATCTTATCCTTCCGCGCCGGCGTGTCTTATCGTTCCCTGACATCAACGCCCGACACGAAGCGCGACGATTCCCCTTTTCTTTTTTCAATCCAGTCGCTTAGCGCAACGGGCACCCCAGGCCGTTACAAGTCCTCTTCAGCTTTGCAGCGTCTTGCGCACGGCAACCAGCTTGCCTGCGCGTTCGGCGCGCAGCTCGGCAATGCGCTCGGGCGTGTAGTCGAAGACACCGCTTCCGGTCTTGATACCGAGGCGACCGGCCTCGGTGCGCTCACGGATATATTTGCTGACATCCGCGCGGTTGCAGAGTTCCTTGTTCAGATAACTGCCGACGGCCTGGTAGATATCGAGGCCCGCCATATCCAACAGAGCCATCGGGCCGATCACCGACAGCTTATAGCCGATGCCCCAGGAGACGCAGGTATCCAGGCCCTCGACATCGATGACGCCCTGATCGACCAGATCGACGCATTCCCGCAAGAGCGCATAAAGCACGCGGTTCTCGACGAATCCCGGCACGTCCTTCTTGACGACCACCGGCAGCAGCCCGATCGACTTGATGCAATCCACCATCCAGGTGACGATTTCCGGCGCCGTCTTCGCGCCCGCCACCACCTCAATCATGGGGATGATATGCGGCGGGTTCGACCAATGCATGCCAACCAGCCGTTCCGGCGCAGCAACGCCCTCCTGGATTTTGCTGATGGGAATGCCCGAAGTATCGGAGGCCAGAATACAGGTCTTGGGCACCAGCTTTTCCACGGCTTGGAATATCTCGATCTTGAGCTCGAGTTTTTCCGGCACCGTCTCCAGCACGAAATCGGCGCCTTCGACGCAGCTTTCCAGCGTGTCAGCCACGCGGATTTCCTTGTCGGTGCTCCGATCCGGCACGCCCAGATTGCCAAGCACACCCTGCGCCAAGGCAATATTCTGCGTCGCCTTGCTACGCTGGTCAGGATTGGCGTCATAGGCCGTCACGGTCATGCCCGCACGCGCCAGCGTCGCGGCGATGCCCGGTCCCATCGTTCCAAGACCTATAATGGCGGCCTTTGTCATCATGTCCCCTCTTCCAGGAGCCGGCGCATTACAGACGGCGCCGTTCCTCCCCATCACCGTCGCCGACCATCACGCAATCGGGCGGCAACGGCAATTGCGTCTCGTGCAACTCAGCCCGTCACCTTGGCGAAGGCGGGACGCGCAAGCAGTCGGTCACGCCAATCCCTCAATTTGGGCAATGCCGGCAGGTCGACAGGGAAATCGAGGCAGCGGCGCACGATCGGGCCAAGGCAGAACTCGGCCAGGCTTATCGACTTGCCGCCAAGCCAGGGCTGCGTGGCAAGGGCCTTCTCGAGGATCTCCAGCTGCGCCACCAGTTCCTTGGAATCCGTCGCCCAGCTGGCGGCGCGCTCTGCAGCCGGCTTCTTCGCTTCCTTGAAGATGCCGAGATAGGGGTTGTTGAGCGAGCCCAGCTGCCAGTCCATCCAGCGCTCGACCTTACTGCGGTCGGCGGGATCGGCCGGATAGAACTCCGTCTTGCCCGCCTTGTTGCTAAGATAGCGCAGGATCGTATTCGATTCCCAGATCACCACGTCGCCGTCGACCAGCGTCGGGACCTTGCCGTTGGGGTTGAGATTGAGATACGCGGCATCCTGCGTGTTGTTGAACTGCCGGCCATAATCCTCGCGCTGATAGGCGATGCCCAGCTCTTCCAGCAGCCAGAGCACCTTCTGCACATTGCCCGATGTCGCGCGACCCAGAATTCTCAGCATTCCCATGCCTCCCTGATCTTCTTGTTGGTGACGGGGTGCTCGCAAGGCGCCGCCGCCGGTTTACTTTGGCGATTACGCCAAGGGCTTATAGGCGATTGCATCCATTTCGATCTTGGTGTCGATCACCGCGCGCGCTTCCACCGTAGTGCGGGCGATGTTCCCGTCCGGAAAGAACTCAGCGAAAACGCGGTTGTACCGCCCGAAGTCGCGGGCATCCTCGAGATAGACCGTGACGCGCACGATATCGCTGAGATCGGCGCCTTCCAGGGCCAGGATACGACGCAGCGCCTCGACCGTCCAACGCGTCTGCTCTTCGATCGGACCGCCGCACATATTACCCTTCTCGTCCTTGGCCACCTGGCCGGAGATAAAAATGAAGTCGCCCGCACGCACGGCAGGATGGAACGGCAGATTGGGGTTCTTGGTGCCGATCGGTTTGATCTTATCGCTCATGACGGAACTCATGACCTCACTTTGGCGCTAGAATACGGATGTCTCGATGATGTCGACGCCGCGCTGGCGGTCGATCAAATAAAGAATGCCGCGATCGTCGATGGTGACATCATTCGAGGAGGCGAGTTCGAACCCTTCGGGCGCGTCGGATTCATAGAAGCCGACCTCCTTGGGCCGGAAGGGATCGGCGATATCCACCAGACGCAACCCCTTGGCGAACCAGGCAAAGGGGATGATCGTGCCGTTGAAACGTTCCGACGGCTGATGGCAGCCCATCATCGGCGGCTGCGGCTCGCCATCCGGATCGACGCCGTCCACCTGGAAGGTCGAGATCGGGATCGGGCAGGTTTCCTCGGTGATATCATAGATCCAGGTGAAAGCCGGCGCCGCGGGCCACAATTTGGCGACATCCTCATCGGCCACGACCATGACGTTGCGCCCCTTCAGACGCTGCGGAATCGGCAGGCAGGTGTGGGTGGGATGGGGAAAGGCCGGCGAGGTATTGCCGCCCGAGATCATCTTCGGCTTCGACATGTCGGAAATGTCGAGGATGTAATAGCCGTGATGCCAATAGCTGACATAGAGCCGGTCGCCGCGGCGGATCGGGTGGTGGCAACGCGGCGGCGTCCAATTGTCCCAGGGATAGGCTTCGCCTCCCGCCTTCCATTGCCCCGGAATCCACCAACGGCCGACCTCCTCCGGCTTGGCCGGGTCCTTGAGGTCAAGGATCATGACGATATTGCCGATATAGCCCTCCGCGGTCGGCGAGATATAGGCATAGCGGCCGTCGAAGTCATAGCGATGCACGCCCTTGCCATGGGTGCGCCATTTGGTGATCAACTTTGGCTCCGCCGGCTTCGAGACATCGTAAATGCCAAGGCCGCCACCGAACTCCATGGCACCGTCCGGGCCCTGCTTCTCATGATTGACGATCATGATACCGTTGGTTGCGCGCACCTTGTGCGAGTGCCAGCCGGCCGGCACCTCGATGCGGTTGAGCTGGCGCGGATGGCGCGGATCGGAGACGTCGACGATGGTGGTTCCCGTCGGCTGGCGCATATGGCCGATATACAATGTCGTACCGTCCACCCAGACCTGCCCGCCGCCGGGGCAGTCGATATGAGCCAGGAGCTTTGTGTTGAGACTGCGTGCCATAATACCTGCCAATAGAAGAAATACCGCGAGCGCCTGCCCGTGGTGATGAAGCGTACCGCCGGGCCCGCTGGATAGGCCGTAGCCGATCCGGCAATCGCCGGTTTTGTCGATCAGACCAGTCGGACGATTTCGCCGGAAGATTTCTTCCCGTGCTTTTGGTAGAGAGCCAGCGCCTTCAGGGTCGGCTCGTCACTGGCGACGAACAGGATCGCCGGCTGGGTCGCTGAAGCGTTGACATGCTCGCACCATTCACCGCCCGGAACCGCGAAAGTATCGAACTGTTCCCAGTCGAGGCGCTTGTTACCGATGATGCTGTAGCCGCTGCCTTCGAAGGGTGCGCAGAGCAGGCTGGCATTCTGCTTCAGCGGCAGTGTCTTCTCGCCCGGCCGCAGCATCTGCATGAAGAAAGTGATGGTCTTGTAGACGGGTGACCCGGTGGTGGGATCGACATATTCCATCATCAGGGCCTCATGCGGATCGCCATCCCAGTCGCGGAATTTCTCCAGCGCTTCCCGCATCATGTCCCAACGATAGACATACATCGGCGATGCCGCGCCGGTACCGCGGAGATGCGAGACGAAACGTGGCATCAGCCCGCCATGGCCATAGATACGCTGCGAGTAGTCGCTGGGAAAACGCTCGGATTGCACCGCACGGCGCACCCGCTGCCCCTCCTGCTCCTCGGTATAATCATGCTCGAAATAGGTGGCGTTCAGGGTTTCCACCAGCGGCAGGTCGAGGACGCTGAGATTGATGGCCGGTTCGTCGCCCTGATTGCCATGATTATGCCAGGTGTCGTGCGGCGTCAGCACCAGGTCTCCGGGACCGAAAGTGATATTTTCGCCCTCGACCCCGGTGAAATTCATGCTGCCGGTGAGGCCGAGGCGGATGGCATTGGGCGAATGGCGATGCGGCGGCATGATCTCCCGGGGATCATTGAGCCGGTAGGCCGTATACATGGTGCTCACGGACGCGCGCTTGGGCGCCAGCCCTGGATTGACCAGGATCAGGGAGCGCCGTTCCGAAGATTCGGTCGTGATCAGTTCCGCCGAGCGGTAGAGCAGCGGCTCGATATCCGCCTTGTATTTCCAGATATGCGGGACAGCCTTCTGCTTGTCCTTGACCTGGTTGTCCTCGTCATGTGCCGATTTCTTGTCGATGGCCCAGAACGGCGCCATCTGGCGGTCATAGACATCCGCATGGAGCTGATCCATGGCGGCCTCGAGATTGTGGCCTTCCAGCCGCTTGCCAGAACTTTGCATAGCGCACCCTCTGTCTTGCCTCGCCAATCTATTGTCGGCTTCGGCGTGTTGGAACCATTGGCGCTTATTGGTTCACGTCCCAGTCACGTGATGAGCAGGATCGTAACCACGCGCATGGACCACCGTCAACAACCAAGAGTACTGGTTCGCAAAAAAGACGGAATTGGTGCAATGATTGCCGGATCAATCCACTTATGGTATCGTTTTGCGACATAAATGGTTTCGATTTGATCGGTGGCGATGTATTTCGGATGCGGTTCCATGGACCGGTTCGGCATCAAGTTGGGCGAATCGATCGGGATCGGGACCGGCATGGTGTGCTCCGTGGCAAAGCCGGCAGACAGGTACGGATTGGAATATAATCCAAGCTGGCAAAGTCAGCCATAGGCTCTAAGAGCCAGGAGGATTGTCGACGTCGCCAGGTGATATGGCGATAGCGAGCGGCCAGGGGCGGAGTTGACAAGGGCAGAATTGAAGTGAGACGGGATTTCGCATGATGGAGCGAATGGATCAAACCTTGAGCAAGTTGCGGCAGCTGATCGAAGACGGTTGCGCCGATGCCGAAGGTCGCATCCCGCCGGAGCGGGTGCTGTCGACCGATCTCGGCGTGGGCCGTCGCTCCCTGCGCCGCGCCCTCGACATCCTTGAACAAGAGGGGCGCATCATCCGCCACCAGGGCCGCGGCACCTTCGTCCATGGCAGCGCGCCCGCAAGCGGTGCCGCAGCGGCCGCAAGTTCGGCGATCAGCCTGCCCGGGCTCACTGCCACGGGGACCAGGGGCGTCGCCTTCGAAGAGATTATGGATCACACCAATCCATTGGAAGTGATCGAAGTGCGGCTGGCGATCGAGCCGGTCATGGCGCGTCTCGCGGCCTTCCGCGCCTCGCAGGCCGATATCAAGCGCCTGCAGGCGCTGGTCCAGGAGACCCGCGACGCCACCAATTCCGCCAGTTATGAATCGGCTGACGCCGCCTTCCATCGGACCATCGCGGAGGCGGCCCGCAATGCCTTGTTCCTGGCGGTCTTCGATACGCTGCATGCCGGCCAGCGGGATGCCGGTTGGCGCCGCCTCGGCGAGAACGCCAATTGCTACAAGCGTCAGTCGGTGCATGCCGATTTCCATCGCGAGATCTGCGACGCCATTGCCGCCCGCAAGGGAGACCGCGCCCAGGATCTGATGCAACAGCATCTCAGCGACATCCAGCGGCACATCTATCAACACGCCTTTCCGGTCAGCGGCGATACCGAGCAATAGGCGCGCGGCGCCCCCTCGGCGCCTCGATCCGGCACAACAAAAATTCAGGCAGCTTCAATCGGGTCACTTGATCCGGCTGGAGTCTTCTTGGCATGCGCCGCTGCG
>DATLJB010000046.1:0-3175 GCA_035539075.1 Terriglobia bacterium
GTCCGACATATCGGTGGCATAGTCGCCGGTCATCAAGAGCCGGATGTAATCCTTCGGCATCAGCACCTTGGCGACGCGCTTGAAGAGATCCGGCTCGTGCCGCTGCAGCCAGATCAGCTTCGGCGCGGTGAAGCCCGGCCAACCGAGATTGCCGGTGATCTCCAGCATCCCCGGCACGCGGCGCTGCAACTCCTCGCCCTCGGCCTTGGAGCGGCCGTCATTCCACAGGATGCAGGGGCGCAGGATCTTATCTTGCGCGTCGAGCAAGGTCGCACCCAGCATCTGCCCGGAGAGGCCGATGGATTTCACGCCGCCGAGGATCGGTGCGGCCTGAGCCTTGATGTCCTGCATGGTGCGGTCGACCGCATTCCACCAGACGGCAGGGTCCTGCTCTGCCCACATCGGATAGGGGCGTGACACCTGCAAGGGCGCGAAAGACTGCGCAAGGACGCGCTGCGTCTCGTCGACCAGGATGGTCTTCACCCCGGAGGTACCAATATCGATACCGATGAACATGCCTATCCCTGTCCGCGTTCTTGTCTTGCCGGCAGCAGCTTGCCGGGATTCATCAGGCCGTGCGGGTCGAGCGCCGATTTCAGCACGGACATCAGTTCCAGTTCCAGCGGGTCGGCGGTGCGCCCCAGTTCGTCGCGCCGCACGGCGCCGATACCGTGCTCGGCGCTGATCGAGCCGCCACGCGCCAGCAGGATATCATGCACCACCTCGTTGATCTCCCTGGTGCGGGCCTGGAAGCTTTTCGCATCCTGGTTCAGCGGCTTGACGATGTTGAAATGGATATTGCCGTCGCCGACATGGCCGAAGGGCATCGGCCGCGCATCCGGCATCAGGCGCAAGACGGCCGCGGTCGCCTCTTCCAGGAAGGCCGGCACCTGCGAAACCGGTACGGAAATGTCGTGCCGGATCGAGCCGCCGGCTTCCTTCTGCACTTCCGCGAGTGATTCTCGCATGCGCCAGAACTGCTCGCCCTGGGCGACATTTTGCGCCACCACGGCGTCGAGTGCGAGGCCTTGCTCGATCGCTTCGGCGAGCGCGTTCTCCGTGGCGCTGATGATGTCGAGACCGTGCCCGCCGGCCCCCACCTCGATCAGCACATACCAGGAATGGATTTCGGCAAAGGGATCGACGACATTGGGGATGTATTTGCAGGCGAGTTCCAGTGCCAGGCGCGGCACCAGTTCGAAAGCGGTGATGGTATCGCCGGTCTGCGGCCGCAGGCTTGCCAGCAGCTTCACGCTGGCGGCCGGATCCGGCACGGCGACGAGCGCGATCGCCACCTGTTGCGGTCGCGGGAACAATTTCAGGGTCGCGGCGGTGATGATGCCGAGCGTGCCTTCGGCGGCGATAAAGAGATGCTTGAAATCATAACCGGTATTGTTCTTGCGCAATTTCCTGAGGCCATTCCAGATGCGGCCATCCGGCAATACGACCTCAAGCCCAAGGACGAGGTCGCGCATATTGCCGTAACGCAAGGTCATTACCCCGCCGGCATTCGTCGACAGGTTACCGCCGATCTCGCAGCTGCCTTCGGCGCCGAGCGACAGGGGAAACAGGCGATCGGCCGCCTTCGCGGCCGCCTGTAGGTCAGCCAGCACGCAACCAGCCTCCACCGTCACCGTATAATCCAGCGCATCGAGATCGCGGATGCGATTCATGCGGCCGAGATTGATCAGAATCTCCTCACCGGATGCCGAGGGAATACCCCCGGCAACCATGCCGGTATTGCCGCCCTGCGGCACGATAGGCAGGCGATGCGCGGCGCAGAGTTTGACGATATCGGCCACTTCCTGTGTGGAACCCGGACGCAGCACCAACGGCGCCTTGCCGGTGACAAGGCCGCGCCATTCCGTAAGATAGGGCGCCATTGCCTGCGGATCGTCAAGCCAGCCCTTGTTGCCGACAATGTCCTTGAGTTGCCCGGCGAGTTCAGGCGTCAGACGTTTCATGGTGAACCTCAATCTGCATCATACAGCCATCATCACCGAAGGCGGATCAGTTGCAAGTGCGGACGAAAAGAATCGGTTTGAGCAGCGAAAGTCTTTTTCCCCTGCGGCACATGCGCTAGTCTCAGTCGTCGAAACAAAGCAATCGCCACCGCCATCTGCATGACGGCTCCGGTGCAACGAATGCGGGGAAACAGTTTGGCACAAGAACGAGCCGAAACGGATTTCGTCAGCAGCGACGAGCAATTGCAAGTCCGCATTGCCTGGCATTATTACGTCGAGGGCCTGACGCAGAAGGATATCGCTGAGAAGCTGGATATCAACCGTGTGCGCGTCAACCGTCTGCTCTCCGCCAGCCGGGCCAGCGGCCTGGTGCAGGTACAGATTCACGGACGCCTCAGCAGCTGCGTGGCGCTGGAACAGCGGTTGGCGGAGAGCTTCGATTTGCGCGAGGCGATCGTGGTGCCGAGCAGCGATGACCCCGACCTCATTCAGGAATCGATCGGCTTCGCGACGGGAAACTGGATCAGCGACAATATCGCCCAGATCAAATCCATCGGCATCGGTTGGGGTCGTACCCTTCGCCTCAGCCTGCGTTCGATCCGCGGCAGCTCGATGCCAGATCTCTCGGTGGTCTCGCTGCTGGGCAGCCTGACGCGCGGCGACGGCACCAATACTTTCGAGATCGCCTATCGCTTTGCCGACATCTTCGAAGCGCAGCGTTACTACCTCGCCGCTCCCGTTTTCGCCAGCAGTCGCGCCTTGCGCGATTCCATCCTGGCGGAAGACGAGCTGCGCATGGTGATCGACCGCGCACGTAATGTCGATACCGCCTTGCTCAGCGTCGGCGATCTGTCGCTGAAATCCTTGATGGTGCGCCTCACGCCGGTCAAGGATCATATTCGCGACCTGCAAAGGGCCGGTGCCGTCGGCGATATCCTTGGCCATTTCCTTGATCGCGATGGCGAGGTCATCGACCATCCGCTCAACCAGCGCGTGATCGGCCTGGAATTCGCAGATCTTTCCCGCATCAACCGCGTGGTGCTGGCTTCCGGCGGCCTGCACAAGCTCGCCATCCTGCGGGCCGTCCTGCAGCGCCGCCTTATTCATGTGCTGATCGTCGACGAGACCACGGCGCGGCATCTGATCGGCTGAGCAAGGCGTCATCGCTGCGGCCGGTCAATTCTGAAAGGCCGGCAGCACGCGGGCGATGC
>DATLJB010000047.1:0-28162 GCA_035539075.1 Terriglobia bacterium
CACCGACGCCGCCTATGTCGACACCTTCAAGGATCTCGCCAAATGGGCGCCCTATATGGGTGACGGCTACAAGGCGCAGACCTATGCCGACAGCCAGAACATCTTCACCCTCGGCAAGGCGGCGATCTATCCGGCCGGCTCGTGGGAAATTTCCACCTTCCGCGCCCAGGGTGGGCTTGATTTCGGCGCCTTCAAGCCGCCTTTGCCGGCCGGCGTGAAGCAGTGCTACGTCTCCGACCATGTCGACCTCGGCATGGGCATCAATGCGAAGTCGAAGAACCAGGCCGATGCGAAGAAGTTCCTGGAATGGACGGCGACGCCGGAATTCGCCACCATCTACGCCAACGCATTGCCGGGCTTCTTCCCGCTTGCCAATGTGAAGGCGGATATCAAGGACCCGGTGGCCCAGACCTTCCTCAGCTGGCGCAACGAATGCAAGACGACGATCCGCAATTCGTACCAGATCCTGTCCCGCGGGACGCCCAATCTGGAAAACGATCTGTGGAACGTCTCGGCCCAGGTGCTGAATGGCACCATGACGCCGGAACAGGCTGCCAAGCAGGCCGAGGACGACCTCGCCAAATGGTACAAGCCGCATCAATAAGCGATTGATGCATCGCGGGTTCGGGGCCATCACGACAGATGGCCCCGAGAGCCGGCAAACACCGTAAAACGTTAAGCTATCGGTCGCCGACAGCCCAAGCCGGGCTTGTCGTGCGGCCGGATTCCAGGGAACATGAAGCGGAAGATCCGCCGCGGTTGCCACGGGATCGAGGAACCGGAATATGAGCGACGCCGTCATATCGAATGACTTCAGCGGCAGCAAAGCCAGCGGTCTCAGCGGCACCAGCCGCGGCGCCTATCTGCGCCTGCTCGCCTTCTTCATCGGCCCGGCGGCGGCGGTCTACACCCTGTTCTCGATCTATCCGCTGATTGCCACCATTCTCTATTCGACGGCGACGACCGATGAAACCGGCGCCACGCATTTTGTCGGCCTCGGCAACTTCGTCACCCTGCTCGCCGACGCTACCTGGTCGGCGCCGTTCTGGAATGCGCTCCGTAACAATTTCATCTTCTTCGCCATCCATATGTGCGTGCAGAACCCGATCGGCATCGGCCTTGCGGCGCTGCTGAGCCTGCCGCGCCTGCGCCTTCGCTCGACCTATCGCACGCTGATCTTCATGCCGACCATGCTGTCGGTCGTCATCATCGGCTTTGCCTGGCAACTGATCCTCAACCCGCTCTGGGGCATTGCCTCCGGCTTCCTCAAATTCTTCGGCCTCGGCTTCATGTTCGGCCCCTGGCTCGGCCAGGAGAGCACGGCGCTGGTCACCTTGTCGCTGATCTCGGTCTGGCAGTTCGTCGGCATCCCGATGATCCTGATTTATGCCGCCTTGTTGGCGATCCCCCAGGAACTCAGCGACGCGGCTACGGTCGATGGCCTTAACCAGTTCCAGGTCTTCTTCCACGTCAAACTGCCGCTGGTGATGCCGACGGTCGGCCTGGTTTCGATCCTGACCTTCGTCAACAACTTCAACGCCTTCGACCTCATCTACACGGTCAAGGGTGCGCTGGCCGGACCGAATTTCGCCAGCGACATCATGGGCACACTTTTCTACCGCACGTTCTTCGGCAACCAGTTGCAGGTCGGCAACCCGACCATGGGCGCCACCATCGCCACCATGATGTTCCTCGTCATCCTCGCCGGCGTGCTGGTCTATCTCTTCGCCATCCAGCGCCGCATCCAGCGCTACAGCTTCTGAGGCCGTCGGTGATGCAACGCAAGATCAGCGCCTTCTCCGTTCACGCAATCCTGCTGGCCTATACGGCGCTGGCCCTGTTTCCCATCATCCTGACGCTGATCAATTCGGTGAAGGCCCGCAAGGCGATCTTCGGCGCGCCGCTCACACTGCCGTCGCCCTCGACTTTCTCGCTGATCGGCTACCAGAAGGTTTTTTCCGACAGTTCGGTCATCGGCTATTACGTCAACAGCCTGACCGTCACTGTCGTCACAGTCGTGGCCGTGCTGCTGGTGGGCGCCATGGCGGCCTGGGGCCTCAGCGAATATCGCTTCAAGGGCAATACCCTCCTCAAGCTGTTCTTCGCCATCGGCATCATGGTGCCGATCCGCCTCGGCTCGGTCGAGATCCTGAAGCTGATGACCCATCTCGATCTCAACAACACGCTGACGGCGCTGATCCTGGTCTATACAGCCCAAGGCCTGCCGCTTTCGATCTTCATCCTGTCGGAATTCATCGAACAGATCCCGCGCGATCTGCGCGAGGCGGCGCGCTGCGACGGTCTTAGCGAATACAGCATCTTCTTCTGGATCATCCTGCCGCTATTGCGCCCCGCCGTCGCCACCGTCGCCGTCTTCACCATGATCCCGGTCTGGAACGATCTGTGGTTCCCGCTGATCCTGGCGCCGTCGGGCGGCAAGCAGACCATCACGCTCGGTATCCAGCAATTCATCGGTCAATATATCATCGACTGGAACTCGGTACTGGCGGCCCTGTCGACGGCGATCATCCCCGTCCTCATCCTTTATATGCTGTTCTCGCGCCAGCTCATCCGCGGCCTCACCTCGGGAGCGGTGAAATGATGTCCTCCATTCCTTTTCTCCTGAGGCGCCACGATGGCTGAAGTCCGCACAGAAAAACTCTGCAAGTCCTACGGCGCCGCCGAGATCCTGAAGGATATCGACCTCACCGTCGAGGATGGCAGCTTCGTCGTGCTGGTGGGTCCCTCCGGCTGCGGCAAGTCGACCCTGCTGCGGACCATTGCCGGATTGGAGCAATCGACGACGGGGAAGATCGAGATCGGCGGCCGCAAGGTCAATGACCTGCCGCCCGCCCAGCGCCAGATCGCCATGGTGTTCCAATCCTACGCGCTTTATCCGCATATGGATGTGCGCGGCAATATGGGCTTCGGCCTGAAATTCGCCGGTTTCCCCAAGGCGGAAATCGAGCGCCGGGTGCAGGAGGCGGCGCGCATCCTGAAGCTGGAGGCGTTGCTCGCACGCAAACCGCGCGATCTCTCCGGCGGCCAGCGCCAGCGCGTCGCCATCGGCCGCGCCATCGTGCGCGAACCGGAAGTCTTCCTGTTCGACGAGCCCCTCTCCAATCTCGATGCGGCGCTGCGCGTCAACACCCGCATCGAACTCGCCAAGCTGCACCGCATGCTGAAGGCGACGATCGTCTATGTGACCCATGACCAGGTCGAGGCGATGACCTTGGCCGACAAGATCGTCGTCATGAACAAGGGCCGCATCGAGCAGGCCGGCAAGCCGATGGAACTCTATTACCACCCCGCCAATCTTTTCGTCGCCGGCTTCATCGGCTCTCCGGCGATGAACTTCGTTCCGGGACGCATAGCCGGGGTCACCGAGCAGGCCATGGTCCTGCAAGGCGATGACGGCCTGCAGCTCACCTTGCCACGCGCTGGTTGGGGCGCGGCGGCGATCAATGCCGGTGACCAGGTGACTCTTGGATTGCGACCCGAGCATCTGAAAGTCGCCGCCGGCGCCACAACCAGCATAGAGGCTGGAACGATCGCGCTGGATGGCACGATCGACCTGATCGAGCGGCTGGGCGATATCGGCTATGCCCATATCCGGCTGGGCGGTGGCGGCGGTGCGCCGCTGGTGGCGGAGATTCGCGGCGCCGCGGCACTCGATATCAACGATCGCTGCAGCATCTCGACCGATTTCGCGCACCTCCATCTTTTCGATGCCGAGGGGCGTGCCTTCAGCAAGATCGCCGCGCGGGAAGCCGCCTGACATCTGCCGGCGATCAGCCGCCGCGCTTCGCCATGATCGCCTGGGCGACCTTCGAGACCGGCGTCTTGCCGAGATTATGGCAGATCGCCTCGCCGGCGCGAACCAGGCGGTCCAGGTCGATGCCTGTCCGCAAGCCGAGGCCGTTCAGCAGATAGACCAGATCCTCGGTCGCGAGATTGCCGGAAGCACCCTTGGCATAGGGACAGCCGCCAAGCCCGGCAACCGAGGCGTCAACGGTCGTGACGCCGAGTTCCAGGCAGGCAAGGACATTGGCCAGGGCTTGGCCATAGGTGTCATGGAAATGCACGGCAACTTTTTCGAGGCCGATCTCGCCGATGACCGCCTGCGCCATATCGCGCGCCTTCCCTGCCGTGCCGACCCCGATGGTATCGCCGAGAGAAATCTCGCTGCAGCCCATATCCACCAGTTCCCGCGCCACGTGCAGGACATCGGCAACCGGCACAGCCCCCTGATAGGGACAGCCGAGTACACAGCTTATATAGCCGCGCAAGCCGATCCCGGCCGCCTGCGCCGCCGCCGCAACGGGGCGAAAACGCTCCAGGCTCTCGGCGATGGAACAATTGATATTCGCCTGGCTGAACGCCTCGCTGGCGGCGGCGAAGATGGAAACTTCGCGCGCACCGGCGGCGATCGCCGCCTCATAGCCTTTGAGATTGGGCACCAGGACCGGATATTGCCCGCCCGGCCGGCGACCGATGCCGCGCAGCACGATGTCGCTGTCGGCCATCTGGGATACCCATTTCGGCGAGACGAAGGCCCCCACCTCGATGACGGGCAGGCCGGCCGCCGTCAAAGCGTCGACCAGCGCGATGCGGGTCTCGGCGCTGACGCGCTTGCTTTCGTTCTGCAGCCCGTCGCGCGGTCCGACTTCGACCACCTTGATGAAATCCGCTGCGCTCATTGCGGCGCCTCCAGTACCACCAGCTCGACGCCTTCGCTGACGAGGTCGCCCTTGGCAAAGGGCAAGGCGGCGACGATGCCGTCTCGTGGCGCGCGTATTGTATGCTCCATCTTCATCGCCTCGACGATCATCAGCGACATGCCCGCCCTGACATGATCACCGACGCCGACCTGAACCGCAATCACGCTACCCGGCATGGGCGAGAGAATACGGTCCGCTTGATGTTCCGCGCCCGCGATGCCGTCGCTGGGGTCCCAAAGGCCGAATATATGCTCGTCACCCCGGCAGAACAGGCTGAGATGGCCGTCGCTGAAAATCGCCCGCGCCTTGAGCGCCCTGCCGTCGATCTCGGCCTCGATCTCGCCCCCGACGCCGAGCTTGCCGGCGAAGCTGACCAGCCCGCCATCCGGCAAGCGCAACACGAAGCCGCCGCCCCGAGAGCGCCCGTCTTGATTCCGCCACCCGCGCAAACTCAGCCGTTCATCCCGGTCAACGAGATGCAGCAGGAAGCCACCGCCCGCCTCGTCCGCCGGCCCCGCACTTGCCGCTTCATCGCGCAGACAATCCGGCGTGTTGCTCCAGAAGCCGGCACTTCCCCAGGGACTGTACGGGTCGGCGGGGTCATTCGCCTGCGCGGCATGCGATGCACCCCGGTCGAGCAGCGCCAGTGCGGCCAGGGCCAGAAAGCACCTGTCGCCAAAGATCGGCGGCGGCAGAAGTTCCGCGCGGTGACGCTCGATGAAGCCAGTATCGAGTTCGGCCGCGGCAAAAGCGGGATGGCCGATCAGACGATGCAGAAAGGCGCGGTTGTTGCCGACCCCGACGACCTCTGTCCCGGCCAGCGCCGCCTGCAGCCGCATCGCCGCTTCGGCGCGATCGCTGCCATGGGCGATGATCTTTGCCAGCATCGGATCGTAATGAATCGACACCGTATCGCCGGTGCCGAATCCGGAATCGACGCGGATACCGGGCAGATTGACCGGCAGGCGCAGGTGCTCGAGACGGCCCGTCTGCGGCAGGAAATCGCGTACCGGGTCCTCGGCGTAGAGCCGCACTTCAATGGCATGGCCCCTGGCCGTCACCTGATCCTGTCGCAAGGGCAGGGCCTCGCCGCGCGCCACCCGGATCTGCCATTCCACGAGATCGAGGCCGGTGATCGCCTCGGTCACCGGATGTTCGACCTGCAGCCGCGTGTTCATCTCCATGAAATAGAAGTCATCGCCTTCGACGATGAATTCCACGGTGCCGGCACCTTGATAATTGACGGAACGCGCCGCAGCGATGGCGGCCTCCCCCATCCGGGCGCGCCGTTCCGCCGTCATGCCGGGAGCCGGCGCCTCCTCCACCACCTTCTGGTAACGCCGCTGGACCGAACAATCGCGTTCGAAAAGATGCAGGATATTGCCGTGGGCATCGGCGAAGACCTGCATCTCGATATGGCGCGGCTGCGTCAGATAGCGCTCGATCAGCACGCGGTCATCGCCGAAGGCATTGCGCGCCTCGCGCTGGGCCGAGGCAAGAGCGTCGGCGAACAGATCCGGCGCTTCAACGATCTTCATTCCCTTGCCGCCGCCGCCGGCCGTCGCCTTGATCAGCACCGGATAGCCGATCCGCTTGGCCGCCCGCGCCAGCGTACTCGGCGCTTGGTCCTCGTCATGATAGCCGGGAACCAGCGGCACCTCGGCCGCCTGCATCAACCTCTTGGCGGCGCTCTTCGATCCCATGGCCCGGATCGTTTCCGCCGAAGGACCGATAAAGACGATGCCGGCCGCCGCACAGGCCGCGGCAAAGTCGGCATTTTCGGACAGGAAACCGTAACCGGGATGGATCGCGTCGGCGCCGCACGCCCCCGCGGCCGCCAGTATCTTGTCCATCGCCAGATAGCTCTCCCGCGCCGTCGTGCCGCCCAGGGGATAGGCCTCATCCGCCTCCGCCACATGTTGAGCCGCGCGATCCGCTTCCGCGAAAACCGCCACCGTTGCAATCCCCATGCGCCGCGCGGTGCGGATGATACGGCAGGCGATCTCACCGCGATTGGCGATCAGGATCTTGCGGATGGGTTTGATTGCTGAAGTCATCATAGTCGCTCGAGGCCTGTTACGCATTGGATGAAGGTCTTCAGTCTCCGCCATGGCCCCTCGGGTCAAGCCCGAGGGTGACAGAGGAAAGGGCGGGTGCGTCGAGCTTCCACTTAAACGCACAGTCATTGCCGGGCTTGACCCGGCAATCCATGCCAGCCATTGCTCGACCGGCACATATCTTGCCGTACCAATCGAGCATCATCACACCTGCCAGTCCGGTTTGCGTTTTTCCAGGAAGGCGGCAATGCCCTTGCGGCCTTCGGGGCCGGTGCGGACGGTGGCAATTTCCTGCGCTGTCGCTTCGATCACCGCCTCGTCGATCGGCCGGTCGACCATCTCGATGATCCGCTTGGCTGCAGCGAGCGCGCCCGGTGGGGCGAGGCGCAGAGCATCAAGATGCCGCTGCACGGCAGCATCCAGTTCCGCCGGTTCCACCACTTCATGCAGCAGGCCAAGTGCCAAGGCCTCCTGCGCCGAGAAGCGCTCGCCGGTCAGAATCCAGCGCCGCGCCGCCCCGGCCCCCATCGCCCGCACCAGATACGGCGAAATCACCGCCGGGATGAGCCCCAACCGCACCTCGGTGATGGCGAATTGTGCCGCCGGGACACCGACCGCGATATCGCAGCAGGCGATAAGCCCGATGGCGCCCGCGAAGGCCGAGCCATGCACCCGGGCGATGGTCGGCTTGGGGCAGAGATCGATGACATGCATGAGGTTGGCGAGAGCTCGGGCATCGGCCAGATTCTCCGCCTGCGTATAGCTCGCCATGCGCCGCATCCAACCGAGATCGGCGCCGGCGGAGAAGGTCGTGCCATTGGCGCCGAGTACGACGAAGCGTATCGCCGGATCCCGGCCGGCATCGGTGAAAGCCTCAGTCAAATCGCGGATGAGATTGTCGTCGAAGGCGTTGTGCAAAGCCGGCCGGTCAAGGGTCAGAAAGGCAACGCCTTCGTGATGAGAGACGAGAAGGCTCATAGCCGGAACACGCCGAAGCGTGTCTCCTCGGCAGGAGCGTTCAGCGCAGCGGACAATGACAAGGCAAGGACCATGCGCGTCACCTTCGGATCGATGATGCCGTCGTCCCACAGACGGGCCGAGGCAAAATAAGGATGCCCTTCACGCTCATATTGCGCCCGGATTGGCGCCTTGAAGGCCTCTTCCTCTTCGGCCGGCCAGGTGCCGCCCTTGGCCTCGATGCCGTCGCGCCGCACCTGGCCCAGCACATTGGCCGCCTGCTCCCCGCCCATCACCGAGATGCGGGCATTGGGCCAGGTCCAGAGGAAGCGCGGGTCATAGGCGCGGCCGCACATGCCGTAATTGCCGGCGCCGAAACTGTTGCCGATGATGACGGTGAGTTTCGGCACGCGCGCACAGGCCACGGCCGTCACCATCTTGGCGCCGTCCTTGGCGATGCCGCCGGCCTCGTATTTGCGGCCCACCATGAAGCCGGTGATATTCTGCAGGAAAATGAGCGGGATGCCGCGCTGGGCGCAAAGCTCGATGAAATGCGCCCCCTTCAGCGCCGATTCCGAAAACAGCACGCCGTTATTGGCCACAATGCCGACAGGATAGCCCCAGATATGGGCAAAGCCAGTCACCAGCGTCGCGCCGTAAAGCGGCTTGAATTCCTCAAAATCGGAGGCATCCACCAGGCGGGCAATGATCTGGCGCACATCATAGGGCTTGCGCAGATCCTCGGAGACGATGCCATAGATCTCGGCAGGATCGTAAAGCGGCTCCTTCGGCTCTTGCACTCTCAGGCGATGTTGCTTCTGCCGGTTGAGACTGGCGACCGCCCGGCGGGCGAGCCCCAGGGCCTCGGCATCAGTCTCCGCCATGTAATCCGAGACGCCGGATGTACGGCTGTGCAACTCCGCGCCGCCCAGGTCCTCGGCGCTGACGACCTCGCCGGTCGCAGCTTTCACCAGCGGCGGGCCGCCGAGGAAGATGGTCGCCTGGTTGCGCACCATGATGCTCTGGTCGGCCATGGCCGGCACATAGGCGCCGCCCGCCGTGCAGCTGCCCATGACCACGGCGATCTGCGGAATGCCGGCAGCGGACATGGTCGCCTGGTTATAGAAGATGCGGCCGAAATGCTCGCGATCGGGAAAGACATCGCTCTGATTGGGCAGATTGGCGCCGCCGGAATCGACCAGATAGATACAAGGCAGATGGTTCTCACGCGCGACCGCCTGGGCGCGCAGATGCTTCTTCACCGTGACCGGATAATAGGTGCCGCCCTTGACCGTGGCGTCATTGGCGACGATGACGCATTCCTGACCCGAGACACGGCCGATGCCGGTGATGATGCCGGCCGCCGGGATGACATCATCATACATCTCCCAACCGGCGAATTGCGAAAACTCTAAGAAAGGCGAGCCCTGGTCGAGCAAGGTCCGGATGCGGTCGCGCGGCAGCAATTTGCCACGGTCAAGGTGACGCTGCCGCGCCTGCGCCCCGCCGCCTCGGGCGATGGTCGCGAGCTTGCCGTCGAGATCGGCAACGGCGGCGCTGAGCGCCATCTCGTTCTGCCGATAGGTATCGGACCGACGATCAACCGTATCGGGGATGCGCGCCATTGCACCTGCCTCTTGGCGCCCCCTAGCCAACCCGCTGTAGCGGGCTTCCGTCGCCGGGGCGTCCTCTCATCATCCGCAAAATGCGAGTCTGCCAATTCCCGCTTTCGTCTCGCCCGCGCATCGGTGGAGACGAAAGCCGCTTGGTTCGCCGCTTATTCTGATCTATTATAAAACAATCGTACGTTCGTTTTTTTATTGCGGCAAGTTGAATTTGGCGCCTTTCTTCTGGCCGGCAATCACTGTCGCTTTCGAATGAGGCATGGGTGGCGCGTAAGGCAGGTTCTTCAGGAGCCAAGACATATGAGGCCATTCGCGCGGCCGGGCTGGCGCTGATCCATCGCCATGGCTATGAGGGCATGAGCCTGCGCCAACTCGCGGCCGAGGTCGGCCTGCAACAGGGTTCGCTTTATAATCATATCAAAACCAAGCAGGACCTGCTGATGGAACTGCTGCGCGGCCATATGCAGGACCTGTTGCGGGCATTGGACGCGGCGCTCAGCGGCACGGAAGAGCCACTGGCAAGGCTGCGCGCCTTCATCGCCTTCCATCTGCATTACCATATGACGCGGCAGGCCGAGGTCTTCGTCATCAACTTCGAACTGCGCAGCCTGGAACCCGGCAATTACGCCGAGATCATTGCCTTGCGGCAGCGCTACGAAAAATGCCTGGCCGATATCCTCAGTCTCGGCATGCAGCTCAAGCTGATCCGCCAGACCGACGTGCAGATCACGACCTATGCCCTGCTCGCCATGCTGACCGGCATCTGCACCTGGTACCGGCCGGATGGCAGGTTAAATGAGAAGCAGCTGATCGACTTGCACACCGAGCTCACTTTGCGAGGACTCGCGATCGACAAAGATTGATTGCCATGCGGCCGTCGATCGAAGTTGAAGAGCGTTCTTCGCTCGACAATAAGATTGCGCTTGTCATCATTCATATCGGTACCGGTGCATCCTTGCGCAGCAGATCTGCCTTCTGCAGATCGCGCCAAAAATCCGTCGGGATCTTCTCCTGCATCAGGACTGCATTGCGTTCCGCCTCCTGACGCGATCGGGCGCCGGGAATGATGTTGCAGACGGCCGCGTGGGCGAGCGGGAATTGCAGGGCCGCCGCAGCTAATGTGACGCCATGTTTCCTGCACGCCTGCTCGATCGCCGCCACGCGCTGCTTGATCGGCTCGGGTGCGGGCAGGTAGTTGTAGCGCGCTTCCGGGATGGCGCCGGTGGCCAGGATGCCGGAATTGAATGGTGCCCCAAGGATGATCGACACACCTTCCTTGACACAGCGCGGCAGAAAGCGATCGAGCGCATCCTGTTCCAGCAGGGTGTAACGGCCTGCCAGCAGGAAGCAGTCGAAGCGCCCGAGATCCATCAAATCCTCGCAGGCCTCGGCCTGGTTGACCCCGGCCCCGAAGGCACCGATCGTCCCCTCGCCTTTCAATTTCTCCAGCGCGCGCAAAGCCCCGGTCTTCACTTCATTGAGGCGCTGCCGGTAGAGCGCCTGATGGGTCCATTCATCGGCATCGTGGATGAGGACGACATCGACCCGGTTCATGCCGAGCCGCTGCAGACTATCCTCGACCGAGCGCATGGTGCCGTCATAGGAATAGTCGAAGACCGGCTGGAACGGCAGTTCGTCGGTGAAAATGCCACCCTGGCTGGGATCGAGCTTCGGCGGCGGCACCTTGCCATGCGGCTTCAGCAGGCGCCCGACCTTGGTCGAGAGAATGAAGCTGTCCCGCGGATAGCGGCGGAGGCTGGCGCCCAGGCGATGCTCGCTGAGGCCGTGGCCGTAAAGCGGCGCGGTGTCGAAGAAGCGCACGCCCTTCTCATAGGCGGCGGCGACGGTATCAACCGCCGCCGCTTCGTCCAAGGCGCCATAAAGGTTGCCGAGCACATTGCCGCCGAAGCCAAGGGCGGCGACGGTGATATCGGTCCGCCCCAGCGGGCGCCGATGGCTGAGATCAACCATTGATGCCCCTTACCAGCAGGTATAGCCGCCATCGGCGACCACGATCGCGCCCGTCATCAGGCTCGCCGCGTCCGAGGCGAGGAAATGCACCACCGAGGCGATCTCATCCGGCTGGCCGACGCGGCCCATCGGCGTCATCTGCAGCCAGGTCGGATAGAGGCGCTCGTCCTCCATGCCGAATTTGGTGAGCGAGGTTTCGATATAGGTCGGCGCCACGGCATTGACCCGGACGCCGCGCGGCGCCCATTCCGCCGCCAGCGACTTGGTGAGGTGATGAACGCCCGCCTTGGACGCGTTGTAATAGCTCTGCTCCTGCGGCTTGTTGACGATGAAGCCGGACATCGAGCCGATATTGACGATCGCACCCGACTTCCGCTCCAGCATATGCCTGCCGAAAGCGCGGCAGCACCAGAAGACGCCGTTGAGGTTGATGTCGATGACGTTCAGCCAGTGTTCGTCCTCGACCTTCTCCGCCGGGGTCTCGCTGCGGGCGATACCGGCATTGCAGACCAGGATATCGACCTTGCCATGGCGCTTGATGATCTCGGCCGCGACGCCGTTGACGCTGGCGGTGCTGGTGACGTCTATCACCATGCCGTCGGCCTTGCCGCCGGATTTCTTGATCGCCGCGACGCCGCTATCGACCAGCGCCTGGTCGAGATCGGTGACGACGACGGTCGCGCCGGCTTCCGCCAGCGCCTGGCCGCAGGCGAGGCCGATATTGCGGCCGCCGCCGGTGACGACAGCAACGCGACCATCGAGTTTCAGCTTGTCGAGATACATGGTGTTCAGTCCTGTTCGAGTTGTGCGGGGAGGAAATTTGACGTGCCGCCCGCTTCAGCGGACGGCACGGATCGGTGTCGGCGGCGCCAGGTCATTGGCCGGCGGGGTCGAGCGCGGCAGGGCCATGCCGTCCTGGCCGAAGACATGGCAGGCGGCCTCGTTGGGCGCCAGCCGCACCTGGTCATGGACCTGGGTGCGGTTCTGCCCGTCGGCCTGGACGATCACCGTCTGGCCCTGGCCGATATCGACATAGAAGAAGCTCTGGGCGCCGAGATGTTCCGCCACCACGGCGCGGCCGGGAATGCCGCTGGCGCCGATCGAAAGATGTTCCGGACGCAGGCCAATCGTCACTTGGTCGCCGACCCGCAGCCCCGTGGGCAGCACCGGCACACGCACGGCAATACCCCCCGCCACAGCGACCGTGACATCGTCGGAACCGAGCGCCGTCACCTGCGCCGAAAGCATGTTCATCTTCGGCGCACCGATGAAGCTGGCGACGAAGGTATTGGCCGGGTGATGATAGAGTTCCAGCGGCGATCCGACCTGCTCGATACGGCCACCGTTGAGCACGACGATCTTGGTCGCCATGGTCATGGCCTCGATCTGATCATGGGTCACGTAGACCGTGGTGCCGCCCAGCCGCTCATGCAGCTTGGCGATCTCCACCCGCATCTGCACGCGCAAAGCGGCGTCGAGATTGGACAGCGGTTCGTCGAACAGGAAGACCTTGGGATTGCGGACGATCGATCGGCCGATGGCAACGCGCTGGCGCTGTCCGCCAGAAAGCTCCTTCGGCCGGCGATGCAGCAGATGGTCGAGTTGCAGGATCTTCGCCGCTTCCATCACCTTCTTGTCGCGCTCGGCCTTCGGCACGCCGGCAAGGCGCAGGGCGAAGGCCATGTTGTCGGCCACCGTCATATGCGGGTAGAGGGCGTAAGACTGGAACACCATGGCGAGGCCGCGATCGGCCGGCCCGACATCGTTCATGCGCTGGCCGTCGATCAGCAGATCGCCGCCGCTGATTTCCTCGAGGCCGGCGATCATGCGCAGCAAAGTGGTCTTGCCGCAGCCGGACGGGCCGACGAAGACGGTAAAATCGCGATCCTTGATCTCCAGGTCGACACCCTTGATCGCCTCGAAGGTGCCATAGAGCTTGCGGACGTTCTGCAATGACAAGGTAGCCATGTTGCGATCCTCTACTTGACGGCGCCGAAGGTGAGCCCCTGGACCAGCTGTTTCTGGCTCATCCAGCCGAACACCATGATGGGGGCGATGGCGATGGTGGAAGCGGCCGAGAGCTTGGCGAAGAACAGGCCTTCCGGACTGGAGAAGGAGGCGATGAAGGTGGTCAGCGGTGCGGCTGTCGAGGAGGTCAGGTTCAAACTCCAGAAAGCCTCGTTCCAGCACAGGATGATGGAAAGCAGCGCCGTCGAGGCGATGCCCGGCAACGCCAGGGGCAGGAGCAGCAGTCGGATCTCCTGGCGCGGCTTGGCGCCATCCATGCGCCCCGCTTCGAGAATGTCATGCGGCACTTCCTTGAAGAAGGTGAAGAGCAGCCAGACGGCGATCGGCAGATTCATCAGCGTATAGACGATGACGAGGGCCAGGCGGTTGTCGAGCAGGCCGGCATCCCGCATCAGCAGATAGATCGGCACCAGCACGCCGACCGGCGGCAGCATCTTGGTCGACAGCATCCAGAGCAGCGTGCCGCGGGTGCGCTTGGTCGGGAAGAAGGCCATGGCATAGGCGGCCGGAACCGCCAGCAGAATGGCGCAGACCGTGGCACCGACCGAGATCACCACGCTGTTCCAGGCGAAGAAGACGTAATTCGCCCGCTGCTGCACCTCGGCATAGCTCTCCAAAGTAGGTTTGAAGATGAATAGCGGCGGCGAGGCGACGGCATCGACCTCCGTCTTGAAGCCGGTCAGGAGCATCCAGAAGATCGGGAAGAACATGACGATGGCGATGAACCAGGCGAGGATGCTGATGATGAGTTTCTGGCGGAATTGCTGTTGCATGGCTCAGACCTCCAGATTCCGCGCGATGCTGCGGACCAGGAAAGCGGCGACGATATTGGCGAGGATGATGGCGACAACGCCGCCGGCCGAGGCTCCGCCTACGTCGAATTGCAGCAGCGCCTTGATATAGACCAGGAAGGCGAGATTGGTGGTGGCGTCACCCGGCCCGCCCGAGGTCGTCACCAGGATCTCGGCGAAGACCGACAGCAGGAAGATGGTTTCCATCATCACGACGACGCCGATTGAGCGCCGGAGATGCGGCAGGGTGATGAAGAAGAACATGGTGACGGCGCGGGCGCCGTCCATGCGGGCCGCCTCCTTCTGCTCATGATCCATGGATTGCAAGGCGGTGAGGAGGATCAACAACGCGAAAGGCAGCCATTCCCAGGAGACGATCAGCACCACCGAGCCCATCGGCAGATCGGCGAACCAGTCGATCGGCGTCAGGCCGACACCGCGCAGGAGCGAGCTGATGACCCCGTAAAGCGGATGCATCATCAGATCCTTCCACATCAGAGCTGCTACGGTCGGCATGACGAAGAAAGGCGAGATCACCAGGACGCGGGCAACGCCACGGCCGAAGAACGGCTGATTGAAGAGAACGGCCAGCAAGGTGCCGCCGCCGACCGTGATCACCAGCACCGAGCCGAGCAGGATCAGCGTATTGAGCAGCGCCGTCCACAAGGCGGGATCGGTCAGCAGATAGGCGTAGTTGTCGAGCCCTGCAAAGCCGTTATTGGTGGGGTCGAGCAGATTGTAGTTCTGGAACGAGAACCACAAGGTCATCACCAGCGGGACGATCATCCAGAGGAACAGCAGCCCGACCGATGGCGCCATTAAAGGCAGGGTGCGGACCGCCCGCCCCTTCCGGCCGCCGATCATCTGCGACAATGATGCTGAATGCGTGATATCCATGATGGCGTTCCTCCCCGGCTGTCATCTCGCCGTTCGCAAATCCGCTGGTTGCGTCGATAAGCCGATGTTCGTCGCATCTTCGCTTATCCGGGGTCGTGACCTCAGTAGTGAGCTTGTACGCATCGCCCGCCCGCATCGGGCCGGGGCGATGCTTTGTTCTTGTGTGATCCGGCTATGGGGCACCCGATTGGTCGGGGCCTGCAATCGCGATAAGAAGGGCCGGAGAGGTCGTGGACCAACCCTCCGGCCAGGAGCGGAACCTACTTGATATATCCCGCCTTCTTCATCACGCGTTCGGTATTGGCCTGCGCCGTCTTCAGGGTCTGATCCACCGTGCTCTGGCCGGTCAGGGCCGCGGCCACCAGCTGACCCACCTGGGTGCCGATCGCCTGGAATTCGGGGATGCCGGCAAACTGCACGCCGACATAGGCCTTCGGGTCGCGCGTCGTATGGACAGGATCGGCGGTCTTGATCGCCTCCAGGACGAAGCCGGCGAAGGGGGCCGCCTTCTTGTAATTGTCATTGGCATAGGTCGAAGCCCGGGTTCCCGGCGGCACCGCCACCCAACCCTGGCTCTGGCCGACGAGGTTGATGTAGTCCTTCGAGGTCGCCCATTCGATGAACTGCTTGGCCGCCGCCGTGTTCTTCGACGAGGCCGGCACGCCCAAAGCCCAGCTCCACAGCCAGTTCGAGCCCTTCGGCCAGTCGGCGACCGGCGCCTGGGCAAAGCCCACTGAATCCGCGACCTTCGACTTGCTCTTGTCATAGAGCATGCCGGCCGCGACGGTGGCGTCGATCCACATGGCGCAATGGCCGTTGGCGAAAAGCGCAAGGTTTTCATTGAAGCCGTTGGAGCTGGCGCCCGGAGGGCCGTCCTTCTTCATGAGGTCGACATAGAAGGTCAGCGCCTTCTTCCATTCCGGCGTGTTGATCTTCGGGTTCCACTTGTCGTCGAACCACTGCCCGCCATTGGTGTTCACCAGCGTCGAGAGATAGGCCATGTTCTCGCCCCAGCCGGCCTTGCCGCGCAGGCAGATGCCGTATTGCTCTTTCGACTTGTCGGTCAGCTTGTCGGCGAATTGCTTGATCTGATCATAGGTCGGCTTGTCCGGCATGGTGAGGCCGGCCTGCTTGAAGAGATCCGTGCGGTAATAGGTCATCGAGCTTTCGGCATAGAAAGGCAAGGCATAAAGCTTGCCTTCATAGGAAAGCCCCTGACGCACCGGATCGAGAATGTCGCCGACATCGTAATCCGCCGGTGTATCGTCGAAGGTGGCGAGCCAGCCTTGCTTGGCCCAGATCGGCACTTCATAGGTGCCGATGGTGAGCACGTCGAACTGGCCGCCCTTGGTGGCGATATCCGTGGTCACGCGCTGGCGCAGCACGTTCTCTTCCAGCACCACCCATTTCAGCTTGATATCGGGATGCGCCTTCTCGAATTCGCTCGAGAGCTTCTGCATGACGACCATGTCGCCGTTATTGACCGTGGCGATGGTCAAGGATGTTTCAGCATGCGCGGCAACGGTCCCCGCCAGCAAAGCGGTGATGGCAAGACCAGCCAAGTGCCTCTTGGACATATTTTCCTCCCCGGATTTTAGGACGCATCATTTGTTCATTGTTGGATCAAATGATCATCAAAGATGGCAGCGGTGTCAAGGGGCTCGTTCGGCTGCTCTGACCCAATGCCCGGGCAGGGTTATCGAGGGGCGTGAGGATGAGGAGAGTGCGCAAGGCACATCTCCCGGGCGGATCGATACCCGCCCGGGAGATGTTGCATCGGCGTTGGAAGCTTTCGGCAGACAGCAGCCGATCTTCGAAGCTTCAACTGATCCGGCGTGACCGCCGGATCAGGATTTGGCCATGGCCTGCCTGGCCTGGTCCTCCCGCCGGACATAGCGCGTGGCGGCGTGGTTGACCTGCGCATGCGCGAGATCGAAACGTTCGGATGCTTTGTCGTTCAGCGCGCGAACCTGGATGCCCATTTGCCGATCGGCGCGGCGACGCGCATCGCGGGAAGGACGAATGTCCATGCGAGACCTCCCTTCTCATGTTCCGTGGCTGGCTTTCGCCTGGGACCGAAGGCTAGGACTCATGTCGGATGAATCCAACTCGCTTTTTCGTGAAGCTTTTGCGTCGACTGGGCGTGAGCAGTCACGTTCCGGGCTCAGGTTTCATGCAACAGAGCGCAGTGGTCGGAACCTCTTACGCCGCCTGCAGGATGAGCTGCGCGGTTTCGTAATCGGTGACAAGACCGCGCAGCCAACCGCCACGCAAGGCGGCGAGGATGGCAGGAACCTTGCGCCGGCCCGCGGCAAAGGCGATCACCGGACGCATCGCCAGCTTGGCGAGACGCGGACTGGTGATCCGGTCCGAGAGCGGCGAAGCCACGACCTGGCCTTGCGCATCGAGGGGCCAGCCGAGGATCTCCCCGACCGCACCGCGGCGGATAAGGTCGAGCAGTTCCTCCTCCGTGATAAAGCCGTCTTCCAGCAGCGGCGAGCCGGGCGCCACCGTGCCGATGCCGATGAAGGCGGCCTCGGCCTGCTCATAGAGATCGTCGAGAATCCTGTGCAGCCGGTGTTCGTACCAGGCGTCGCGATCGGCGATGGTCGGCGCCACCACGGGCATGGGCAGCAGATAATGCTTGCCGCCGGTGCGGTCGGCGAGGCGCAGGCCGCTGTCATAGCGATTGAAGGCACCGTCGAGCGCGATGGCGCCGGCCAGCGACAGGATTTTCAGCTGCGGCAAGGGCGTCTCCGCCACTTCGTCGACCACCGCTTTGATGGTACGGCCGGAACCCAGCGCCAGCACCGCCAAACCCGGATGCGCCAGATAGCGCTCCAGCACCGCGGCGCCGGTGACGGCCACGGCGCGCAGGGTTGCCGCCTCGCTGCCGCCTTCGGTCGGCGCAACATCGCATTGGGTCAGCTTGAAGCGCTTGCTGAGCTGCTCGGCCACTTCCATGCATTCATGCGTCGGACGGCTGATGCGCACCTGGACGAAACCGCTTTCCGTGGCGCTGGCGATCAGGCGTTGCACGGTCGGACGCGAAACATGCAGCGTCTCGGCAATCTCCTGCTGCGTATGATTGCCGACGAAATAGAGCCAGGCGACCTTGGCCGCGAGATCGGATTTACGCGCGGACACGGGGCTTCACCTTGCTTGCTGCATCTTCATTCGTGGCGGGCGGATGCGCCAGATCATGCAGGACGTCGATGATGCGGCTGTCCTGGCAGAGTGCGAGATAGTGCCGATAGCGCCGCTCATAGATCGGCACGGCGGCCTGATCCGGATGATAGCGCCGCACCGTCTTGGCGCCGAACAAAATGGCGCCGGCATCGTAATCGGCCACCAGCCCGGCCGCGACCGCGCCATGAATGGCGGCACCGGTCGCGGTGGCGTTGGAGATGCTGGGCACCTCCACCTCGCGGCCGAGCACATCGGCCATCATCTGCATCAGCAACGGGTTCCGCTCGGCAATGCCGCTGGTGAGGACGACGCGCTCAACGGCGGCACCGCCATCGGTGAAGGTATCGACGATGCGGCGCGCACCAAAGCAGAGCGCCTCCATCAGGCTGTGATAGAGATCGACCGCCGTATGGCGCAGGCTCATCCCCACCATCAGGCCGCTCAGCGCGGAATCGCCCAAGGGCACGCGGCAACCGTTCCACCAATCGATCGCGATCGGCCGCATCTCGTCCTTCGGCAATTTCGCGGCCGCTTCGTTATAGGCGGCGAAACTGGCGGCTTCGTCGGCGCCGCGGGGGAAATTGCGGATGAACCAGGCGAGCACATCGCCGAAAGCCGCCTGACCGGATTCATAGCACCACAGGCCGGAGATGGCGCCATCGAGCACGGCGCCCTCGATGCCGGGGATATCCTTGCAGCTCTTGTCGAGCAGCATGTAGCAGGCCGAGGTGCCGAGCGCGCCGACAATGACGCCGGGCTGGGTCGCCGCCACGGCCGGCATCACCGCATGGGCATCGATCACGGCGACGGCGACGGTTGCGGGCCCTTCGATGCCGGTCTTCGCCCGCCAGGCCAAGCTCAATTCGCCGGCCGCTTCGCCGATCGACAGCGGCGGCGTCAATTTCTCGTTGAGGCCAGGCACCACGCCCACCGGATAGCCCGCGGGCTCCTGGTAATGCACCTTATAGCCGGCCTGGCATTTGCTGCGCGCCTCGATGCCGGTCAGTTGCCAGACCATCCAGTCGCCAGCCTCGATGAAGCGTTCGGCGCGGCGCCATATCTCCGGCGCCTCATCGGCGATCTGGCCTGCTTTGGCGAGCACCCATTCGCTCGATGTCCGGTTGCTGTAGTGGCGCAGGAAATCCGGCTTCGCCGCGGTGATGCGGTCCGCCCAGGGCTTGGCCGCGTGATGCTTCCACAGCTTCACATAGGCATGCGGTTCATCCGGATAGAGGTCGGAAAGCGGCGTACCGTCGGCGAGACAGGGCAAGGGCGTCGAGGCGGTGAAATCAAGGCCGATCGAGCGGATCTCACGCCCCTTGCCGAGGGATGTCAGCACCGCTTCCGCCGCCTCGGTGTAATCCGGCGCATGCTGCAAGGCCCAGTCGCGCGGCAATTTGCGGCCGTTCGGCAATTCCGCCGTCATGACGCCGTAGCGATAGGGATGTACGTGGTTGGCGACCGCGACGCCTGTCGTCGCATCCAGCAGGACGCCGCGCGCGGATTCCGTCCCGAAATCCAGACCGATGATATAAGCCGTCATTGCCTCCCCGCTCCGCGGCGCTACATAGTGGCCGTGTTCTTACCTTATCCTCGACGATCGCCGGTGCCAGCCGGTTCCCAGCTTAGCGTGACCGCCGCGTGCCGCGATTCATTTGTGCATTTTGTTCACTCTGTTGACAAATGCAACGATCAGTTCTTAATCTTCCGCGTTTTCCAAGCCAGACTGATCGCCACTGACCGGACTGGCCCGCACCCGGGTGACCTGTCCAATGAATTCGCGCCATAGCGCTTTCGATCTGCTGATCTGCGATTGCGACGGCGTGCTCGTCGACAGCGAGATTGTCGCCGATCGCATCTTGCTGGAGACCATCACCGGCCTTTATCCCGGACGCGGTGCCGAACAGGTTCTCGCCAATGGCTTCGGCACCCAGACCGAAGTGCTGCTGGCGCGCGTCGCCGACCACCTGGGCGAGGCCCTGCCGGTCAATTTCAGCGCGGAATTGCGCGCCAACCTGGACCGGCGGCTGGCCCTGGAAGCGGAACCTATCCGCGGCATTCGCCAGGCCCTGGAACGTGTCGGCCTACCGATCGCCGTCGTCTCCAACAGCCCGGAGACGCGGGTGCGCAATGCCATCCGACGCGCCGAGCTCGATCATTTGATCGGCGACCGCATCTATACCGCCGACCACGTGCAGCGGCCGAAGCCCGCCCCCGACGTCTACCTGCTGGCGGCCCATAGCCTGATGGTGCCGCCCGAACGCTGCATCGTGGTCGAGGATAGCGGCCCCGGCGTCACCGCCGCCAAGGCGGCCGGCATGACGGTGATCGGCTTTGTCGGCGCGAGCCACATTCCCGCCGGACACGATACGAAACTGCTGGGCCTTGGCGCCGGCCATATCCTCAGCGAGATGGCCATGTTGCCTCAACTCGTCGCCGATCTCGGCCGGCATCGCTCGGCCTCCTGATCTGCCCTTCCCCTCAGCGGGGCAGGCCCGCGGCACAATCTGTCAGGAAATCCATGACCGCCCGCACCAGTTTCGATTTCTGCAGGTCGCGGTGCACGATCAGCCAAAGGTCGCGGCTGATCGTCGCCGGCTTCGCCGCCACCCGCGTGAGCGCCGGTTCGGCATCCCCCAGATAGGCCGGCAAGGCGGCGATGCCAATCCCGGCCTTGGCGGCGGCGAGCTGGCTCAGCTGATCATTGGCCTGCAGGACGATCGGCCGATCACCGGCCACGGCCTTCAGCCAGCGCTGTTGCGGCAGATCGTCGAAGTCGCGGTCGCCGGCGATGAAACAATGGCCGGCCGGCGGCAAAGCCGAGAGATAGGCCGTCGTCGCGTAAAGGCCGAAGCTAAGCGCCCCGACCTTCCGGGTGACAAGGCCGCTCTCGGTCGGACGCGAGAGGCGCACCGCAAGGTCGGCCTCGCGGCGTGACAGCGAGGCCGACCGCTTCTCACCGATGAGGCGCAGCGTGATGCCGGGATGCGCCGCCCGCAACCGGTCGAGGCGCGGCGCAATCAGCGAAGAAGATAAAGCCGGCGGCGCGCTGACCGCCACTTCGCCGTCGAGCCCCTGTTGCAGCGAACGCGCCGCGCGGCCGAGGGCATAGGCCTCGTCATCCATGCGCTCTGAGATAGACGCGACGCGCCGCCCGTCGGCCGTCAGTTCATAGGCCCGTGCCCGGCGATCCACCAGTTTCACCGCCAGGCTGGCTTCCAGGGCCGCAATGCGGCGCGCCACGGTAGCGTGGTCGACATTCAGCCGGCGAGCTGCGGCCGACAACGATTTCTCGCGGGCAAAGACGGCGAAATGGTGCAGGTCCTCCCAGTCGAACATCTGGGGATCCAACACGTCTGCGGCGAAGACGGACCGTTCCGGCATGTGAAAAATCTCACATCATATTTGCGGATATACGTAATTTTGCATAATTTCGGGTCGCCTTAAAGTCGCTTCGTCACCGTGATCAAAACTAACGAGGAAGGAGCGCAAGATGGCCACAGTCATACGCATGAAGGCCCCCGGCAGCAGTGTCGAACTCGAACCGGCGGAGGTCGAGATCGGCGCACCCGGCGCCGGGGAAATACGGCTCAGGCAGGATACGGCCGGGATCAATTTCATCGACATCTATCACCGGCAGGGCCTCTATCCCCTGCCCCTGCCCGCCGTGCTGGGCGTCGAGGGCGTCGGCCATATCACGGCATGCGGCGCTGGTGTAAGCGATCTGCAGATCGGCGACCGCGTTGTCTATGGCGGCGCCGTCGGCGGCTATGCCAGCGAGCGGCTGCTGCCGGCCTGGCGCGCCGTCAAGTTGCCCGCGGCGATCAGCGATGAGGCAGCGGCGGGCGGCTTCCTAAAGGCGCTCACCGTGCAGATGCTGATGCGCCGGGTCTATCATGTGCGACCCGGCGACTGGATCCTGGTGCACGGCGCCGCCGGCGGCGTCGGCTCTCTGCTGTGCCAATGGGCGAAGCGCGATGGCGCCACGGTCATCGGCACAGTCGGCAGCGACGTCAAGGCGGAAATGGCGCGCGAGCAAGGTGCGGATCACGTCATCGTCGGGCGCAACGCGGATTTCGCCGCCGAGGTCGCCCGCATCACGGACGGCCGCCTGGTCCATGCGGCCTACAACGGGATCGGCGGCACGACCTTGCAAAAGACCTTTGCCTGTGTGCGGCCCTTCGGCACTGTCGTCAGCATCGGCCAGGCCGCGGGGCCGATCCCGAAAATCGATATCGCCGAACTCGGCCCCAAGCGCTCGCTGATCCTGGCCCGCCCCAGCGTCATGGGCTATAGCAGCGATCCGGAGACCTATCGCGCGGCGGCGGCCGAGACTATCGCGGCCTTGGCCAGCGGTATCACTCCCAGGATCGGCAAGATCTATCCGCTGGCGGCGGCAGCCCAGGCCCAGGACGACCTGGAACACGGCCGCAGCCAGGGAAGCCTGATCCTCCGCATCTGAGGGCCGGATCGTCGGCACGGCATTCATTCGCCGTCATGGTGAGGTAATCGCCCCGCGCCGTCGCCGAAATAATCGTCAATGCACGGCCGCATACATGATCTTCTCCTCGGTCGCCTCGATCGGGGAGAACTCCTCGACCATGCGGCCTTGTCGGCAGACCAGGATGCGGTCGGAGAGCTTCATGATCTCCGGAAGGTAGGAGGAAATGACGATCACGGCGAGACCGGCATCGGCGAGCTTGTTGATGAGTTGATGGATCTCGGCGATGGCGCCGACATCGACGCCCCGGGTCGGCTCGTCGAAGATGACGATACGCGGCTTCTGGATGAGGCCCTTGCCGATCACCACCTTCTGCTGGTTGCCGCCGGAGAGCTCGACCACCCGGGCATTATCGTTGATCGCCTTCACGTTGAGGGCGCCGGTCCATTGCTTTGCCAGTTCGGCCATCTCCTTGAGGCTGATATAGGGCTTCTTGTTGAGCCCCGCCGCCAGCGCACCGGCATAGAGGTTCTCGGCGATCGACATGGTCTCGAAGAAGCCCTCGACCTTGCGGTCCTCGGTGACATAGACGATGCCGTCCCGGACCGCCTCGCGCGGCACGTAATAGCGCACCGGCTTGCCGTTGAGCTCGATATCGCCGCCGCGCAGGAAATCGCGCTTATAGATACCGGAGATCACCTTGAAGGTCTCAGTTCGGCCGGAACCGATCAAGCCAAAGACGCCGGTGATCTGCCCCTCATAGATCGAGAAGGAATTGTTGCGCACGACATTGCTCATGGAGATGTCCTGCACGGAGAGGACCTTGTTGCCGGGCGGGCGCAGATGCTCCTCTTCCCGTCGCTCGCCATAGAGCTCTTCTGAGAGGCTGCGCCCGACCATGGCGCGCACCACCTTCTCGCGGTCGAAGTCGCGGCAGTCGCCGGTCACCACCACCTCGCCGTCGCGCATGATGGTGATGCGGTCGGCATGGTTGAGTGCCTCTTCCAGGGCGTGGCTGATGAAGATGATGGAGACGCCGCGCGCCTTCAGGCGCCGCATGAGGGCGAAGAAATGCCGCTTCTCCTCCGGCGTCAAAGTCGCCGTCGGCTCGTCGAAGATGATGATTTCGGCATTGTGATGGACGGCGCGGGCGATCTCCACCATCTGGCGCTTGGCAGCACCCAGGCTCGCCACCGTGGCGGCCGGATCCACGGGAAAGTTCAGCGACTGCAGGAATTGCTGGGCGGCGATATAGACGCCCCGCAACCGGTTGAGGAACTTCTCCTCGCCGAGATAGAGGTTCTGCGCCACCGTCATCGAGGGGACCAGGCTCGTTTCCTGAAACACCATGGCGATGCCGCGGTTCAATGCCTCGAAGGGCGAGGCGAAGTGCACTGGCTCGCCCTTATAGGTGATGGAGCCGCTGCTCGGTTCCACCGCGCCGGCAATCAGCTTTGTCAGGGTCGATTTTCCGGCGCCATTCTCGCCCAGCAGCGCATGGATCTCCCCCTTGCGCAGATCGAAATCCACCTCCTTCACGGCGGGCACGCCGCGATAGGACTTGGTGATCTTGCGCATTTCAAGAATGTTGCTCATTGCCGTTCTCCCGCCTTGCCGGCAACAGCCGCGGCGCGCGCCGCCTTGTCGAGACCGAGATAGGCGACATCGGGCAGGGCCAACAGGGCATTGCCACCTTTCGCCGCCACCACCAGGACGCCGGCGAACTCCACCACCGAGGTGACGCCGTGACGGCGGCCATTGGAACGGCTGTGGAAACTGGCGATCGGCTGCAGATTCTTGTCGAGGCGGACGACCAGGCCGTAGGAGCGGCTGGGCGACCAGGGCTTATGGACACCCATGGTCTTGACGCCGCCGCATTGCAGCGGTTCGAGGAAACTCGCCCCCGAGGACAAGGAGGGCGCGATCCAGAATTCGCGCGGCACCTCCGCCAGCATGTCGCGGCGATAGGCATCTTCCTGCAGCACGAACTCGATCAGGCGATTGCGCGGGGCGAACAAGGTGAGCCAGGCGCCGCCATCGCTAGCCGGGGTGAGGCGCGCCGGATAACCGGGCAGCTTCGAGAGCATCGGCCTCGGCACGCCATTGCCGATCCGCAGCAGCCGATGGCGCCAGCTTTCGCTGACGATAACATCGCCGTTCTCGCGCAGCAGCAGTCCATAGGGGAAAGCGAGATCGCCGGCGAGGCGCACCGCCGTGTCATTGCCGCCGGCATCGTCCAGGGCCACGCGCCAGACGGCGCCGCCGGCATTCTTCTGCATAAGGTCGAGTGCCCAGTCGGAGGGCTTGTTGCGGCTGGAGCCTTGCGCGATCACCAGCGTCGCCTCGTCGGCGAAGGCGAGCGATGTCGGGCAGGAAAACTCGGCCGGCAACCTGACAGCACGCTTCTCCCCAAGTCCATCCCAGACCAGGACGCGGCCGTCATCAAGTCCGATCGCCATGTGGCCGCCGGGCGAGACGGCGAGCGCCGTGATCGGCACCTCGAAGCGGGCGAGTTCGCTGGCCCTCACCTCCGATTCGGCCGGCACCGAGAAGAGGCGCTTGCCGCTGCTGAAAAGCATCGCCTCCTCGTCCACCACGAGATTATCAGGCATCGGCACTTCGGAGACGAGATTGGCCTCTTCGAGGGCTGTGTTCGGCTTCAAGGCGCCGTCCATCGGCGGGATCGTCACCGCCTTGCCGCGGAAGAAATCGAGGATCGGATCGAAGATCATGACCGTTTCCCCCAGTATGAGCTCAAGCCCGTCCAGCTTTCATCGGCACCAGGAATGCGATAGCGGCCGATGCGGTTGTTAAGGATGCCACCGACATAGAGCCAGCCCTTGTGCTCGCGCATCGAGGTCACCATCGGATGCGAATTGCCGGTCAGGTCGGCCATGGTCTCAATGATCTTGCCGGTCTCGTCGAATTTGACGACGCCGCCGGTATTGATGTTGGGGAACAGCCATTCATCCTGCGGCAGGCGGCGCGTCATGCGCTTGCGATAGCCGGGATGCCGCAAAGCGAGATCGAAGCTCGGCGTGCGCATGCCGAGCCAGGCCATCCAATACGTGCCGTCAGAGGCGCGGTTGATGTTGTCCGGATAGCCCGGCATATCCTTGATGACGCATTCGACCTGGCCCTTCTTCGGCCCGTCGAACCAGTAGCGGTGCACGGCGCAGGCCCAGGATTCGGCGAAGAACAGCGACTGGCCGTCATGGGCGATGCAGACGCCATTGGCATAGCGGTATTTGTCGAGAATCGTCGTGGTCTTGCCGGTCGCCGGATCGTAGCAAAGCAGGCGGCCGGTCGGCCGGCTCTCGATCGAATCCAGCGCCCATTCATGGGCGTCGTAGCGGGTGGTCGAATCGGTGAAGAAGATGCGGCCGTCCGGCGCCACGTCGCAATCGTTGGGATCGCGCAGCCGGGCATCGTCGACGATCGAGGTCCAGGAGCGACGGGTCTCCGCCGAGAGCTTGGTGACCGTCCCATCCTTGGCGATGGAATAGAGGCCCATGGCGCCGACGCAGGAGATGAGATTGCCCGCCTTGTCGAAAGCGAGCCCCAGCGGGAAGCCGCCGGTATGGGCGAAGACCTCCGAGCGTTTGTAATCCGGTGCGAAGAACCGCACGATCTCGCCATGACGGGTGCCGCAATAGAGATTGTCGTCTTCGTCGAGCACGACATCTTCCGGCCCTTCCAGCTCACCGAGGCCGATATATTCGGTCTTCGCCAGGCGGTTATCGAGCGCATAAGGTGTCCCCGAGCCCGGCACGGCCGATTGCGTCTCACCCATCTGGTGATGGATCGGCGCCACATAGACCTCGTTCAGCACCTTGTGGCGGTTCTTCAGCCAGCGGATATCCAGCACCACGGCCACCGCCAGCATCAGGCCCAACACCATCTGGTTGGTGCCGGTGCCGAAGCCGAGGCGGATCAGGCCGTTGGTCATGACCAGGACGATGATGGCGCCCATCAGCCCCTTGACGATGGAGCCGCGGCCGCCGCCCAGCGAGTTGCCGCCAACCACGGCGGCGGTCAGCGCCATGATCTCCAGCCCCTGACCGGTTCCCGGCCCCGCCCCGCTCAAGCGGCAGGCGATCAGGAAACCGGCAAGGCCGGCGCACATGCCGGAGATGACATAGGTCATGAAGACCGTTTCGCGCACCCGGATACCGGAATTATAGGCCGAGCGCCGCGAGCCGCCGACGGCGAGGATGTGCCAGCCGGGGCGCGAGCGGGTCAAAGCGATATGGGCGATGATGGCGATGACGATCGCGGTCAGCACGCTGATCGAGAAGCCATGGACCGTGCCGTCGCCGATGAAGTCCCAGAGATCCGAGGAGATGGTCGACATCTGCACCTGGGCGGCGAAATTGACCACCAGGATGTCGTAGAGCGCACGGCCGATAATGAAGGTGACGAGAGTCGTCAGAAAGGCGCGCAGCCTGAGATAGCCGATCAGGAAACCGTTGAGACTGCCGAAAACGATGCCGGTCGCCAGCGCCGCCAGCAGCGCCACCCAGACCGGCAGGCCGAAAATGAAGAAGGTGGAAACGGCGGCGAAGGTCGCCAGCGCGAAGACCGATCCCACCGAGAGGTCGATGCCGCCGCCCAGCATAACGACGGTCATGCCGATGACGACGATGGAGAATTCACCCAATTGCCGCGTCGAATCGCTCAGCGATTGCGGCTTGAAAAAGCCGGAAATCGCCGTGCCGAAGCCCGCCACGGTCAGGACCAGTGCGAGAAACGGAATGGCGTTGTCGGTCCAGCGCTTGGTCAGGATCTCGCCGATCAGATGATCGGGGATGAGGTTATAGCGCAGGCGCAGGGCCCGTTCCTTGAGCGTCATTGGTCGATCCACTGAAATACGTCACGGGCGGCCAGCATTCACGCCGACCGCCCGCTTATTGCTACGCGAGTCTTACTGTTTCTGCGAGGCCTGAAGTGCCTTCAGATCCCAGCAGGTCTCGGGCTTGAGGTCGGCCTTGGTGGTCGCCTTCTCCAAGGTATAGATATAGGTGTGCATGGTGCCGGGCTTGATGCCGCTTTGCAGCAGGAACTTGATGATCGCGTTCATGTCACGCGACTGGTTCTGCAGCTCGGTCATGACCACGGCGCCGTAGGTGCCGTCCTGCAGGGCATCGCAATCGACCTTCTCACCGCCCCCGGTGGTGACCAGGAAGACCTTGTCCTGCAGCTTGGCATCGCGAATCGCCGCCGAGGCGCCGGTCGCATCGCCGTCCCAGAAATCGATGATGCCGCAGATATCCGGATGCTGCTGCAGCATGGTGGTGGTGACGTTACGCGAGGTGGTGGCGTCCCAATTGGAATCCGGCTTGGCCACGACCTGGAAGTCCGGATATTTCGCCAGCACCTTCATGATGCCGGCATATTGATAGAGGCTCGAGGAATTGACCTGGTCGCCCTGGACAAGGCCGATCTTCTTCGAGGAATTGGCGCCGCAACCCTTGACGACCGCTTC
>DATLJB010000048.1:0-18246 GCA_035539075.1 Terriglobia bacterium
GGTCGGAATGCTTTGCTTTCAAGGATTCCATATGCGACGTGAGAGCCATCGGCGAATCTCCCTTGCGGCTGGTGGTTGCAGGGCAGACAGTCCGTCGTCTGGCGGGCTGAAAGCCCCCTTTCGAAGTCCGATTGGTACAAACTGTAAAACGATGGTAACGCCGTTACCCTATTAGAGTAAATTGGAGTTTCATTGCGCCTTTCAAGAATCGTCGGCGAATGATGGGTTAATGGAGCAAGGGAACTGACCTTTATGGCGCCAAGCCAAAGAAAAGACACACAAAAATCGGGCAGCCCGCGCGAAAAGAGTGAAAACGTCGCACATGTTCCACCGCGCTTGATCATTGGCATCTCCGGCGCTTCCGGTGTCGCCTACGGGATTCGCCTGCTGAAGATGCTGCAAACCGGCATGATCGAGACCCACCTGGTGATGTCGCGCGCCGCTCAGGTGACGCTTGCCCACGAAACCAATCATAAGTTGCAGGCCGTGAGAGAACTTGCGGATGTCTGTTACGAGAGCGATGACATGGCGGCGGCGATTTCCAGCGGCTCGTTCATCACCCTCGGCATGATCGTCGCCCCCTGTTCGGTGAAGACCCTGGCGGAGATCGCCACCGGCGCGACGACCACCCTGGTTTCGCGCGCCGCCGACGTGGTTCTGAAAGAGCGTCGGCGGCTCGTCCTGATGGTGCGCGAGACGCCGCTTCATGCCGGCCATTTGAAGAACATGCTGGCAGTCACCGAAATGGGAGGAATCATCGCGCCACCAGTGCCTGCCATGTATGCCCGCCCACAGACGATTGACGAGATGATCGACCACAGTCTGGGCCGTGCGCTTGATCTCTTCGGCATCGCCAGCGACCGCGTTCATCGCTGGGGCGAAGGCCGCCCGAGGCAACCGGCCCGGCCCCACCAGCGATAACGGAAAGCCAGGCAATTTTCGTTGCCATGACGCGGCGAACTTGGCTCTATTCGGATCGGGCGCGTCGGCCGTTCCTTGATTGTGCAGGAAGATGATGCGGGACGTGATCCTGTTGTTGACGGACAGAAATTATGGATGAGATTGTCACACTGATCATCCGCCAGTTGGCGATCGCCGCCTTCCTGGTCACCACCACCGTCATCATCCATTTCTTCGGATTGTTCCTGTTGACGGCCTTCGTTCGCGTGAATCAAAAGCGGCTGGGCCGGGACAATATGCATATCGACCAGATCGCGGTCCTGATCGCAGCCGTATTGGGGCTGTTCGCAATCCATTCAGCGGAAATCTGGCTCTACGCGCTGTTCTTCGATTTCATGCATGTCTTCCCGACCCTGGAAGACGCGCTGTACTTCTCCCTCACCAGCTATGCCACCATCGGCTACGGCGACGTCGTTCTCTCGCATCAATGGCGCATTCTGGGCGCGATCGAAGGCGTCAACGGCATCCTGCTGCTCGGCTGGTCGATCGCCTTCCTGGTCGGCGTGGTCGGCCGCTTCCGCCATATGCAGCATTATTGATCAGAGCTGCTGCAAGATCGCCGCGATATCCCGCTCATCTTGAGGATCGGGTTCGTTTGACGTATCGGGCCGTGGCAGGAGATCAAGGTAAGCCCGCATGACCGGCAAGGCGAGTTCCGCCGCCGGCTTGCCCTGCAGGCGGCCGCAATGGGGCTCGGCGGCCAAGGCGATCTGCCGCTGCGCCACCCGCTCGCAATCGAGTTCGGCGCCCAGCAATGTGTGATGCAGCGACTGCTGATCGATCTTGCCGATCTCTTCGCTGAACTCGCCCTTGACACGCCGCCGCACCTCGCGCAACGGGCGGACGACCTTGTCGCGCCAGGGCTGCACGGCGGCATCGATATCGACGAGGCCGCTGGTCGGCAATTGATATCCCAGCGTCGCCAGCCAGCAGATTGCCAACAGCATATTGACGTCGGCATTGCGCCGGTCCTGCAGCGAGAGCAGGGCCACGGCGACCGGTGATTTGCAATAGAAGGCGAGGCTGAATTCCCAAAAGCCTTCCGCATTGAGCCTTATCACAAAGCCGTCCCGTCTCTCTTTCACATGCTGCCAACCGAGGCATCCGCGCTGCGGCTGCGCTCATTCGCCCTTGGCCAGCATAGGGCTTTGTCGCTGCCGGCTTGTCAAGCCGAGCCAGCCCCTAGCGTCCTCCGCCGCCGAAGGACTTGCCAGGACGCCGCCGATCAACCAACTATGTTAGGATCTGCCGCAGATGGCAAAGCCCTTATTTTTTCGCGGATTTTAGTGATGAGCGACGCCTTCTATTTTCTGTCTCCGGCCCGGTCGGTTCTGACCATCGCCGGCGAGGATCGCGCCAGTTTTCTGCAGGGGCTGATTTCCAACGATACCGGAAAGCTCTCCCCCTCCCAGGCGATCTACACGGCCTTTTTGACGCCGCAGGGAAAATATCTGCACGACTTCTGCATCGCTGCCCGTGCCGATGAGGCCGGCGCCGAAACCTATCTGCTCGATGTCGAAGCGATCCGGCGGGCCGATCTCCTGAAGCGGCTGTCGATGTATCGGCTGCGTTCCAAGGTCACCCTGGCCGATGCCGGTACCGATTGGGTGGTCGCGGTCATTTACGGCGCGAATGCCTTGACGCGGCTGGCATTGCCGGAAACGGCTGGCGCGGCGCGGCCGCTGGGCGCCGGCATCGTCTTCACCGATCCGCGCCTGCCCGCCCTCGGCGCCCGCGCTCTCCTGCCGATAGCGACAGCCGAGGAGCTGCTGCAGCAAGCTGGCCTGCGGCCGGGGGATGCCGAAGCCTATAACCGTCTGCGCCTGTCGCTCGGCGTGCCGGAGAGCCCGGCCGATCTTATCCCCGAGAAGTCCATCCCGCTGGAATCGGGGTTCGACGAACTGCACGCGGTCGACTGGCAAAAGGGTTGTTATATGGGGCAGGAACTGACGGCCCGCACCAAGTATCGCGGCCTGGTCCGCAAGCGCCTCTTTCCCGTGGTCATCACCGGCGCACCGCCGGCACCCGGAACGGTCGTCATGGCGGGCGACAAGGAGGTCGGCGAGATGCGCAGCCATGCCGCCGATGGGTCGGTCGGCATCGCCATGCTGCGCCTGGAAGCGCTGGACAGCTTGCGCTCCGGCGGAACGATCACCCTGCGTGCCGGCACCGCGGAACTCTCGCCGCGGCTGCCGGACTGGATGCAACTGCCGCCAGTCGAAGCGGCAGCCATCTGAAGTCGTATGGCCACCGCCCAACAGGCGGCGGCGCGAGGCGCTCGTCCGGTTGGAAACAGCCTGCTTCCCTGCTATAGAGCGCGCCGGGGATCTTGATAGCAGGAACGATCATGACGAAGCCACGTTTGCGCGATCTTGGCATTTCACTCGGCCAGTTGGCGCCGGGTCCGCTCAACGCCATCACCGACGTGGCCGGCGTGAAGGTCGGCTTCACCACCGTTATCCAGGACACGCCGCATGTGGTGCGCAGTGGCGTGACCGCCATCTGGCCGTCGGACAGCATCTATACCGATCATCTCTTCGCCGGCTACCATTCCTTCAACGGCAATGGTGAGATGACCGGCACGATCTGGCTGCAGGAACAAGGCACGCTGGCCGGCCCCGTCACCATCACCAACACCCATGCCGTCGGCGTCGCCCGAGACGCAATCTGTCATCTGGCCGCGGAGCGCTTCGTCGAAAATGCCTGGCACCTGCCGGTAACCGGCGAGACCTGGGACGGCTGGCTGTCCGACGCCGAGACCTTTCCCATCACCACCGAGCATGCGCTGTCGGCCTTGAAAACCGCGCAAGGCGGCCCGGTCGCGGAAGGCAATGTCGGCGGCGGCACCGGCATGATCTGCCACGAATTCAAAGGCGGCACCGGTACGGCGTCCCGCCGGCTTTCCGCCGAGCAGGGCGGCTGGACCGTGGGCGCCTTGGTGCAAGCCAATTACGGGCTGCGCGAGATGCTGCGTTGCGGCCATGCTCCGGTCGGCCTCGAAATCGGCTCGGCCGTCGTGCCGCCTGCCAAGGAAGAGCCGAAAGACCAGGGTTCCATCATCGTCATCCTGGCGACGGATGCCCCGCTCCTGCCGATCCAGTGCCAGCGCCTTGCCCGCCGCGCCACGACCGGACTTGCCTGGGTCGGCGGTTTCGGCAGCAATTCCAGCGGCGATATCTTCCTCGCCTTCTCCACCGCCAATGTTGTCCAGGCCGCCGCGAAGATGGTCGAGGTACGCATGCTGGGGCTGGACCAATGCACACCGCTCTTCCAGGCCGCTGCCGAAGCCACCGAGGAAGCGATCTGGAACGCCCTGGTCGCCGCGGAGACCATGACCGGTTTCAAGGGCCGCAAAGTACATGCCCTCCCCCATGATCTGCTGCGGCAGGCCGTCGCCCGCTACCAACGGCGCGACTAGACGCGTCGCGCGCTTGCATCGCGTCAGCCCTTGGGCAATTTTTGCCGGGACACAGGATCGTGATCGCCGCATAAGACCGGTCGGGAATCGTCGGTCTTCCGATGGACATAAAATTCCGCTAGGAATAATCTCGCTGTATTAGCTTTGTAACCGACTGCCTCGTCGGGCGCCGATCCGATTGGTGGCCGAGCTTCGAGCGGCTCATCCGGTTCGGGATCCTCTGGGATTGGGATCGCTGCATGAAGTCCATTTTGGTGATCGACGACGATCCCCTGGTTGGCAAAACTGTCCAACGGATGTTGGCTTCCCCCGACTGGAATGTGCGGCTCGCCCGCAACGGCCGGGAGGCCCTTGACCAAATTGCCCAACAAGCGCCCCATCTGGTCGTCACCGACATCATCATGCCGGATATGGAGGGGCTGGAGATCATCTCCACCCTGCAAAAATCGAATCCGGATATCCGCATCATCGCCGTCTCCGGAAGCGGCCGGAGAGACAATATCGATTATCTGGTCTATGCCGAGAAGCTCGGCGCCTACGCCACCTTGACCAAGCCCTTCAGGCGCGACGAATTGCTAAGCATCGTCCGCGCTGCCTTTGGCGAAGCAGGAGACCCGTAACACGCTGCGCAGGCGTACGGTGCCGACACAATGAGACGGAACTTCTCAGGCAGGGGGACCGATGCCGGAACGGACCTTGGCAACACCGCGTTTGGCCATCGTCGATGACGAATTGGGTATCTGTGCGCTGGTAGAACGTGTCGCGACGGATTGCGGGTACCAGGTTCTCGCCACCACCGATCCGGTCAAGTTCAGGCGCGAGATTGCCGGCTTCGACCCGGCCGTCATTATTCTCGATCTGCAGATACCGGGCATGGACGGTGTCGAACTGTTGCGCGAGCTCTCCGGTCTTGGCCTTTCCGGGCAGATCCTTCTCATCAGCGGCAGCGATACCAAGGTTCTCGAATCCGCGATGTTTCTCGGCCTGGCACGCGGCATGCGCATGGAAGGCTTCCTGCAAAAGCCGATGCGGCTTGAAGAACTGCGCCAGATTCTCCGCCGCCTCAACCCGGCGACGCGGCAGCCGGACAAGGCGGAACTGCTGAGTGCCATCGAAGGAAATGGCCTCTCGCTTCACTACCAGGCCAAACTCGATCTGCAGAGCGAGGCCATCATCGGCGCGGAAGCATTGGCCCGCTGGGGCCATCCCAAGCTGGGCGCCGTTCCGCCCGCTACCTTCATCCCGCTGGCGGAGCGGAGCGGGATCATCACGCCCCTCACCCGCTGGACCATCTCGACGGCAATCGCCCAAGCGGGCGAATGGCGCGCCGACGGCTATGATATTTCCATCGCCATCAATCTCTCCGCTGCCGCGACCTACGGCTATGATCTGCCGGACTGGGTGGAGACGATCTGCGCGCGCGCCGGCCTGCCGCCCGACCGCGTGACCTTTGAACTCACCGAAACAGCCGCCATGCAGGACGGCATCAAATTGCTGGACGTCCTCACCCGCCTGCGCCTGAAAGGCTTTCATCTGTCAATCGACGATTTCGGGGTCGGCTATTCATCCCTGGTGCAACTGCAGAAGCTGCCCTTTTCCGAATTGAAGATCGATATCAGCTTCATTCAGACTCTGCTCAAGACAGAAAGCAGCAATGTCATCGTCGATACCATCATCGGCATGGCCCGCAATCTGAAATTGCGGACGGTTGCGGAGGGCGTGGAGAGCGGGGATGTACTGGCCGCACTGAAGACAAAGGGCTGCGACTATGCGCAAGGTTTCCATATTTCCAGGCCGTTGCCTGCCGAGGACTTCGCAAGGCTGCGTCCGGCTTTCAGAATGAAGGCCTGATCGGCCGTCGAATGCCGAAAAATCACCCGGCAAAGGCAATCACCTGACAGCGTTTGGCGATTCGTCTATAGTGAGTCGCGGGGCGATTTCGCGACAATGAGGACCAGCGTGCCACCGGTTCCGATTTCCGACCAAGACGAACTGATACCGATCATCCTGCAACTGCGTGAAATGGTCGACGAGCTTGCAGCCGACATGCAGCAGATCCAGTGGCGCCTTGCCAAGTTGGAACGCCAATACGGCACGGCCGCAAACGACTGACGCAAACAGATCATGCATTGCTCCCTGCCCCGGCCAGCACCTCGCTTTTCGATGTTTCTGCAATCGGCCGCCATCCTGCTGCTGGTCGGCCTGCAGATGCTGTCACCCTTGCCCTTGCGCGCCGAACCGCAAGTCGGCGACAAGGCCATGGCCCGGCAGCTGCTTGGCAAACACGCGCTGACCCTGCAATGGCTGGGTTCCGGTACGCTCCGCGATGCCGGACAGGTCGAGATTCGCGATGATAACGGAACCTGGCGCCTCGCCGGCCGCCAGGACGCCAAGGAAGGCCATGTCACCCTTGACGGCGTGGTGACGGCAATCGATGCCACAAGTTTCGCCTTCACCGGCAAAATCGTCACCAATGTCAGTTATATCAACCAGGGGCAGGACTGCCTCCGCGAGGGCGATTTCATCTTCGCCAAGAAGGGCAACCGCAAATACTGGCGCCTGCAGCAGATCGACAATCCCTGCGACCAGGCGGCGGATTACGTCGACATCTATTTGCGCTAGATTGCTTTTCGACGGCGCCGCTCCAAATATGGAAGATAGGCCACCTCGGAGAAACCGGAGCCATGACCACACCCGCCCGGAACCAACCGCCTGCACAGGCACAAGACCTCATCGAGCGTCTCAGCCTGGTCCCGCATCCCGAGGGCGGCTTTTTCCGGGAGACCTATCGCGCCGCGTTCCAGCTCGGCGCGCAGGCGTTGTTGCCGCAATTCACCGGGATGCGCCATGCGAGCACCGCGATCTACTATCTCCTGACGGCAGGCGACCGTTCTCGGTTTCACCGCATCCGTTCCGACGAAATCTGGCATTTCTACCAGGGTGATCCGCTCCAGGTGGTGGAGATAACCGAGGCCGGCGACATTTCAGCGACATTGCTCGGCAGTGATATAGCCGCCGGCCAGGTGCTGCAGCACGTGGTTCCGGCCGGCCGCTGGTTCGGCGCCTGCCCGGCCGCCGGCAGCCGTTTCAGTTTGGTTGGCTGCACCGTGTCACCGGGCTTCGATTTCGCCGATTTCGAAATGGCCGAGCGAGCCGCTTTGTTATCAACCTACCCGCAATTGCAGGATTGGATCACGCGCCTGACTTGATCCTGAACCGGCGCGGCCGGACTGGCCAGCGGATGAAACGCGTCATCCGCCTCAGTCAATCACGCTCCTCGCGTCTCCATCTGCGACCATCGCATCCGCGTCATCCGATAAAGGACATGGCGGCGCAGCCGGTGACCTTCCGGCAAGGCGGGATGATCGAAATCCTCCGCGCGGTAGTGCTGCATTCCGAGGCGCTGCATGACGCGCTGGGACCGCAGGTTGATGACAGCGGTGAAAGAGACGATCTCAGCAAGGCCCAGATCGCCGAAGCCGTAGCGCAAGGCCGCCCGCGCAGCCTCCGTGGCGTAACCCCGCCCCCAGAAGTCATGAGCGAGACGCCAACCGATCTCGACACAAGGCATGAAGGCCGCTGCGAAGCTTGGCCGGTTCAGACCGACGAAGCCGATGAAATCCGCCGTGCCCGGCGCTTCCACCGCCCAGAAACCGAATCCCTGGGTTTCGATCGCCGCCTGCATCCGCGTCACCATCGCGTCGCTGGCCGCACGGTCGAGGCAGTTTGGCAAAAACTCCATCACGCGCGGATCGGCATTCAGCCGTGCGATCGCCGGCAGGTCACTGTCACGCCATGGCCGCAGGATGAGGCGCGGGCTGCGCAACACCATCGTTTCTTCCGCCATATGCTTCCTCAGTCACTGCAGATCGCATTGTCGAAGCGCCACCACCGTTTGACGCTGGAGAGAACCTGAAGCGTACCATCCCGCTCGATACGATAGCTCCGCCACCAGGGCGCTGCACAGTTTTCCGGCACCTTCACATCGCTCAGCGTCCAGCCTTGCGCATCGCCACTGATCCCCAGGCCACAAAGCGCCGGCGGCCCTGCCAGGCGCCCGGTGTCGTTCAACAAGAAGATAAGCTCTGCCGCGCCCTGCAGATCCTTGACCTGCACCTGAGCCGCCTGCAGATCGGCGCGGCTGCCGATGGCGGCGACGTCTTCGCCGTCATCTGTCACCAGCAGCACGGTCGCGTCCGTGCCGGCCTTGCGCGGATAGGTCGCGAGATCGAATTCACGGCGGCCGAAGAAAGTGGCGAGCGCCTTCATTTGTCGCTCGCCCTCCGCGCTGTCGGTCACGCGGGGAATCCAGATCCGGCATTGATAGACTTTGATGCCGACGCCGAAATGCAGGTGCGTGTCCGGCGTCAGAGTGCGGCAGACCTCGCCGTACCGTTCCGAGACCCGCTTATCGACGGTGTCATCGGCAGGCAATAAGCGCGGCGCATCGGATGCTTTCTGCGCACAGGATTTCGCGATCAGAGCCCGGTCATCCCCCGACAGGCCTGCATCGACCGTCAACCAGCGCCGCGTCTCATAGGCCGCAAGGGTCAGAAGCAGCAGCAGGGTCACATAGGCGATTCGGCGTTTGCTCATGAAGCCGATCGTAATGGGCCCGCCGGTAAAGCGAAACCGGCCGGTGGCGATCGCGCGGCAATTCCCCCTTGCCGCGCTCGGGCAGAGGGCCGCGATTTTCCGCGACAGGCAATGACCTGACAAGCCTTTCGCCGGCCACATTTGGCGCGAAATTCCACGCTTTTCGCGCCGTTTAACCAGGCGGTCAAGATTATTTACGTATGTGACAGAACCGTGTTAGCGTCACCACCGCCGCCTCGGCCGAGGCTGGCTCGCCTGCCGTCGCGAAGGGGACTGACGGCAAACCGGGAGCTTGAAAATGAAACCGCTGCTGAGAACGACCGTCGCCGCTTTGATGCTGACGATCGCCGCCGGCGCTGGCGCTTATGCCGCGACGCCGAAAGATACGTTGGTGATGGCCTATGTGATCGACGATATCATCTCGCTCGATCCGGCCGAGATCTACGAGATCTCCAGTTCGGAATACCAGGCCAACGCCTATGACCGTCTGGTGGCCCTCGACCCCAGCGACACCTCAAAGATTCTCAACAAGGCTGCGGAAAGCTGGTCGGTCAGCCAGGACGGCAAGACCTTCATTTTCAAGATCCGCAAGGGCATCAAGTTCCAGTCCGGCAATCCGCTGACGGCTGAAGACGCCGCCTTCTCGCTGCAGCGTTATGTGATGCTGGACAAGAACCCGGCCTTCATCATGAACCAGTTCGGCCTGACCAAGGACAATGCGACCAAGATGATTCGCGCCAAAGACGCGGATACCCTGGAAGTCGAACTCGACAAGGTCTATGCCCCAACCTTCTTCCTGAACTGCATCACCTATACCAGCTCGATCGTCGACAAGAAGCTGGTGATGTCGCATGAAAAGGACGGCGACCTTGGCAATGCCTGGCTGAAGACCAATTATGCCGGTTCCGGCCCCTTCTTCCTGAAGGAATGGAAGCCAAATGAATCGCTGAGCCTGACCACCAACCCGCACTACTGGGGCGGCCAGCCGAAGATCAAGCGCGTCCTCATCAAGAACGTGACGGAAAGCGCTTCGCAGCAGCTGCTGCTGCAGAAGGGCGATGTCGATATCGCGCGCAATGTGACCGGCGATCAATTGGCCGCCTTGCAGAGCGACAAGAACGTCTATCTGCAATCCGCCGCCAAGGCGACGCTGCTCTATCTCGGTCTCAACCAGAAGAACCAGTACCTGGCCAAGCCGGAAGTACGGAAGGCGCTGAAATATCTGGTCGATTATGACGGCATCGCCAGCACCCTGTTCAAGGGCGTCTACAAGCCGCACCAGACCATCCTGCCGGACGGCCAGCTCGGCGCTTCCGACGCCATGCCCTATAAGCTGGATGTCGACAAGGCCAAGGAGCTGCTGAAGCAGGCCGGTCTCGCTGACGGCTTCAGCGTCACCATGGACACCACCAACAAGACCGAGACCATGGAACTGGCGCAGTCGATCCAGTCGACCTGGGCCAAGGCCGGCGTCAAGCTGGAGATCAAGCCGGCGGACAACAAGCAGACCCTGACCAAGTACCGCGCCCGCCAACACGATATCTATATCGGCGTCTGGGGCTCGGATTATCAGGATCCGCATTCCAACGCGGAAGGCTATGCGACCAATGCCGACAATTCCGACCAGTCGACGCATAAGCTGCTGGCCTGGCGCAATGCCTGGGACATCCCTGATCTGACCAAGGAGGTCTATGCCGCCCGCGACGAGCTGGACAGCGCGAAGCGCGCCGCTATGTATGGCGACATCCAGCAGAAGGTGCTGGATGACGGCCCCTTCGTGGTGATGTTCCAGCAGATCGAAACGGCTGGCGTCAGCAAGAAGGTCAAGGGCTTCATCATGGGCCCGAGCTTCGATCTCGACCTCTACAAGGACGTCGTCAAGGAGTGATTGGGTCTTTTTGCCTAATCGCTCGATGACGAACGAACTGCACAAAGTCGCACCGCCGGGCTTCGGTCCGGCGGTGCTTTTTTGGAGCACGCGGTTTCATGGTACGGCTCGCTCCGCCGGTCGCCAGAGCGCGCCCAACAAAATATTGGCCGCCCGGCGCCAATCGGCTATTAGCCGTCCAATGATCACCTCTTCTCTGCCAATTGGAATGTACGCATGAAGGCGGCACTGCGCGTCGTCGTTTCGGTGCTGAGCACGCTGCTTGGCCTTCTCATCATCACCTTCGTGATTGCCCGGGTCCTGCCGGTAGATCCGACTTTGGCGGTGGTCGGCGATCACGCGCCGGCAGAGGTCTATGCCAAGGCGCGCTTGGCACTAGGTCTCGACCTGCCGCTCTACCAGCAGTTCTGGATCTATCTCAGCCACGTGTTGCAGGGCGACCTCGGCATGTCGCTGCGCACCGGCCATCCGGTGCTGGAAGACATCACCCATGTCTTCCCGGCAACGCTGGAACTGGCGACGGCCGGCACGGTGATCGGTGTCATCATCGGGGTGCCCGCCGGTGTCTGGGCCGCCGTGCACAAGGACCGCTGGCAGGATCACATCATCCGCTTCGTCGGCCTGTTCGGCTATTCGGTGCCGGTCTTCTGGCTGGGCCTGATGGGCCTGCTGCTGTTCTACGCCAAGCTCGGCTGGCTGCCGGGTCCGGGGCGAATCGATTTCGGCTTCGAGGATTCGGTCGATTACGTCACCGGCATCATGCTGGTCGATAGCTTCCTGACCGGCGACATGGAACTCTTCACCAATGCAGTGATGCATCTCATCCTGCCGGCCTCGATCCTCGGCTATTTCTCGCTCGCTTACATCAGCCGCATGACCCGCTCGCTGATGCTGGGGCAGCTCCGCCAGGAATATATCCTCACGGCGCGCGTCAAGGGCGTCGCCGAATGGAAGATCGTCTGGCGCCATGCCATGGGCAATATCCTGGTGCCGCTGCTGACGGTGATCGTGCTCTCCTATGCGACGCTGCTGGAAGGTTCGGTGCTGACCGAGACGGTCTTCGTGTGGAACGGGCTCGGCCTCTACATCACCAATTCGCTTTTCTCGGTCGACATGACGGCGGTGCTGGGCGGCACGCTGGTGGTCGGCACCGTTTTCATCTTCATCAATATGCTGACCGACCTCGCTTATCGCGTGCTCGATCCGCGCGCCCGATGACCTGACCGGGAGTCGCTCATCATGACCTTCACCTATTCCGACACGAGGACGACCGGCTGGCGGCATTGGCTGACGACCGACACGCCGCATTCGCGCCTGCAGGCGCGCCTTGGGCGCGCCTATCTCGGCTGGCGCAGCTTTGCCCGCAATCCGCTGGCCATGGCCGGCCTCATCATCTTCGTCATTCTCGTGCTGATGGCGATCTTCGCGCCGCTGCTCTGCAGCCACGATCCCCTGGCCGGCAATCTGGAGCAACGCCTGCTGCCGCCCAATAACGACTATCTGCTCGGCACCGACCAGCAGGGGCGCGATCTGTGGAGCCGCATCGTCTACGGTTCGCGCGTGACCTTGATGATTGTCTTCCTGACCTCGATCACCGCGGCGCCGATCGGTCTCATCATCGGCACCGTTGCCGGCTATGCCGGCGGCTGGGTGGAGGCGGTGCTGATCCGCATCACCGATATCTTCATGGCCTTTCCGCGTCTCATCCTGGCGCTGGCCTTCGCCGCGGCGCTGGGGCCCGGCATCGAGAATGCGGTGCTGGCGATTTCCCTGACCGTCTGGCCGCCTTATGCCCGTATCGCCCGCGCCGAGACGCTGGCGGTCCGCAATTCGGATTACGTCGCGGCGGCGCGCATGATGGGCGCCTCGCCGCTGCGCATCGTCCTTGGCCAGATCATGCCGATGTGCATGTCCTCGCTGATCGTCCGGGTCTCGCTCGACATGGCCGGCATCATCCTGACCGCCGCCGGCCTCGGATTCCTCGGTCTTGGTGCCCAGCCGCCACAGCCGGAATGGGGCGCCATGGTTTCCAGCGGCCGCGAGCATCTGCTGGACCAGTGGTGGATTTCCACCTTCCCCGGCATCGCCATCTTCGTCGTCAGTTTGGGTTTCAATCTGATCGGCGACGGGCTGCGCGATGTCCTCGACCCGCGCGAGCAGTGAGGCGACGATGAACAAGAGCACGCACGCAACGCCTCTGCTACAGGTCGAAAACCTCAACATCCGTTTCAAGACGCCCACCGGCATTTCCCACGTGGTGCGCGACATGTCCTTCACCATGGGTCGCGAGAAGCTGGCGATCGTCGGCGAAAGCGGTTCGGGGAAGTCGCAATCGGTGCGCGCCATTCTCGGCCTTAGCCCGGGCCAGGTGACGGCCGACCGGTTGGAATTCCAGGGCGAGAACCTGCTCGGCCTCGATGCCGCGCACTGGCGCAAGATCCGTGGCAAGCGCATCGCCATGATCATGCAGGACCCGAAATATTCCTTGAACCCGGTAATGCGGATCGGCGACCAGTTGCTGGAGGCCGTTCGCGACGGTTTCGGCGGCAAGAACGCCAAGGCCCGCGCGTTGGAAATGCTCAGCGCCGTCAAGATTCGCGACCCGGAACGGGTCTATCGCGCCTGGCCGCATGAGCTCAGCGGCGGCATGGGCCAGCGGGCGATGATCGCCATGATGCTGATCACCGAACCGGAATTGCTGATCGCCGACGAGCCGACATCGGCGCTCGACGTCACCGTGCGGCTGCAGGTCCTCGCCATCCTCGATGACCTGGTGAAGACCCGGGATATGGGCCTGATCTTCATCAGCCACGATCTCAACCTCGTCGCCTCGTTCTGTGACCGGGTCCTCGTCATGTATGCCGGCCAGGTGATGGAGGAGCTCGACGCCCACCATCTCACCGCTGCCCGGCATCCCTATACCAAGGGCCTGCTGGCCTGCCTGCCGGAACTGGGAAACCCCGTTCCCCTCCTGCCGACCCTGAAGCGTGATCCCGCCTGGAAAGAGCCGATCGCCGTGCGAGCCGACCGATGACCGATATGATCGACGTACAGGACCTAGAAGTCACCTTCGGCACCGGCAAGCGGCAGGTGCATGCGCTCAAGAAGGTGAGTTTTCAAGTCGATAAGGGCGAGAGCTTCGGCCTGGTCGGCGAAAGCGGTTCCGGCAAGTCCACCGTTCTGCGCGTCCTCGCCGGCCTCAACCCCGACTGGAAGGGGCGGATCACTGTCGATGGCCGCGATTTCCGCGCCAAGCGCGACCGTGATTTCTACAAGCAGATCCAAATGGTGTTCCAGGATCCCTATGGCTCGCTGCATCCCAAGCATACGATCGACCGGATTCTCTCCGAACCCTTGATCATCCATGGCATTGGCGATGTCGAGGACCGGGTGACCAAGATGCTCGATCAGGTGCAGCTCGGCCACGCCTTCCGTTTCCGCTATCCGCATCAGCTTTCCGGCGGCCAGCGCCAGCGCGTCGCCATCGCCCGCGCGCTGATCCTGCGTCCGCAGGTGGTGCTGCTGGACGAGCCGACCTCGGCGCTCGATGTCTCGATCCAGGCCGAGATCCTCAATCTGCTGAGCGATCTGCGCCGGGAATTCGGCCTCACCTATATTCTCGTCAGCCACGACCTCGCCGTGGTCGGCCAGATGTGCGAGCGCCTGGCCTTGATGCGCAAGGGCGAGATCGTCGAGCAGGCCAAGGCCGCCGATCTCGGCGCCGGCAAGCTGACCCATCCCTATTCGAAGCAGTTGCTGGTCGCCAGCAAGGGCTACGACCGATCGGCGATTGACGCTTTCGCGGATCTCTGAGCCGCCTCGCCGCCTTCGGAGCCGGTCGAGTTTTGCAGCGGCGAATGATCACTTTGCCGGCGCTCTTAACGATCTCTTGTTAGTTAGAACCGAATATCTATCCAAAGGGAGGCTCGGCTCGACTCAGCATGGGCGCACCTCGACGCGATCCTGATGCAAGGGTTCCGCTGGTATGGACCGAAAGCTGCGCCGCATTGCCGATTACCTGCTCGCCAGGCACGAGCGTCATCATATAGACCCGCTCGATATCGGCGCTGACCTGCTGCCGCATTTCTTTATTCTCGAAGTCGAGGCGCAAGCGGCTTCGGCGGCCTACTTGCGTATCCGACTAGTCGGCACCGCCTTGGACGCCGCTTTTGGCCGGAGCGTCCGCGGGCACTACATGGAAGAATTCCTGCATGGCCCGCGCAGCTCGGAGGTGCTTGAAGGCCTGCGTCGGTGTTATGCGATCCGCCAGCCGCTCTGGATGCGCCAGGTGGTACAGATCGGCGACAAGGTGCCCCGCTTCGTCGAAGGCGTTGCCTTTCCCGTCTTGCCAAATCTCATCTATGGCGGCCTGATCCTGGGAGAAGCCACCGCCGATATCGGCCTAGGATTCGAAAGCCGTATGCTTTGACAGAAGCCCTTTCGGCGTCTTCATTTGATATCCCGCTATCGCCGGAGCTTTCGATGTCCCAGTTCATCAGCACGCTCGCACTGCTCATCCCGGATTACGACGAGGCGATCGCCTATTACACGGCGGTACTGGGCTTCGTCCTGCTTGAAGACACCGCTATGGGGGACGGCAAACGCTGGGTTACGGTGTCGCCGCCGGGGGCCCGGGAAACCCGCCTGCTGCTGGCAAAAGCCGTGACGCCCGAACAGGCCAGCCGTATCGGCAACCAGACCGGCGGGCGGGTCTTTCTAATCCTCCAGACCGACGATTTCTGGCGCGACTACCGGACCTATCTGGCACGCGGGGTCCGGTTTTGCGAAGAACCGCGCCAGGAAGCCTATGGCAGCGTCGCTGTCTTCGAGGATCGTTACGGCAATCGCTGGGACCTGCTGCAACCGGCCGAGGCGTAGGATCGGGACGTATTAACCAATATGGCACGGCAATCTTGGCATTTTTGCTGTTCCAGACCGAAACCGGGGCAAGCGGTATATGATTGTTGGCACTTTGCCCCGCGATCCTGTATCAAGCGCCTTTCGCCGCGCGCCCGGACGGGCGTGCCCCTGCTGATCCCGACACGGTCGACCGCGGCAGGCAAGCGATCCCGTTTCTGACAGATTGACCCGTTATGCCCTTTCCAGCGATTCATCCGGCCCTCGACCGCGCCCTTGCCGAGCGCAACTATCTGGAGCCGACCCCGGTCCAGGAAGCGGTTCTGCAACCCGAAGCCGCCGGCCGCGATCTCCTGGTCTCGGCCCAGACCGGCTCCGGCAAGACCGTCGCTTTCGGTCTCGCCTTTGCCGAAACCATCCTCGGCGATGCCGAGCGTTTTCCCCGCGCCGGCGCGCCGCTGGCCTTGATCATCGCCCCCACCCGCGAGCTGGCAATGCAGGTGCATGGCGAATTGAGCTGGCTCTATGCCCCGGCCGGCGCCCGCATCGTCTCCTGCGTCGGCGGCATGGACGCGAGGCGCGAGGCGCGCGCCCTGGAAGCCGGCTGCCATATCGTGGTCTGTACGCCAGGCCGCCTGCGCGACCATCTGGAGCGCCGGCAGATCGATACGTCGGAATTGCGTGTCGTCGTGCTCGACGAAGCCGATGAGATGCTGGATCTCGGTTTCAGCGAAGATCTCGAATTCATTCTCGACGCCACGCCGCCGGAACGTCGCACCCTGCTCTTCTCGGCGACCATCGCCAAGGAGATCGCCAATCTGGCCAAGCAGTATCAGCGCGACGCTCTGCGCATCAACACGCTGAAGCAGAACGAGGCGCATGGCGACATCGAATACCGCGCCATTCGCGTCGGTCCGCGCGACATCGAACATGCCGTGGTCAACGTGCTGCGCTTCATCGAACCGCGCGCCGCCATCATCTTCTGCCATACGCGTGAGTCGGTCCGGCGCCTGCATGGCAGCCTGCTGGAACGCGGTTTCGACGTGGTATCCCTGTCGGGCGAACTCAGCCAAAGCGAGCGCAGCCATGCGCTGCAAGCTTTGCGCGACGGTCATGCACGGGTCTGCGTCGCCACCGACGTGGCGGCACGCGGCATCGATCTGCCAAATCTCGGGCTGGTCATCCATGCCGAGATCCCCAACAACAAAGAAACCCTGCTGCATCGCAGTGGCCGCACCGGCCGCGCCGGCCGCAAGGGCGTTTGCGCCCTGCTGGTCCCGCATCCGCGCCGGCGCCGGGTCGAAAGCATGCTCTATGCCGCCAATGTAACGGCGACCTGGGAAGATCCGCCCCTGCCGGAAGCCATCCGCGCACGTGACCAGGAGCGACTGCTGGCCGATCCCATCCTGACCGAGGCGGCAACCGAAGAAGATACGGCCCTGGCCCAGACGCTGCTGAACGGACGCAGTGCGGAGCAGATCGCCGTCGCCCTCGCCCGGCTCTACCGCGCCCGCCTGCCGGAACCCGAAGAATTGTTCATCGCACCCATGCGTGAGGAACGGGGCGATCGCAAGCCGCGTGGCGAAGGTTACGAGCGTGGCGATCGCCGCGACAGCCGCGAGCCGCGGGAACCGCGGGTACCCCGCGAATTCCGCGGTGGCGAGAACATGGTTCAGTTCCGCCTCAGCGCCGGGCGCAACGCCAACGCGGATCCGAAATGGATCCTCCCCATGCTGTGCCGCCGCGGCAAGATCACCAAGCAGGAGATCGGCGCCATCCGCATCTTCGACCGCGAGACCATCGTCGAAATCGCCAAGGATGCCGCGGAAGGTTTTGCCGCCGCGATCCAGCAGACCCCCGACAACGACGTCCGCATCTCGCCGCATGACGGGTCGCAGCCGGCCGACGGAGCGGAGCGCGACCGCAAATGGTCCAAAGGACCGCGTCGCGATGACGACCAGGGGCCACGCCGCGAAAAGACCGGTTATCCGAAGCGCAACCGCTCCCCTGCCGATCATCCGCCCGCTGAAGGCGCTCGTCCCGCCCGCCCGCACCAGACGCGGGAAGAACGCGCCGACCGGCCCTGGAAAGATCGCGGCGAACGGCGCGCGGATCGTCCGCGCCATGACGGCGAGAATCGCGCCGCCGGCGAGCATGTGACGGCGGAGCGGGCGGCCAAGCCTCACCACGCCAAGCGTGCCGACAGCACTGGCGCGCGTCCCGACCGTCACAAGCGCGACAAGTCGGCAGGTGACAAGCCCGCCGGCCGTGACCGCCGTGGCCCCTCGCCGGAAGCCAAGGCCGCCTCGGACCGCAAATTGAAGAAAAAACTGAAGAAACTCAGCAAGAAGAAGTAGCTCGGCCGGCTGCCGTGGCCTGCGATGGCCAGCGAGTTTTTCGCGCTCGGCACCTAAATTCTTCTCGATTGTTAATCCGTGGCCGCACAGGCAGTTTGCGGCCACGGTAATCCCTACAATCGGAGTAGAGTATCATGACCAGCTTCAACGACCTGCGCCGCGCCTTCACG
>DATLJB010000049.1:0-5304 GCA_035539075.1 Terriglobia bacterium
TTGCCGCCGCTCCCCGCCCGGTTGCGCAGGATATCCGGGTTGACGAAGAAGCCGCTGCGTTCCCGCGAGATCAGATAGCCTTCCTCGACCAGGTCCTGATAGGTCAGCACCACGGTGTTGCGGGCGATCTTCAGGCTGCGCGCCAGGCTGCGGCAGGAGGGCAACGGCCGTCCGGCGGGAATCTGCCCGTCCAGGATGGCGGAAACCAGCCGCCGGCGCAGCCGCGCCTGCAGCGTCGTCGACGCATCGTCGTCGAGATGGAACAGATAGGCTTGGCTGGCGTGGCCCACGGCGCTCTCCCCCTTGAGGCGGCAACTATATCAACCACGGCGGCGCGATTGAAGCCGTGCAAAAGCCGTCCATCAGATACTGGCCGGGGCTGGGCGGCGCGGTCTTCGCGGCGCCTGTCAGGTCCAACTGGCACCGTGCTTTGGCCCTGCCTGTGCCTATGGTGCGGCCGGGTCGACGTCCTAGACTGCCGAATGTCCGCCGATCCCGGATTCCCTCCGCCTGCGATCGACCCTTCGAGGAGAGCGCCATGCATTACGCCGCCAATACGCTTGAAAACCACTGGATGCCCTTCACCACCAACCGCGATTTCAAATCCGATCCGCGGCTGATGGTAAAGGCGCAGGGCCTCTATTACTGGAACCACAAAGGCGAAAAGCTGGTCGACGCCTCTTCCGGCCTGTTCTGCTGCGCTGCCGGCCATGGCCGCAAGGAGATCGTCGACGCGGTGACGGCACAGATGCAGGAGCTGGATTACACGCCGCATTTCCAGACCGGCCATCCCAGTTCCTTCGAGCTTGCCCGCATGGTGGCGAAGATCACGCCGGACGACCTCAATTACGTGTTCTTCTGCAATTCCGGATCGGAAGCGGTGGAAAGCGCGATCAAGATCGCGCTTGCCTATCACGTGGCTAACGGAGAAGGCCAGCGCACCCGGTTTGTCAGCCGCGAGCGCGCCTATCACGGTGTCAATATCGGCGGCGTTTCCTTGAGCGGCATGGTGCGCAACCGTGAGGCCTTCGGCGCGGTGATGCCGGGCGTCGTCCATCTCCGCCATACCTGGCTGCCGGAGAACCGTTTCGCCCGTGGCGAGCCGGCGACCGGCGTCGAACTGGCCGACGATCTGCAGCGCTTCGTCGACATGTACGGCCCGCGTTCGATCGCGGCCTGTTTTGTCGAACCGATTGCCGGTTCGACGGGCGTCCTCATCCCGCCCAAGGGCTATCTGAAGCGCCTGCGCGAGATCTGCGATAAGCACGGCATCCTGCTGGTCTTCGATGAGGTCATTACCGGTTTCGGCCGTACCGGCAAGGCCTTCGCATCGCAAAGCTTCGGTGTCGTGCCGGATATGATCACCATGGCGAAGGCGCTGACCAACGGCGCTCTGCCGATGGGCGCCGTGGCGGTCAGCGACAAGATCTACAACACGGTGATCGGCGCCGCCGCCGATGGCGCCGTCGAATTCTTTCACGGCTATACTTATTCGGCGCATCCCGCCGCCTGCGCTGCCGGCATCGCCGCCTTGCAGATCTATGAGAAGGAAGGGCTGTTCGAACGCGCGGCGGAGCTTTCCGACTATTTCCTCGACCGGATGTATGCCCTGAAGGACATCAAGGCGGTGACCGATATCCGCGGCTATGGCCTTCTGTGCGGCATCGACCTGGCGCCGGGGGCAAAACCGGGCCTGCGCGGCTACGACGCCACCAAGCGGCTTTTCAACAAGGGCCTGCATATCAAGTTCACCGGCGATTCCGGTATCTGCGCCCCGGCCCTGGTCGCCGAGAAGAGCCATATCGACGAGATGTACAAGATCTTCCGCGAGGTCTTCAGCGAATACTGACCAGCAGCATCACGGTTTTGCTGCCGGGCCCCTTGGCATCGCCAAGGGGCCCGGCGCATTTGAACCTGTTCTGGAACCTTTTCCCGGCCAGCATATATATTGTTCTGCCGTATTGAAGGAGGATCCAGATGCGCGGTTTGTCGTGGCTCTTGCCGATCATGCTGCTGCTGTCCGCGCCGGCCTTGGCGCAGGAGCGTATCGGCGATGTGTCCACCACCTTTCACCTGACCTCGCCCAATGACAAGGTAGTGGTCGACCGCTTCGATGACGGCGCGGTCGAAGGCGTCTCCTGCTATGTCAGCCGGGCGGAGACCGGCGGTTGGAAAGGGGCGGTCGGCCTTGCGGAAGATCCCAGCCGGTTCTCCATCGCCTGCCGGGCCGTCGGCACGCCCCGGATCACCGGCAAGATCAACGAGACGGAGGACGGGGAATTGGTCTTCTCGGAGCGCACCTCGGCCATCTTCAAGACCTTGCGGATCACCCGCTTCTTCGACAAGAAAAAGAACGTGCTGGTCTATCTCGCCTGGTCGACCAAGATTGTCGAAGGCTCGCCATTCAACAGCATTTCCGTGGTGCCGCTTTCGCAGTGAGCATCTTGGCCTCGCATCCAGGAAGGTGCAGCCGGCTGCCTATTGCGCCGCCTGACGCGCCTGTACCGTCACCGTGGGGGGTATCATGAAGGTGATGCCGGGCAGGATCGGCGTGAAGATATATGTGGCCTGCACCTCGACCATGCCGATGCCGTTCAAGGTGACGATGTTCGGCGTGACGGTCACTGTCAGATTCTCAATGCCGAACAGTTGCTGGGCCGCATAGGCCTTGGTCGGCGTCACCCAATCGCCGATCGCATGTTCATTGTATTGCTTGTTCTGGAAGACGCCGTAGCGAGCGGCACTCTCGACACCATGCTCGATCGTCGTCCGAATCCATAGAAAGCGGCCGTATTCGACGATGCCGAATATCAGGAGGATGAGGATCGGTGCGATAAAGGCGAATTCGACCGCCATGTTGCCCGCATCATCGATCCGAAACCGCTGGCGCAAGCCCGGCCTCGGTTCAATGGCCGGTGGTTCAATGGCTGGTGGTTCTGACTGTGGCATTTTCGGAAAGGGTCACTGAACGGGGAAGGCCGGGAAAGGAAATGATGAGATTGTAGTTCTGCGTCGCGACGATATTGATGATCTGATAATCGTCGCCCGAAGCGCTGCAGGCTGAGGCAGTAGAGCAGCTTCCGGATACCGTGGAGCCGTCCTTGCAGCGGCAGGAACTTGTGGCCGTCGCGGAGATGGCATCGGCGCCGGTTTCCAAGCTTGAAGCCTGGCCGACCGCCTTGATGGCGCCAGCCAGGTCATCGGGATATACCAGGGAATAGAGCACGCCGGCGTGAACCGCATTGAAGAGTTCGGTTCGTGCCATCATGGCCGCCCCGAAATCCACCGCGCCGGTAAAAAGCAGCGTCAGCATGGGAATGATCAGCGCGGCTTCGACGGCGATACTGCCCCTGGTGTCGCGTCTCCACCGACGATGGAATTGATACAGCTTGGACACGGCGGTCACTCCACCAGATAGGGAATTTCGGGGGTGGACGGGTTATAGGCCAGCGGCGCACCGGTGCAGTCGATATTGGTGTCGCTGTTGCCGCTGACGGTAATCACGCGGGCGACCACATGCGTGCAGGCCTTCTGGACGGCATTGCCGCCATTGAAGCTCACCGTCTGATTGGGAAAGTACAGGGCGCCGTTGATCGTCATATTGGAACCGCCGTTGAACCGCTGGGTGATGCTGCTGTCGGCCCCCGACGCCTGATAGAAGGCGATGCCGGCATTGCTGCCGGAAGTCGGTGCGGAAATATTCACGGTTGCGCCGCCATTGATCTTCACCGTCGCATTATTGGTCAGGACGAAGGTGACGCCGCTGCCGCTGACGGTCGCCTTTGAATCGATCGTCAGCGTGCCGCCATTGATGACATAGGTGCCGGAATTGAGATTGGCCGTGCCTTGCAGCGTCATGCCGGGATAAGTCCCGGGATCGAGCGTCGCCGTTTGATTCGGTTTGACAGACGGATCCGATTGCGTCGGGCCTGAGGTCGTCGGTGTCGAGACGTCGCGATAGGGATCGCCGACGCGTGGGCCGTTCTGTACGATGCTGGGACTGTTCAAGGAACCGTTCTGCTGATCCAATGCGCCAGCGAGATGCACATATTCCGTGGTGATCGATGCGCTGCCGTTCTCGTACATCGAAGCGGTGCTGCTGTTCGAATTCGAGGCGATACCGCATTTCACAAGGTTCATGTTCATATTGCCGGTAGCCGACAGGGCGTCGGTATTGACCTGTTCCAGGGCGAGCAGGCAGGCGCCCCCGAGCGTGTTGCTGTTGACCACGGCGCGGACCTGGACGGTAACTGGGTCCGAGACGAAATAGCGGGCGAATAGCAGCTGCTGTCGCTGCGAGAGAACGGCTTCGATCGCCGTGCTCTGTCCCACGTAGTTGCCGCTGGTCGGTGGCCGGTGGATGGCTAACAGAGCCGAACTATCCGTCAAACTGGTCATATTGTTTTCAAAGCCGTTCGCCGCCACATCGGCGCTGGCAGCGGTTTCCAGTGCGGACTGGTTCGCCGAGCTGTTGCGATAGCGGGTGATGCCGGCTGCCATCGCCGCCGCATCCGCCGCCGTCTGCAACTCGCGTTTCTGGCTGTACCAATTGCCCACGTCGATGGCCAAGGCGCCAAAACCGATCATGACGGGCATGGAAAGAGCAGTCAGCATGGCGGCGCTGCCAAGGTCGTCGCGCAGGAGACGGCGTGAAAATGGCGAGAGACTTTGCAAGGAACGTTGCAAAAGCCGCAGCTTATGAAAAATTTTATATTTATTTTGTGTTAAATCTATTCCGCCGTTCGCCACGTCCCGGCCTGGCTTCTGCCATCGCATTTGCTGATCCCCTCCGACTGTGCCGCCCGAGCAGAACCTTGCTGCAGGGCATAGCTGGGCAGTCGAAGAACGAGCAAGGCGCGGCCTTATTCCCGTCTCAGCTCATGTTCCACAATGGGCAGCGGTGCCGGGCGGGCCAGGCAGGACGGTCAGAATGCTGTCAGGGCTATTGCCGCTCTCGCCACAAGGGCGAGAGCGGGGAGGGTCTGCAGTGTTTCACGCGCTGGTCAGGTCTTCATGCGCGCGCCAGCGGGGTCGTGGAACGGCTTCAGACTGGCCCTGGCCGCATAGCGCTTGCCGGCGACATCGATCTCGAAGGTTGCCTTGGCGATCAGTTCCGGGGTCACGCCCTCGGCGTGCGTGACATAGCCCATGCCGATCGCAGCACCCAGCGTATGGGCATAATTCGCCGAGGTGATGAAGCCGGTGATCCTGCCGTCCATATAGATCGGCTCGTTGTGATAGAGCAGCACGGCGGGGTCGCGCATCAGGAACTGCACCAGGCGCTTCTTCGGCGTGCCGGCGGCT
>DATLJB010000050.1:0-10355 GCA_035539075.1 Terriglobia bacterium
GGACCCGGCTTTCCCGGTTTCCGATACGGTCGATGTGGCCAGCGGATGATGCCGGGCAACGAGCTCCTTCAACCGACCAGAAGCGACATGTGTATAGATCTGAGTCGTCCCGATATCGGCGTGACCGAGCATTTTCTGCAATGCGCGGAGATCGGCGCCGTGATCGAGGAGATGGGTGGCGAAAGCATGCCGCAGCACATGGGGCGAGATGGTAGCGGGATCAATCTCCGCCTTGAGGGCGATCGCCTTCAGCATCTGGCCGAAACGCTGGCGCGTCAGATGCCCTTCGGCGCCGCGCGACGGGAACAGCCAGGGCGAGGTCTTGGACCCTTTCGGCAGGAAGACCTGACGCTGGACGAGATAGGCGGAGAGTGCGGCTTTGGCGGCCGGGTTCAGCGGCACCATGCGCTCCTTGGCACCCTTGCCGCGGACGATGAGAAACGGCTGATCACGCATTACCGCGGCAAGCGGCAACGCCACCAGCTCGGAAACGCGCAGGCCGCTGGCGTAAAGGAGTTCCGTCAGCGCCGTCAGCCGCAGCCCTTCGGCCCCCTCGATCGCTGCACAGGTGGCGATCAGCCGGCTCATCTCCTCTTCCGAAAGCAGCTTCGGCAGCGGCCGCCCCAGTTTCGGACTGTCCAGCGCCGCTGTCGGATCATCCGCCCGCCAGCCTTCGCCATGGATGAATTTGAAAAACTGCCGCAACGCGCTCAAGCGTCGCGCCGCCGTGGTCGGCCGCGCATCATTCGCGGCCAGCAGCGAGAGGTAATCGCGCAAATCATCGGTGGTCGCGGCGCTGAGGTCGCGGCCGCGCTTCTTCAGGAAGGTCGCAACCTCCTCGAGATCGCGCTTATATGCGGTGCGGGTATTGAGAGCGGCATTGCGTTCGGCCGTGAGCATTTCGAGGAAGGCGCCCAGATGGTCGCTCATCGCCGTCTTCCCTTCGCCTGGCGCGGCAACGCCCGCATGCTTGAGACAAGCACGGGCAACGCAATGGCTGAATGATCCGGGTGTCGGTCGCGCGCGGGAGCGGCGGCGCTCAAACGCCGCTCCAGATCGCCGCCTCGATGGCGATGCGGCGCGCTTCCTTGCCAAGGCCCACGGCGGCCAGACCGCCGAGCGACTGGGCGAGGCCGGCACCGTCCGCCTGCGCGAGGCCGCGGCCGGCCAGCAGGATCAACGCCCGCGTCACCGTCTCGCCGCGGCGTCCGGTCTGGGCCGCAACGCCGAGCTTGGGATCGCCGGCGCCGGGCAGCGACGCACCGCTATGGTTGCTGATGGGATCGCCAAGACCGGCGAGGATGCCATAGAGCCGCTGGGCGGCGGCGTCATCGGCACCGCTGGCTGATTTCCAATCGGCTACCGGATCGCGCGACGGATCGCGTGTGCCGTAGACACCGGCGATGCGGGCGAGCAGGCTGAGGCCCGGCACGGCCTTGGCGACATCCGGATTGCCACCGGCGCCCTGAGCAAGGTTGAGCCAGAAACCACCCTTGTCGATATTGCCGCCGGCGAGCAAAGCGCGCGCCGCATCCGGCGCGAACCAGGCGAGGCCGGCATTGGGCGTGATCTGCTGCACGAACGGCAGATAGAGCGGCAAGGCGGTGAAGTAATCGCCGCGCAGCATCGCCTCACGCAGGGCCTGGGCGATCACCTGCGCCCGGTTGGCCGGCATCTGGCCGCGCTGCACGAGCTGATAAAGCTGGCCGCGATGTTCCGGCGTATCCATGCCCGACAGCGCCGCCTGCCCCGCCGCCGGCGGCACCTGCAGATAGAGCCCGGTCAGTTCGTCAGCCGGCAGCAGGCCGGTGGCGAAGGCGAATTCCGCCGCCTTGATGCGATCGGCCAGCGGCTTGGTCGCATCGCGCGCCACCGCCGCCTGGGCCACCGGCCCGACCGGCAAGCTGGGAATGGCCCCGGGCGCGGTTGCCGGCACCTTCAGGTTGGCGCGCTTCATCATCGCCGCCAGCAGCGGTTCCGGATTGCTGATCGGCGCCTTCAGGCTCTGCGGTTTGCTGTCGCCGGTAAGGATGCCAGCAACCGTGACGAAATCCTTGTTATGCGGATCACCGCCGCCCTGTTCGCGCAGCAGATCGAGCCCGATCGACGCCTGGTCGTTCTGGCCGTTGAGGATTTGACAGAAGATCGTCGCGCGCTGCCAGAAGGGCGGCGATTTCGGCATGCCGGCGACCTGCTGCTTGACCTTGGCGCAAGCGTTGTCGTTGTCGCCTGCCAGCAGCATCTTCTCGACCGCATCCTGCGGATCAGCCGAAGCACCGACACTGGATTGCTTCAGCAACAGGTCGGCTTCCGTTTCGAACCCCATGGCGCGCAGGCGTTCGGCGCGCAAGGGCACCAGACTGTCCGCTCCGTCCGGCGTCGGCGTCGACGTTGTCGGTCCCGGCGCCTGGGTCAGCAGCAGCCGCAGCTGCAGGTCGCGCAGCGCCGGCTGTGTGACCGGCGCCGAGAGTTGCGGCAGCAAGTTTTTCAGTTCGGCTGCGCTGTTGCCTTGCCACAGCCGGATGCCGAGCCCCTGATGCTGATCGTCAAACAGGCCTGGTGCGCCGGGAGGTGCAGCGATCGTTCCTGGTTGAACGGTCCCGGCCTGGGCGGTCCCGGCCTGGACTGCCGGCGTGCCGGCGACAGGTGCGACAGTCACCGGCGCGACGACGGGTGCCTGCGGCTGCGGCACAGTCGGTTGCTGCACGGTCGGCGCCTGCACGGTCGGCTGTTGGATGGTCGGCTGTTGCGGGTTGGCGGCGGGGGGCAACGGCGCGGCGGTGATGCCGCCTTGCGCATCGCTGCCATTGGCGGCGCCGCTCGAAGGCGCGTTCGGCACGCCCAATTGTACCGGCGCGCCGGTGGCGGGGTCAGCCGAAAGCGCTTGCGCCGTCATCGGCGCTGGCAACAAGAAAGCGAGGGAGAGGCCGAATGCCCCGCTGCGCAGCAGCCGCGAAACCGACAGACGGTAGGATGATGGTCGGCTGTCGAGGCCGCAGGCTGCCGGCTGGAACGAAGAACGGTTACTGCAGCGACAATCTGTCATTGGGAATGGGCACTTCCTGGTGCTGGACGGGCGCCGGTAAATCCCACGCCGCAAGCACGGCGATCCCGCCGCCGATGATGACGAGGAATACCACGAAAACGCCGATGAGTAGTCTGTTCATATTGCCCATATGTCCTTGAGGAGCCGACAGAATCCGGCAGGCTGCCAGGGAAGCCGATGCCGGACCGCTGCGACTCGCGGAGATTTTCGGCTAACTTGCCACAGGGCTTGGGAAATATGCTAGTGTCGAAATATGGCGAAAAGGCGTCACGTTCCCGCGAGGTTAGAGAGTTAATGACCGCAGTGCCGATTGACGAAAGCGATGATCCGGCGCACGCGCATGGCCGTACCACCGTGCCGCCGTCACCCGGTACGCAGCCGCCCCTGATGCGACGGATCAACCGGACCATCGTGCTGGTCGGCCTGATGGGAGCCGGCAAAAGCTGCATCGGCAAGCGCCTTGCCGGCTATCTGCGCCTGCCCTTCACCGATGCCGACAAGGAAATCGAGGCCGCGGCCGGTTGCAGCATCGCCGATTATTTCGCGCTTCATGGCGAGAAGGCGTTTCGCGATGGCGAGCGGCGCGTCATCCAGCGGCTGCTCAGCGGGCCGGTACAGGTATTGGCAACCGGCGGCGGCGCCTTCATGGACCCCTCGACGCGCACCCTGATCCGCGAACGCGCCCTGTCGATCTGGCTGCGCGCCGATCTCGAACTCCTGGTGAAGCGGGTGGCGCGCCGCAATGAGCGGCCGCTGCTGCACAATGTCGATCCGCGCGAGAAACTCAGCGAATTGATGGCGCTCCGCTATCCGGTCTATGCCGAGGCCGATCTCGTCGTCGATTCGATGGATGGTCCGCCGGAGGCAACGCTGTCGCGGGTTGTCGCGGCGCTGGAGAATGCCCTCAGCGCGGAGGCGCCGGCGAAGGAACCTGCGAATACGCCCGCCAATACCGAGGCGAATCCCGACGACCACACGCAGCGGGCGGCCGCAAGATGACCATCGAGACGGTTCGTGTCGAGCTTGCCGAACGCAGCTACGACATCCTGGTGGGCAGCGGCTTGATCGGCCGCGCCGGGCAGATGGCGGCCCCCTTGCTGGCGCAGAAGCGCGTCGTCATCATCACCGATCGCCATGTCGCCCGGCATCACCTCGATGCGCTGCTCGAATCCTTCCGCCAGGCCGGCATCGCCGCCGAGAGCGTCATTCTGCCGCCGGGCGAGCAGACCAAGAGCTTCGGCGAGCTGGAATCGCTCTGCGACCAGTTGCTGGCCATGAAGGTCGAACGCCACACCACCCTGGTTGCCCTGGGCGGCGGGGTGATCGGCGATCTCACCGGCTTCACCGCCTCGATCCTGCTGCGCGGCGTCGATTTCATCCAGGTGCCGACCAGCTTGCTGGCGCAGGTCGACAGTTCGGTCGGCGGCAAGACCGGCATCAACAACCGGCATGGCAAGAACCTGATTGGCAGCTTCTATCAGCCGCGCCTGGTGCTCGCCGATACCGATGTGCTTGATACCCTGCCGAAACGCGAATTGCTGTCCGGCTATGCCGAGGTGGTGAAATACGGCCTCATCAACGATCCGGTCTTTTTCGCCTGGCTGGAAGGCCATGGCGCCAGCCTGATCACCGGCGATGCCGCCGCCTTGCGTCATGCCATCGTCACCTCCTGCCGTGCCAAGGCCGCCATCGTCGGCGCCGATGAGCGCGAAGCAGGGCAGCGTGCGCTGCTCAATCTCGGCCATACTTTCGCTCACGCCTTGGAAGCCGAATGCGGCTATAGCGATGAATTGCTGCATGGCGAGGCGGTGGCGATCGGCATGGTGATGGCCTTCGACCTGTCCGCCCGGCTGGGCCTGGCACCGCTGGAGGATGCCGCGCGGTTGCGGCGCCATCTGGCAAGTCTTGGCCTGCCGACCGATCCGCTCAGCATCCAGGGCCGCAGCTGGTCGGCCGCCAAGCTGATCGAGCATATGGGCAAGGATAAGAAGGTGAAGGACGGTCGCATCGGCTTCGTCCTCGCCCACGGCATCGGCCGCAGCTTCACTCCGGCCTATGTCGATCTGGCCGAGGTCGAGACGCTGCTGGAAATGGCGATCGCTGCCTGACGCCCTGATCCGCACAGACGGCCGCCGCCGTCACCCAATGCGCCAGTCCCAAAGGAGAGTCGCGTGACACCGTCGATGCTTATGGCCGCGTATATTACGCTCCTGGTCATTCTCGTCGTCTTTTCCGGATTTTTCTCGGCCTCCGAGACCGCCCTGACCGGCGCCTCGCGGGCGCGCATTCACGCCTTGGCGAACGACGGCAACCGGCGGGCCACGAAAGTGGCGCGACTGCAGGAACGCATGGAGAAAGTGATCAGCACGGTCCTGCTCGGCAACACGCTGATGAATGCCCTGACCGCCTCGCTGATGACGACGATTTTCGGAACCTATTTCGGCGAGAGCGGCTATGCCCCGCTGGTGGCCGCCGTCGCGGCGACGATCTTTCTCTTCATCTTTGCCGAGGTCATGCCGAAGACCTATGCGATCAACCACGCCGATCGCTATGCCTTGGCGGCGGCGCCGCTGCTTTCCTTCCTGGTCCGCCTCACTTATCCGTTGACCCATGTGACGCAGGCGATCGTCAGCGGCACACTGCGGATGGTCGGCATCAAGGTGATCAGTGCGCCGGGCGCCGAGGAGAGCCTGGAGGAATTGCGCGGCGCCATCGATCTGCATTCGGAATCGGCGGAAGAGATCCGCGAAGCGAATGCCATGCTGCATTCGATCCTCGATCTCGACGAGGTGCCGGTTTCCGACATCATGGTGCATCGCCGGCAGATGGTGATGATCGATATCGGCCTGCCGGTCGCCGAGATCATTCGCCAGGTGCTGGCAAGTCCGCATACCCGCGTGCCGCTCTGGCATGACGAGCCCGATAATATCGTCGGCGTGCTGCATGCCAAGGCGCTGCTGCGGGCGCTGCAGGCCAATGACTGGAAGGTCGAGGGACTCGATCTCGGCGAACTCGCCGCAAAGCCGTGGTTCATTCCCGACAGCACCAGCCTGCTGGCGCAGCTGGAAGCGTTCCGCAGCCGGCGCGAGCATTTCGCCATCGTGGTCGACGAATATGGCGCCTTGATGGGCATCGTCACGCTCGAGGACATCCTGGAGGAGATCGTCGGCGACATCGCCGATGAGCACGATGTCAGCGTCGAAGGCGTCCACCGCGACGAAGACGGCAGCTATGTGGTGGACGGGCGGGTCACCATCCGCGACCTCAACCGCGAATTCGACTGGCGCCTGCCGGATGAAGAGGCCTCGACCGTGGCCGGCCTGGTGCTGCATGAGGCACGCCAGATCCCGCTGCCAGGCCAAGTCTTCGTCTTCTACGGCTTCAGCTTCGAGATCCTGGAGCGGCAGCGCAACCAGATCACCAAGCTGCGCATGATCCCCCTCAAGCTGGAAAACGAAGGCGAAACGGGCGATGCCCCGTCATCGTCGCTGGAAGCAGCGGCCCGCACCACGACCGCGAGCGATTCCAGGTAGCGTGACCACGTCAAGAAGGCCAAGCCGATGAACGATTCCTATCCGCAGGGGCTGCCGGCAGCGGCGGTCCGGGAAAAACTGCATGAGCGGCGCTATGCCTTCGACGGCTTCCTACGGGCCGACGGCCTGTTCGACATCGAAGGCCGCATGACGGACGTCAAGACCTACGACTTCCCCAACGACTATCGCGGCACGATTGAAGCGGGCGATCCGTTTCATGACATGCGCATCCGCCTGACGCTGGATCGCGATTTCATCATCCGAGAGATCGCCGTCGTCACCGCCGCCAGCCCTTATGCGATCTGTCCTGCCATCACGCCGGCCTTCCAGGCCCTGAAGGGCGCCAGGGTCGGCCCCGGCTGGAGCAAAGTCCTGCGGCAGCATTTCTCCGGCGCCCATGGCTGCACCCATCATGTCGAGATGCTGCGCGCCATGGGCACCGTCGCCTTCCAGACGATCTACGGCGAACGCGAGAAGCAGAAGCGTGAGCGCGCTATCGGCGGCAGCGACGGGCCGCCGGCAGATGACGGCAATGATCCGCATGGCGCGCGCCGCAAGCCGGGCTTTATCGATACCTGCCACGCCTTGTCATCGAGCAGCGACATTGTGCGCCGCTACTGGCCGGAATTCTTCACCGGCGCCGTCGAGTCAGAAACAGAAGACGGCGCAAACCGGGGAAGCCGCGACGGCGCCTAGTCGCCAGCAGTCGAGGCCGCCGCCGGTAAAGCGAGCGGTCCGGCCGTCTTGATCATGCGCAAGGCGAAATTCGACCGGATATCGGCCACCATCGGCAGGGTAAGAAGCCGGTCCGAGAGCAACCGCTCATAGGCGGCAAGATCCGAGACGACGAGTTCAACAAGGAAGTCGGCGGCGCCGGACACCATGCAGCAGGAGACGACCTCCGGCATGGCGGCCAATGCCCGGGCCAGCTCATCGGCATTCTGCCGCGAATGGCGGTCCACCTTGATCTCGACAAAGACGGTGAGGCCAAGCCCCACCTTGTCGCGGTCGAGATCGGCGCGGTAACCGCGGATGATTCCGGCCTCTTCCAGCCGCTTGGTCCGGCGCAAGCAGGGCGAGGGCGAGAGATGGATGCGCTCCGCAAGCTCCACATTGGTCAACCGCGCCTCTTGCTGCAGCTCCGAGAGAATGCGCAAGTCTGCCTGATCTATTTCAATTTTTGGCATAGCCAGCCTCATTCGGCGATAAAAATCGATGTTTATTGCGTATCTAGACCCCAGCAGCAGCATGTTTGCAAGGACATGCCGGGCCTCTGCCGGGAAGATGGGTGCCTGTTTTGAGGGAGGTTCCCATGGCTACGCACATCGCAACGATCCACCCAGCAACTACCGCATCGGCGCCGCTCATCGGCGCCGGCGCGGCCTGCATCACCGTCGTCATCTGGGCCGGGTGGATCGTCGCCACCCGTTTCGCCGGCGAGACAGCCCTCAGTCCCATCACCATCGGCCTCTTCAGGTATGGCCCGCCGGCCGTGCTGCTGGCGCCGGTCTGGTGGCGCTGCGGCCTGCTGCCGCGGCAATGCCCCTGGTGGACCATCGCCGTCATGGTGGGCGGTTCCGGGGCACCGTTCTTTCTGCTGGCGGCCTGGGCGATGCGATCGACCCCCGCCGCACAGGTCGGCGCCCTGCTGCCCGGCACCATGCCGCTCTGGGCCGCGCTGATCGGCTATCTCGTCGCCGGCGATCGCTTCCGGCGCAGCCAGCGCCTGGGCTATCTCGCCATCGCCATCGGCACGATGTTGATGGTGGGGCTGGCGGTGCGGAGCGGTAGCTCGGCCTCTTCCTTAGGGAGACAGGCCTCCTCCCTTCAGGGACAGGCGCTGCTGCTCTTGGCGGCCGCCTGCTGGGCCGCCTATAGCCATGCCTTCAAACGCAGTGGACTGACACCCTTGCAAGGCTCCGCGATCACGGCTGCCTGGTCGCTGCTGCTGCATCTGCTGCTGGCGGGATTGTTCGGTTTCGGCTTGCGCGGCATCGCCCCTGAAATGCTGACGATGCAGATCGTCGTGCAAGGGCTGCTCTCCGGCCTCATCGCCATGTTCAGCTACGGCGTCGCGGTGCGCAATCTTGGCGCTGCACGGGCTTCGGCGTTCAGCGCCCTTGCACCCGTGCTTGCGGCGCTTGGCGGTGCGGTCTTGCTTAAGGAATATCCTGGCTTTGGTGATCTTGGCGCGATCGCCCTGGTGACCCTGGGCGTGATCCTGGCGAGCGGCCTTGGTCCGTCGCCCGCCAGGAAACCTGCAGCCTGATACCGGTCAGTTGGCCGCGGCCAGATCCTCGTCGCGCTGCAATCCGCCGTGTCCGGCGGCACGATGGCCGCGCTCGGTCGCAGCCGACCGGAAATAGGCCAGAGCATAGGCGCGGATCGCGGCGGTCAGGCTGGACAAGCCGCGCTGGCGGGCGATCTCGGTGCAGAGCTGATGCAGCGTGATCGCTTCTCGGGCCGTGATCTCCTGCAGCGACTCCCACATCTCCGGTTCAAGGCGAACCGAGGTTCGCCGGCCTCCCACCGTGACGTTGCGCGCGACCATCGCCCGATTGGGGCCGAGCTGGACCGGCAACCCTTTGAAGGCAATGACCTCGGCGGCAGAGCTTGATGTGTCTTTCATGGACGCAGCCCCTCCCAATCGGCGTTATTATGCGTAAATTCCTAAGCAAGAATTCCTTGAGAGTCAATGCAGTTCAGGCATTGCGAGCAAACATTTTGGGCTGTGCGATGGCGTCACCCGGCGGCTTAACCGGAAGCCTTGCTGCCGACAGCTTCCTGCCTGCGGAATTTTCTCCCGCGGAATTTTCTCATGGCGTGAGGCCGTACTACCGAAGGCTGTAGGGGATAGGAATTGTTCGCCGCGCCGGCCTGCGCGTCGCGATCTGCCCGGCGCGATCTGTACGTCGAGATCTGTACGTCGAGACATGCGTCATCAACGCCGCCATGAGCGACGTGACGGCGAAATTGGTGATGAAGATTGGGGTGGCTAGGCTGTCTCGCCGGGCGCCTTGGCGACCAGGGATAGGGCATGAACCGGATTGTCCATATCCTCGGCCAGCACGGCATAGATCTGGCGCTGGCGCTCGACGCGGGACTTGCCGGCGAAGTTCGCCGCCGTGATCTCGACGCGGAAATGCGTCTCGCCGCTTTCACGCCAGGCGGCATGGCCGTGATGTTCATTGGTCTGATCGATGATGCGCAGCGATTCCGGTTGAAAAGCTTCACGCAGCTTGCGTTCAAGGCGATCGGCAACCTGTCCCATACGGACCTCCGGACTCTTGTCTGACGGCTGCGCGATTGGCCGCATAGCACTCGACAGGGCGCGCGCATGGAAAGCCGCAAACGACCTGGCGCGCCGGCGCGGCGAGATGGTTACGCCCGGCCGGCAGGCTTGGCAAGCGCGATCGCGACAGGCAAGATTGCGCTTCAGGATATGCCCGTGATGGCGTTCCCGGCTTGCTTTGGCGCCTCTCCCTTCCCATACTGATATCATAATGTCCAAATCCCCTGAATCACGCCGCCGGCGGCAAGCAAGTTTCGATCGGCCGGACTCCCAAACGATCCTCTGCAACCACCCGGGCTGCACGGAGGCGGGCGTGCATCGTGCGCCGAAATCGCGCCAGCAACTCAACGAATATTATTGGTTCTGCCTGGATCACGTGCGGGAATACAACAAGTCCTGGGATTTCTATGCCGGCATGAACCAGACCGAGATCGAGCGTCAGGTGCGCCAGGATATCGTCGGCCATCGGCCGACCTGGCCGCTC
>DATLJB010000051.1:0-28318 GCA_035539075.1 Terriglobia bacterium
CCGGCTGCGGTCCCGATCGCAGCCAAGGCTGCGCCGGCCAAGGTTGCAGTGGCGGCGAAGAGCCTGAACGGCCGCAGCCGGACCGGCTTTGCCCTCGATCTCACCGCCGGCGGACCCGATAGCCGCGATGCCGAGTTCGAACGCGCATGACTGCGGCGCAGGCAGTCAGGATGACAGCATCGATTCCCTCAAGCGTCCTGGGGGCGGGTGGATTGGCGCGGCGCGATTACGAGCGTCTCAGCCGCTTCATCCAAAACTATAGCGGCATCAAGATGCCGCCCAACAAGATCACCATGCTGGAAGGCCGGCTGCGGCGCAGGCTGCGGGCCACCGGCCATGCCAGCTTCGCCGATTATTGCCGGTATCTGTTCGAGGATAACGGTCTCGACCAAGAGGCCGTGCATCTGATCGATGCGGTCACCACCAACAAGACGGAATTCTTTCGCGAACCGGATCATTTCCGTCTGTTGCGCCAGCAGGTATTGCCAGCCCTGCTGAATGGGCGACGCGGCCATGCACCGCTGAAGTTCTGGAGCGCCGCTGCTTCAACCGGGGCGGAGGCCTATACGATCGCAATGGTTCTTCTGGAGGAGCGCGAAACTTGGCCCCAGTTGCGCCCCTCGATTATCGCCACTGATATCTGCACTGAAGTCCTGGATTCCGCCATCCTCGGTATCTATCCGGAAAGCATGGCGACGGCGATACCGGCGGAGTTGCGTCGCCGCTATGTGATGCAGGCCAAGGACCGCCGCAGCGGTACGATCCGGCTGGTGCCCGAATTGCGTACACAGGTCCAGTTCGCGCGCCTCAATCTGATGGATGAAAGTTATCCGGTGGAAAAGGACCAGGATGTCATCTTCTGCCGCAATATCCTGATCTATTTCGACAAGGAAACACAGCTTGCGGTGTTGAGCCGGCTTTGCGACCATCTGCGCCAAGGAAGCTATCTGTTCATGGGCCATTCCGAGACCTTGGCCGGATTCAATCTGCCGCTGAAACTGGTCGGCCCGACCGTCTTCCAGCGGATTTAGCGCGAGATGCCGCGCAAGATCCGCGTTCTCGTCGTCGACGATTCGGCCTCCGTGCGCGAGACGCTCAGCCGTGTTCTGCAGAGCGATCCGGCCATCGACGTGATGGGAACGGCATCGGACCCCTATGTCGCCGCCAAGCGCATCGCCGAGGAAATTCCGGATGTCATCACGCTGGATGTGGAGATGCCGCGCATGGACGGCATCACCTTCCTCCGCAAGGTCATGAGCCAGCATCCGATCCCGGTCGTCATGTGCTCGTCGTTGACGGAGGAGGGATCGGCGACGCTGATGCAGGCGCTCGAAGCCGGGGCGGTCGATGTCATCCTGAAACCGCGGGTCGACACGGCGCAGTTTCTCCAGGAATCCAGCCTGCGGATCTGCGATGTCGTCAAGGCGGCGGCGCAGGCTCGCATCGGCCGCCTGCCGCCGCGATCGGTCCGTACCCATCAGCCGCAGAAGAAGCTGTCGGCCGACGTTATCCTGCCGGCGCCGGCGCATCAGCATGCCATGGTGCGGACCACGGAAAAGGTCATCTGCATCGGCGCCTCGACCGGGGGAACGGAATCGCTGCGCGTGGTGCTGGAATCGCTGCCGGCCGATTCACCCGGCATCGTCGTTGTCCAGCACATGCCGGAGAAATTCACCGAGGCCTTCGCGCGCCGGCTCAACGGCCTGTGCGATATCGAGGTCAAGGAAGCCGTCGACGGAGATGTCGTGCGGCGCGGCCGTGCGCTGATCGCGCCCGGCAATCACCACATGCTCCTGCAGCGGAGCGGCGCGCAATATTACGTCGCCATCAAGGAAGGCCCGCTGGTGTCGCGCCACCGTCCCTCCGTAGATGTGCTGTTCCGTTCCGCCGCCAAATACGCCGCCGCCAATGCGGTCGGCATCATCATGACTGGCATGGGCGATGACGGTGCCCATGGCCTAAGGGAAATGAAGGAAGCCGGCGCCTATACGATCGCCCAGGACGAGGCGACCTCCGTCGTCTTCGGCATGCCGAAAGAGGCAATCGCGCGGGGCGGCGTCGGCAAGGTCATGCCGCTCGGCTCCTTGGCCATGGAAATCACCCGTGTCGGCCGAGGATAGGGTGGGTGTAGTCCCGGCAGTTCGTCGCATCTTCCTGCTCCAGGGCGATATCTATTGCGAGGCGCAGCCGGCGCTGGTTTCGACGATCCTGGGCTCCTGCGTCTCGGTCTGCCTCTGGGATTCGCATCTGCATGTCGGCGGCATCAACCACTATGTATTGCCGGAGGCGGCAGCGGAGACCGAGACCGGAAACGCCCGCTATGGCTCGGTGGCGATCAGCCGCTTGTTGCAGCGGATGCTCGAACTCGGCAGTCGCAATCATCATCTTCAGGCGAAGATCTTCGGCGGCGCATCGGTCTTCCCGCTCGGCGCGGCACAGGTTACCGTTGGCGAGCGGAATGTCGATCTGGCCGTGGCCCGCCTGCAAGCCTTTCGCATACCGGTGACGGCCCAGCGCACCGGCGGCCATCTCGGCCGGCAAATCAGCTTTCACACTGCGACGGGCGAAGCGAGCGTTCGCGAGCTTGTGGATGTGACCAAAGATACCCTGCCGGTTGCCTAGTGCCGGCGACCGGCGTGGGTTACTCCGTCATCCCGCTCAGAACAGCATATCTTCCAGATCGGCGTCGCTAGTCGCTGCTGGCCCGGGCGAGGCAGTGGAGAGGCCCGTATCGCCGTCCGGGCCGTCCGCACCGAAGACGCGCGCATGGATTTTGCGTTCCTGCACCATGGTATAGGATTTGAAGAGCGCGGCCTGCAAATCCGCAAGTACATCGCTCAGGTTGGCGTCTTCGGCCGCCATGGGGCGGGCGATAGCGGCCAGGGCCGTGGCGCAACGTCGCAAGGTATCGCTGATGGTCTGATGCGCCGTTACCGTCGCCAGGGTCTCGTCAAGCAGGGTGACGACCATCTCGCTGTCGTTGGACAAAGTGGCGAGGGCGCCGGTCAGGGAACCGCCCACACTGTTCAGCCGATCGATCGAGTTATGCATGATGTCGAGGATTGCTTGCGTTTCCTCGCTTTGGCTGGTGGTTTCCCGTGCGGAAAGTTGTGTGCCCGCGAGAGTGACGGAATCGAGCAGCTCCATGATGGCTTCGGCCTCGCTGGCGGTGATGTTGGAGCAGCTGCGCAGTTCCTGGGCGATTACCGTCAGCGATCGGCCTTCATTGCCGAGGCGGCTGCATTTCAGCGTGGTATTGAGGCCCATCAGCCGGATGTCGGATTCCAGTGATTGGATCGACTTCATATGGCCCGTCAGCGACCCCGCCGCCACCATGACCGATTGGATCACGCTGTCTGCCTCATGCTGCGCGGTGGTCAGGGCTTGAAGCAGCTCATTGGCTCGTCCGACCTTGTCGCTGAGATCATCGAGAAAGGTCCCGCCATCGATGCCGCTCGCGCCGTAGGCTCGCTGAGCGAGCGCCGCCATTTCATGGGCATCACCCGTAAGGGCGGTAAGCACGGTCAGGATGCGCTGCAGCTGGCTGTCGAGTTCCGCCGCAGTGTCGGCGAGTTGTTCGACCTGCAATTCCGCGCCGATGGCAGCGACGGCTTCCCGTTCCGCCGCTTCCAGATGGGTAGGAGGGGTGAAAGCGCCCTGCGATGGCTGCCGCGCGCCGCCCCCGCCGCTCAATACCATCTGAAAGAGACCGACGGCATACTCAACATGTTCGATCCGCTGCCGGGTCGAATCGCCGATCTGCAAAGCGGTGACGGCGATGCCGACCTGGCGGGCGACCTCGCCAGTCTTCTCCTGGATGATCGTCGCGGCCTTGCCGGCCTCCGCATTGCGGTCGCTGATCGTCGTGACGCTGAGCTGCAGAGCCCGCGGGACGGTCGCGGCGGCTTCCGCCTGGCGCTGACGCAAAGACGCCTGGCTTTGCGAGGCTTCACGCAAGGTTCCGATGACCTGGCCAAGCTCGGCGCCGAAGTCCGAGAGATTGGCTCCGGCGACTTTCAGGGCCGCAGCAATTTCATCGGCGAAGCTGGCGAATTCCTCGCCGGCCGAGCTGATATGGGCGGCGGCGATCTTGGCATTGACTGCGAGGACATCCACTGCCTTGACGGCCTTGTGCATCTCGTTCAGCCGTTGCCCGACGGCAATCGTCTTGGCCGTTATGTCCTGCAAGGCCTCCGGCACGCCGTCGCTATGGGCGGCAAGGGCTGCGATGCGCTTTGCCACTTGGCCCATGGAGCGGGTCGCCACGGCCAGATCCTCGCTGGAGAGGTCGCGCTGCAAGCTCTCGAATGTCTGGCTGAGCCGATCAAGAATTTCGATCGCTTTTTCAAGCCGATTCCCAAGGCCGACGAAGGTGTCTTCGATCGCCCGGGAGGCGGCGCGCAGCAGGCCGGATACGTCATCCAAAATGCGGCTTGGGGACATGTCGATTTACGCTCTTGCAAGTAAAGATTGCCCCGCCGGCGTGAGAAAGGCACGCCGACATGGCATAGGCCGTGTTTGGGCCAAGATATGTCCTCGTCGTTAACGTCTGATAAACGCCAAGACTGATCTCCTAGCCGCCGCAACGGCTTTAGTCCCGCCGGGGGATGATCACCGGGGCACAATCCGGGTCGATTTTCCGCTCGCTTCCGCTTCTCACCGCCACATGTCGCGCATGCGCTGGCCGACATCGATGCGGACTGCTTCGCCGGGGCTGCGCGTCTTCGCGCCGGTGCCGGACCCCGCAACAACCGGCCAGGTTGCGGATTTGAAATGCCCCGCCAGGGAAGCCGGGATGAACCGGGTGCGCGCGGCATAGACATGCCGGTCGCCCTGGGCATGCTGGTTATGGGTGAAGAAGCGCTGCGGCACGACCAGGTGCAGATCATCCTTGGCGCGCGTCATGGCGACATAGAGTAGCCGGCGCTCCTCCTCGAGATCCGCGGACGTTCCCGCACCGAGATCGGAGGGGATACAGCCATCTACCACATTCAGCACGAAGACCGACTTCCATTCCTGGCCCTTGGCGGAATGCATGGTGGAGAGGATGAGATAGTCTTCATCGAGGAGGGGGACACCGGCCTGGTCGCTGGTCGCGTCGGGCGGGTCAAGGGTGAGCTCGGTCAGGAACCGCTCGCGTGTCTGATAGCCGGCGGCGATCTGCTCCAGCTGGATGAGGTCGGCAACCCGTATCTCCGCGTCCTCATGCATGCGGGTGAGATGCGGCTCGTACCAGCGCCGTGCCGCCTCCAGTTCCGCCGGCCAGCCCGCCCGTCCCAACCATAGGCCGGTGATCACATCGACGAAATCTTGCCAATCGCCGGTGGCGCGGGGCGGCGGTGCCGCTTCCGAGAGCGCCCGGATCTGGTCGATTGCATCAGCCATATGGTCGAGCGCCGCCTGTGCCGAGGCCGGGCCGACACCCGGCAGCAGCTGCATGACGCGGAATCCAGCGACGCGGTCGCGCGGATTCTGGACAAAGCGCAGCAATGCCAGCAGATCCTTGACGTGCGCGGCGTCGAGGAACTTGAGCCCGCCGAATTTGACGAACGGGATATTGCGGCGGGTGAGCTCCACTTCCAGCATGTCGCTGTGATGCGAGGCGCGGAACAGCACCGCCTGTTCTTTCAGCAGCTCCCCGGCTTCTCGATTTTCCAGGATCTGGGAAACCACATAGCGCGCCTGATCCGCCTCGTCCCTGACCGTGACCAGCTTGGGCAGATCGGCCGATTTCCGCTCGGTCCAGAGATTCTTGGTGAAGCGCTCGCTGGCAAAGCCGATGACACCGTTGGCCGCCGCCAGGATGGGCTGCGTCGAGCGATAGTTGCGGTCGAGTGTGACGATCTCCGCGGCGGGGCTGAAAGATTGCGGAAAATCCAGGATGTTGCGCACCGTGGCGGCGCGGAACGAATAGATCGATTGCGCATCGTCGCCGACCACGGTCAAGCCATATCCGTCGGGCTTCAAGGCCAGCAGGATCGATGCCTGCAGCCGGTTGGTGTCCTGATATTCATCGACCATGATGTGATCGAAGCGGCCGGCGATCTCCTGTGCGAGATCCGGCGCGCTCACCATCTGCGCCCAGTAAAGCAGCAGGTCGTCATAGTCGAGGATGTTTTGGCGTTGCTTGGCCTCGACATAGGCGTGAAACAGCTGGCGCAATTCGGTCGTCCAGTCAGTGCACCAGGGGAAGTAGCCGGGAAGCACCTCCTCGATCGGCATCTCGGCATTCACGCAGCGGGAATAGATGGCAAGGCAGGTCGCCTTGGTCGGGAAGCGGGTCTCGCGCTTCGACAGGCCCAGCTCGTGGCGGATGAGGTTGATCAGGTCCGCCGAATCCTCGCGGTCATGGATGGAAAAGGCGGGGTCGACGCCGATCTGCTCGGCATATTCCCGCAGCAGCCTTGCGCCGATGCCGTGATAGGTGCCGGCCCAGCTCAATGCACCCGTCATGGCGGCCGCCTTCTCGCCCAGCACCTGGCGCGCGATCCGCTCGACACGACGGATCATTTCGCCGGCGGCACGGCGGGAAAATGTCATCAGCAGGATGCGATAGGGATCGGCGCCATTGACCATCAGATGGGCGACCCGATGGGCCAGCGTATTGGTCTTGCCCGAACCGGCACCGGCAATGACGAGGAGCGGCGTGCCGATATGGCTGCCGGCTGTTGCCGATATCCCGTGCTCTACCGCCCGCCGCTGCGCCGGGTTGAGCTTGTCGAGATAGGAGCTGCCGCCTTCCCGGCCCAAGGACAGGCCGGATGGAGCCCGGCGCGGCGGGGAATCAACGGCGAGGTGTTCAGTGCTGTCCATGATATCCGTCGGATGGGCGAAACGGCTGATTCCATTTAGCATATCTGGAACGAACAAAGAACAAATTTATCCGCAGGAAAGGGTTCGGCGGCTTTTCGCCGCCGGTGCCGGCGTCAGCAAGGTTGCAAAGGCGGGAAGGCGGAGCCCTATTCGACCTTCCGCAGGACTTTCGCGATCCGGCTCCGCTCGTGATAGATCAGCATGGCGGAGACGCTGCGCCACTGCACCATAGCGACCATGCCGGCATCCTTGGCGATGAAGCGATACTGCGCCGTCTCGACGCTGGCCGGCCCGATATCGCCGGCATAGGTCCATCTCACCAAATCGGCATCATAGATGCCGGCCGGGACCTTGACCCGGAAGCGGCCGAGATTGCTATAGGTCACCTTCAGCTTGCCGCGATAATCGATCTCGTTGGGATCTTCGATATCGGCAACCTCGACGGCGATGACCGATTCGCGATTCTGGCCGGGCGCCAGGCCGGCGACAATCAGCGGTTCCGGCGGGTTGAAGGTGGAGACGACCTGCTTGTCGAAGTCGTACTCCCGGTCGACTCCCAGACCTGCGCCCTCGGCGACGAAGCTCGACCGACCGACCCCGCTTCTGTCATAGCGAAAGGTCTCGCGGCTGCCGGCCTCCTGGATCGGCACGACGGTATGAATCTCGTCGCGCTTCTTCTTGCCCTTCTCCGACACCGTATAGATCAGCTTCTTGCCCTTCTTCGGCAGATAATCGGCGGCCGTGAGCAAGGGCCCGGCCGGCAAGGATTGCAGGATAATGCCGCTGCCAAGCAGATCTTCAATCTGCTTGCGGTCGGCGGCAGGTAGTGCCGATGGGGCATCTTCAGCGCATGTCGGTGCAGTCCAGGCCACCATGGCGACAAATATGTAGGATACCGCTCTAAGCCCCGCTTTGATCATGGCATCACCTCGCATAGCCATATCTTTGCTGCGTCTCAGCATGACCGCTGGAAGACGTAGGTCGCCTCAAATTGCATGGCGCATATGTTGTCTGCGCGTGGCGCCCGCCGCATCCATATCTTTCCTTCTTATAGTCCGATTAGCCGCCGCGGTGGGGACCATAATTATATGCCGCTTCGGCCCTCTCGCGGCTGTCTGCATCGGGCAGCCTGGAAACGCGCCAGAGGCGCGGCGAAGTAGCGCGGTTGCATCTGATCCACATCAAATTCCCTGACGGCGGATGAGGCAAGACTGCTGCCATTCACGAGCCGGATTGGGGCCGGCGTGGACGCTATCGCAGAACGATGCGACAGCGGGGATGTCCCTAATGGATGGGAAAAAAGATGTTAGCGAAACTCAAAAAGCACCTCTCTGTAGCCGCGATCTGCCTTGCCGCCAGCGCAGCGGCGGGGCCGGCGCATAGTGACGATGCCAGTTCGGCGACGCCGCCGGCGCCAAAGGCCGAACCGCAATACGGCAAGAGCGCCGGCGATTTCATGATTCGCCTGCGCGGGATCGAGATCATTCCGCGCGACCACGGCAGTATCAACACGATCGGCGGCAATCCGAATCTCAGCAACGAGACGGTCCCTGAAGTAGACTTCTCCTACTTCCTCACCGATTACATCGCGCTGGAGCTGATCGCCGCCACCAGCAAGCACGACGTTTCAGCGCATAACACTTCGCTGGGCAATCTGGATCTCGGCAGCGTGTGGCTGTTGCCGCCGACTTTGACGGTGCAGTTTCATCCATTCCCGAAATCGCGCTTCAGCCCCTATATCGGCGGCGGTATCAACTACACCTTCTTCTACAATGCGCATGCAGGCGGCGGTGCCGTCGACAAGGTCAGCTATACCAACTCAATCGGCTATGCGGCGCAGATCGGTATCGATGTGCGTCTCACCGGTAACTGGTATCTGAACGCCGACTTGAAGCATCTGTGGTTGAACAACAAGGTGAAGGTCAACGGCTCGATCAAAGCCCAGGTGACCGAGGATCCTTGGATCGCGGGTATCGGCTTCGGCTACAAGTTCTGACCGCGTGCGGCGTACCATTTCTTCTGCCGGGCTTGACGATACCATCGCCGAGGCCGGCAGGTATCACAAGATGGCGGCATGCTGCAGTCACGCAACATGCCGCCATCTGTCTTGTGGATAGAGGTGATCGATGATCGCGGGGATCGTTGGTGACGATCCTCAGTGAGCCATGACAATCGGCAGGATGCTCGACTGCAGAATCTGGCGGGTGGCGCCACCAAAAACGACTTCCCGCCAGGGTGCGCGACCGTAGCCACCCATCACCAGCAGGTCGGCTTCGATATCGCGCGCCGTGGCAAGCAACTGCTCGCCGGCGCCGACACCCGACACCGGGCTGACGCCGCGATGAGAGGCGGTGATGCCGTGCCAAGCCAGATATTCCATGACGGAGGTGACGTCCTGCTCGGCGCGGGCGTCTACGGTAACGACCGTGACCGTCCGGGCGGCCGACAATAAGGGCAGTGTCGCGCCGAGTGCCCTGACGGCCTCGGTAGAGCCGTTCCAGCCCATGGCAATGGTCTGGCCGATAACCTTGGGTGCCGCGGCCGGCGCCAGCAAGACCGGTCGGCCGGATTGGATCAGCACCTGTTCGATCGCATCCGTGTAGGAGCTTCCGGCGACGCGTTCGGAACGCCCCAGGACGGTGAGATCGAAAAATCGTGCGCGGCGCGCCAGCAGGTCGGAGGCGCTGCCGATTTCCTCGCGCCAGGTAGCGGCCGGAGGCGCCTTGGCCGCCCGCTCTTTCGCTGCCAGGTCATGGCGGGCGAGAGCGGCCTTGAACAGATCCTTGCTCTTGGCTGCCGTCGCAGCTGCATCGGCAGTCATCTCGTCGATCCACTCCGTCGGCAATGGCATGCCGACACCGTCGATCGAAGAAGCGATGATCTGCACGGGATCGATGCGAACGTGAAAACCTTCGAGATGGGCGTTGAAACGCTGGGCGAGGCGACAGGCAATCTCAACCGCGCCGGCACTGGCGGTACCGCCGCTCACCGCTGCGAGAATGGCTTTGTAAGTCATGAAATTACTCCAAAATGCAGGTGGTAACAGATGGTTTCGGAAACTTGTATATTACGGAGCCGCGTCGATCATCAGTCTGCCGGCGAGGCTTGCCGGTCTGCGCGACGGGGTCATTCTCAGGCAAGCAAGGCGAGGATCTCTGCGCGTATCTCCTCGGCCGGCAGCTTGACAAGATCCTTTGAAGCTTCGGCAACGACCAGGGAAGCAAGCTTCGGGCTGCGGCAGGTGCGAAGATGGCCAAGCATCTTCGGGGGCGCGACGACAACGAGGTGATCATAGCCATGCTCGGCGAGGCTTCGCTCGAGGAACGCCGTCAACTCGCGTGCAAATTGCCGGTGTTCGTTTTCCAGCGGATCCACATGCGGCTCGACCGACGAATGATGGCCGTCGCTGGATGCAACGGCGCGGCCGGGCTTGTCGGAGCCGATCTCGCGCGCAAACCGATGCTGTGAGGCGGGGGCAAGCAGATTCGCCTTTTCCGGTTGCTCACGACCCTGGCGCACCCAGATTTCGGCATGATGGGCATCGGCAACAAGGATCCATGTCTTTGTCATCTCGCAACTCCCTTTCTCAGACATCCGCGCGCCGCAAAGACCAGCCTTGAACTTCCGCTTTTAGGCCTTCGGGCTTGGCCGGAACCGGCCTTGGAAACACCCTCAAAACATAGTTGCCGGATGCAGGACCAGTCGCATTGATCTTGATCAACTTGGAAAAAAGGCTGGCGAGGCGTCTGGGTCATGCCAGCGGTTCGGCGCCGCTGCCATCGTCTTGCTTTCCCTTACCGCATCTTCGATGGCAGCGTGATCACGCGCCCATCCACCGCGAATTTTCCATATCCTTGATGATGAATGGTTTTTCGGGCTTTTTGACCAGGATCCGTCCATGCTTTGACGACTTCGAGCAGAAAAATATTATACTTGTTCACAAGGCGTGTATCGACCAGGCGGCATTCGAGATTGGCGAAGCATTCGCCGATCAGCGGCGGGGCGACCTCCGCGGCAGGCAAAGCCGTCAAGCCGAATTTAGCGAACTTGTCCGTATCCCGGCCGGAGCAATTGCCGATTTGTGCCACCTTGCGGGCCAGCTTCACGGCAGGTATGGCGATCACGCATTGGCGGGTCGCCTTCAACGCAGCGAAGCTGAAATCGCCATTGCTGACGACGCAAGCGACCAACGGGGGCTCGAACTCCACCATCATGTGCCAGGACATCGTCATGACATTGGCCCGGCCCTTGCGCGCGGTCGTCAATAAGACGACAGGGCCGGGCTCAAGCAGCTGATATACCTTGGCCAAAGGCAGTTCTTTCATTTTCATGATCGCCCCATAATCCCTTCGCTGGCTTACTTAGATTGGTACGGCGGTCTGGCCGTGGCAAGCGCTGGTGTCGACCACCCGGAAGGAACCAACGGGAAGGCCGGCAACTTGTATGCTACACGAGGCGCGACGGCTGCCGCGCGATGCGGTGGCGTGGCGACCCGTAGCGACCCACCGCTGGGACATAGGCACGGAGCTGCAGGGCGTTTGGCATGCTGGAAGAGGGGCGGGTCGCACATCTCTGCATTGATATGCAGAATCTTGTTGCCGAGGCGGGTCCCTGGGAAACGCCTTGGAGCCAACGCATTTTGCCCGCGGTCGTAGCGTTGTGCGAACGATACAGCGACCGCACCATTTTCACGCGCTTCGTGCCGCCACCGCGGACGGAGGACGCTCCCGGCAGGTGGCAGGCCTTCTATCGCAAATGGCCGCAGGTGGCGGGCGAAAATGTCGGCGGGGGCATGCTGGATCTGATGCCGCCCTTGAGCAGTTTCGTGCCGCCCGCAGTGGTGCTGGACAAGACTACCTATTCGGCTTTCTCCAATCCCCAGCTGGTCGCACAGCTCCGGCAATGGCAGGTCGGTTCGCTGATCATCAGCGGCATCGAGACCGATGTCTGTGTGCTTGCCACCGCGCTCTCCGCGGTCGATTTCGGCTTCGGCGTGGTCATTCCTCTCGATGCCATCTGCAGTTCGGCCGATATCGGCCATGACAGTATCATCGCCATCTTCAAGACGCGTTTCAGTCAGCAGATCAAGGCCGTGAGCTGTTCGAATTTGCTGTGAAGACGGGCGAAGGAAAGCGCCTAGCGTTCGGCGGCAAAGCGAGCAAAGGCCTCGCTGACCTCACAGAGGACAAGGCGCTGCCATATCTGCCGGCCTTGCCACCGCGGGTCATCGGGCAAGGCAACCGGCTCGATCTGCCAAGCTCTTCAACTCGTTCTCCATGGCTGGCCGTCACGCGCTGATATTGAGCTTCTTCGCAAGCATCTGGACCTGGTCGAGATGCTTTTGTACGACCGTGGCGGTTTGCGCCGCGAAGGAACGCAGCTTCTTATCCGCACCTTTGGCCGCATAGGACTGGTGGAGCTGGAGGGCAGTCTGATGGGCTTGCAATTGTGCCTTGATATAGGCAGCGTCGAAATTTTCGGCGCTTTCCGCCTTGAGACCATCGAGCCGTGTCTGCAGATCGGCTGGAAGCGACGCCGGCGGTGTGTCCATCTTGCTGGCCTTGAGATCGGCCTTCAATTTTGCAGTCGAAGCCGTGTGATCATGGACCATCATTTTTGCGAATGCCTGCACCTGTTTATCCTTGCTCCTTTCTTCCGCAAGCTTGCTGGAGTCGATTTCGAAGCGGTCCGCTGCAGCTGCCTGCTCGATATATGCCTTGGTTTCGATGGCGGCAGGCTGGCCTGCCGAGGTTGTCAGAGCCGGGGCTGAGGTGCCCGGCGCCGATGTCGTGCTGTCCGCGAAAGCCGCGATGGCTGAAAGTGACAGCGCCAGCGGCAATGCGACGGCAACACCATGTGCACGGGCTAATGCTACTCGCTTTTTCATAGCTCTCTCCATTTAAGAACCGGGGCCTTGGTGACAACCGCGAGGAAGTCGACTTGTTCCTCGGTGGCCGGCCGGGCAAGGCGGGCAGCCGGTCTTGTGCGCGGCTATTGCTCTGGAATTGTCGACGGACAGGAATTTCCGCCACGTTCGGCGCCAAACGCCATTCGCCATGACCGGCTCATCGGCTTCGGTTCTCTCGGTCAAATGAATCGGTCGCGGCCGGGCATTATCGGCAGTAAAACCGGCCGGAGCCGTCGGAGAAGACCGTTGAGAAATTTTTTATTAATTTGCCCGATAAGGAATTTAAGATGAAACCAGCCCTTGCTCCACCGCTCGGTACTTCCTATCCGCGAACTACGGATCTCGCTGAGTTCCTGCGTCGATCGCTGCCGCGCACCCAGGCCGTCTATTCCTACTGGGATTCCAAGCGAAGAGGGCGGCCTCTGCCGTCCCGGCAGGACATCGATCCTTTGGAGATGAAGGCTTGGCTGCCCGGCATCCAATTGGTCGACGTGCATCACAATCCTCGCAAACTCGTCTATCGCCTGGTGGGCCAGATCGATGTCGATTTTCGTGGCTATAACCCGACGGGAAGGACGGTTGAGGAATGCGGGGTGGGGCAAAGCCTGGAGGAATCGCTGCGCAATTATGAAATCGCGATCACCCAGCGCAGCTTCGTCTACGACTTCGCCGACTATGTCAGCGCATCGGGCCTGGTAAGGAGCCAGGAATGCATCCTGCTGCCGCTGTCGGAGAACGGCGTCGAGGTCAACATGGTGATGACCTATGCCGAGGTGGACCTCATCGGCTGAAAGGGTCGTGGCTTTTCATGGCGGTCAAGCCGATGGCTATCTGTGAATGCCTGCTGGCCGTCTTCCCGGCCATTCCCTACGGCGTCGATCTCATCGGGGGGCCGCGTCTCGAGACTGATCCCGCGATCGTGCAGGCGTTCCGACCGGCCGGTGCCGCACCGGTCCGCTGGGTTCTTTCAGTTTGCCGCTGATGGCCGGCGGCGGAGACATATTCTCGCTGCCTGCGCCTTATTTCCCGCCATCAACGCTGAGCACCTGGCCGGAAATCCAGTTTGCGTCATCCGAGGCGAAGAAGAGAACGGCCTTGGCGATATCGGCGGCTTCGCCGAGGCGCTTCAAGGCGATACCCTCGACCAGCTTCGCCTGGCCTGCTTCTCCCATCGCCTCCCATTGCCGCTCGGTCGCCGGATTGGAGCGCACGAATCCCGGCGCGACATTGTTGACGGTGATGTTCCAGGGACCCAGTTCATGCGCGAGCTGGCGGGTGAGGCCGATCTGTCCGGCCTTGGCGCTGGCATAGGCCTGGATACCGGTCAGGCTGATGCCGAGCCCGGCGCCGCTGGAGATGTTGACGATGCGGCCCCAGCGTCGTGCCTTCATGCCGGGCGCAACCGCCTGCGCCATGAGAAAGACGGCAGTGAGATTGACATCGACGACGGCATGCCACTGCTGCGGGGTGATTTCCTCGATAGGCTGCCCGGTCTGGCCGCGCACGCCGCCGGCATTGTTGACGAGAATATCGATCTCCGCGCCGATCTCGGCCTTCATCCTGTCGATGACCCCGGCATCCGTCACGTCGAGGCGATAGGGGCGGCATTTAGCGCCGCCCAGCCGCGCCGTCTCGACCAGCTCGTCTTCGATGACATCGCAGGCAAGAACGGAGGCGCCCTGATCGGCGAAGGCAAGCGCAATGGCGCGTCCGAAACCATGGGCGGCACCGGTCACCAGCACGCGGCGATTGGCGAAGCGATTGTTCATGCCGGCTGCACCGTCATCCCGGCAGCTTGCGCCAGTTCATCGAGGCCGGCCAGTTCAAGCTGCCGGTGCGCATCCTCGGTTCGATGGATGAGATCGATCAGCTTGGCGCAAAGCGGCGTCGGGATGCCGTGGAGGCGGCCGATTTCCACCACCGGCCCGATCTGGGCGTCGACCTCGGTCTTGCGTTTGCGTACAGCGAGATCGCGCCAGATGCCGGAATGGGACTTCGCAGATCTGCGGTTATGCGCCACCATCTCGTCGAAGGAACGCATCGTCTCACTGATGGGGGCGTCCGGTTGGAAGGCGGCAGGGTCGAAACCGTTGAACGCCTCGAGGCGGATTCCCTCGGCCGCGGCGACACGTGCCACTTCATGCGCGAGGGCGGTCAGAACCGGCCGGTAGCGCTGCAGCGCCAGCACATCGGCGATGCTGTCATTGGTGACGGCAGTGGCGAAGAGCAGCGCGCCATAGATCAGCTTCGACCAGAGAAAGCCCCAGATATTCTCAGTCAGGATGGCGTCGCGATCGAAGCCCAGCAATTGCCGATGCAGCCTCTCGGCCCGGGCGCTGCGCCGGCCGTCGAGTTCGCCCACGACCACCGCGCCGCGGCCGCCATAAAGCACGATGCCGGGTTCGAGATAATCGGCGCCGAAATTGACAAAGGCGCCCAGCGTCCGCTGCCTGCCCGCGGCAGCGGCGATGACGCGCTCGTTCAGCCCGTTCTGCAGTGAAACGACCACTCCGTCCTCATCGAGATGCGGTATCAAGGCGGCCATTGCCGCCGCGGTGTGATGCGCCTTGACCGCCAGCAGAATGCGGGCATAGCTGCCGGTGACCTCGCTAGGCAGAAGGGCCTTGGCGCGGACCTGGTGGGCATCGATCGGCCCGGTGATGGAAAGGCCGCGGGCATTGATCGCCGCGACATGCTGTGCGTCCTGATCCACGAACAGGACTTCCTCGCCGTCGCGGATCAGGGCGGCGCCGATAGTGCCGCCGATGGCCCCCGCGCCCCAGACCAGCGTGGCGCCGCTCATGACCAGTTGGTTTCCAGGATTTCGCGCGTCTCGGTGACCGCGACATCCCACAGCGCCATCATCTCTTCGTCGCTGCGTTCGTAATAGCCGCCGAAATTGCCGTCGCCCAGATAGTCGCGCAGGGCCGGCGGTCCCATGACGCGCAGCCGCGTGAAATCGATCATCGGCTTCTGTTGGCTGGGCTGCACCACGCCGTCAAGCCGCGTCCAGGGAAAATTCTCCATCCATGAGGCATGCGAGGCGACGGGATCGATCTCCTTGACCTTGGCCCAGGTCTTCGGCGCATTCCACCAGTTGTGGAACTTGATGGTGACGCCGTCGTTCTCGGATTGCCATTCCCCCGCCGCACTTTGCGCCGGCTGGTTGCCGCCATGGCCGTTGACGATCAGGATACGGCGAAAGCCGTGGCGCTTCAGGCAGTCGAGGATGTCATGCATGATGCGCGCATGGGTCTCGACCTTCAGGCTGATGGTGCCTGGATAGGCCATGAAATAGGGCGTGATGCCATAGGGCAAAGCGGGAAAGACCGGCACCCCGAGCGGCTCTGCCGCGTCGGCCGCCACCTTCTCGGACAGGATCGAATCGACCGACAAGCTGAGATAGGCATGCTGCTCCGTGCTGCCGATCGGCAGGATGGCGCGGTCATCCTTCTTGAGATAGGTCTCGACCTGTTCCCAATTCATGGCGCTGATTTTCATGATGCCTCGTCCAGGCTGGCCGCCGTCGTATCCGACGGCGAAAGGAGGGGGGCGACCACGCGCCGCACATCGGCAGGGTCGGGGGTGTGGCGATATTCGAAAGCTTGCGTCCCCGTCGGCAGGCGGTCGACGAGGCCTTCGGCGCCTGTCGCATAGACAAGCACGTCGCAGCGCCGCAGCAGGGAATCAAGATCGGGCGCGTCGATCAGGGTGACGGCTATCGCCGGCACATGCGGCGCGAAACGCTGCACCGCCGTTTTCATCAGTGGGGTGAATTCCGGAAAGATCGACACCACGGCAACCTGCGCGAGAGGGTCGAGCGAGGCCAGGGCACGCCGCGTCGCCTCGGAAGGAATGAAGCTGATCGCCGCCACGACGGAGCCGGGCAGCAGCTTGACGACTTCGTGGCGGCGATGGGCGAAGGTAAGAACGATATCGGCGGCCGCGGCACGCTGATGCGCGGCGGGCTGGCGGCTGACCGCTTCGATCGTCAGGGCCTCTACGGTGACGCCCGGGCCGAGGATTTCGCCGACCGCATGGGCATAGGCCGAGGTTGCCGCCTCGAAATTACCGACCAGGGCGATATGTTTGCGCTTGCCGCCTGCCAGCCGCTCCGCCATGCGGGCGCCGACCAGGCCGGCAAGATCGCTGGCGCGCAGGCCCATGGCGAGGCCGTCATCGATCAGGCGGTCGATGCTGCGATGCAGATCCGCCAGGTCGGCGCCGACTCGCGGCAGGGGCTTGCCGGCATCGCCGACGAAGGTGCCCGCTCCAAGCCGCGAATGCAGCAGGCCCTGGTCCTTCAATTCGCGATAGACCTGGGCCACCGTCATCGGTGCCACGCCCAATTGTTCCGCCATTTCACGCACGGAGGGAAGGCGCTCGCCTGGCGTCAATTCGCCAAACCCGATACCGTATTCGATCAGGCCGCGGAGCTGGGTGCCGAGCGGCACGGGCAGATCTCGATCCAGCCGGAATTCCATCCTATTTCTTCCTGTAACGCCTTAATCCGTGCTAATCAATTAGCACAGTGAAGTTAACACAGACCCCAGGAAGCGAGCAATCTTTGCGAGAGGCGACCGAAAGCGTGCATTGACATACCGCAGTGCACAAGCTTACCGTACTAGTTAAATAGAACACTAAAAAATCAATAAACTGGTCGGAGAGGTTAGGGAGATGAACGCGTCCTGGAAAAGCATGACCGCTGCCTTGCTGCTGGCGGCCGGTACGGTTGGCCTGACGTCAGGCGATGCCCTCGCGGTGACGCGGGGCGGCACGCTGCTTTATGGCAGATATGCGGACAGCCTGTTTCTTGAGCCGGTGCTGAACGATGCCAATGTCGATATCTGGATTCTATCCAATATCTACGACACGCTGCTGCTGCCGACCGATGACGGCAAGGGCGTCCAGCCTGGCCTGGCGACGGCCTGGAAAGTGGCCGACGACGGCAAGAGCGTCACGCTGACATTGCGGGACAATATCAAGTTCTCCGACGGCTCGCCGATCACCGCCGAAGATGTCCAGTGGTCGCTGAAGCGCGCGGCGACGCCGAATAACGGCATCTGGCAGTTCATGGTGGAATCGATAGAGGATGTCGTCATTCAGGACCCCAAGATCGTGGTCCTGAAATTGAAGCACACCGATCCGGCAATCCTGACGGCGCTGACCGTCTTCAACACCTCGATCCTGCCGCAGAAACTGTTCGAGGCGATGCCGGGCGCGACGGAAGAGGACAAGGCAAAGGCCTTTGCCGAGCATCCGGTCGGTTCCGGTGCCTTCATCCTGCAATCCTGGCAGCGCAATTCGGAAATGAAACTGGTGCGCAATCCCTATTACTGGCGCCAGGGTGAGGATGGCAAGCCGCTGCCTTACCTCGACGGGATCACCTTCGAAGTCATTCCCGACGACGCGACCCGCCTCTTGAAATTGAAATCGGGCGAGCTTGATGGCGCGGAATTCATCCCCTATTCGCGGGTGGAAGAATTGAAGGCCGATGCCAATATCAACATGGCGCTCTTTCCTTCGACCCGCGTCGAATATGCGACGTTGAACGTGCGGCCGAAGCTTAGTGACGGCTCGGACAACCCGCTCTCCAATGCCAAGGTGCGTCAGGCGCTCAATTACGCGGTCGACAAGGACGGCATCATCCAGATCGTGACCCATGGCGTGGGCACGCCGATGACCTCCTTCATGTCGACGGCAACGCCCTATCATGCCGGCTCGACGCCGCTCTTTCCGGTCGATGTCGAGAAATCCAAGCAGTTGCTGAAAGAGGCCGGCTTCGCCAACGGCTTCAAGACCAGCATCATGGTGCTTTCCGGCAATGAGGACGAAACCAATATCGCAACGACCTTGCAGCAGATGTGGGCGCAGATCGGCGTGACGCTCGATATCCAGCAAGTGGACAATGCCACGCGGACGAAGAAGTACCGCGAAGGCGATTTCTCGATGCGCTTGGGCGCCTGGACGGACGACATTGCCGATCCGAACGAGATTACTTCGTATTTCGCCTATTCGAAGAACATCGACGCTCTTCATACGACCTGGAAAAGCGACGAGGTGGATCAGCTCTTCGAGCAGTCGCAGCAGGAGCTGGACCCGAAGAAGCGGGCCGATGAATATGCAAAAATCCAGGCGGTCTACAACGCGTCGGGTCCGATCGTGCCGCTCTATGAAACGCCTTACCCGGTGGCGCTGAAGAAGACCGTCAAGGGCTTCGTGCAGATTCCGCTCGGCAACAATATTTTCAGCTCTACCTCCATCGAGAAGTAACGCATACTTCGTTCTGCATCGCCGGGGCCGCGGCCGTTCCCAGGAACAGGCCGCGGCCGACAGCAAACAGCGCGAGGAGCACGTGGCCGGTCTCGGTTACATCTTGCGAAGAGTGGCGCTCATCATCCCCACTCTGGTGGTCATTTTGCTTGTGACTTTCGTCATTGTCCGCTTGTTGCCGGGCGATCCCGCCAGCGCGATGATCGGCGACCGGGCGACCGACAAGGACGCGGCGCGGATCAATGCCGAATTGGGGCTTGATCGCTCGGTCCCGGTCCAGTTCATCTATTTCGTCGAGCGCGTGTTCAAGGGCGATCTCGGCAATTCCTTCGCCATAAAGCTGCCGGTCTCCGAAGTGATTGCTGATCGCCTGCCGGCAACGCTGACGTTGACCTCGATGGCGGCGATACTGGCGCTGTTGCTGGCGGTGCCGCTGGCCTTCATCGCCGCGCTGAAGCGCAACCGCGTCGGCGATGTGGCGATCCGCGGCGCCTTCCAGGTAGGCTTGTCGATGCCCGTCTTCTATACCGGTCTGGTGCTGCTGACAGTACTCGGTGCCGGCTTGCATTGGTTTCCGGTCGGCGGTTATGGCGATGACTTTCTTTCACACCTTTATCACCTGTTCCTGCCAGCCCTGGCGATCGCGGTGACACTGGCCGCGATCCTCATGCGCAACCTGCGCTCCGCCATTATTGCCGTGCTGGATGCCGATTATCTCGACTTCGCCCGCTCCAAGGGCCTGGCCAACCGGATCATCCTGTCGCGCCATGTCCTGCGCAACGCGCTGATCTCGACCGTCACGCTGCTCGGCCTGCATATCGGTACGGTGGTCGGCAGCGCCGTCATTACCGAGACCGTCTTCGCCATTCCGGGTATCGGCCGGCTGATGATCGACAGCATCTATGCCCGCGATTATCCGATGGTGCAGGGATTGATCCTGGTGCTTGCGGTCCTTGTCTCGTTGATCTTTCTGGCGACCGATCTCATCCAGGCGGCGCTGGATCCGAGGATCGCGCGATGACGGTCGTGACGCTCGATAGTTTGCCTCGGCGGCACCGGCTCCATCTGTCGCTGCCGCTGCTGGCCGGTATCCTCATACTCGCAGGCGGAATCCTCCTGGCGCTCGCTCCCGGGCTGTTTGCTCCCTATATGCCGAATGCCTTCGACTACAAGTCGATCTTGAAGCCGCCATCCTGGGAACATCCCTTCGGCACTGACAATTTCGGCCGCGACATGCTGTCCCGCGTCATCTACGCATATCGCATCGACATGGAGATCGCCCTGCTGGCGACGCTCTTCCCCTTCTGCTTCGGCACATTGGTCGGCGCCCTGGTCGGCTATTATGGCGGTTGGGCCGAGGCGATCTTGGGCCGCATCGTCGATGCGTTGATCACCTTTCCGCTGCTCGTCCTGGTGATCGCCATCGTCGCCATCCTGGGACCTGGCCTCAGCAGCATGTATATCGCCTTTGGTATCGTCTATTGGATCTTCTATGCGCGGCTGATCGCCGGCGAGATGAAGGTCCAGCGGCGGCTCGACTATGCGGCGGCCGGCAAGGTGATGGGATACAGTGACGCGCGCATTATCCTGCGCCACCTGCTGCCCAACGTCATTACCGTCGGCATCGTCTATTGGATGACCGACATGGCCCTGGCGATCCTGGTCGGTTCCAGCCTCGGCTATCTCGGCCTCGGCGCGCAGCCGCCCGCCGCGGAATGGGGGGTGCTGATCGCCGGCGGCAAAAACTACATGTCGACCGCCTGGTGGATCTCGATTTTCCCCGGCATATCGATTGTCCTCGCCGGCATCGGTTTCAGCCTGTTCGGCGACGGCCTGGCGGATCTGTTGAGGCCGAAGCGATGATCGGGCTGACGCGAAGGCCGGCGCCCGGCGCGCATCCGCCGCATGCCCTGCGTGTCCGCGACCTCACGACGACCCTACCCACCGATAAGGGGCGGGTCGCGGCGGTCAGCGGCGTCAGTTTCGACGTCGCGCCGCGTGAAGTATTGGGACTGGTCGGCGAATCCGGCTCCGGCAAAAGCATGACCCTCCGCTCCATCTTGCGTCTGACCCCGCCCCAGGCGGAGATTTCCGGCTCGGTGCAATGGGGCGATGATCAGTTGCTCACCCTGTCGCCCCGGCGCCTGCGCGCCTTGCGCGGGCGCGACATCGCCATGATCTTTCAGGAACCGATGACGGCGCTCAATCCGGTCCTCTCGATCTACCGGCAGATCGATGAATCGCTTGCGGTTCATACCGGGCTGGACGCCAGGGGGCGCCGCGCCCGGGCGATCGAGTTGCTGGACCTCGTCGGCATCCCCGCCGCCGCTAGCCGGCTTGACGAGTATCCCCATCAATTCTCCGGCGGCATGCGCCAGCGGGCGATGATCGCTATTGCCCTTGCATCTGAACCGCGGCTGCTGCTGGCCGACGAGCCGACCACCGCCCTCGACGTCACCATCCAGGACCAGATCCTGAAGCTCATTCTCGATCTGCGCGACCGGCTCGGCATGGGCGTTATCTTGGTGACCCACGATCTTGGCGTCGTCGCGCAGACCTGCGACCGCGTCGCCGTGATGTATGCCGGCAGGATCGTCGAAATGGGCAATGTGGCGGAGGTCTTTCGCGCGCCCCGTCATCCCTATACGCGCGGACTCATGGGCTCGGTGCCGCAGAACGGCGGCGAACGCCGGCCGCTTCTCTCGATCGAGGGGACGCCGCCCGGTCTGTCCGCGATGCCGCAGGGCTGCACCTTTCACCCGCGCTGCGCGTTCCGAACCGACCGCTGCATGGCGAGCGAGCCTCCTTTGGAGCCGGCCGGTCCCGGCCGGGCCGCTGCCTGTTTCCATCAGGACCAGGTCATCGCTGCGAGGCGGGCGCGATGACCGCTGAGACGCCCCGCACTATCCTGGAGGTTGAGGCGCTGAGCGTGCGTTTCCCGGCCAGGCAGTCGCTCGTTAAACGCCTGATGGGTGAGCCGCGGCGCGAGGTGAATGCGCTGAACGGCGTTTCACTGCAACTGCTGCAGGGCGAAACGCTGGGCATCGTCGGCGAATCCGGCTGCGGCAAGTCGACCCTGGCCCGGACCATCGTCGGCCTCATCCGCCCGGACGAGGGACGGATCGTCTTCGAAGGCACGGATATAAGCGCGCTGGGCAAGGCCGAAAGCCGTCGTTTCAACCGGCGCGTTCAGATGATCTTTCAGGACCCCTATGGATCGCTCAATCCGCGGATGACGGTGCGCCAGATCCTGAGCGAGGCGCTGACGGTCCATCGCTTGCGGCCGGCTGCGGCGATTCCCGGACGCATCGCCGAACTGCTCGATCTGGTCCGCCTGCCGGCCGATGCCGCCGAAAAGCTGCCGCATGAATTCTCCGGCGGCCAGCGGCAGCGCATCGGCATCGCGCGGGCGCTGTCGGTCGAGCCGGAGATCCTGATCGCCGACGAGCTGGTTTCCGCGCTTGACGTGTCGGTGCAGGCGCAGGTGATCAACCTTCTGCTCGATCTGCAGGAGCGGCTGCGTCTCACCGTGCTCTTTGTCGCGCATGATCTGCGCCTGGTGCGCCACATCTCGCACCGGGTCGCCGTCATGTATCTGGGCGAGATCGTCGAGATCGGCCGCACCGAGGATCTGTTTGCCGCGCCGCGCCATCCCTATACGCAGGGTCTGCTGGATGCTGCACCTGACCTGGATCCCGCCCGTCGCAGCCGCGTCGCCAGCGTCCGGGGAGAATTGCCAAGCCCGCTGGCGCTGCCGCCAGGTTGCCACTTTCATCCCCGCTGCCGCTTTGCTTTCGAGCGATGCTCTGCCGAGCATCCGGAACTGACGGCGCGCGGCCCGACCCATTGCGCCGCTTGCCATCTGACCGAATTCGGCTGCCTCGACCAGGCAACCGTGCTTTCCATGTGAAGCTTCATCAAGGACGATGCGATGGACTCCTCCCGCTTCGATGAAGAAATCGGCCGTCTCAACGATGTCCTCTGTGCGATCAACCTGCTGAACTGGGATGCGCGGACCCAGATGCCGGACGGGGCGGCGGCGATGCGCGGCGCGCAAGTCGCCACGCTGACGGGTCTCGCCCGCGAGATCGCCGCCGGCCCGGCCCTGCGCGCGGCGATCGCCGACGAGCTTGCCCTGCTCGCCGACCGGCCGGAGAACAGCTTGCGGCGTCGCGCCCTGCTGGATACCCGCACGGCTATCGAGGTCGCATCACGCGTGCCGGATCGCCTCGTGGTCGAGGCCGCCGCCTTGAAGACCAGGGCCCAGCAGGTCTGGGCGAAGGCGCGGGCAGCCAATGATTTTGCCAGCTTCCTGCCGTTTCTTGAACGCACCGTCGCCCTGCAGCGCGAGATCGCGGCTGCCATCGGCTATGAAGATCACCCCTATGACGCCCTTATCCATCAATACGAGTCCGGCATGACATTGAAGCGGCTCGATCGCCTGTTTACCGGGCTGAAGGCGGCGCTGCTGCCCTTGATCGATACAGCGCTGGGTTATCCGCCGCCGTGCCGCGAGATTCTCGAACGCGGCTTTCCGGTGGAGATGCAGAAGCGCTTCGCCTTGCAGATCGCCGAGGCCTTTGGCTACGACCTCAAGCGAGGCCGGCTCGACGAGACGGTCCATCCCTTCGAGATCTCATTTACACGCGAGGATGTCCGCATCACTGGCCGGTTCCGCGATACCTGGCTGCCGGGCGGTCTCTTCGCCATCTGGCATGAAGCCGGGCACGGCATTTATGAGCAGGGAGTCGATCCGGCCTTCAGCCGATCGGCTTTCACCACGGACATCCTCAATCTCTACGCGGTGGGCGGTGCCAGTTTCGGGCTGCATGAATCGCAGTCGCGGCTATTCGAGAACCGGGTCGCGCGGTCACGCCGGTTCTGGCAGCTGCATTTCAATGCCCTGCGCCTGTATTTTCCCGAGCAGCTTCACGACGTCGATGAGGAAGCTTTCTGGCGGGCCGTCAACGCGGTGCATCCCAGCCTCATCCGCGTCGAGGCGGACGAGCTGACCTATGATTTCCACGTCATCCTGCGCGTCGAGATCGAGGCGGCGCTGATCGCCGGCGAGATTGCCGTCAGGGATCTGCCTGCGATCTGGGCCGAGAAGATGAAAGCCTATCTGGGGCTCGATGTGCCCGACGATACGCGGGGCGTTCTTCAGGACGTGCACTGGTCCGCTGGCATGGTGGGGTCGTTTCCCACCTACACGATCGGCAATGTCATGGCCGCGCAATTCTTCGCCGCGGCCCGCCGGGTGCCGGGCGTCGAAGCCGGGCTGGAAGCTGGCGACTACCGCCCTTTGACGCGTTGGCTCAACGACAACGTGCACTGCCACGGCCGCAGCAAGTCGCCGGATGAGATCCTGCAACTGGCGACGGGCCAGGGTCTCGATCCCGCGCAATATATCGCCGATCTCCGGGAGAAGGTCCGTCTGCTCGCTTGAAATACTCTTGAGAGGATGAATGCCATGGGAAAATGTGCTTTAGCGATTCATGGGGGATGCGGCGTCATGCGGCGCGCGGAACTGCCGGAGGAAGCCTGGGTCGCCGCCCAGGAGGATCTGGCTGCATCGTTGCGCAGCGGCTGGGCGATCCTTTCCAAAGGCGGCTCGGCCGTCGATGCCGTCGAGGCCGCGGTGCGCGTCATGGAGGATTCCGCGCATTTCAATGCCGGCCATGGCGCGGTCCTGAATGCGGCCGGCGAGCACGAGCTGGATGCCGCGATCATGGACGGCGCCGGCCTGCGCGCCGGGGCGATATCGGCGGCGCGGCGTGTGCGCAATCCGGTGACGGCGGCGCGTGCGGTCATGGAAACGGACGAGCTCGTGATGCTGACGGGGCCGGCGGTGGATGCCTTCGCGGAAGGCCGCGGGCTGGATCTTGTCGATCCCTCTTATTTCACCACGCCGCGCCGGCTCGAGGCGTTGCGGGCGATGAAGGCCCATGAAGCGGCGGGCACGGCGAAGCTGGCGCGCGAAGGAGAAAAACACGGAACCGTGGGGGCGGTCGCGCTCGATCGGGCTGGGCATCTCGCCGCGGCCACCTCGACCGGCGGTTATACCAACAAACCGGCCGGCCGGGTGGGCGACAGCCCGATCATCGGCGCTGGCACCTATGCCCGTGACGGTGTCTGCGCGGTATCCGGCACTGGCAAGGGCGAGCTCTTCATCCGCTATGTGCTCGGACACGAAATTGCCAGCCGGATGGCCTATCTCGGCGAGACCCTGGCGACGGCGGCCGGGCAGGTGATCGACGATCTCCGACCGCATCAGATCGGTGCCGGCCTGGTGGCAGTGGATCGCGCCGGCACGATCGTCGCGCCGTTCAACACCGAGGGCATGTATCGCGGCTGGATCTCGGATGACGGCGAACTGGTCGTCGGCACCCATGCCGGGCTGCGCAGCTTTCCGCTGGTTGCGGCCTGAGGCGGAGGCGTTTCAGGATTGCTGGAAGGCGGCTGCCGCCGGGCCTGCTTGATGCCGCCGGCCGGTCGTCATCCGGGCGCTCAGCGGGCCGAGCATCACGATTGGCGCGTTGCGATCAGCCCGTGCCTTGCGATCAGTTGGCGTCCATGGCAAGGCCGGAGGACTGGTCCTTCAGCACCATGCAATCCTTCAGCTGACGGCAGGCATTCTCCGCATCCGTCTTGCTGAGGCCGACGACGCGGGCGCGATAGATGGTGCTGCCGGTATTCTTCTGCGGATCAATGACGATGCGGGCATCGGCCAGCAGCTTCGGCAGAGTCTGCGTCGCATGGCTCGCCGCCCGCTGGGCGCCCTTGTACTGGGCATAGGCGCCGACCTGAATGCCGTAACCCGTGCTGCCGCTTTTCCAGACATTGGTGGTGGTCTGGTCGTCGACGGCGGTCTGCTTCGGCTTCTTGCTGTCGACGATCTTGCTGCCGGGCAGGGCTACCATGGCGGCGCCGCTTTCGACCGCCGCCAGCTGCGTGCCGGGCTTCAGCATCGGCTGCACTTCCTCGGCATCGCCTTCGCCGACACTCTTGACGGGCGCGGCGCTGGCCAGCACGGCCTTGGCATCGGCGCGCACCGGCTCGCCGGCATGGGCCGCCAGCTTGGGCGTGCTGTCGATATCATCATCGGCGGCGTCATCGGCTTCCGCCGCATTGGCCGGCTCGGCCAGGGCATCGGCTACAGCGGCGGTCATGGTCTTGCTGCTGTTCTCACCCTTGGCGATCAGCGTCCCGGTCGCATCATTGCGCTGCAGGAAGGCGGTCTGCAGCAGCGAGGCCATCTGCCGGTCGCGGATGCTGGGGGTCGTGCCGCCCAGCACGCAGCCGACCAGGCGGCGACCATTCTGTTCGGCTGACGTCACCAGGTTGAAGCCCGAGGCGCGCACATAGCCGGTCTTGATGCCGTCGGCGCCCTTGAAGGTCTTCACCAGGCGGTTGTGGCCGGTATAGTTGACGCCGTGATAGGTGAAGCTGTAGCGCGAGAAATACGGATAATATTGCGGGAAATCGCGCAGCAGGGCGACGCCGAGCTTGGCCATGTCGCGCGCCGTGGTGCGGTTGCCGTCGTCGGGCAGGCCGGACGCGTTGTGGAAGGCGGTGCTGGTCATGCCGAGCTGGCGCGCCTTGGCAGTCATCATGCCGGCGAAGGCGGACTCGCTGCCGCCGAGCCGTTCGCCGACCGCCGTCGCCACGTCATTGGCGGAACGCACCACCATCGCGAGGATCGCCGTCTCGACGCCGATCGTATCGCCTTGCTCGACGGCAAGGTTGGTCGAGGGACGGCTGGCGGCGTAGTTGGAGAAGGTGATGCTGTCGGTGAGCCGGATCTTGCCTTGCTTCAGGGCTTCGAACAGCAGGTACATCGTCATCATCTTGGTCAGCGACGCCGGCTGAGTGACGCCGTCCGGATTGCTTGCCGAAAGGACCGTGCCGGTGGCGGCATCGATGACAATGCTCGACTGCAGGGGCTTGGCTTCGACAGATACGGCCAGGACGGAAAAACTGAAAGCCAGCAACGTAAAAATCGTCAGGAACCTGACAATGAAGGGCGACGCAAGGCGGGTTTCTCTGGCTGGCCGGCCGACACTCATTCGGAAGTTCCCCTAAATCGACGCGAAATCGCCGGGACAAAGACAAATTTGATCGGATTCTAATGGAAATCCCTGAATCTTGTCTATACCGCACTGCTGGTTTAGATTGGCTTAATAGAAAAATCCTACAATCTTTTCCGTCAGGTAGCCAACAATGCTCAGAAAATTGATGCGGCTGTCACTGGGACTGGCGCTGCTTAGCGGCTGCGCCTATCACGAAGGCCAGCAGGTCGACATCAACAATCCGGTAGTCCGCAAGGTCGGCTGGTTCAGCTATCTGGACGGCAACGACATCCGCGAGGCCTGCGCTGCCGGCGGCTCGGAGCGCTACCGGCTGGTCTATAACGGCCAGTATGACGAACAATTGCGCAGCTACGAGCTCTATGTCGGCCAGGATGGCGGCGGCGTCCTCAACGCCAAGGCCCTGGATAACGCCAATAACGCCTTCAACATTACCATCCCGGACGTTTTTTCGCCCTGGAACTGGCATGAAAGCCAGGTGAAGCTGAGCCCGGCCGAGGTGGCCGAATTCCGCAGCCTGCTGACGGCCAGCGGATATGGCAGCGGTGCCCCGCAGGGATTGCAGCTGCATTCCAAGGATTTCTACTGGGTCGCCGCCGGCTGCCAGCAAGGCACGTTCCACTTCTATGCCTGGAACAATCGCCGCCAGTCCATGGCGCCGCTGGGTTTCGCCCCCATCAAGTTCCGCGACTTTCTGTTGAAACACGACCAGACCGGGGTGGCCTTTCGCCCCGACCATGAAACCACGCCCTATGAACGGGATACCCAGCGCAGCGGCGGCGACGACGCCAAAACGCCGCGCGGCACTTTCATCCTGACGGTGAGGGGTGAGGGGCTGGGAGGCCTGTTGAACGCCTTTTGATGCAGCCCCGGCTGCCTCCCCGGTGTTCCCGGAAGCCAGTGCCGGCCCAGTCCCGACTATCCCAGTCCCGACTATGACGCTGTCACAATATACGATGACAGCTGCTGCGGCGTCGCGTGGGCCAGAAGCGGCCGATTAGGCAGAGGCATCCCGCTCTGCGCGAGCGGCAGGCTCGGAATCCGCGGGATCGGCAAAATCCCTGATCGGCGCAGGGAGATGCGGCGAAGGGGAGATCGCGTGGAAATGACGGACTGGCAGCGGCCTTGCTTGCATCTGCGTTCTCGTCATTCCTATTATGATGCAGGCAGGAGGGGCTTCTTCCGGCCCACCCCTTTTAACCAAGCATTGATATCCAATATTATAGGATCATCAGGA
>DATLJB010000052.1:0-120320 GCA_035539075.1 Terriglobia bacterium
CGATGGGCATCGAGATGCGCCTGAACCTCGGCCAGAATAGGGACGCCGCCATCTCCTTCGATCCGCAGGCCGTGGTCGATCAAGGGCAGCGCACCCGACGGAAAGGCGACATCGATCACGGCGCCGCGCACCGCCAGCACACGACCTTCCGAGGCATCCGGCGAATTGCCAGGAGGGGCGGTGCCTTCACGGCTCGCAGCAGCGGCTGTCGTAACGCCAGCTTCGGTGGTCAATTCATGCCTCCCGCAGCGATCCCGAGGGCGTGATGCCGGAACGCGCGATACACGGTGCCAGGCCGCAAGCAGTTCTGATGAAAGGCCATATTCTTCTCGATAGATGCTTGGGGCAAGCGAATGGTCGACGCGAGGGGATCGCGCCTTGAAAACTACATCACCAGTAGAAGACGGAACTTGCGCGAGATCAAGAAACAACCCGTCGCAACCCCGCATCGTGGTTGGTTCTCACCTGGCGCAATCGCCTCGGCTCGCCGGTCTGCTAGTCGGAAAGCTTCGCGGTGTGGAAATTGTCAAATAGGATATAGAGGCTGACCAGCAGGACCCAGATGGGAAAGACGAAGAGCGTCCAGCGGAAATGGCCACCCCCCACCAGCAGGAACAAGGCCCCCAAATATCCCACGACAGCGATCCAGCGCGCGGCAGCTTTGGTATACAGGATCAGGGTCGAGGAGGTGATCATGAAAACCGCTGCCATGCGGAACGCATAGACGCCCATCAGATAAAATGTGAAGGCGCGGCCGAATGCGAAGGCCGCCGTATCGGTTTCCCTCTGCCGGTCGCCATAGGCCAGGATCAGGCCGCCACCGGCCGCGGCCGCGGCAAACAGCATGGCGAGGAAGAGCAGGCCGCTGCCAAGAAAGACCGTCGCAACGAATCGGTCCTCTTTCGCTCCCAGCCGATCGCGCAGAACGCCGATGAACCACAGAAAGGCGATGCCGGCAAAGGGGATGAGGTTGAGGGCGAGCGCGACGCTCCTGGCATTGGCGGCCAGCCAGAGCCCGGTATCGCGGGGATCGTCCGGGGTTGAACGCTGCAGGATCCAAAGGCTGGTCAGCAACAGCAGCGAAAAGATGCAGCCCGCCAGGGCGGCCGCGCGCGGCGTTTTGAGAGCGGAGCCGATGGCCGGGGGCTGCCTTTTGCCTGTGTTTGACGACTGCATCCCGCCCCGTCCTTTCGCTAGCACATCTTCAAGGTATCGGCGACGTGACGCGCAATCATATATTCCTCGTCCGTCGGAACGACCCAGGCTTCGACTGCCGAGCGATCGTTGCTGATCCTACCATTTCCGGCAGCATTGCGCCCCTCATCGAGGGCGAGGCCCAGCCAGGTACAGCCGGCGGCAACAGCCAGGCGCGTCGTCGCATCGTTTTCACCGATTCCGGCAGTGAAGACCAGGCCGTCCACGCCCCCCAGCGCCGCCGCCAGCGAGCCTATCTCGCGGACGATGCGATAGACGAAAAGATCGATCGCTTCCTTGGCGGCCGTCGCGTCCGACTGCCGCAACTGCCGCATATCGGAAGAAATGCCGGAGACGCCCAGCAGGCCGCTCTTGCGGTAGATCAGGTCCGTGATGGCGTGGCTGTCCATTTTATGCTCATCCATGAGGTATAAGAGCACGCCCGGATCGATCGCGCCGCAACGCGTTCCCATCATCAGACCGTCGACGGCGGTGAAGCCCATGGTGCTGGCGACACTGCGCCCTTCATGCACAGCACAGAGGCTCGCGCCATTGCCGAGATGGCCGATGATGAGCCGCCTCTCAGCCAGTGCCGGGGCGATTTCGCGCAACCGCGAAACGATGAATTCGTAAGACAGGCCATGGAAGCCGTACCGTCGCACCCCCTCCGCCGTCAGCGCGCGCGGCAGGGCGAAGGATTGCGCCACGACGGTCTGGCTGCGATGGAAGGCGGTATCGAAACAGGCGACCTGCGGTAAATGCGGCGCGGCCTCGGCGATGATCTGCATCGGCGCAAGATTGTGCGGCTGATGCAGAGGCGCCAGTGGTATCAGCTTCCGCAGCGCCTGCAACACGGCCGCATCGACCATGGTCGGCGCCTTGAAATCCATGCCGCCATGAACAACGCGGTGGCCGACCGCTTGAACCGGATGGCCGCCGCGCAAATGCATCGCGGTCGCCAGGATCTCCTGCGTTGCCGCCTCATGCGTCAATGCACCGTTGCGCCATTCGCGTGCGGCGACAACCGTCCCGCCGGCATCGACCACTTTGAGACGCGCCGCGAGGTCGATTTCCTCGATGCGGCCGCGATAGAGCTGCGTGAAGCCTCCCGACAGGTCGAACAGGGCGAATTTGATGCTGGACGAGCCGGAATTCAGGACGGCAATACAATGTGACATGGCGGGAACATCCTGGGTCAATGATCGGGTTGCCCCGCACGCTTCTTTTTGCCAATTCCGTTCTAGGCAACGATATTCGCTCCGCCATCGACATAGACGGCGCCGCCCGTCAGCCGCCGGGCAAACGGCGTCGCCAGATAGGCGCAGGTGAAGCCGACATCCATGATGTCCACCAGTTCACCGAGCGGCGCCTTCTGCGCCGCCTCATTCAGCAGCAACTCGAAATCCTTCAGACCAGACGCTGCGCGCGTCTTCAAGGGCCCCGGCGAAATCGCATGGACCCGGATGCCGGCGGGCCCCAATTCATAGGCAAGGTAGCGACAGGCCGCCTCCAGCGCCGCCTTCACCGGTCCCATCACGTTGTAGTTGGGAACCACGCGATTGGCGCCATAATAGCTCATGGCAAACATAGTGCCGCCCTCGCTCATCAGGGGTGCGGCGAGCTTCGCCATACGGATGAAGGAATGACAGGAGACGTCCATCGCCTTGGCGAAGCCGGTCGCCGAACAATCGAGGAGGCCACCCTGCAGATCCTCCTTCGGGGCGAAGGCGATGGAATGGACGAGGATGTCGAGCTTGCCCCAGCTCCGATCAATCGTCTCGAAGACCGCTTCGAGCTGGCCGGGGACGGAAACGTCGAGGGCACCGGTGATCGCCGCCCCCAGTTCCATTGCGAGAGGCTCGACATGGGGCCGCGCCTTGTCGTTGAGCCAGGTGACCGCCAGCTCGGCGCCTGCCATGCGGAAGGCCTTGGCACAGCCATAGGCGATCGATTGATCATTGGCGACGCCGACCACCAGGGCCTTGTTGCCGGCCAGGACCGGCCTGATCGTCTCCGTCATGACATCGCCTCAATGTACCAGGGCTTTGCCGCCGCGGCGCGCCTCTGCAAGCAGCAAGGCAACGGCGCATGAAGCCAGCCGTGTCATCAGTGAATCGGCGCGGCTGGTCAGGATGATCGGCACGCGGGCGCCGAGCACAATCCCCGCCGCATCGGCGCCAGTCAGGAAAGAGAGGCTCTTGGCCAGCATATTGCCTGCCTCCAGATCCGGAACCACCAGCAGATTCGCGCGCCCGGCGACCGGCGAGACGATGCCTTTGATCGCCGCCGCCTCGGGGCTGATCGCGTTATCGAGCGCCAGCGGCCCGTCCAGCAGCGCGCCGGTGATCTGGCCGCGATCCGCCATCTTGCACAGCGCCGCCGCATCGATGGTTGACGGCACCTTGGAGGATACCGTCTCCATCGCACTCAGGATCGCCACCCGCACCTCCTCGACGCGCATCGCATGGGCAAGATCAATCGCGTTCTGGACGATATCGACTTTCTCTTCCAGGTTCGGCGCGATATTGACGGCGGCGTCAGTGATGATCAGGGCATCCGCGTGTCCCGGTACGTCCATAATGAAGCAGTGGCTGATCCGGCGCTCCGTCCGAATCCCGGCTTCGCGCGACACGACCGCCCCCATCAGTTCATCGGTATGAAGGCTGCCTTTCATCAAAGCCTCGGCGCGGCCGCAGCGCACGAGTTCCACCGCCTTCGCCGCCGACTCGTGGCTATGGGCGGATTCGACGATCTCGAGACCGTCGATCGCGAAACCTGCCAGGGCAGCGACATCGCGGATGCGCGCCGGCGGACCGACCAGGATGGGGGTAATGAGGCGCAGCTTCGCCGCCTCTATCGCGCTCTCCAAGGAGGCCTCGTCGCAAGGATGTACCACAGCCGTCCTGGCGGGCGGCAATTGCTGCGCGGCTGCGATAAGGCGATGATACTTCTCATGACGCCTCGGCAGTTCTGCGACCGTATCAAGCATGCGCGACCTTCGTTTGGGTTTCTTCGGCGAATTCAAGATTGAACAGGCTTTCGATTCGCGCCAAGCGGTTGCGACTTTCAGGCGGCAGATCGCCTCGCGCGGTAATGACGCGCTTGATCGCCTTGAGCAGAGCGCGGCGGTCCTCCCTTGCCTCGGGCAGCAAGCCGGGTATCGCCTCGATGGCCCGCTCCTCATCCAGCTGCAGCAGGTACTGATCGCGAATCAACGATTTCGCTTCCGGCCAGCTCAGCCGCTTATGCGCGGCCTGGGCCGCTCGGACGGCCTTCAGGGCGGCGAATCCCCGCTCGTCCACGCTGCGCTCCGGCAGGCGAATATAGATGACCGACCGGACCAAGGCGGCGGCCGTACCACCTTCCTCGTACCGGCCTTCCAGCCACGCCCGCTGCCGGGACGCCGTCGCCTCGCGAAACAGATCGCGCTCGACGAGGCGTGTATCTGACGACGACCTGGGATCCAGTCCGACCAACGCCTGCAGCATGGGGGAACCGTAGATGCCGAGGAAAGCCACCTCGGTCGCCAGGTCCCGCATCTGCTGATAACCGTCCCAGGACATGGTGATCCAACTGGACAGGGCATGCTCCCAGCTCAGCAGGGGATTATCGGGCGCAACCGGCTGGCGCGCGGCGCGCGCCGATGCCGCCAGCCCCGCAACCGGCTGCATCAGGGGATTACGGTCAGAGAACATCGCGAAACGCAGACGATTGGGATGCCACTGGCGCATGGCTTCTGCCAGCGGCGGCGTTATGGCGGCCCTGACAAGCGGCGCCGTGAAGGTTTCATAGAGGCTGCGATTGATGTCCGAGACCCGGGCGACCGTCGCGAAGCGTTGGTCGTCATTTTCCGGGCCGCAGATGGCGCGAATATCTTCCAGCCGGCGGCCCTCCAGCCGGAACAGATAGCGCCCGTTGACCAAGTCGGCATTCTCCGTCTTCGCGTCCACTTCAGTGATGATCGCCTCGTAGAGGCCGGGCGGCATCATGTCGATCATGTCCATGCAGTTGACGAACTCGCCATGTTCCTTGGTCGCCACTTTGCCGGAAACAAAGATGCCAAGATGGCCGATATCCTGGTGCAAGGCGTAAATGATCGTCTGACCCGCCGCCGCGATATCGCGGTCCTCGGCATAGAGATCAATGATCCAGCCCAGGGCCTGGGGCGGCGGGGTGATATTATCGCCCCAGGAACAGAAGACCACGATCGGCGACTTGATATTGCGCAGATCGATCCGTGTGCCCTCCGATGTCCGGATGCCGCCGGCGGTCAATTTGTTGCCGACAAACAGATTGTCGGCGATCCATTGCATCTCCTGCGCATTCAGCAGCACCGGACTGCCCCACCAGGTTTCGAAGTCGAGGAAACGCTGGGCTTCCGTGTCGACTTTCGAAAAGACATTGTAGAACTTCTGCCAATAGGTATTGGTGGGATTGAGCGATTCGAAATTTGCGACGAGATGCGCACCGTCGAAAATGCCGCCGCCAAGGTCACCGGCCAGGGCCGTAAGCCAGGTCCCGCCAAGCGTGCCGCCAACGTAACGCAGGGGATTCTTGCCGCGATGCCCGGCCCAATAGGAAAGTGGCGAACCGGCCAACAGGATCGGCCCGGCAAGCTCAGGGCTGAGCGCCGCGGTCATCATGATCTGCCAGCCGGCCTGACAATTGGCGATGATGATCGGCTTCGCCTCCGCCTTCGGATGGAGTGCGATCACTTCCTCGATGAAGGTCGCCTCGGCCAGGCACACATCCTCGACCGTCTGACCCGGTGCCGGGCTTGGCAGGAAGCCGATGAAATAGCAGGAATGGCCGGCCGCCAGCGCGACACCGATCTCGCTATCCTGCTTCATGCCGCCGATGCCGGGCCCATGTCCGGCACGCGGATCGACGACGATAATGGGAGGCTTCGCCGGGTCTTGCTCGACATCGGCCGGTGGAAGCACGTGCACAAGCAGATAATTGACCGGGCGCGGCAGCTTGCGTCCGTCACATACCAGTTCGAGATCGAATTTGAGCACATGCGGCGCCTCGCGCCCGGCCTGCTTGAAGTAGATGTTGCCGCGCTCGCGCAAGATATCGAGGCTGAGCACCCAGCGCTGCCATGTATCGACGAGGTAGTCCTGCAACGGGTTCAAACCAGACGACGACATCATGACGCGGCCCTCCTCAGGCTTCCGGATCTACCCCCCACACGCCGCCAGACTGTGACGCTCTGCTCGATATTATCTTCGGATATCCGTCTTTCCGCGCAGCCTATAAGGCCGTCCGAGCAGCCGCTTTGACCCAAATCAATCGCAGGCGGACGACCTCTTGCATGGCACAAGGAGGATGGCACAGCGATCCTGCTGCAGCAACCATCGGGCCGGTTACAGACAACGGCCGACACAAATCCATCACATGACATTCTTTGCGCGCCGGCCTCGCCCGGTCGGCCGGTCGCCCTACGGCTGCCAGGGCAATTCCGTCACGACCTTATACGGATAGTCCGGTTCCTGGTAGCCATGCGGTTTTTGTCGCTTTGGCAGCTTGACCTTCGGGCGCGGTACCTCTTCATAGGGAATGTGCCGCAACAAATGGGCAATGATGCTCAGCCGCGCACGCTTCTTGTCATCCGAATGGACAACGTACCAGGGAGCCCAGGAACTGTCGGTTGCCGCAAACATCTCGTCCCGCGCACGGGAATAATCGTACCAGCGGCTATATGATTTCAGATCCATCGGCGAGAGCTTCCAGATCTTGCGGCGGTCATGGATACGCCCCTGCAGGCGCCGCGTCTGCTCCTTCTCGCTGACCTCGAGCCAGTATTTCAGCAGAATGACGCCGGAATCGATGATTGCCTTCTCGACGCTGGGTGCCATCTGCAGAAAGTGCCGGGCCTGGTCCTCGGTGCAGAATCCCATGACCCGCTCGACGCCCGCGCGGTTGTACCAGCTGCGGTCGAAAATAACGACCTCGCCGGCCGCCGGCAGATGCGGGATATACCGCTGGATATACATCTGCGACTTCTCGCGTTCGGTCGGCGCCGGCAAAGCGACGACACGAAAGACTCGCGGCGAGACGCGCTCCGTGATGGCCTTGATGACACCGCCCTTACCGGCACCGTCACGCCCTTCGAACAGGATACAGATCTTCCGGCCCTTCTCGACCGCCCAAAGCTGAAGCTTGACGAGTTCTATATGGAGCCTGGCCAGTTCACGTTCGTAATCGCCCGTTTTCAGCTTGGCATCTTCCGCCTGGAGCTGCGCGCCCCGACTCTTGTCCGCGCCACCCTTCTTGCCAGCTTTCATATGCGCCTCCCGGCTTCATCAGATGGGCCGGGATTCGAAACCGCGACCGGCCGGCCCGCATCATCGCGCGGCATTTCTACCAGCTCAAAAAGATGCCGATATCGCCGGGCATGCCATGCGGATAATCCAGCACCTGGGCGCGCAGTTTATAGCCGAGCGGCTGCAATTCCTTGACATAGAATTCATAGGCCCGCTTTGCGAAGCCTTCGAGGGAATCCGGCCAGTCATGCTCGAGATTGTTGATCCGCCGTCCCTTGTCATTGCAGTAGGTGGCGGGGAAGACGAAAGCCTGGATTTCGTGAATGCCCTGCTCCGCCGCGCGGCGAACCGCCGCATTCACCCGCTCGAAGGCCTGCGGATGAATTTCCCGGTCCATGAAGATATGCTTCAGGTCTTTCTGTTCCTCGGCCTGCTTGTTAAGCCGCTCAGTCAGTTCTTTCGCTTTGGCCATCTCAGCCTGTTCAGTGACCTGCTTGAGTTCAGCCGGTGTCAGCAATTTTCCTGTGCTCATGGCAATCTCCCTTGCGACCCGTCTCCCGGAATACCAAACACTGTAAGCGGTGCGCCGGCCGTCGTTTTGACCTGCATCAAGCACCCCTCGCCATACAGCGCGCCGCGCCGTAGCCGGGATGGCGGCTTAAGCCCTTCCGCTATCTTCCGCACCGATCCGATGCGGTCAGCAGGGCTGCCGGAATAGCTCGGCCGGCCTGGCTATCGGGGCCGATTTTAACAGCTTTTCGCCCCTTCGGTAACGCCGGGGGCCGCCACCATTGAAGATCTCCCACGTCGAGATTCCGGGCTTCGACTTGATATCCGCCGTGCCGCTCAGGACGCGGCTGTTTGCAATGGCTCGTCCGCTGACCGTTCCATAGGTGGATTATGCGTCTCCTTGATGCCGAACCAGGCGACATAGAGCGCCGGCAGAAACAGCATCGTCAGCAGCGTCGCCCCGGTCAGCCCGCCCACGATCGCATAGGCCATGGGCCCCCAGAACACGTCATGCATGATCGGAATCATGCCCAGGATCGCCGCGGCGGCGGTCAGCATGATGGGGCGCAGCCGGTGGTCTGCGGCATCGATCACGGCATCCCAGCCCGACTTGCCGGCGGCGCGGAAATGCTCGATCTGGTCGATCAGAATGACGGAGTTGCGGATGATCATGCCGATCAGCGCGATGATGCCGAGAATAGACACGAATCCCATGGGCGTATGGGTGAAGAGCAAGGCGACGACAACACCGATGATCCCCAGCGGCGCCACGCTGAGCACAAGGAACAGGCGTTGGAAGCTTTGCAACTGGAACATCAAGACAATCAGCATCAACAGCGCCATCAGCGGCAGCTGAGCGACGATCGATGCGTTGGCCTTGGCGCTGCTTTCGACCGTGCCGCCCTCGACGATGCCCACGCCTGGCGGCAGCGTCTTCCGCAACGCCGAAACGGCGGTCGCGTTCAAGGCATAGGCCGTCGGCGGCTGGATGCCAGGGACCACGTCGGCCTGTACCGTGATGGTTGGCAGACGGTCGCGGCGCCACATATAGCCTTCGCTCAGGGCGTATTCGACCGTGGCCAGCTGGGCCAAGGGAATGGACCGTCCGCCGCCGAGGCTGAGCTGCAAATTCTGTAGGGATTTCAGCGAAAGCCGCTCATCCTCCGGCGCCCGGGCCACTACATCGATGAGGTAAATGGAGTCACGAATCTGGGTAACCGTTACACCGGAGAGGATCATGTTCAGAGCCCGGGAAACGTCCTCCGAGCTCAACCCTGCCTTGCGGACGGCATCCTGGTTGACGGCGAGACGAATCGTCTTGGTCTTTTCGCCCCAGTCGAAATTCACCAGCGAGGTATAAGGCGATGCGCGCAGGATACGTGCCAGCTGATCTGCGGCAGTCCGCACCTGGTCGGTCGTTTCGGCGCTGACGCGGTACTGCACGGGCCAGCCTACGGGCGGGCCCAGTTCCAGGCGCGAGACGCGGCCGGTTACATCTGGAAAGCCGTCGTTGAGTTCCTTGCTGAGCTTTTCAAGCAGGGCGTCGCGCTCCTTCAATCCCTTGGCAACCACGACGAATTGCGTCAAGAAGGCATTGTCCAGCTGCACGTCCAGCGGCAGATAGAAGCGGATCGCACCACCGCCGATATAGCTGGAATAGCGCTCGATGGTCGGATCGCCCTCCAGCAGCTTGGTAAAGCGCGTCGCCTCCGACCGGGCGGCGAAGATCGAGGCGTTCTTGTTCAGGGTCATGGTGACCAGCAGTTCCGGCCGGTCTGAAGCCGGAAAGAACTGCTGCTGCACGTATCGTGTGGCATAGAGTGAAAGACCGAAAAGCAGCAGTGTCACGGCAATGGTGACATACTTGAAGCGCATACAGCCAATGACCATGACCTTAAAGGCGCGGCTGACGATGCCGGGCCTTTTCGTGCCATCGCCATGCTTGCTCTTCAGCTTGGCCGGCAGGACGAATACACCGATAAGAGGCGAGAAGACCACGGCGACGATCCAGGAGATCAGCAGCGCGATCAGGATGACGGAGAACAACGAAAAGCAATACTGGCCGACGCCGCTCTGCGCGAAGCCGATCGGCAGGAAGCCGAAGGCCGTCACCAGGGTACCGGTCAGCATGGGGAAGGCGACGGAAGTATAAGCGAAAGTTGCCGCCTTCGCCTTGTCGTATCCCTCCTCGATCTTGGCGATCATCATCTCGACCGTGATCATGGCGTCGTCGACCAGCAGGCCGAGCGCAATGATCAGCGCGCCGAGCGAGATTCGCTGCAGGCTCGTCCCCATCATCTCCATGCCGAGAAAGACGATGGCGAGCACGAGCGGAATGCTGCAGGCGACCACCAGCCCGGCCCGCAAGCCGAGGCTGATGAAGCTGACGCCGAGAACAATGAGAACTGCCTCCTGAAGCGCCTTTGTGAAGCCGCCGATCGCCTCCTTCACCACTTGTGGCTGATCTGAGACAAGCGACAGGTTCAGTCCGATCGGGAAACGCTGTTCGATGCCGGCAGCGATCCTTTTCAGATCGTCACCCATCCGCAGCACATTTCCGCCGGCGCGCATCGAAATTCCGAGACCGATTGCCTGTCGTCCGTTGACCTGAAACATCTTCTGCGGCGGATCGGCATAGCCATGCTGGACGAGCGCGAGTTCATTGAGCTTATAGAAACGGCCATTGATGAAAAGATTGATTTGCCTCAGGCTGTCGGCCGCGACCAGAGCGCCGGAAACCTCGACAAGGTATTCCTCCTTGTCGGTGTGCATGACTCCGGCCGGAACCACCACATTCTGGTTTGCGATCGCCGCCAGGACATCGTTCAGGTTGAGCTGCAGGGCGGCGAGCTTCTTGGGCGAGATGGTCAGGTAGAACTTTTCGTCCTGCGCGCCGAAGATCTCGACCTTGGCAACATCCGGCTGCGCCAGGAAGGAGGTACGCGCCTGTTCGGCAAAGTCGCGCACCTCGCGAAGCGTGAAGCCGTCGAAGGTCAGGCCGTAAATCACCCCATAGACATCGCCGAACTCGTCATTGAAATAGGGACCTTGCGTGCCGGCCGGCAGGGAGGCACGAATATCGGCGACCTTCTTGCGCACCTGGTACCAGATGTCGCCGAGCAGCTTGGGATTCGTTGAATCAAGGACGTTCACATAGACGACCGATTCGCCCGGCTTGGTATAGCTCTTCAGGTAATCAAGACTTGGCGTCTCCTGAAGCTTCTTCTCCAGCCGGTCCGTCACCTGCTCCATCATGTCCGCCGTGGTGGCGCCGGGCCAAAGAGTCCTTACGACCATGGTATTGATGGCAAAGGCCGGATCCTCTTCCCGGCCCAGCCGCAGATATGAAGCGGCCCCCGCGGCCGCGCAAACGATCATGAAGAAGACAACCAGCGGTCTGTGGCGCAGGGCCCAGTCGGAAAGGTTGAAACCGATCATTGCGCCGTCTCCGCCGGGAGGGAGACCTTTTCACCATTGGCAAGCCAGTTGACGCCGGCGGTGACGACAACGTCGCCATCCTTCAAACCGCCGGAAACGATGACGCTGTCGGGATCAAAGCGCGCCACATTGACGGATCGGCTGCGCACCACGGTCTGGTCCCCTTCCGTGACGACGACCCAGACGGCCGGTTCCTTTTCCGATTGCAGCAGTGCCGTGGTCGGTATGACGGCGACCTCGTCGCCTTTCAAGTCGACGCTGCCCGTCACCACGGCACCGAGACGCATGGCCTCAGGCGGCTCGGGAAGGGCGACCTTGATGGTATACGTGCCGGTGACCGGGTCGGCAGTCGGCGAGATTTCACGGATTGCGCCGTCCGTCGCGATGGTCGGATCGGATTGCAGGGCCACATGCACCACCGGCACCCGGTTGATGAAAGTGATGGCACGCTCGCCGAGGGAGAATACCGCCTCGCGCGCATCGAGCTGCGATATCTGCACGACCATCTGGCCGGCATTGACCACCTGGCCGGGATCGGCGCCGGTCGCCGTGATGGCGCCGTCCGTGTCGGCCAGCAGCGTCGTATACTTCACTTGATCCTGGGCCAGACGCAGATTGGCATTGGCCTCTTGCAGCTTGGCCTGCGCCACATTCAATCCCCGCAATGCCTTGTCGTAATCAGCCTGGGTGGTAAATCCGTCCTTCAGCAAGGTGCGAAGGCGCGCCTCTTGCGGTACGGCCTGGGCTATTTCGCTCTGCGCCGCAGTCACCTGCGATTGGCTGGCCGTCAGCTTGTTCTTGTAGTCGGTGGCGTCGAGCTGGGCGAGAACGTCGCCCTTCTTCACCGTCATGCCGATATCGGCGCGGCGCTCGATCAGGCGTCCGCCGACCAGAAAGCCGACCTGCGCATTATACCGCGACTGGATGACGCCGCTGGCATTGCCGCCGATGCCGGATTCCTCCAGCTGGATCTTGACCACGCGCACCATCCGGGGCGGCGGCGCGGCCGGCTCCTCCTTCGAACAGGCGGCGAGCGCGATAGCCATGGATGCGGCAAGGATAAGAATATGGCAGCGGGTGATCTTCGCACTCATATGCAATCCCCCTTTTCCGGAAGTGCCGACACGGCCTTCGTGACCTCACGACGGGCCGCGGCCGCCTTGCCGGCGGCACCTCCTTTATGCAACCCGCTTCAGCGTTCCTTCTGGCGGTCGTCTTCCACGCCCTAACGCCTCACGCCCAGGCCAAGCCGGCGGCCGTGCCGGCAATCGTCGTTCCGGCCTCTCCCCTGAGGATGGCCGGCAGATCTTTCAATGCGCCGATCGCCGCAGCTTTTCCGGTCGCTTCGGCAAAATGGCAGGCGGCCTCCACTTTCGGCCCCATGGAGCCTGCGGGAAAAGAAAAAGTCCGCATGTCCTTCGGTGTGGCAGCGCGTATCGCCTTGGCGGTGGGCTTGCCCCAATCGATAAAGACCGCCTCGACATCGGTCGCCATGATGAACAGGTCCGCCGCCAATTCGCGCGCCAGCAGTTCCGAGCAGAGATCCTTGTCGATCACGGCCTCGATGCCGCGCAATCGGCGATCGGCTTCATAGACGGTGGGGATGCCGCCGCCCCCCGCAGCGATCACGACGGTGCCGCGCTCGAGCAGCCAGCGGATCGGGCGAAGCTCGAAAATCCGCTTCGGCAAAGGCGAGGCCACGACCCGGCGCCATTTCTGTCCATCCTGCTTGACCACCCAGCCCTTGTCGGCGGCGAGGCGCCGCGCTTCCGCTTCCTCATAGACGGGGCCGATGAATTTGGTGGGGTTTTTGAAGCCGGGATCGTCACGGTCGACCTCGACCATGGTCAGGATGGTGGCGAAAGGCACATCGAAAGGCAGGAGGTTACCAAGCTCCTGCTCGATCATGTAGCCGATCATGCCTTCGGTTTCAGCCCCGAGGACGTCCAGGGGATAGGCTTCGTCGGGCTTATAGGCATTGCCCTGCAGCGCCAGCAGGCCGACCTGCGGCCCATTGCCATGCGTAATCAGCAACTCATTCCCTGGCTGAATCGCGGCCAGGGCGGTCGCGGCGATCTTCACATTGGTGCGCTGCGCCTCTGCCGTCAACGGCTCGCCCCGCCGCAACAGGGCATTGCCACCGAGTGCCACGACAATACGCATGGCTACACCTCTCCGCTATCGTGCGATCGCTGGGCACCCGTACCGATTTGCCATGGCTCAGTCACCCAATGTCGCGACAAGGATGGCTTTGATCGTATGCATGCGGTTCTCGGCCTGTTCAAAAGCGATGTTCATTTCGGATTCGAAGACATCTTCGGCCACTTCCATGGCGGTCAGGCCGAAATGCTCATGAATGTCCTGGCCCACCTTGGTTTCGAGGTTGTGGAAGGCCGGCAGGCAATGCATGAACTTGACCCGCGGATTCCCCGCCGCCTTCATCAGCTCCGCATTCACCTGATAGGGTCGCAGCAGCTTGATGCGTTCCGCCCAGACCTCCTTGGGTTCGCCCATCGATACCCACACATCGGTATGGACGAAGTCCACGCCGGCCACGGCCTGCTTCGGATCGTCCGTCAACGTCAGCTTGGCGCCGTATTTCGCCTCCAGCGCGCGGGCGATCTTCACGTATTCCTCCGTCGGCCAAAGCTCTTTCGGTCCGCAAAGCCGCACGTCCATGCCCATCAGGCAGCCGACGATCATCAGCGAATGCCCCATATTCGAACGGGTATCGCCTACATAGGCGTATTTGATCTCATGAATCGGGCGGTCGCTATACTCGCGCATGGTCATGACATCTGCCAGCATCTGAGTGGGGTGATACTCGTCCGTCAGGCCGTTATAGACGGGAACGCCGGCATATTTGGCGATATCTTCGACCGCGGCCTGGGAAAAGCCGCGGAACTCGATCGCGTCATACATGCGGCCCAGCACGCGTGCCGTGTCCTTGACGGACTCCTTATGCCCGATCTGCGACCCCGAGGGATCCAGATAGGTGACATGCGCACCCTGGTCGTGGCAGGCGACTTCGAAGGCGCAACGCGTCCGGGTCGAGGTCTTTTCGAAAATGAGGACGATCTCCTTGCCTTTCAAATGCTCCTGCTCGGTGCGGGAATATTTGGCCCGTTTAAGGTCGCGCGCGAGATCCAGCAGATATTGAAATTCGCGCTGCGTGTAATCCTGAACGGTGAGGAGCGAGCGATTGCGTAGGTTGAGGCTCATGATCGTATCCTTCTGATGGAATATGCCGGCTCAATAGGCCGGTTCGCGCCAGATCGGGCAGGTCATGCAATGGCCGCCGCCACGGCCGCGGCCAAGCTCGGCGCCGCGGATGGTGATGACCTCGATGCCGGCCTTGCGCAGCAGGGTATTTGTATGGGTATTGCGATCATAGGCGACGACGACGCCGGGCTCGAGTGCGACGACATTGTTTCCGTCGTCCCATTGTTCGCGCTCGGCCTCCCAGGCATTTCCGCCTGTCTGCACGATGTGCAGCTTTTTCAGACCCAGTGCCTGAGCCACGACATCGAGCATGGGGGCGTTGTCTTTGTGGATCTCCATGCCGCCCTCCCCGTCGGTCGGACGCCAGCTGTAGCACTGGATCTCATCGACCACTTCCTTGAAGACGGTGCAGATATCGTAATTGCAGAAACTGAAAACGGTATCGAGATGCATCGCCGCGCGGCTTTTCGGCATGTTGCAGGCAATTACCCGTGTGGCCGCGCCGTTGGCAAAGAGTTCTCGCGTTACCTGGCTGACAGCCTGGCGGGTCGTGCGCTCCCCCATGCCGATCAGCACCACACCCTTGCCGATCGGCATGACGTCGCCACCTTCCAGCGTCGCCATCCCGAAATCCTCGTCCGAATCACCGAACCAGAACTTGAAGTCAGCGCCCTTGAAGGTCGGGTGGAACTTATAGACGGCGCGTTGGAGCAGCGATTCCGGCTTGCGTGCCGGCCAGTACATCGGGTTGCAGGTGACGCCGCCATAGATCCAACAGGAGGAGTCGCGCTGGAACAGGGCATTCGGCAGGGGCGGAATGAGAAACGAGGTGCCGCCGACCGCTTCCGCCAGCATGCGCTGGCTCTCGCTCGCGGGAATGTCCTGAATCGCCAAGCCGCCGATCAGATATCCTGCCAGCTCCGGGCCGGAGAGCGAGTCGAGCCAGGGACGCAGGACGGCGGCGGTGCCGGGCCCGACGGTGTTTGCCCTGACCCGCCGATCGAGAACAAAGGCGCGCGCTGTCGGATCCGTCAGCGTTTCGCCAAGCAAGACCGGGAAGTCGAGCACCTCGACGCCGCGTTCCTGCATCTTGGTGACGAAATCGTAATGATCCTTCCTTGCCTCCTGTACCCAGATGACGTCGTCGAAGAGCAATTCATGGCAATTGCCCGGCGTCAGCCGCTCATGGGCGCGGCCGGGCGGGCATACCATCACCGTCTTCAATTTGCCGATTTCCGAGTGCACGCCGAATGTGCGCATGAAAGGTCTCCTTCTTGATGCAGCGGGCGACGAGCCGCCGTCAGATATCGCAGCGGAGTGGGTCAGCTCGCCATCAGAGCGGGCTGATATAACCGGTCCACATCAACCAGCCCGCGAGCGCCGCCAGCAGCAGCATGGCGATCGCAAGAAGCGCTTCCATAGCCGAGAAGACGCGGCCCTTGTTCTCGCGGCGGGCACGGAGATAGACCAGGATGCCGGGTGCAAACAGCACGGTGCACATCAGCAGATAAGCAAGGCCGGCGGCATAGACCAGCCAGAGGCCGTACAAGGTCGCGACCGCGCCGACCAGCATGTCACGCAGGCGGCGCGAATCGCCGTTCTCGTAAGTCTCCCCGGTCAGGGTCAACTTGAGCGCGTAGGCACCGGAGAGGACGTAAGGCGGCAGGATGGCGACGGAAGCGATGTAATAGAAGAAATTATAGGCGTTCTGCGAATAGAAGGTCAGCAGCAGGAAGACCTGAATGAGGCCATTGGTCACCCAGAGCGAGTTGACCGGCGCGCCGTTGGCATTCTCCGCCGCAAACCATTTCGGGAAAGTGCCGTCCTTGGCGCAGGCATAGGGAATTTCCGCGCTGAGCAGGGTCCATGACAGGAAGGCGCCGCCGACGGAGACGATCAGGCCGAGGCTGATCAGCGCCGCCCCCCATTCGCCCACCACCGACTGCAGCACGCCGGCCATGGAGGGAACCTTGAGCTGGGCGAGTTCCGCTTGGCTCACGATGCCGCGCGACAGGAGGGAGACCAAGACATAGATTGCCAAGGCCCCTGCGAAGCCCAGGATGGTCGCGCGCCCCACATCCGCCCGATCGGCGGCCCGCGCCGAATAAACACTGGCGCCCTCGATGCCGATGAAGACCCATAGGGTGACGAGCATGGTGCTGCGCACCTGTTCGGCGACGGAGCCCAGCGTCACTTCGCTGCCAGCCGTCGCCGCCGCGCCGCCCGCCTGACCCCAGAAATCGAAATTGAACTTGTCCCAATGAAAGGCGATCAGGGCGATCAGCAGAAAGACGATGATCGGCACCAGCTTGGCGATGGTCGTGACGACATTGACAAAGGCGGCGCCTCTGATCCCGTTCAGGACAAGAATGTGGACCAGCCAAAGGCAGACGGAGGCGCCGATGATCGATGCCAGATTGTTGCCGCCCCCGAACACCGGAAGGAAATAGGACAAGGCGGAGAAGATCGCTACGGCATAGGCGACATTGCCGAGAAAAGCGCTGATCCAATATCCCCAGGCGCTGTTGAAGCCGACAAATTCGCCGAACCCCGCCTTGGCATAGGCATAGGGGCCAGTGTTGAGTGTCGGCTTGCGCGTCGCCAGCCCCTGATACACGAAAGCCAGCATCAACATACCGACGCCGCTGATGAGCCAGCCGATCAGAATGGCGCCCGGCGACGCTTGGCGCGACATGTCGCTGGGCAGGTTGAAGACACCGCCACCGATCATGGAGCCCACCACCAGGGCGATCAGCGGCAGCAGCGCAAGCTTGCCGGAGCGCTGCTGTTCGCTCTGTTCTGCAACATAAGTAGCTGATGTCACCGCGACCTCTCCCCGCTCGATCAGATCGAGACCAATTACTTTCCAATATGTTAAAAGCTAGGCGTGCGGGACCATGGTCACTTTGACCCAAATCAAGCTGCGAAGGCTTTTTCGTCTTATCGGGCAACGCTGCGGAGGGCGCCCAGCACCCGGTCCCCAGCGCCCAAGGGGGAGGACTGCCGGAAGTTAACTTGTAACCGGCAGGTTGAATTCGCTTCTCGGCGCTGATCTATATCAATGCTGACGGGGCGATTCACTCGAAGATTATTACGATTGTATTCTTGCTGGATGTCGGGGTCTTTCAATGTTGAATCTGATCGTTCGTTTCCTGCTGCTGCTTGGCGGCGTCATCGCGGGCTGGTTCTTCGAAAAAGACGCCCCGAATTTCGGCGTCATCCAAATGGCGATCGCGGTGCTCCTGTTCGTATTGTTCATCTTCGTGATCGCCTTCTGGCCAGGCCAGTGGGCACGCAAACTTGGCGCCCGCTCGGCAAAGCACGACCACCCCAGCCAGTGACGCCCGCAGCCACCCGTTGCCGATAGCGGGGCAGCCCGCCGGCACGCCCGCCGATCTGTCCACGCCTTTCATGCGGGAGTGATGCAGGCGGCCGGAACAGCTGGCCTCCTCGCCGGTTTCTGCGATGACGATTTTCCGGTAGCCGCCGCAGTTTAGGCACTTCACGAAAGCTTGACATGCCCCAGCAGAGCTCCAAGGCAGCCATCTATGCTGCCCTCGCGGGCAATCTCGCCATTGCCATCAGCAAATTTGCCGCCGCTCTCTGGAGCGGCAGCGGGGCGATGCTCGGCGAAGCGATTCATTCCAGCGTCGATACGGGCAATCAAATCCTGCTGCTCTACGGCTATCGCCGCGCCAGCCGGCCGCCGGACGGACGGCACCCTTTCGGCTATGGCATGGAGTTCTATTTCTGGGCCTTCATTGTCGCGATCCTGATTTTTGCCTTTGGCGGCGCCCTGACGATCTATGAAGGCGTTATGCGGCTGCAGCATCCGGTGGAACTGATCGATCCCTGGGTGAATTTTCTGGTTCTCGGTCTTGCCTTCATCTTCGAACTATTGCCCTTTCTGGCGGCATGGCGCCAATTCAACCGGACCGAAGGGGCGGCATCCCCGCTGACGGCCCTGCTCCGCAGCAAGGACCCCGGCATCTTCGCCGTTCTGATGGAAGACGGCGCGGCGGTCATCGGCCTGATCATCGCCGCGATGGGTCTCGGCCTGACGCTATTCACCGGCACATCTCTCTACGATGCCGGCGCTTCGATCATCATCGGTCTGCTCCTTATCGGCGCCGCCGTTATCCTGGCGAGCGAGACCCGCAGTCTCCTGATCGGCGAGAGCGCCTCTCCGCGAACGTTACGTCGGATCCGCCATATCCTCTCGCAGGATGACCGCGTCGACGGTGTCGGTGATCTCCTCACCATGCATTTCGGGCCGGACGATGTATTGCTCGCACTCTCGGTTGATTTCCGGGACGACATGTCAACCGGCGAACTCGAGAATGCGATCGAGGAAATAACCGCCGGCCTTAAGAACAAGATTCCCCGATTGCAGCGCATCTTCCTGCGGCCGATCCCACCTGGCTTCAGGCAGGGGAACACGTCATTACGCGGCCGTGAAGCGCCAGCGGTTCAGGACAGCGACGATGGCCGGCAGATATCAGGCCGCCGGGCCTCACATGGCAGCCGCTGAGTTCAAGAACGGAAATTGGAACAACCATCACTTGCTTTGCATTAATCCTCGCGGCTTCGTGCAAAAGGAATGATGCAATGATCAGAACGATCCTTCTCATTATCCTCATTCTCCTATTGATAGGATCACTGCCGGCCTGGCCCTATAGCAGCGGCTGGGGCTATTACCCGAGCGGCGGCTTAGGAGCTCTGCTGGTCATCCTGATTGTGCTCGCCCTGCTCGGTATCATTTGACGGGACCGGCCTGCCACTTCCCATGGCGGCATAGGAAATTGGCCATAGCGGGACCGGGCAGAGGCCTTGCTGGTCGCCGCGGCGGCTACGTCTATCGCAACCAGGCGAAGGCGCCGGCAGGGTCATCTGCCATGGCAGCTTGCAAAGCGCATATCGAACTTGATGCAAGGAAAGGAGGCAGACATGGCGGAACATGAAGGCCCCAAGGTAAACCCGACCAAGGCACGGGCCGGGGTCATCAGTGGCCGTGTCGCCACCGTGTTGGTCGTCTCGTTCATACTTGCGATCGTGTTGGTCGGGGCAGCGACGTTGTACTGGACGTCTGGCCACTGATCGCCCTCAATGGCGGGGCAGCCGGCCTTATTGGCTCCTGCCGCTGCCGTACCCAGCCCGTAAGTCCTCGGCTCGTCTACGCTCCGCCCGGCCTGCCGTGTGCGATGGCGGCAGGCTTGGACGGCAATTCAAATTCATGTGACCGGAAAACGATGCGGATCTCGAACGGCGCCTCTTCGCTGAGCATGATATGCGCGCGCAACTGCTTGATGAAAGCCGTTATCATCGGCCGGTCTTTTGACGTCACCCCCGTTGAAAGAGCTGGGTCGAGTCCCTGAGCGATGATCCGTAGATAGTTGGTATCGTAATCGCTCTGCCCGAGGGACAAGGCGACTTGTCCTTCCTGCCCCTTGGCGTGTGCCAGATAGAGGACGCGAGAGACCACCTCGGTCACGAGCAAAACCAAGGAGACCACCCTGTCAGCCGCGAGCGAAGCGTCAACGTGGCTGGTCGTAAAGGAGAGATCCGTGCCTTGTCCGGTCCGATTGGAGAAGTGGTGGCAAAGCTGGCTCAAAATGGGAGCGATCCGGACCTCCCTGAGGTTTTCGTCATCATAGAGATGGCGCTGCACAAGCGCCAATGCACTCGTGCGCAATTGCAGCTCCTCTATTTCCGAGCGAAAGAGGCTGGTCCGTGCTGTCCTGGCGTAGAGATTGAGATAGCTATTGACGATCTGCATGTTGTTTTTGACGCGATGATGCAGCTCGCGCAGCATCTCTCGTTTCGCATCCAGCGACTGGAGATGCTGGAGTTCATGTTCGTCTACCCGCCTGCCCATTTCCTGGATGGACTCGCTCAGTTTCCGGAATTCGGCGGGCGCCCATACCATCTTGCGCAGGGAGACCTGACGGGCGCCTAGATAGTCGCGCGCCATCCGAGACAATTTCTCGGTCCAGCGGGTAATCAGGAGACGGGCTCCCACCGCCACGATAAGCAGTCCCGAGCAGAAGATCAGCAAAAGGACCGAACATTGAATGACAAGGTCACGCCAAAGCGGATCGATGATCGTGCTTCTGCTCTGGCCGAGAACGACATAAAGGTCGTATTGGCCGATCCGATCGACGGCATAGATCCGCGATAGGCCATCCCGCCCCCGCACCTGGAAGCGCTGGAGATCGCTCGCGAGCAGCCCGGTGAGGTCGCTTTGCGGCGGCAGATATTGGACTGCCTCCTGATCATCCGGCGCCGCCAGGCCGGACTTGTCCAGGATGGAAAGGACCTGGCCGGTCGTCATTCCCTCCGTCATCGCGCGGGGCTGCAGCCAGGCCGTTCGCACGGCGAGGGCCAGGACAGCCTTGAGCCGCCCCGCCTCGTCCATCACCGGCATGCCGAAAATCATCGCCGATTCACCGGTGCCACGCGCAGTCAAGTAGCCGCTGATGGCGACATCTTTACGCGACAAGACGGTCTGAAACCATGGGCGATCCTGCACCTGAATGTCGCCCTGCTCCATCCGCGCGCCACAGATCGGCTTGCCCTTCACGTCGAACAGCATCGCGTTGCTGTAGATCGGATAGGGACGTATGGCGCGCGCCAGCAGCGTCGAGCAGTTCTGCATCCGATCCGGCGTATCGGCTGCCTGCAGCAGCAGATCTTCCTGGCTCAGACTGACAGCCAGTCGCGTAACGTCATCGAGCCGCGCAGCGACATTCGTAGCGGCGAGGGCCGCATAGCGCTCGACCGAGCCATAGGCAAATTCCTCCTGCTGCCAGAAATGGCGCACCGCCTCGCTGAGCCCATAAGCGCTAGGTATAAGAAGAACCAGCGAGAAAAGCACAACGAGCCGGCTACCAACCGTATCCAGCAAGGCCATAGCCGCTCACTCCCCCGCCCGCCTGGGCATCACCGGCATACAGTCCCCGCATCCCGAACTCGACATTTTAGCGGCCCCTCCCGAAACGTCCCCACAATATTTGGTGACTGTCGCGCTTACACATATTAGTGAGCAAGCCAGTCCAAGGGGAGCCCGCCGCGTTAGTTGAAGCGAGCATCATCAGCCGATCTAGCCATAGGCCGCTCGCCTTCGGTGACCTCGACCTCTGAATTTATGGATAGACATGCCCACCCATTCGGAAGCGGAAGAGTTTGATTTTCGCGCAGCGCTCCTGGAATCGCTGCCTCATCTGCGTGCCTTCGCCCGTTCGCTTACCCGCAACCCGGACCTGGCCGACGATCTGGTGCACGAAGCGGTTGCCCGCGCGCTCGCTGCCTCCGAGCAATTCACGCCGGGCACGAACTTCCGGGCATGGATCTTCACCATTCTGCGCCATCACTATTATAACGACAGCCGGAAGTGGCACAGCCGCGCCATACCCCTGGAAGGGGAAGCAGAAACTGCGCAACACACAGCACCGCCGCAGCAAGCCCATATGGAGTTCTCCGATTTTCGGCGCGCCTTCTGGCAACTGCCGCCGGATCAGCGCGAGGTCCTTATTCTCGTCGGCGCCAGCGGCCTCTCCTACGAGCAGGCCGCGGAAGTGTGCGGTTGCCGGCTGGGCACCATCAAGAGCCGCGTATCCCGCGCCCGCACCGAGCTCAAACGAATCCTGGACGAGGACAAGGTCATCCTCGGCCGTGCAGAGGCTGATCAGGAAGGCAGCCACGAGCTCATCGATATCCTGAAAGATCTCTCCTGACCCACGGGGCACATGCAACCGGCACGATCAGCGCTCGCGGTCGTGCTCCGGCTTGCCTTTGCGCTTGGTTCCGGCCAGTTCCTTTAATTCCCGCTCGCTCATCGACGAGGCCATGGATTTGGAGGCGCCGCGCAACTTGCTCTTGCTCATGTCGCCCCGTTTGGCGGCCAAGGCGGCACCAGCCGCTTTCTGCTGGGCTTTGGATTTGGCAGGCATGTCGCATTTCCTTTCGCTGTTGCATTCCGTGTTCGGCATTGGCCCGGATATGGCTATCGCACCAAACCGCGAAAGGCCGGAAAGTTGCGATCTGTGATTGTCCCGCGGCATTGCCCGCCCTCGAAAGGCCGCTGGCGAAGCGCCCGGCATCGTCAGGGAGGAGGGACAAGCCCCCACACTCACACCGACATGCGAGCTCGCCGATTTCTCGGGTCAAATCGGAACTGGCGGTATTACAGGGGTGTTCTAGTCCGGTTACCGTCCTTCATCGATCTCCTCGGCAGCAGAATGACGCCCAGTTCGTCTTCGATCCGCGACGCAAAGATCCTGAAGCTGAGCCCGGAAGAGGTAGCATTCCCCCTACCTGCCGCAGGCGAGGGACCGGCCGATACCTTCAAGCTCAGCAGCCATGCCCGGGCACATGATTCGCTCGACCTCGCGCTGTCGATCAGTGGGCCGGGATTCAACGTCTTTGTCCTCGGCGAAGACCGCTGCGGCCGGATGTCGACCACCATCGAATATCTACGCTCGCGGCCGCAATTGCCGCATCTGAAACGCCTCGACTGGCTCTATCTGACGAATTTCTGGACCGAGCGCGAACCCTTCGCCTTCTCCCTCCTGCCGGGCGAAGGGCGCCGCTTCAAGGAGCATCTCGAATACTATCTGCGCCGGCTACAAAAGATGATGTCGGCCGCGCTGAATGGCGATGTTCATAAGGCGCGGGCCGATTCCCTGAAGCGCGAGACCGAGACGGAAATCGCCACCCTGCGCGACCATCTCGAACGGACCGCGCGCGCGGCGGGTTTCGACCTGGTCCGGACCGAAGATAAGTTGCGGCTGGCCGACCGGCCGGAGTCGACTGCGCGCGCCGAGCAGCGCCACCAGCTGCAGGACGAATTGGCTCTGTTCGAGCAGGAGGTCAGCAAGCTCAAGGCGGGCCTAGATGCCGCCATCGGCGAATTGGACCGCGAAACGCTGGCAGGAATCATCAGCACCGAAGCGCCTGCTTTCATCGAACCTTTCCGGGACTATCCGGAGCTGCGCAACTGGATCGACGATCTCAATACCGATCTGCTGGAAAGCGTCCGGTCCTTTGCGCGCGCCATACGGCGGAACGAAGAGGAGGTGCCGCCGCGCTATCGCGCCAATCTTTTCATCGATCAGACCGACACCACGGGTCCGCTGGTAATCCTGGAGCCGAACCCCACCTATGAAAACCTCTTCGGCTATATCGAATATCGCCGTGGAGAGGACGGATCCGAGACCGATCACACACTGATCCGGCCAGGCGCCCTGCATCGCGCCAACGGCGGCATTCTGGTGTTACGCGCCGAAGCCCTCGCCAATGACGAAACCGCCTGGCGCTTTCTCAAGGCGGGGCTGCGGGACGGGACGATCCGTATCGAGGAGCTGCACCGGGCCGGTTCCATGCCGACAACCGGCACGCCCCGGCCGCAACCCATTCCCCTCGAAGCCAAAATCGTGATCGTCGGGTCGCCGGAAACCTACTACCGCTTCTTTTCGAACGACGCGGAATTCCGCACCTATTTCAAAATCAAGGCGGAAATCGACCCCGATATGCCGGCGAGCCCCGCCAATATCGCGATCTTCAGCCAGCTTCTGCGCCAGATGGTCAGGCAAATGGGCGCAAGCTATGACGATTCAGCGCTGCCGTTCCTTCTCGGCCTGGCGTCGCGCTGGGCGGCAAGGCGTGATCAACTGACGGCGCGGATAGAGGTTTTCGAGGATCTGTTGCGCGAGGCACAGCGCCTGTCGCAGCCCTTCGACTGCATCACGGCGGACATCCTCAAAGCCGCCTGGTCGGCACAGAGACGTCGTAACAGCCGGTCCGAAGAGCGTTTTCTCGAAAACCTTCGACGCGGATATGTGGCGATCTCCACCAAGGGCACCGCGATCGGCCAGATAAACGCCCTGACGGTCCGCGACCTGGGGGACCAGGCTTTCGGCCGTCCCAGCCGCGTCACGGCCCGCGCCTCGATCGGGCGGCGTGGCATCCTGAATATCGAGCGCATTGTCGATCTCGGCGGCAAGAGCCAGCAAAAAGGCGTGCTGGTGGTCGAGGGATACCTGCGCGGCCGGTTCGGCCGCACGCACCCCCTCTCCTTCGACTGTTCTTTGACCTTCGAACAGAATTATGGCGGTGTCGACGGTGACAGCGCCTCGGTTGCCGAACTGGTCGCGATCCTCTCCGCCCTGTCGCACACGCCTGTTCGCCAGGATATCGCCGTTACCGGCTCGTTCAACCAGCTCGGCGAAGTCCAGGCGGTGGGCGATGTGATCGAGAAGATAGAAGGCTTCTTCCGCGCCACGGCTGCCGACCGCCAGCAGGGCGGCCAGGCGGGCGTGATCATCCCCGCCGCCAATGTCCGCGATCTCGTGCTGGAGGATTGCGTCGTCGAGGCCATGGCTGCCGGGCAATTTCACCTCTGGGGCATCCACAACGTCGACGATGCCGCCGCCTTGCTTTGCGCGGAACGGATCGGCGATACCTGCGACGCCGAAAGGGTCTATCAGCGGGTCGACGAGCAGTTAACCGCTTTCAATCAGATCATCCGTGAAAATGCCCTGCTGTTTCCGCAGGAAGAACATTAAGCAATATTGCCGGCCGATGACCGCAGCGGACCGATGTTCCGGCGGAAGATTGGCAAGCTTGCGCTGTTAAATATAGATCAATTCGCTCAAGCTATTGTGAAAGACATCGGGGCGAATTCGTCTGGCCCAGCCCGTTTCGTTATCCCATTATTCACCGGTCATCGATCGGGAGCCAATCATGGCCCGCGGGCCATGGCGCCTCGTTCTGCCGTGTTTCGATTTTGATTTAAGAAGGGACGGACCCCATGTCAGTCGATACACCCCGTGCTGCCTCCACGAAAGAAGATGTCAGCAACGCGCTCATTGCCATTCTACCGGATATGCGAGCCTTCGCGCGGTCATTGACCAAGGAGCGTATCTTGGCTGACGACCTCGTTCAGGATGCTACCCTGCGAGCCTTGACCTCGGCCCATCTTTACACGCCGGGAACAAACTTCAAGGCATGGGTCTTCACCATCATCCGCAATTGCTTCTACAACGACTTGCGCCTGCGCCGCCGTTTGACCGCCCTACCGGAAAGCCTGCCGGATTCGGGCGAGCAGGGCGGGCAAGATGCGCCGCTCGAACTCTGCGACTTCCGCCGCGCTTTCTGGCAGCTCTCCTATGAGCATCGGGAAGCGCTGATCCTGATCGGGCCATCCGGGATGAGCTACGAGGAAGCCGCCGCGGTTTGCGGCTGTGCCGTCGGTACGATCAAGAGCCGCGTCTGCCGCGCCCGGATCGAGCTTCGGCGAATTGTCGAGGCGGGAAATTTCGATATTTCACGACGCGATACGGCGCCTATTGCGCCCGATATGGAGGAGACACTGGCGGCGAGCGCAGCCTGGCTGGCCGAACTTCCAGAAATGCTCAAGCCCGCCGGGTCGACAACGCGGCGTCATCGCAGCGGCAGGGTGAATACCCTGTGACGGAGCGCTTTGGTCGCCCGGTCGCGAACCCGCCTATCGACAGACCATAAATCCGGCGTCTTTCGCCTGAAGGGCCCCAACGATCCGGTGGGGCCCTTCTGCTTTGGACCGGTCGTTTCAATGTGCCGCCATTCAGCGGGTCCTATCTGCGGGCCTCTGAGCCGAAGGAACCCCGAAGAGCGATCGCGGTTACTTTCGATGATTGATCCTCGGACAGAGCAGCCCTGATGAGCGGACCGCGACAGTCGCCGCTTGGCGGGAAGACGGCAATCCCGGTGCCACGCGCGGCTCCGCCGCTACGCAATAGGACGGTTGACACCCTCGAGGAAGAGGAGGCTGGTCCGCAACCGCTGTCAGCATCCGCGGAGCGCAGCGGCAGCGAACCAGCAAAAAAAGTGGCACCCGCCGGCGATCATGGCAATGAAGCGGGCGATGCAGCCGACGCTTCGCCGGCCGACGCGATTCCGGTGGACCCGAAGACCGTTTTTCTGGCCGGTCTTTTCATCATCGCCATGCTGGCCGTGCTCTATGTGGGGCAGCCAGTCATTCTGCCCATGGTATTGGCCATCATCCTCAAGCTGTTGTTCCAGCCGGTCATGCGGCAGGCCGACAGGCTTCACATTCCGCGCATCCTCTCGGCGCTGCTTGCCACAGCCTTCCTGATCACCGTGCTTGCCAGCCTCGCTGCCATTCTATCCGGTTCCGCCGGCGCCTGGTTTTCGCAATTGCCGCAGGGAATGTCGCGCATCGAGCAGAAGCTGTCTTTCCTCCAGGCACCGGCCGAGTTGTTGAAGCAGCTCGACGGGACGATCGATCGCGTCCTCACCGGAGGCAGTTCCGGCGAAACGCCGGCAGCGCCGCCCAGTGGACGCCTCTCGCTGCCTGCGGCGTTGCTTTCCGGTACCGGAACGATACTCGACGTTTCGCTCAGCAGCTTCCTGTTGCTCTTTTTCCTGCTGGCGGCCGGCGACACTTTCTTGCGCCGGCTGGTCGAAGTCCTGCCGCGGTTTCGCGATAAACGGCAGGCCGTCGATATTACCATGCAGATCGAGCGCGATATCGGAACCTATCTCCTTACCGTGACGGCAATGAATCTGATCGTCGGGCTGGCGATGACCTTGGGCACCTATCTTTGCGGGCTGAACGATCCCATTTTGTGGGGCGTCATCGCCTTCGTCCTCAACTATGTCCCCATCCTCGGCCCGATAACCGGCTTCGCCTTGTTCGGCCTGGTCGGTTTCCTCAGTTTCGACGATCTGGGTCCTGCCTGCCTGCCCGCTGTGATCTATATCGGCGTCCATATCGCCGAAGGCGAAGTTCTCACCCCGCTGTTGCTGGCCAAGCGTCTGACCCTCAATCCGGCCCTTATCGTCATGTCATTGATCATCTGGTACTGGCTGTGGGGTGTTGCGGGGGCGTTTCTCGCGGTGCCCCTCCTCGCCATTACCAAGATCATCTGCGAACGATTTCGCCCCTTGATGGCTTTCGGCCATTTCCTCGGGGATTGAAGAATGCTCTGCCCTGCTGCGACGTGCTCTCCCGATATCGGATTTGGGGAGCGGAACACGGGGCGCCTGCTTCGGTTAAAGGTCCGTCTGCCGATTATCGGTTGCCTCTATGGGAGGCTCATATATCCTTTGGTTGCGTCGACCGCACCGGATAGGAGGCGGGAGGGCACCCGATCGGGAACTATCGATCAGGACAAGCCATCTCTGGAAGACCATGTCACAAGCGAACCCGCCACGCCTGCTCTACATCGATCAAGACGCTGATGCCGGCCGGCTGATCGGAAAGGCCCTGGGGGGGTCCGGCTTTGAGCTGGAGGTCGCTTGTCATGGAGCGCAAGGGCTGGAGCTGCTGAAGAGCCGGCAATTCGACGCTGTCGGCTTCGGCCCTCGGCTGCCGGACGAGGCCGTATTGGACCTGACAGCTGCAATCCGCATGCAACCCCAGGGTCCGGCGATCGTTTATCTCCGCGGCGCCGATCAGGCCGCCACTGGCGCACAGGCGTTGCTGGCAGGCGCCGGCGAGGTCGTGGTCCACGAGGTCGCGGTGCGGGACGACGCAGGCCAATTTCCGATGTTGCTCAATTTCGCCTTCCGGGCTGCGATCGAGAAGAACCGGCTGAAGCGGGAGAGAGATCAGATCGAACAGGAAATGCGGGAAGCGAATGCGCGGTTAGAGCAGCTGAATGCCAAGCAGGCCATTCTGCTGCGCGAAATGAACCATCGCATCGGCAACAGTCTTCAACTGATCATTTCGATGATCCGCATGCAAGCTACGGCCACCGTAGATACCGAAGCGCGGCAAGTTCTGCAGCAGGCGGTGGAGCGGGTTATCGCCGTATCACAGGTCCATCAGCGTCTCTACAGCATGGATGACGTGCAATGGGTGCAGCTGCGCCCTTACATCAATCAGATTCTGGCCGATCATAAGATCACCGCGGAGGTGCAGAACTGCCAGCTGGCGATTGAAGTCGACAATTTTCGCCTGGAAACCGATCGTGCCATCGCCCTCGGCATCATCGTGACGGAACTGGTCACCAATGCGTTGCGACACGCTTATGCGGATAAGGGCGGGCCGATCCGGGTATCGCTGAGCGAAAGCGATTCGGACTCCTATCAGCTGACGATTCAGGACGACGGCAAGGGCATGGGCGATACGTTGCGCGGCAGCAGCGTCGGATCGCGCATTGTCGACGGCATGGCCAAGCGTCTGAAGTCGCAAGTCGAGATCGAGCCGACGCCGGCGGGAACCAGGCTTGTCCTTCGATTCCCGAAACCGCCTGAAACGCCCGATCAGGCAAATTCTTGATGCGGGCCACTGCCCGGCGCGACGTTGAACGCGCGGCCGGGCCTTGCCTTAAGCGCCGGCCGCGCCGCGCAATTCGGGCTGGTCGTTCCGCCGCTCGTCGATCTTCTTCAGTGACAAGGCCTGCGAGATGGTGACGCGCAGGGTATCCGGCTCGAAGGGCTTCGTCACGAGATAGGCCGGTTCCGGTCGCTCGCCGGTCAACAGCCGTTCCGGATATGCGGTGATAAAGATCACGGGAATATCCAGCGATTGTAGGATTTCCTGCACCGCAAGCAGCCCCGAACCGCCGCTCCCGAGATCGATATCGGCTAAGACCAGGCCGGGACGTTTTTGCCGCGCAATGGCGATCGCTTCCGCCTGGTCGGCCGCTGTGCCGACGACTGTATGGCCCATTTCCCCGACGAGACCGGAAATGTCATAAGCGATAACCGGCTCGTCCTCGATCACCAGAACCGAAGTGGAAATCTGCTCGCTCACCGTGGCCCAAGCTTTCGCGAGGAGCGCCTCGGCTTGCTCCTGGGGCAGGTCGAGGATCTCGCCTGCTTCCTGCGGCGTGAATCCTTCGAGGGCCGTCAGGAGCAGAATCTGCCGCTCCTGCAGCGGCATCGCCTCGAGGCGCGCCTTGACGGAGAAGTCGGCTGCGAGCGGCGACAATTCCTCCGCTGGATCGTCCATGCCGACATGGACCCGGTCCCAGACGTCATGAAACAGCTTGAAAAGCTGGTATTTAACGTTTCCCGCGCTCAACAACGCATCCTGCTGCTGGAGCAGGGTCTCCAGGCACAGCCTGACATAGCTGTCGCCAGATTGCTGCGAGCCCAGCAAAGCGCGCGCATAGCGCCGCAGATATTTAACGTTAAGAAGAACCTGTTCCGACATATTCCCAGCCATTGTGGTCTTCCCTGCCCTACGGATCGGATAGGCCACTGTAACGTTGCCCGGCGAAGGGGAAGATACAAAAATTAGTGATTAATCAGGGCTTCACCAACATGGACATCTACTGGCTTTATCAAATCGTCCTATATAATCTTGAGCTGACTGGGCCTTTATCCGGGCCGCCGTCGGCAATAAACGAGATCTTGGTTTCGAGCGTGATTTCAGATCCGAAGAAAACGAACCAACTAGGCGAGCAGCCTGCTGCCTCCAACCCGGCTGAAGAAGATGCCACCGGTGAGCCTGTCGCCCGTATCGATCTATGGTTCGACCGGCAGATCACCCAATTGTATGGCGAAGTGGCGGAAGAACCGATCCCGCAGGAAATTCTCGATCTCGTCAACAAGCTCAAGGCGCCGCATTGATCGGCCGCCCGCTCTGATTCCCGCCGGTCCTAACTAATAATTGCCCTGGTTGTTATCGGAAGCATGAGCGGATCGGCGGCCGGTATCGCAGCCAGCCAACGCCCCCTCACCCCGCTTGTTTCCCGTCAAGAGCATCGCGGATGCTGCGCGCCAGTTGCTCGACGGAAAATGGTTTCCCGAGCATCCTGACGCCTGCATCCAGAACGCCGTTATGGACGACGGCGTTGCGCGTGTAGCCCGTCGTGAAAACCACCCTCAGCCCGGGACGGATCTTTACCGCTTCGTCGGCAAGCTGGCGTCCGTTGCGGCCCGGCATGACGACGTCGGTGAAAAGCAGGGCAATATCGGCGCGCTCGCTGACAATTTTCAATGCCGTATCCGCGCCTTCCGCCTGCAACACCGTATAGCCGAGTTCGGTGAGCGCATCGACGCTCAACTGGCGAACCGCGTCCTCATCTTCCACGACCAGCACGACTTCTCTCTGAGACCCCCCAAGGACGGCAGGAGCGGCGGTCGCGGATGCTTCGACCTCTTCGCTCGCACCGTAGAACCGCGGCAGATATACCTTTACCGTCGTTCCCTGTCCCAGTTCGGAATAGATTTTCACATGGCCGCCGGATTGCCGGACAAAGCCGTAGACCTGGGACAGGCCGAGGCCCGTCCCCCGGCCCGTCTGTTTGGTGGTGAAAAAGGGCTCGAAAGCTTTAGCCGCTGTTTCGGGCGGCATGCCGCTGCCGGTATCGCTCACGGCGATGAGCACATATTGCCCGGAAGGAATCTCGCTGTGCCGCAGCGAATATTCGTCGCCGAGGCTCGCATTCGCCGTCTCGATCGTCAGCCGGCCGCCATTGGGCATGGCGTCGCGGGCATTGACCGCCAAATTCAGAATGGCGCTCTCCAGCTGGCTCGGATCGGCCCGTGTCTTCCACAAGCCGCCAGCCAGAACCGTTTCGACCTGTACCGACTCAGTCAGGGTGCGGCGCAAGAGATCGGACATGCCGGACACGAACCGATTGGCGTCGATCGTCTGCGGCGCCAAAGGCTGCTGTCGCGCGAAGGCCAGCAGGCGCTGGGTCAATGTCGCGGCGCGCTGCGACCCTTCCAGGGCAGTGTCGATATAGCGCTCGACGTCGAACTCGCCCCGGCTCATGCGGCGCTTCATCATGCTGAGGCTGCCGATAACGATCGACAGCATATTGTTGAAGTCATGCGCCAAACCGCCGGTCAATTGACCGATCGCGTCGAGCTTTTGCATCTGGCGGATCTGGCTCTCGGCTTTTTCCCGCTGATCGATCTCGGCCCGCAATTCCGCATTCGCCCGGCTGAGCGCCGTCCGGGCCTCTTCCAGCGCCGCCTTGTCGGCTGCCTCGATGCCGGCCTGGCGAAGCGCCAGCAGCGTCACAGCCAGGAAGCTGAAGGCCGCCACCAGGGCGATCGGCAAACGCGACCAGACCCAGCTCCGCCATGCGGTTGAAACCGCGTCACCTGAAATGTCGACACTGAGATAGAGCGGCAGATCGCCTACCTGGCGAAACGTCCCGAAACGCTCCCCGCCATAGCTGCCGCCGGCGGATTCCTGGCGCAACGGCACGCTGAAAACTTCGCGCATATAGAGGTCTTGCTGCGGCGAATTCTCGTCAATTGAAGGAAATTGCGCGAGGATGTTCAGATTGTCCCGCCGGAACAGCGTTATCCGTTCATCATAGGGCAGCTGCAGCTTCTGCCAGTAATCCACGAAATAATTGATATCGGCGGTAACGGAAACCATGCCGCGAAACCGGTGATCAGGCCATTCCATGCGGCGGCTGATCAGGAAAGTCGGCCGCTTTGTCACCCTGCCGATGATCACATTACCGATAAAAAGCTTGTCGCCGGCCTGCTGCGCCGCCTTGAAGTTATCGCGATCCCCCGCATTCGAATATGGTGTGGGAAAACCGAAGCTGGTTAGCCGCAGCAATCCTTTATCGTCATTGAACCAGACGTCCTCGATATAGGGCAAAGCATCGGCCAGCCGGCGCAACTGATGTTGCAGATCGGCCGCGTTCGCCAGCTCGTCCCAACTGCCGTCAGTCAGAATATTGGACGCGGCCGTGAGCCCGATCTTCGAGACTTCGAACAGCCTTGCCGCCTGATCGGCAAGGAAATAGTCGCGGGTCGCCGCCTCCCGTGCCGCTTCAGCCAACAGCCGCTGGCGTTCGCCGTAAATGAATGCGCCCGCCGCAAGCACAATCAAAAGAAACCCCAACGCCCCCATTAGGCTCGTAAGACGGGCGAGAGAGAGTGGACGCCAAGCAACAAGTTTTGACACGGTTCCCGCCAGCAAGGAATGCCTTATGCCACTTTAAAGCGCGATGGTTTCAAGCGGAAGCGGATTTGCCGAGGCGGGAACGATTCGTTGGCGGCGCCGGCCCCGAACCTGCTTTCCAGCGCATTCGAAAAAAAGAGCTCGCCGGTCGGGCAACCGGCGAGCAACATGCGAATGCCGACAGAAGGGCCTACTGCGGCAATCAAGCGGATCGCACATGGAAATCACACATGAGGATCGCTTGTCATCGCCCGAAGCAAACCCATGCGCGCGATAATTGTTCCCTGCGCAATGTTATTTCCAGGCAAAACCGGACCGGTTGGCGGTTAGACACCGCTCACTTCTCAGGTTCGGCCAGGACCGAGCGCACCTTATCGATCAATTCAGTCAGATCGAACGGTTTCCGCAGGACGGTGATCGACTTGATCCATTCGTCGGACTCATTCCCGGTACCCTGATTCTGCAGGATATCCCGGGAATAGCCGGTCACGAAGATCGCCTTGAGATGGGGATTGGTTTCCCGCGCCTTTTCCACCAGCTGGCGGCCGTTCAACCCGGGCAAGCCGACATCCGCGATCAGGAGATCAATATCGCGATTGGCGCTCAGATGTTGCAGCGCCATCTCGCCATTTCCCGCGTCCAGTACGTCAAAATGCTCGTCCTGGAGGACCTCGACCATCATCATGCGGATGAGCTCCTCGTCCTCGGCAATCAGGATTCTTGCGGCCTGTTTCCCCTGTTCTGCAGCCTCGTCCATTTCGCCTTCTTCCAGCAACTCTTTCGCCACCGTCGTCGCCATATAAAGCTTCACAACTGTACCTTTACCCTCTTCGCTTTCCAATACCACGCCGCCGCCACTCTGGGACATCAGGCCATAGATCATACTGAGCCCGAGCCCGGTTCCCTTGCCGATCGGCTTGGTGGTAAAAAACGGCTCCATCGCCCGCTCCATCACCGCCTGCGGCATGCCGATTCCGGTGTCGATTGCCGCAAGTGTCACATAGCGGCCGGGCGCCAGATGCGAAAGCGCGACGAGGCCGGGCCGCGGCAAGACTTCCTCTCCGGTCTCGATCCGGAAAGTGCCGCCGTCCGGCATCGCGTCCCGCGAATTGATCGCCATATTGAGCAGGGCATTTTCCAGCTGGTTCTCATCGCTTCTTACCCAGGGAGACGCCGCCTTCAGCGCGATCTCGATCGTGATCTGCTCCCCAAGCGTGCGCTTCAGCAGGTCCGTCAGCCCGGTGATCAACTCATGGAGGTCTACGGCGTCGAGCTTCAGCGTCTGCTGTCGGGAGAAAGCCAGAAGCCGGCTGGTCAATTTTGCGGCGCGGCTGGTTCCCGTCATCGCCGCCTCGACATAGCGTTCAATGTCGTAATTGCCTTTCTTGAGCCGCTTCTTGATCAGCTGCAGGCTGCCGGAAATGGCGCCGAGCAGATTGTTGAAGTCGTGGGCGATGCCGCCGGTAAGGCGGCCGAGCGCCTCCATCTTCTGGCTTTGCCGCAGCGCTGCCTCAGCCTTTTCCCGTTCGTCGATCTCATGGCGCAACTGACGATAGCTCTCTTCCAGCTGCGCGCTTCTGATATGCAGCTCATCCGTGCGCTGGGCCACCCGCTGCTCCAGCAGCTCATTGGCCTGTCGCAGCCCCTCTTCAGCCGCCCGCATCCGCAACAGCGCCCGAATCGAGGCCAGTAACTCGTCAGGCTCCAGGGGCTGCACAAGGTAGCCGTCGGCACCGCTGTCGAACCCGGCGACACGATCTGCGCCGGTGACAAAGCTCGCCGATGTCTGCAGGACGACCAGCGAAGGATTGAGCTCCTTCAGGCGCTGGCAGACCTCGATCCCGCTGATATCAGGCAATTTGACGTCGAGCAGGACCAGAGAAGGCCGGCGCTGGGCCGCCAACTCCAATGCGGCCATTCCCGAGCTTGCCTCCACCACCTCATAGCCGGCCTGCAGCAGGATGCGGGTCTTGGCATACCGCAAAGCCTCGGTATCATCGACATTGAGCACCAGGACGGGGCCGCTGGCAGCTGTGGGCGCCTGCGGCTTCCGGGTACTTACAGATGTCTCAGTCTCTGTCATCGTGCCTGCGTTCTTTAAGATGCTCTTCCAGTGACAGCTGCGCCAGAACCTTGCCGACAGCATCACGCGTCAAGCTGCCCTTCGACAAGACCTGTGTCGCACCGGCAAGATTCTGGTGGTCGCCAGGATCCAGCACCGTGGACGTGCAGATGATGACAGGCAACCCGGACAGGGCGGCATCCGCCCTCATTTCGCGTAGGACGGAAAAGCCGTTCATGACGGGCATTTGCAGATCCAGAAAAACGACGTCCGGCCTTTCCCGCCGCATGAGATCAAGACCGGCGAAGCCGTCGGACGCCTCCAGCACGGAACACTGCGCCTCCAGCGCCGATTGCCTGATGATATAGCGAAATGTCTCCTCGTCATCGATGATCAGAAGCCGGAGATTGTGCGCCGTTTCTTGTGGCTTCAAGGCAAAATCGCCGCCGATAGCCGCATCCGGTCGGTCGATATCCAGGGGAATCGATAGCGTGAACGTCGACCCCTTTCCGACTTCACTTTGCAACGAGACGGTACCGCCAAGCAGCTCGGCCAGCCTTTTCGACAACGGCAGCCCAAGCCCCGTTCCCTTGTGACGCGTCTGCAGCGGGCTTTCAATTTGCACGAACTCGTCGAACACTGCCGCACGGTGCTCCTCGGCGATGCCTATTCCTGTATCGCTGACGGCAAAATCGATCCGCCCGTGTGACGCCGCGAGCCGGATCGAAAGCCGCACCTCACCTTCTTCGGTAAATTTCAACGCATTGGAAATGAAGTTCCGCAATATCTGCGACACCTTGCCCATATCGGTATAGAGCGGCGGCAGGTTGTTGGGCTCGTCGAAGACAAGTGCCACCTTGGCACTGTGCAACAGCGGCTTCAACATACCGCGCAATCCGCCGACCAGTTCAGATACGGAAAAGCTGCTCTTGCGAATCGTGGCCCTGCCGGCTTCGACCTTGGCGAGATCCAGCAGGTCGTTGACGAGTTCCGTCAGGCTTTCGGCTGATCCCCGTATATAGGTGACCTGCCGTCTCTGCTCGACGGACAGCTCTCCGTCTGCCCCATCCATCAGCAATCCGGAGAGGGCGAGAATGGAATTCAGCGGCGTGCGAAATTCATGGCCCATATTGGAAAGAAATCGCGACTTCAGATCGCTGGCGCGGCGCAGTTGCTCGGCCTTTTCATCCAGCTCGGAATAGAGCGCAACCACCCCGCGATTGGTATCTTCCAATTCCGCATTGAGCCGCTTCAGCTCGACCTCTCGCTGGGCGAGGCTTTCCATCGCGAGCATGATCTCTTCATTCTGCCTCTGGACCTGCTCGCCGACACCACACGCTGCACGTGGATCGACGGGCTCGGCGGAACCCGTCGCGCGCCAGGCATTCAATTGGGCTGGCGTGACATGGCCTTCATGGGCAAAGCCAAATCCGACGGCCACGCTGAAGGCGCCCCGGGGACCGATTGATATCTGAAAATGCTCCACGAGTTTTCGCACCGCGAGAAAATCACCGGCGGCGCTTTGGCTGAGCCGTGGCTCCCCCTCGGCCCGCAGCTCGACCACTAGGCGGGAACCGTGCTCCGCCCTGTCGATCATCGCCTCTATCTCGCCGCTGACGCCGCTGCCGACGATGCTACGGGCAACCTCGGACGCGGCCGTCGCCAGTTTGATTTGCGTCAGGTCATTGAAGCCGAAATGCGCGGCGGCTTCCTTGACTCGCTGACGCATCGCCGCGATTTCGTCGGCCTGCGTGATCGTCGCGCGTAGCACCATCGCCGGCAACTCCAATGGAGACCGATCATTAAGATTTGGCGACAAGGACCGTTGCATCATCGGTTCTTCGTTGATGATCCCGGTAAAGCACGCATGCTATCGTGAACGGATGCCGCTCAAGCAGCCCAGGATAGCGCTCCATAGACCATGACGTCGTAATACCATCGGAGCTGAGGATCAATGTCAATGGCGAGGCCATGGAATAGCCCACTTCCTGGATCTTTCGGACGGTATGGCCCACAGTACCGTTATGCGACATCAGTCTTTGCGTGCCATTCCCGCCGAATATCACGCCGCTGATGTTTCCCACCGAAGCCACGCGCACCAGTTCGGCTTTTCGATCGATCAGAACGACCGCCACCGCCGCCCCGCGTGTCTGATGCAGTCCCGCATGGAGGATCTGCAGAATATCGCCGGGCGGACGCTCGTAGCTCTGATCGAACAAGGCAATTGCCTTGTGGCTGGCCTCTGCGGCCAGCGCGCCATGGCCAAGGCCGTCCGCCACGAGGCAGATCAGGCCATCAGCGCGCTCCCTGACGTGCCAACCGTCGCCACAGAAGGTTTCTCCCGGATAGGGAACCGCCACAGCACCCCAGAGGGGCACGAATGGGGCGGACGCGGACCGGTGATATAAGGCCGGCGAGACGCTGCTTTGCATGAAGGGCGGCCTTCCTTGCCCCAACCGCGCGAAAACAACGGTCCCGCCCCCCGGCCGGGAGTAAATATCGAGAAGCGTCGACTGACGCAGGATGGCTCCCATCCCCGTTCCCTGGCTACCAGCCGTTGAAAAACCATCCGCAAGGCTTCTCGCCAAGCTGTCGATGCCGGGCCCTGTATCAAGGGAAGCGCAATCGATGCAGAGGGCATCAGCAACCATATTTTCAGCTGCGAGCATGGCGCCGCCACCCGCATGCTTGACCAGGTTTGTCGCCAGTTCGGTCACCACAAGGGCAACGCGCCCCTGGTCGGCCTCATTGAAGCCGGCACGATCGGCCATCTGGGTGATCTCGCGCCGCACCGCACCAACCTGCGAGATATCTCTCACCTCGAAAATGCGCATCTTATTTCCACCTGGTAATGCTGATGCGCGTGCCCTTTCCGAGCTCCGAGTAAATTTCAAATTCACTCGATAGGCGCCGTGCGCCGCCCAGCCCCAGGCCGAGACCGTTTCCGGTTGTAAATCCGTCGGATAAGGCCCGCTCGATATCCGCAATACCTGGTCCATGATCTTCGAAGACGACGCGTATTCCCGGGCGGGTATCGTTCCGTCGTACGACCTCGATCGTTGCCGTGCCGCCGCCACCATATTCCAGCGTGTTGCGGGCGATTTCACTTGCCGCCGTGACGATCTTTGTCTGGTCGATGAGGCTGAGGCCGATTTCCGTCGCTTGAGCGCGTACTGCCTGTCTTACCCGAACGACGTCATCCTGGCCGGCGATCGGCAGCACATTACTTTTGCGCTCGAGCATCTTCGCTCTCGTCTTCATGAAGTCGACGCCGAATAATCGCCATGCCGCGATCGACGTTCAGCGCAGTCTTGACCCCCGAAAGGGATAGGCCCAATTCGACGAGAGTAATGGCGACGGCCGGCTGCATGCCAACCACCACTGTTTCCGCATCCATAAGCCGAGACACCGCCGCAATGCTATCCAGCATCCGGCCGATGAAGCTGTCCACCACGTCAAGCGCGGAAATATCAATCAGAACGCCCTTTGCGCCCGTGGCGGCGATCTTCGCCGTCAGCTCCTCCTCCAGCGCCATCGCAAGCCGGTCATGCAGATCCACCTGAATGGTGATCAGGAGGGCCTGGCCCATGCGCAAAATCGGAATACGCTCCATCAATCAGTCCCGGTCCGCGAGCGAACCCGATTGGCCGCCATTGCCGTCGAAGCGCGTGGCGGACCTGATCCGCACCACCTGCTTGCCGACCCGTTGTAACGCCATACCGAAGGCGTCGGCCAAGGAAGCCTTCGAGACGACATTCAATTCCACTCCCAGATGCACCATCGTCTGGGCGATCTGGGGCCGGATACCGCTGATAATGCAGTCCGCACCCATCAGCCGGGTTGCGGCGACGGTCTTCAGCAGATGTTGTGCAACCAAGGTATCGACCGTGGGGACTCCGGTGATGTCGATGATGGCGATCTCCGCTCCCTCTTGAACGATGCTTTGCAGCAGGTTCTCCATTACAACCTGTGTGCGCGTGCTGTCCAATGTGCCAATCAGCGGTAAAGCCAGGATACCGTCCCACAGCTTCACAACCGGAGTCGACAATTCAGCGATCTCCTGCTGTTGCCGCAAGATGACCTCCTCACGGCTCTTTTGAAAAACCTCCATCGAATAGAGGCCAAGCTGATCGATCAGCGAACCCAACGGCCAGGCCGCCTTTTGCAGGTCATGACGCTGCAACAAATCGACGATCGGCTCCTTGAGCGAAAAGACGAAAGTCGCGGTCTCGGTGGACGTGAAGCCCTGCACGGCGCGATACCGCGAGATGTCGCCCAGCATGTCGCGTACCCGCTGAAAGGCGGCGCCCCGGCTATCGGTTTCGCCGCTCCGATATGCTGCCAGAAAGGCAGATAGGAAATCCCTGCACTGTATTCTCAGCTCATTATCGGCAACCTGGCCAACCCCAGCTCTTTTCGTATGCGCCAAATAGTCCAACCATCCCGCCAGAATCTCCTCCTCGTGACGCGTGATGATTTCACTAAGCGCATTCGTGTTCGTGTCACCCATTATGCCTCCCGACCTCACGGAGCGAATTGGCGTCCCAAGCCTGGACCAAATGAGCAAGGCTGCGATAGCCATGGGACAGTCAGCATTTACAATGCCAAGATCATCTATCCCTAGTAGAAAATGAGGCCTGCGACGGTTCCTGGAACACTTTTCTTTTATGGAACATTTCGGCAGCTTGTGTGTTTCTGCGCTTCGTCTACCGGAATGGATTTTTCTTGAAACGCTCATTTCTGCAGCGAGAGTTCGGCCGCCTACCTGAAAGAAACCACCGCCGCCCCGGAAGAAACTGCTGGAAGAAACCCGTTGTCACCGCAGAGTGAAACCCACTGGTCATCACTTTACGAGATTCTACGGAGTTTCAGGGATCAAATGGCCCTCAGCACAAGTTAGTAATTTATATTAACCGCTCTGCGGGTATCTGAAATTCGTTTCGCATCTTTGAGGCGGTCATTTGAGTGAGAATCTGATGGTGGGCGTGATGGCAAGAGAAATGGGTGAAACGCACCCCCCGAGCTATCCCATCGTATTGGTTGTCGAAGACGATGACTCATTGCGCATGCTCGCAACCGACATCGTGGAGGAGACAGGCTTGCCCGTGCTTGCCGCTGCGGATGGTGAAGAAGCGGTACGCCTCCTGGACAGGTATCCCGATATCGGAATCCTCTTTACCGACATCAATATGCCGGGCGAGGTTGACGGCATCACTCTGGCACGCATTGCGCGTGACCGGCATCCCTTCATGCAATTGCTTTTCGTTTCAGGCTATGTAACGCAGGACTCCGCGGCCTTGCCGGAAGGCGGACACTTCTTCGGAAAACCCTATGATGTCGAGCAAATCTCCTCGACCTTAATGAAACTAGGACGGCGGCTGCAGGCTTAAGCTGTCTCGCAGACTTTTCTCACACCCATCCGACGAGGACACGACAGCAATCTTCGCTGCGGCTGACCGTCACCGGACTGTGGGACTCCGATTATTTTCACGCACCACCGAGAAGGCGGCGCCGACCGCTTCGTCGACGAGGAACTGGAATGGACAAGCCCCCCACCACAATTCTCCTTGTGGAAGACAACCAGCTGCTCGCCGAAAGTACCTCCGACATTCTTGCGGATGCGGGCTACGAGGTACTTCGGGTAGACAACGGTGATGAGGCAATTGATTTCCTGCGGCATACCCAGGTCGATATCATCATCTCCGATATCGTCATGCCCGGTGGCCTCAGCGGCCTGGAGTTGGTCCATCAGGTGAGCCTGCTTTATCCGGTCATCCGCATCCTTCTCGTTACCGGCTTTGGCCCTTCACTATCCATCCCATCCGATCTGAAGAGGCGCATTCTCTATAAACCCTTCGGTGCCGATGCCTTGCTCGATGCCGTCCAACGCTTGCACCAGGAGGGAGCTTCGAAGATCGAATAGCGATCAAATTCCACGGCGGACGACGTCACTTCGACAACGAGAGGAACTATCCACCGTCAATCCACTTGAAAATTCATCAATGGATCCATAGCGAGCTTCCAGGAAAAATTTAATGGAACGGGCTTCATCCGGCGTAGAAGGGCTTGATCAGATTCTCTGCGGCGGTTTTGTGCGCGGCTCCGCTTATGTGCTCGAGGGGCCGCCGGGCGCGGGGAAGACAATTCTCGCAAACCAATTCTGTTTCCGGCAAGCGGCGGACGGCGGCTCGGCGGTTTACGTTAGCCTGCTCGCCGAATCCCATCACCGGATGATAGAGCACATGAGCGAGTTCTCGTTTTTCGACGCCTCGCTCATTCCCGAAAAGGTCACCTATCTCAGCGCCTCCAGCAATCTCACGACTGATGGATTAGGAGGGGTGCTGCGCCTGGTACGGGAGGAGACGAGGCGCATGGGAGCCACTGCCGTCATATTGGATGGCGTCTTCATCGCCCGCAATATCGCTTCGACGGAACACGAATATCAACGCTTCATCTATGAACTGCAGGGTATCGCCGGCAGTCAGCGCAGCGTCATGCTGTTGATCGCGCATCCGCGCCAGAATGCCGAACTCTTCGACTATCCCATGGTCGACGGTTCCATCAGCCTGCATCAGGACCTCGCCGGCGTCGTCACGAACCGCAGCTTGCAGATCGGGAAACAGCGCGGCAGCAATATCCTGGCGGGTCGTCACGCCTTCACGCTCTCCCGTCACGGGTTTCGCGCCTTTCCACGCCTGGAGTCGACGCTTGGCGGCATTCCAGGGGACGACATCGCCAATACACGTCTCAGCCTCGGCCTGCCCAGCCTCGATCGCATGTTGGCTGGCGGTTTGCCTGAGCGATCGGCCACCATTATCATGGGTCCCACCGGCTCCGGAAAGACGACACTCGGGCTTCACTTTCTTGCTCGTGCAAGCGATGCCAACCGGTCATTATTTATGAGCTTCTATGAAACCCCGGCGCGGTTGCAGGCCAAGGCGGCCGAAATCGGCATGGATTTCTCGGGCCTAGTTGCCACCGGCGCACTCCAAATTCTGTGGCAACCGCCGAGCGAAATCATTCCCGATGAGATCGCCCATCAACTTCTCGATCAGGTTCAGCGGCGGCGCGTCACGCGTGTTTTCATAGATGGCATCGTCCCGTTGCGTGACAGTCTCTTGCCGCAGAGCCGATTGCCCGGCTTCGTCAATGCGCTCAACAGTCACCTGCGTGACTTAGGCGTAACGGTCGTTTACAGTAGCGAGTTACGCCATGTAACGATGCCCGAAGAGCTGCCCTCGGACGAGATTTCAGCAATGATCGACAACCTCGTTATCTTGACCTATTCGCAGCAGAACGGGCTGTTGCAGCGACGTGTCTCCATTCTGAAGCTTCGCGACAGTGCCTTTGACGCTCGCGCCCACGAGATTCATCTTGGCGCCAGTGGTCTAAGCTTCGAGCCGGTGACACAATTGCCGGGGAATCTCAATGCAGGTTCCTAACGCGGCCTACAGCATCCTGCTGGTTGAAGACGAATATCTGCTTGCAGCGGCGCTGAGCGCGGCACTCGAGGATGCGGGATATCAGGTGACCTGCGCATCCAACGGACGTGAGGGTCTGGAACGGGCGCTTCTCTCGCCGCCGGACCTTATCATCACGGATTTCATGATGCCGCAGATGAACGGCATCAATATGATCGAGCGGCTGCGGGGCGCCGGATTACAGTTGCCCATCATCCTGCTGACCGCCGTCCCGCGCGAGAATTTGCCGGTCGGAGGACACTATAACCTCGTCATCGGTAAACCTTATGACGAACAGATATTGCTCTCCGCCATTCAGGACCTGATCCGCCCTACCGTCGCTCGCTGATCCGAGGCGGCGCCGTCAATAGTCCGGCAGGAGCCCATCTTTCAACCAAGCCACCACGCGAACTGCAGAAGTGAAATTTCTGTAGGGGAAGAAGGCCTTATACGATTCCGGCCACACTGTAGACGTGATCGTACCCGGCTGCCGAGCGTTGCCATCCGAAGGAGCGTGACATCGCTTCCCGCCGCATTTTGTTTATGCGGCGGCGCGAAGCATAGGCGTCCGTCGCCCGTCTGATGGCATTGACGAAGGCCGACAAAGAGAGATCCGAGAACAGAAAGCCGGTAAGGCCGTCTTCAATCGTGTCTGCCAGGCCGCCGGTCTTATGGGCAATCGGCAGTGAACCGAAGCGTTGGGCGTACATCTGACTAAGCCCGCACGGCTCAAAGCGTGACGGCATAAGGAGAAAGTCGCTGCCCGCGAACATGCGCCGGGCTTCTTCCTGATCGAATCCGATCCGCACGCCGACCGAGCCCGGAAAGCGCCTCGCAAGATCGACCATCGCCCTTTCAAATCGCTTTTCGCCCTGCCCCGTCACCACCATCTGGCCGCCATCCTCGACAATGCTTTCGGCCGCTTGGATCGCCAGATCCACCCCCTTCTGGTGGACCAGCCGCGAGACAATGGCAAAGAGCGGGCCGCGCGAAACGGCCAGCCCGAAGGCAGTGCGGATATAGTCGCCGTTGCGGCGCTTGGCTGCCCAATCTCCGGCGTCGAAACGCTTCAAGAGCGAGGGATCATGCTTCGGATCCCAGCTTTCATCGATGCCGTTCAAAATACCCGTCAACCGCCCCTGCGCGGCACGGAGTTTCAAGAGGCCATCGAGGCCGCAGCCGAATTCCGGATGCGTGATCTCTTCCGCATAGGTGCCGCTCACCGTCGTGAGATGCGAGGCGTAGAAGATTCCCGCCTTCAGAAATGACAGACGGCCATAAAACTCCACGCCATCGACCTGATAGGCATGCGCGGGAATGCCGAGCTCCGGCAGGCAGGCAGCATCGAAAAGACCCTGATAGGCAAGGTTGTGGATGGTCAGAATGGACGGCGTCACCGAGCCGCGCCAGGAGAGATAGCCGGAGGTCAGGGCCGACGTCCAATCGTTGAGATGCAGGAAGTTGGGCCGCCATTCCAGACCGGAACAGCCAATTGCCATTTCCGCGGCAGCGAGGCTCAGCCTGGCAAAGCGAATATGATTGTCCTGCCAGTCCTGACCGCTTGCATCGAGATAGGGCGTTCCGTTCCTTTCATAGAGTTCGGGGCATTTGACGATATAGATGATCAGCCCATCGGGCGCCCGGACACGTCCGATATCGCAAGCGGGCAGACCGGCATAGGCAGGCAAACGCGCCACGATATTCAGGTTTGGATGACGATCGATGACTTGTCGGTAGCCGGGGATCAGCACACGAATATCACAATGACGACGCAGCGCTCGTGGCAGGGTCGCTGAAACCTCGCCCAGGCCGCCGGCTTTGACATAGTCGTCAATCTCGGATGTGACATAGAGAATGTGCTTGTGGCGTCCGCCAAGAAAGCGCGGATCCAGCGGCGAACGTTGTGCGCGGCTGGCGACTGGACGTGAGGGCAATATGCCCGGCGATCTGAAAGCGCGAGTCGGTTGCGGCGGTTCCTCGGGCGGCGGCACGATCCCCGGAGCGGCGGAAGTTTCGGTTGTGGCGGGAGCAAGACTGGGCACGGTATTCCTCCGATCGGATTCGAAGGAGGAACTGGGTTTTCCTATGGCTGTTCCGTAATGCAGCAAAAATTCTTAGTTCGATCTGCGGCTTAGCAGTTCTTCAACCGATACGATGAGTGGCCTCATTTTGACCGGGCGGTGGCGGAACAAAATGTCGCCTGCTCGCTTGACTCTTAGCGCCGCGGGCCGAGCGCTGAACTCTTCCGCTTACTCCGCTCCATGACGGCTCCAGCAGCACTTTCCCCCGTCCTTGCCTTCAAGGGTGGAAATAGGTGATGCGAATGGCGCCTTTGGAAATGGAGAGGCCGGGCGGGAAAACGCCTGCTGGCAGGGCAGCAAGAAAGCGGTCGAGCGCCTCTCCCTGCTGTGGCGCGGGCTGGTATTCCATCGCGATGTTCAGCGCATCGGCCATGTTGATCTCATGGCCTTGCGGCAGCGGCTGCACCGGGCGGCTGAAGTAGATGAAGTCGCCGGGCATATGCCCCAAAGCCCAACCTTCGAACGCGGCATGTGTAAGCTGCAGAATGGCTGCTTCCTGGAGATTCCAGGACTCCGTTGCGTCATGCAGCATTTCGCTGAGAACCCCGCCATCCCATCTACGCTCTACCGCCATGGCCTCTCCTGCCGACACCTCGCCGGTGCTCGAAGTCGGCGTTACGCAAAAATGTACGCCATAGCCGGCCACGGCTTTCGGGCGACGCAGCAAGGAGCGTCCGCGACTGAGCCTCCGTTCCACGATGACCTCGTCGTAGTCCAGTCCCGCTCGGCGGCAAATGGCTTTGGTCAGGAAGGTCACGCTCGGCTCCGAGGCTATTTCACATCGCGATACTGTTGCCGGCCCGGCAACCTCACAGAAATGTTACAGCAAATTGTTTTAAAGAGGGTGAACGGGAATACCAGTGCTGGAAAAGCGGTTCATTTCGCACCTGCGGGATCGATAGCCGCCGCTATGAGCCAGGCCTGATTCGACGCCCATCGGCGGAACAATGCGCGGCGTCTCCGCATTTCTGGAAGACAGCCGCGTTGACCTGCCTTTCACCACAACTATTCGTGCGCACTGATACCCGGACACAACTGCCGTGGGTCCGGCCGGCGATGCGATCTCGGGAGGAAAGGATGCGCGAAGACATCTCCCCTGCGCTTCAGAAGGAATAAGTCGCGTGAGAATGGTTCAAGCAGTGCGCGAAAAAGCGGGCATGGAACCCCAGGTTGACGCTCTTATTGCCGGTTCCCTGTCAGACCCATTCGCCTTCCTTGGTCCCCATTCCGCGGGCGCGGGCACGGTGATCCGAAGCTTTCAGCCAGGCGCAGCCGGGGTCACCATTCTCGATCGCACCACGGGACGGGAAATCGCGAAGGCCGAGTTAACGCACAGCGCCGGGCTGTTCGAAGCCCATCTGGATGAGGCACCTTCCGCCTATCTATTGCGCGTCGATTGGCAGTCCGTAGTGCAGGAAACCGAGGACCCTTACGCTTTCGGCCTGCTGCTGGGAGACGTCGACCTGCATCTGATGTCGGAAGGGTCGCATCGCCATATCGGCGACGTCCTCGGCGCCCAATTGATGACGATCGCCGATGTTGCGGGCGTGCGTTTCGCGGTCTGGGCGCCCAATGCCCGGCGGGTTTCCGTGGTGGGCAATTTCAACGGCTGGGACGGGCGGCGCCACCCCATGCGCTTGCGCCACAGTGCCGGACTATGGGAGATTTTCATCCCGCGCTTGGCGGCTGGCGAACGTTATAAATATGAGATCGTCGCCGATAACGGGGTTGTCCTGCCGCTGAAGGCCGATCCGGTCGCCCTTTATGCCGAGGAACCTCCGGCGACCGCCTCGGTGGTGGGCAATCTCCACACCTATCGCTGGCACGACGATGAATGGTTAAAGAAACGTCCCGCGCTTCACCGCAAGGACGCACCGCTCAGTGTCTATGAAGTGCATGCGAGTTCATGGTGGCGGCACGAGGAACAGCTGCCGCACTGGCAGGATCTGACCGACCGCCTGATCCCCTATGTTGCCGAACTGGGCTTTACCCATATCGAGCTCCTGCCGGTGATGGAACATCCCTTCGCCGGTTCCTGGGGTTATCAGCCGCTCAGCCTCTTTGCGCCGACCTCGCGCCATGGATCGATCGACGCCTTCAAGGTCTTCATCGATTCCTGCCATCAGGCCGGCCTCGGCGTCATCCTTGATTGGGTGCCGGGGCATTTTCCCAATGATGCCCACGGCCTCGCTCAATTCGACGGTACCCATCTTTACGAACACCAGGACCCGCGGGAGGGGGTGCATCAGGACTGGGATACCTTGATCTACAACTACGGCCGCAGCGAGGTACGGGCCTTCCTGATCGCGAGTGCGCTTCATTGGCTGCGCCACTACCATATCGACGGCCTGCGTGTGGATGCGGTGGCCTCCATGCTCTACCGCGACTACAGCCGCGAGGCAGGAAGCTGGATTCCCAACGCCCATGGCGGCCGTGAGAATCTCGAGGCGATCCATTTCCTGCGGGAGCTCACCGGCACCGTCCACCGCTATTTCCCGGATGCTTTGATGATCGCCGAGGAATCGACGGCCTGGCCGCGCGTCACCGGACATGAAGGGCAGTGGGCGCTGGGTTTCGATCACAAATGGAACATGGGCTGGATGAACGACACGCTGCGCTATATGTCGCGCGACCCCACGCATCGCGCCTATCATCACAACGACATGACGTTCGGCCTGATATACGCCTTTTCGGAGCGCTTCGTCCTGCCGCTCTCGCATGATGAGGTCGTCCATGGAAAAGGCTCGATCATCGGCCGGATGCCAGGTGACGACTGGCAAAAACGCGCCAATCTGCGCGCCTATCTGGCTTTCATGTGGACCCATCCCGGACGAAAGCTGATTTTCATGGGGACTGAGTTCGGGCAAGAACGGGAATGGAGCCACGAACGCCAGCTCGACTGGTTTTTGCTCGACCAGTCCAGCCATCAACAGCTGCAGGCCCTGGTGCGTGAATTGAACCGGATTTACCGCACGCGGCCGGCGCTGCATCGCCGCGACGACCATCCCGACAGCTTTTACTGGCTGGTCGGGAACGATGCGCAGCAGAGCGTGCTTATCTACCTGCGTACCGACCTCGATTCAGAGAGCCGACCGATTCTCATCGCTTGCAATTTCACCCCCGTTCCCCGCCATGATTACCGTGTCGGCGTGCCGCGTGCCGGTCGATGGCACGAAGCCATCAACACGGACAGCGTTTTCTTCGGCGGATCCAATCTGGGCAACGGCGGCGCCGTGCACAGCGATCCTGTTCCCTCTCATGGCTATGCGCAGTCATTGCGCCTCCTGCTGCCTCCCCTCGCCACATTGATTCTGGAGTTCGACAGCTGAATCATGACGCCAGTTCCTGATCGACTGCTGCCTGGCCATGCCAATCCGCTTGGCGCCACCTGGGATGGACTGGGCGTCAACTTCGCCGTCTTTTCAGCCAATGCGGAACGGATCGATCTTTGCATCTTCGATCCGTCGGGGCGGCGCGAAATGTGGCGGCACTCCCTGCCGGAATGCACGGATGAGGTATGGCATGGCTATCTGCCGGATGCGAAGCCCGGCCTGGTCTATGGCTATCGCGCCTACGGCCCCTATGAGCCGCGCCATGGGCACCGCTTCAATCCGAACAAGCTCCTACTGGACCCCTATGCCAAGCAGTTGCACGGCGCCGTGAGATGGACCGACGCATTATATGGTTATCGCATCGGCAGTACGCGCAAGGACCTCTCCTTCGATCGGCGCGACAGTGCGGCCGCAATGCCGAAGGCTGTGGTCTGCGACACGACGTTCAATTGGGGCGATGACCGGGCGCCGGATATCAGCTGGCCGCGCACGGTGATCTATGAGACCCATGTCCGCGGACTGACCATGCAACGGGACGATATACCGCACCGGGAACGTGGCACCTTCGCGGCATTGGCGGACTGGCACATGATCGAACACCTCGCCAATCTGGGGGTAACGGCAATCGAATTGATGCCGATCCACGCCTATCTGCAAGACCACTTTTTGGTTCAACGCGGCTTACGAAACTACTGGGGCTACAGCACCCTGGGCTTCTTCGCGCCGGAACCCTCCTATCTTAGCGATGGAGCCCTCAGTGATATCCAAGTTGCCATCCGGCGGCTTCACGCCGCCGATATCGAGGTTATCCTGGACGTCGTCTACAATCATACCTGCGAAGGCAACGAGCTCGGCCCGACGCTTTCCTTCCGCGGTCTCGACCACGCCAGCTACTATCGTTTGATCCCGGGAGAAGAGCGGCATCTGATCAACGATACGGGTTGCGGCAATACGCTCAACCTGTCGCATCCGCGCGTGCTGCAGATGGTGATGGATTCGCTGCGCTATTGGGCGACCAATTTCCATGTTGACGGCTTCCGCTTTGATCTCGGCGCCAATCTCGGCCGCGAAGGGACTGGCTTTGATCCCGGTTCGGGCTGGTTCGACGCGATCCGCCAGGACCCGGTCCTGTCGCCCCTGAAGCTGATTTCGGAACCCTGGGATATCGGCCCCGGCGGCTATCAATTAGGCAATCACCCGCCGGGCTTTGCCGAGTGGAATGACAAATACCGCGACTGCGTCCGGCGCTTCTGGCGCGGGGATGAAGGGCAATGCCCCGATCTCGCGGCGCGTCTGACCGGCTCGGGCGATCTTTTCGATTATCGCCGTCGGCGTCCCTGGGCTTCCGTCAACTTCATCGCCTCTCACGACGGCTTTACCCTGGAAGATATCGTTTCATACGAAAGCAAGCATAACGACGCCAACAAGGAAGAAAACAACGACGGTCATGGCGAGAATTTCAGCGCCAATTGGGGCGCCGAGGGCGAAACCGAGGACGCCTCCATCGTCGAACAGCGTCAGCGCATCAAACGCGCGATGTTGACGACCCTCTTCTGCTCCATGGGCACACCGATGCTGCTCGCCGGCGACGAGTTCGGCAGGACCCAGCTGGGCAACAATAATGCCTATTGCCAGGACAACGAGCTCTCCTGGGTCGACTGGCGGCTCCTGGAATCGGCACCCAATGACGATCTGCTGAGTTTTGTGCGACGGCTGATCAATATCCGCCGCCAGCATCCCTCCTTGCGCGGGCATCGCTTCCTGCACGGCCAGGCCGAACTGATCCCGGGTATCGCCGACATAAGCTGGTTCAACGAGGATGGGGAGCCCATGAGCGAGCCGGAATGGCAGGATCCGGAACGCCGCAGCTTCGCCCTTCGGCGCGCCGCCGTGGGACGCGACGGCAGCATCGATATCTCGCTCTTGCTGCTCAATGCCGCCGCCGATGAGCGCGCCTTCATCCTGCCGCAGCCAGCCTGCAAATGGTGGCTGGCGATCGATAGCGCAAATCCGCTGGGCGACCTGATCGGCCAGTCAATCTCCGACAGCGTATCCGTGACGAGAAAAGCCAGGGCGAAGGAGACGGTGGCCGCAACAGCGTCGATGGGGACCGAAGAGGATAAGAGACCGGCGGGCCCCGCATCGGCCGATGAAGTATCGGCGAACGAAGGTGCCGGCAGGCAGGCCGCCGCTGGCGACGATGTGCAGCCAGGCCTGACAATTCCCGGCCACGCTGCCTTGCTGCTTCTTGCGCGGCAGGACAGCCCGGCCGGACCTTCTTGAGGGGGCCGCACGAAATGGCGATGCATCATGCCTTTGCCTTGTCCGGCGGTGCCGCTCTCATCGCACCGGCACAGACGCGATTCCGGCTCTGGGCCCCTGATTGCGCGACGGTCGAGATCGAGGTCGACGGTCAGGCGCCGGCTGTCATGGAACGGCGGGAAGAGGGCTGGTTTGAAATCGATCTCCCTGTCGGCGCCGGTGCGCGCTATCGTTACCGGGTACGGCCGGATCTCGCCGTGCCGGATCCGATGTCACGCGGCCAGGCCGGCGATATCCATGATTTCAGCCTGGTGGTCGATCCTGCGGCCTATAGTTGGAAGAATCCCGGCTGGCGTGGCCTGCCCTGGCCCGAAACCGTGATCTACGAACTGCATCCGGGCCTGTGCGGCGGCTTCAACGGCGTCGCCAAGCTGCTGCCGGCACTTCGCGAGCTCGGTGTCACCGCAGTGGAGCTGATGCCCGTTGCCGATTTTCCCGGCAGTCGCAATTGGGGTTATGACGGTGTCCTTCCCTTTGCCCCCGATCGCGCCTACGGATCGGTCGAGGAGTTCAAGGCGCTGGTGGACCGGGCCCATGAGCTGGGACTGATGATCTTCCTGGATGTCGTCTATAATCACTTCGGACCGGACGGAAACTACCTCAACACTTATGCATCGCGCTTCTTCCGACCGGACGAACATACCCCCTGGGGGGCGGCGATCGATTTCCGCCAGCCTCTGGTGCGTCGCTATTTCGTCGAGAACGCGCTCTATTGGCTGGAGGAGTATCAGATTGACGGCTTACGCCTCGATGCGGTGCATGCGATCTCCAGCCAGGATTGGCTGCCGGAACTGTCAAGAGCAGTCAGAACGCAGTTTCCCGACCGGCGCATCCACCTGATGCTGGAACATGACGGCAATGCCGCGCGGCTGTTGGAACGCGATTTCGCCGCGCAATGGAACGACGATATCCACCACGCGCTGCATGTTCTTTTGACTGGGGAAACCGCCGGCTATTATGGCGATTACGCTCTGTCACCCATCGATATGCTCGCCCGCTGCCTGCATGAAGGATTCGCCTATCAAGGTGAGATTTCGGTCCATCGCGGCGGCGTCAGCCGCGGCACGCCGAGTAAGCATCTGTCCCCGGATCATTTCATCTTCTTCCTGCAGAATCACGATCAGATCGGCAATCGCGCCTTTGGCGAACGGCTGATCACGCTGACCTCTGCCGAGAACTTGCGCATTGCCGTGGCGCTGCAGCTCCTCGCGCCGCAGATCCCGCTGCTGTTCATGGGAGAGGAGATCGGCTCGCGGCAGCCTTTTCTTTATTTCACCAGCCACGATGAAACCTTGGCCGCGGCGGTGAGGCAGGGACGGCGCAAGGAGTTCGCCCAGTTCCCCCAGTTCTCCGCCGGAGATACGCTTAATAAGCTGCCAGACCCCAACGCGCCGGAGACCTATGCGGGCTGCCGCCTGCCGGCGGAATCCGCCAATGCCTCTGCCTGGCGGCAATTCTATCGCGACCTGCTGGCGGTCAGGCGCGAAACTATCGTGCCGCGCCTGACCGGCTCCCGCTCGCTGCGCAGTCGGGTTCTGTCCCCGGAGGCCGTTCTCGCCGAATGGCTGATGGGCGACGGACATATCCTGACGATCGCTGTCAATTTCGGCAACGCGCCTCTCTCCTGTGAATGCCCAACGGGCGCGCCGCTCTTTGTTCTCAATCATCCCACGACTGCCACCGGCAAGGTGCAATTGCCGCCTCACAGCTTTGCCGCCTGGCTGCGTGCGGGATAGGTGAGACCCATGGCGAAAAGCGAGCTGCGCGAGCTGGCCGTTGCCGCGGGGCTGCAGCCCGATTGGCAGGGCGTTGACGGAGAATGGCGCCGCGTTTCCGATGAGACTTTGCGACAGGTCTTGGGCTCGATCGGAATCGCGGCACGCTCGGCGGGGCAGATTTCCGACTCACGACAGGCGCTCAGGCAACAGCAGACGGGTACGCTTCCGGCACTTGTGACCGGAACAACCGGCGGCCAGGTCGCCCTTGCCAACAGGCTGGGAAGGCATGGCCAGGCAAGCGTCGTGCTGGAGGATTCAGGCAGGGAAAGATCCGTTCCGCTCGTTTGCGCGGGCGATCACGCCATTCTTCGCGCTCCACGCCGACCAGGCTATCACCGGATGCGGATAGGGCGGCATGAAGCCATTCTCGCCGTGGCGCCGCCGCGCGGAACACGCTGTACCGACCTGACCGGCAGAGAGGCCGCCTGGGGCATCAGCGCCCAAGTCTATGGCCTCGTAAGCCGCGACGATGCGGGCGTTGGCGACTACTCCGCCCTGATGGCTTTCGCCGAGGCTTGCGCCGGAGCCGGTGCGGCCGCGCTCGCGATCAGCCCCCTGCATGCGCAATTCAGCGCGGATAGCGGGCATTTCAGTCCCTATTCGCCGTCAAACCGGCTGTGGCTGAATGTTCTCCATATCGACGTCGACGCCGCCTGCCGGAGGTTCGGCCTCGAAAATCCCTCGCGCCGCCGGCCTGCAGCCAGAACGGCCTCGCCACATCGGTTTGTCGATTGGCCCGGCGTTTCCCGCGGCAAGCTGTCCGCGCTTCGGGTCCTCTTCCGGCAACTGCAGGAAAACAACACGCTAACCGCAGAGACGGATATCGGTCGGGATTTCCAAGCCTTTACCGCGGCCGGCGGTGCTCAGTTGCGGCATCATGCCCTGTTCGAAACGCTGCAGGCGCATTTCCTGCAACAGTCGCCGGCCCTCTGGCATTGGCGACAATGGCCCGCGGCCTATCGGAAACCCGACAGCGCCTCATGCAGGCGGTTTTCCGCGGAGCATGCGCAAGAGATCGCCTATCACCTATTTCTGCAATGGCTCGCCTCAAGACAGTTGCGCGAGGTCAGTGATCGATGCCGCGCCGACATGTCCGTCGGTCTCATCTGCGACCTGGCGGTCGGCTCGGATAGCGGCGGCAGCGAGGTCTGGGCCGACCAGGTGAACATGCTGGCCGGATTATCGATAGGCGCTCCGCCCGACGACTTCAATGCCGATGGGCAGAACTGGGGTATCACCAGCTTCTCGCCGCAGGGGCTGCATTTAAACGGCTATCGGGCCTTCATCGATCTTCTGCGCGCCTCATTGCAATATGCCGGCGGCGTCAGGATGGATCACATCCTCGGCCTGCGCCGCCTATGGGTCATACCGGATGGCGCGAAGGCGACCGAAGGCGTTTACCTCAATTATCCGCTCAAGGATCTTCTGCGCCTCACTGCGCTCGAATCGCATCGCAACAAGGCCTTCATCCTGGGCGAGGATCTCGGCACGGTTCCTGACGGCTTCCGGAACGACCTGCAGCAGGTCGGCGTCTCCGGTATGCAGGTTTTGTGGTTCCAGCGCGATGGCGCCGGCTTCCAGCAGCCCGGCGCCTGGGCGGCCAATGCTGTCGGCATGACGACAACACATGATTTGCCCACCGTCGCGGGCTGGTGGCGCGGCACGGATTTGGACTGGCGCAGCAAGATATCCCACGGTACTGATGCTTCCGCAACGCGCCTCGCGCGGCGCAACCGCCGGCTTGAGCGCCGGCAGCTCTGGCAGGCTTTGCGGGACGCCGGGGTCGCCCGAGCCGGACAACCGCCGGCGAATTCTCCGGCTGCCGTAGTCGACGCGGCCATCGCCTTTCTTGGCCGGACCCCCTGCAATTTGACGCTCTTGCCGATCGAAGACGTCCTTGGATTGCAGGAACAGCCGAACCTCCCTGGCACGATCCATGAACACCCCAACTGGCGCCGTCGTTTGCCGGCGGTGATCGGGAACATCTTCCGTGATCGCTTGGTTAAGAGACGTCTGCGCCTGCATCAGGCGCAGCGCAACCCGGCTCAACGGCACCAGCAACAACGAAGCAAGAGATGATTCCCCGCGCGACGGTTCGGCTGCAATTCAATCGAGACTTCACCTTTGATCACGCTGCGGCGGTCGTCCCGTATTTTTCCTCGCTTCATATCACCCATATATATGCCTCCCCGATCTTTGCCGCCCATTCCGGGTCAACCCATGGCTATGATGTCATAGATCCCACCGTGATTAATCCGGCGCTTGGCGGATTGCCGGGACTGGAGCGGCTCGGCGCCACGCTTCTAGCGCATAATATGGGCCTCATTATCGATATCGTGCCCAACCATATGGCTGCATCGCACGAGAACCCGTGGTGGTTTGACCTGCTCGAGCACGGCCGGAAAAGTCCGTTCGCCAAATTCTTTGACATCAACTGGCGGCCGGCCGATGCCCAATTGCGTAACCGCATCTTGTTGCCCGTGCTGGGTGAAAGCCCCGAAAATTGCCTGGCCGCAGGCGAAATAGAGCTTGCCTATGAAGAGGATCGCCAGCGTTTTCTCCTGCACTACTACGATCATCATTTCCCCCTGTCGCCCGCAAGCTACCCTACGGTCCTGCGCGAACTGGGCGGGCCTTTCAATGATTTTGCCCGGCAATGGAGCGGATCGCATGAGCCGGAATCCGGCAGCTTTGCCGAGAGGCTGGAAGCACTCGCAGCACTGCGAGCGAAGCACCGGCCGCATTTTGAACAAGCTCTGCAGCTCCTGGCGCCGAAAGCGCCGCGAAGCACCGAGCTGCTGGCAAATATCTTGTCGCGGCAGCATTACACCCTCGCCCCGTGGACCGAGGCCGGGCAGCGGATCAACTGGCGCCGCTTCTTCGATATTTCCGGCCTTGTTGCCTTGCGGATGGACCGAAGCGAGGTATTCGGCGCCACGCACGCGCTAACCCTGCGGCTATTCCGCGACGGCCTGATCGATGGCGTCCGTCTGGATCATGTCGACGGGCTGGCGGACCCGGAAACCTATTGCCGCCGCTTGCGCCGTGCCTTCCAGCGCGTAAGCAGTTCGCGCCCCGAAGCCAAGCGCTACGCCTATATTATTGTCGAAAAAATCCTGGAGCCCGAGGAAACCGTGCCGACCACTTGGAAGGTGGACGGCAATACGGGTTATGACTTCATGGCGGAAGTCTCCGGCCTGCTGCATGATCCGGCCGGCGAACCTGCTCTAACCCGCCTTTGGACCGAAGCCAGCGGGGACCCGCGGGATTTTGCCGAGGTCGCGGCTGCGGCGCGCGAGGAGATCGCGCAGTGGCTCTTCCCGCGATATCTGCAGGATGTGGCAGACCAGTTTGTCATGGCGAGCCGCATCAGGCCAACCTCGACGGCACAGGAGGCGGCACGCCGGGCGCTGGTCCAATTGCTCGCCGCCTTCACCCGGTATCGGCTATACGGTAACAGCCAGGGCCTTTCCGCAGACGATGAGAATGCGCTAGCCGGTTACCGCCGGCGTGCCGCAGCCGGTCTGTCGCAGAGCGAGCGCCAGGCCCTCGATATGATCTGTCAGCAATTGCGCGAGCGCGATCACAATGATATGCGCGGCATCGAGGCGCGGACACATTTCCAGCAGCTCTCCGCCACCCTCGCCGCCAAAGCGGTCGAGGACACGGCCTTCTATCGATATGGGCGCCTTCTGTCCCGCAATGATGTCGGTTCGGATCCCGGTCAATTCCACCTGCCGCTCGAATGGTTCCATGCTGCCAGTCAGCGCCGCCAGAAGCTCTACCCCCACGGCCTGCTTGCCACAGCGACGCATGATCACAAGCGGGGCGAGGACATGCGCTGCCGGCTGGCAGTGCTCAGTGAGGACGCGGCATGGTGGGAAGAACTGGCGCGCAGCTGGTTTGCTCGGCATCACCTGCAGCATCCGACCATCTCCAATTCCGTCAAGTTGACGATTTACCAGACCATCATCGGCGCATGGCCTCTCACCATCGGTCCGACGGATGCCGGCGCGATGGAGGCATATTCGCAACGGCTGCTGCCGTGGCTGCAGAAATCGCTACGCGAAGCGAAGCAGGAAACGTCCTGGGATCATCCCGACGGCGATTATGAGGCTGTCTGCGCCGACTTCCTGCTCTCCTTGCTGGACTGCACACGGCCTGAGTACTTTCTGAATGAGGCAGCCGCCTATGTTGAGCGGATTACCGCGGCCGGTGCGCTGAACAGCCTCACGCAACTGGCCCTTCGACTGACTTGCCCCGGGGTGCCCGACCTATACCAGGGTTGCGAATACTGGGATTTCTCGCTGGTCGATCCCGATAACCGCCGTCCGGTCGATTTCGCCCGGCGGCGAGAGACCGTCGCGGAAAGCCAAGACCTTGCCGATCTGCTTCCCGACTGGCGCGACGGAAGGGTGAAGCAGCGGTTGCTACAATTGCTCCTGGCTGCACGCGCTATGAATCCGCGCCCCTTTTCCTTGGGACGTTATCTGCCGCTTGCCCTTTCCGGGCCGGCCGCGGACCGCTTGATCGCTTTCATGCGCCAGCATGAAGACGAGAGCATGATCGTCGTCGCGCCGCGGCTTGTCTTCGGCATGCTGCGCGACGCAACGACACCCTATATCCCGTCCGATCACTGGCGCGGCACGCTGATACACCTGCCGAAAATGATCGACGCAGACTCCTTTACCGACTGCCTGAGCTCGGAACGATACGACTTTCAAGGAAGCATACTGCCGGCCGATCAACTGCTGGAACCATTTCCCATTTGCGTTCTTCATCAGCGAAGGAGCCGGACCGCGATTCCCCCCGGCTCCATCTAGGAGCGTGCTCGGTCCAGCAGCCGCCAGGGATTCATTGACAGAGAGAGGCAACGATGAGTGGCAAAGAGGAGCGGATCCGAGAGCTGGCACATGCCATTTGGCTGGAGGAAGGCAGGCCGGACGGGCGGGCGGAACAGCATTGGGAACGTGCCCGCCGCCAGATCGAGGCGCAGGAAATGCAGGATGGTGGCGGCTCGGTCAGCCGGGAAACGGCCGACCAGCCCGTACGAGAGGCCGCTGATGAGCGGCGGAAGCCGGCTGAGGTGCGACGCAAGGCAGCCGCTTCCCCCGCCCGGCGTTCGGCAGGAAACGGGAAAGCCGCCAAAACCAAACCCGGCGGCGAAAGCCGGACCTAGCGACGGCGTAGGCGCCGGAAGAATGCGGCGAGGAATAGGCTATATATCGCTCCATTCATGCGCGCTGCTCATGCGTCGCCGGCAGCCTGACGGGAGGGGGCCGCCGTCAGGCACCACCTGCCTCATACCGGAAGCCGAGGCGCAGCGTCACCTGGTAATGGGCCACCTTGCCGCCCTCCAGATGGCCGCGGATATTGCTGACTTCAAACCAGTCGAGGTTCCGCAATGTCTTGGCCGCTGTGGCCACGCCGCTGCTGATGGCATCGTCGATGCTCTTTTCCGACGTGCCGACGATCTCGCTGATGGCATAGGTCTTTCCCATGATTCTCACTCCGTTTCGATTGTCGGACGATCCTTGCATTGGTCGGCCGGGCACGGCTAGTCTAGCACAGTTTACAGGGCGGCCATTTCCGCATGGGTGGCCAAGGAAATTCCCGTCGCCACCTGATGCGCGCCCCGCGCGATCGCGTCCTTAACCTCTCCCTCCAGACGCTGATGCAGGTTTTCTCCCAGCTTCACGACTGGTTTGCTTCCCGATCGATCCAGATGCGCCAGAGGAAGCGGTGCATCCTTCATGATGATAAGAGCTGCGAAAATATCGCTGCCTTGCAAAAGGACATGGTATTGACCCCTGGCTTCATCCCAATGTGCGACCTCACTTAATTTGACGGCCTTTGCCGACATAACGTTCATTTCAACCTCATCATTGTTCGTTCAGCTTCCCATGGCTCCAGTCGGCCACAGAACGGCAGCATCTACAGGAACCCATCACGTGCCGGGTTTGTTTCAACCTGCGTCAAAGCGAACCTCTCAAAGAGCGAAGAAGCGGCTGCCATGATATCAATGGCGCTTCGATCGATCAGCCGGAAGCGACCAGGCCGCTACATTGATTGAAAGAATATTGCCATACGATTGGCTTCACGGCATGGCGTGCTACGACCAGAAACGGAAGCCAAGCGCCACGAGAGCCGCGGAGAGCGAGAGGCTTGCAGCCGCGAGCGGTACAGCACGCATCAGGCGGCGACCAAAGGCGATGATCATTGTTGCGGGGTATATGGCCAAAGCCAGACATATGGAGAAGGTCACGGCGTATTGGAAGAAATGTTCCAGAAAGGTAGACACGTCATACCTCGCCCGAGAGCCGCATGCGGAGAGCCGTATATTCAGAAGCATCTGTTAGGAGCGGCAGCGTCGGCGGAGCAACCAAACCAAGCGAGAATGCGTTCCGCCTGGTGCGAGCGTTCGCGAGATGGTGATCGATCCGCCCAACGTCCAGCTTCTGTGGCATTTCCCGCTACGCAGATTCGATATTTGATGCTGCAGCTCGCGGAACGTTTCGGCGCAGGAACCTGCCTTGGCACATTCGCTCCGACATTTGAAAACCGAAGCCAGTAATTGCCAGCGTTGCGATATCTGGCGCTGCGGCGGACAGGTTGTGTTTGGCGAAGGGCCGCGTCACGCGCCGTTAATGCTGGTGGGCGAGCAACCCGGCCATGAGGAGGATCTGACAGGACACCCCTTCGTCGGCCCCGCCGGTCGACTCCTGGATATTGCGATCTCAGAGGCCGGCTTTTCGCGTGAAGCCGTCTACGTCACGAACGCGGTCAAACATTTCAAGTTCGTGCAGAGAGGGAAGCGGCGACTGCACCAGAAGCCGACCAGTGGAGAAATCGATATCTGCAAATGGTGGCTGCAACAAGAGATCGCGATCATTGGGCCGAAAGTCGTCGTGGCGCTTGGCGCCAGCGCTGCGCGGGCCGTGTTCGGCAAGCCGATGGCCGTCCAGGCTAATCGCGGCAAGACCTTTCCCCTCGCACCGGACCTGATCGGCCTTGTTGCGATCCATCCCTCCTTCGTCCTCCGCCAGCGGGAAAGCGCACAACGGGCCGCCCTGTCGCGGCAGCTTGCGACCGATCTGAAACAGGCCTTCGCCCTCCTCTGAAGGGTCCGACGCGAAATCCGGCTCAGCCGCCGTGTGTCCCACCCTCTGCTTATATTGCACCCTCCGCTTTTTCCATATCGGGCGGAACCAACGATCTGCCCTCCGCTTCACCATTCACGACTGTGGTCACGAGGTGTGCGACGGAGGCTGGCATGCGAGAGGAAGCAATCAGGCGTCACGCTTATGAGCTGTGGGAGGCGGCCGGCCGGCCGATCGGCCGCGACGAGGAGTTCTGGGAAAAGGGAAAGGAATTGGCAGCAATTGAAGAGAACCAGCTGATGGCAACCAAACCGACCAGGGAGAATAGCGAGGGTCCCTGGGGCGAGCCCGTCGAAACAGGAATCGCGATCGAGAACCAAGGCGACTTTCCGGGTATCGCCGATCAGGGAGATGAGCAGCCTCAGCCCCCGGCAAGGACGCAATCGACAAGCGCTAGATGATCTCCATCAAGCGACCGCAGGAGGGAACAGGTCGCTCCCCGGAAGCTTAGTCAGAAGCCAACATTCAACCAGGAGGATCGCATGGCATCCACCCTTCCAGCCGACCAGGACACCCTGGCCAAGGACGAAACCTATAGCCTGATTTCCGCCTCGAAAGTGCAGGGAACCGACGTCTACAATCCGGGCGGCGAGCACATCGGTGACCTCGAAGACGTCATGATCGACAAACTATCCGGCAAAGTTGCATACGCCGTCGTAAGTTTCGGCGGGTTTCTTGGCATGGGCGAGGAACGTCGCGCCTTGCCGTGGTCGATCCTCACCTACGATATCGACAAGGAGGGCTATGTCGCCCAGGCCAGCGACGAAGTCGTGCGCAGCACGCCGGAACTGGGCGATTATGGCGACCGTGAATGGGGCGCGCGGCTTCATCAGCACTATGGCGTTTCACCCTATTGGATCTAACCCGTCATGAACCTCATCGCCGTAAGATTGATCGGCGGCTTCGCAACGTTCTATCGAGAGCGGCGTCAGCCTTGGGAAGAGCCGATTGAACGGACTTGAATCGCGAAAGTGCCAATGGCCAAAGGAAGCGGAAAGGCCAACCTAACGGGTTGGCCTTTCTCTTTCGCTTCCCGGGGTGTGCGAGGTAGCCGCGCCGGCTCAACTGCCGCCGCCCGAACCACTGCCCGCGCCGCCCCCGGAGGAACCCGCACCGCTTCCGCCCATTCCACTCCCGCCCCCCGTACCGGACCCGCTCCCGCTTCCTATGCCGCTCCCGCCACTTGGATTGGCTCCATTAGGCGAGGCCGTTCCATTGGAGTTGGGCCCATTGGAATTGGCGCCGCCGGCGTTTGGGTTGGTGCCGTTATTGATGCCGTTGTTCCCCGGGGAGCTTCTGTTGTTCTGCGGGCTACCGGGAACGCAATTTGTGTTTTGTGAGCCGACGCATCCAGGCATGCCCGGCATGCCATTCGTCGATTGTGCAAAGGCAACGCCACCGGAGAAGAGAAGCGCTGCGGCCGCCATCGTCATTGGTCGATACATAGGGAACTCCTTCCGTTATTTGAACGTGAAGCAGCTTTTGCGGCGGTTGTTCCTAACCCTCTTTCTCTCCATTTCGCGCAGGCGGGTCGACGGCATTGGTGAACAACCTTTCTCCCCGACCCGTTTCGCTTCTCCCGTTTCGCCTCTCCGGGGAGCCCCCGATCGCGGAACTTGCCGTTACCAAAGCGCTTTCACGTAATAACTCTGCGCTTCATCCAATGCTTCGGAGGGAGGACGATTGGAACCGGATTACCGAAAATTCATTTCGCCTCTCGATCTTCCCTGGCAGGATGAACCGACGGGGGATGTCCTCGTGATTGTCGAGACGCCCCGCGGCAGTCGAAACAAATATGCTTTCGACCCGGTCTACGGTCAGTTCCGGTTGAAGAAGGTATTGCCGCTCGGCTTCAGCTTCCCCTTCGATTTTGGCTTCATTCCCTCCACTCGTGGGGCCGACGGAGACCCGCTGGATGTCCTGGTTCTCTTGGACGAGCCGTTGCCGATGGGTTGCCTGGTAAAAGGACGACCCATCGGCGTCATCGAATTGGAGCAGACCCGTAACGGGCATACTTTCCGCAACGACCGGCTGATCGTCCTGCCGACCGGCCTCAGTTGTCGCAACAACATGCAGTGCCTGGCTGATTTGCCGGATACGCTGGTCGGCGAGATCGAGGCGTTTTTCGTGGATTATGCCCGCCAGGATGGGCGCGACACGCGACCCGTCGGGCGCGGCTCCGAAGCAAGAGCCGTCGAGCTGATCAGGGAAGGAGCGCAACAGGCGGCAATCGCCCGTCATTCGTCACCCGTCCCGTTGCCGACGCGGTGACGGATACCGGGCTCATCCACGCCGAAGGAACAAGCGGCCGGTCTTCGTGTTCTTTTCCCGCTGAGGTCGCAGAAAGGCGGAACAACGTGGATTCCCCGGTTGCACGCAGCAAGAAGCTAACCCGCTACCGGCAGAAGCGGGATTTCAACCTGACCGCCGAGCCGTCGGGGGATAGCACCATTGCCGCGAGCGGCAAGCTGCGCTTCGTCATCCAAAAACATGCCGCCACGCGGCTGCATTATGATTTCCGCCTCGAGCTGGACGGCGTTTTCCGTTCCTGGGCGGTTACCAGAGGACCGTCGCTCAGTCCCGCCGATAAGAGATTGGCCGTTGAAGTCGAAGACCATCCGCTCGATTACGGCGATTTCGAGGGGACCATTCCGAAAGGTCAATATGGCGGCGGCACTGTCCAGCTCTGGGATCGCGGCTATTGGGAGCCGCTCGAAACCGAAGATCCGGCAGCGGCGCTGCGCAAGGGCGAACTGAAATTCCGCCTCCATGGTGCGCGCCTGCATGGCAGCTGGGTCATCGTGCGGATGAAGCATGATCGAACCGGCGGAAAGCGGAACAACTGGCTGCTGATCAAGCATCGCGACGAATATGCACAAAACAAAGGCGACGCCATCCTCGCCGAGGACAAATCGGTGGCTTCGTCGCGATCAATGGAAGAAATCGCTGCCGGAAAAGGTCGCCGCCCCAAGCCTTTCATGCGAAGAGGTCAAGCGGCCGCTGCCGCCGACGCGGTCTGGAACAGCCGAGCCCGCAGTGAGCCCAACGCCGAGGACGCCAAACCTTCCCGCCCGGCACGGAACCCCGCCGGCCGATCCTCTGGTCGTCAGAAGCAGTCAACGCGCCGCATGCCGCTGCCCGTATTCATTGAGCCGCAGCTTTGCCAGCCGGTCGAACGCCCGCCCGAAGGCAAGGACTGGGTGCATGAAATCAAATTCGATGGTTATAGGGTGCAAATGCGTATCCTCCAGGGCGCGGTGACGTTGAAGACCCGCAAGGGGCTGGACTGGACGGATAAATTCGGCACCATCGTCAAGGCTGCCTCCTCCCTTCCGGATGGCATCGTCGATGGCGAGATCGTCGCCCTCGACGCCAATGCCGCGCCTGACTTCGCGGCCCTGCAGGCAGCGCTGTCGGAGCAGGACACAGACCGGCTGATCTTCTTCGCCTTTGATCTCCTCCATGATGGCATTGAGGACCTGCGTCCGCTGCCGCTGGCGGAGCGCAAGGCGCGCCTGCAGGCCTTTCTCGCGCGCGGCCGTCGCACCAAACTCATCCGCTATGTGGAACATTTCGCCAGCAGCGGCGACGCGGTTCTCAAATCAGCCTGCCGGCTGTCGCTTGAAGGGGTGGTATCGAAGCAATTGAGCGCCCCCTATCGGTCCGGCCGCGGCAACGCCTGGACCAAGGCCAAGTGCCGGGCCGGACATGAGGTCGTTATCGGCGGCTGGTCCACCACCAATGGGAAATTCCGCTCTCTTCTGGCCGGCATCCATCACGGCGACCACTTCATCTATGTCGGCCGTGTCGGTACCGGATATACCGCCGCCAAGGTAAAGCGGCTCATGCAACGCCTGAAGGAAGTCAAAGCGGACGCATCCCCCTTTACCGGCGTCGGAGCGCCCCGCCGCGAAACGGGTATCCACTGGACCAAGCCTGAGCTTGTGGCTGAAATCGAATTCGCCGGCTGGACCGGAGACGGCATGGTCAGACAGGCGGCCTTCAAAGGCCTTCGCGAGGACAAACCCGCGGAAGAGGTCCAGACGGAGACACCCGCGCGGCCCACCCGCACGAATACGCCTTCGCCAAGCCGGCCCGCTGCTCATGCGACCCGGGCTAAAACAAAACCCACGGCGGCGGCCTCCACCCGGATAAAACGGCCCTCCGCGGGGAGCAAGCCCGACGTCATGGGCGTCCTCATTTCCAAGCCGGATAAGCCTCTCTGGCCTGATGCGGGCGATGACGAACCCGTAACCAAGCTCGATCTCGCGCGCTATTACGAGGCCGTGGGACCGTGGATGATGCCTCATCTTGAGGGGCGTCCTTGTTCCGTCGTCCGCGCCCCGGACGGCTATGCGGGCGAGCAGTTCTTTCAGCGGCACGCCATGCCGGGCACCTCGTCATTGCTCAATCTTGTCACCGTATTCGGCGATAAAAAGCCCTACCTGCAGGTCGACCGCGTCGAAGGCTTGGCTGTCCTGGCGCAGATAGCGGCACTGGAGCTGCATCCCTGGAACTGCCAGCCGGGCAATCCGGAAATTCCCGGTCGCCTCATTTTCGATCTCGATCCTGGGCCGAAAGTGGAATTCTCGGCCGTAATCGATGCCGCGAAAGAGCTCCGCCGGCGGCTCGCCGAAATCGGCCTGGTGGGTTTTTGCAAGACGACCGGCGGCAAGGGCCTGCACGTTGTCACGCCGCTGGCAAAGCGCAGGAACAGCAAACTGACCTGGCCGCAGGCGAAGGCTTTCGCCAAGGAGATCTGTGTGCAGATGGCCCGTGATGCCGCTGAACGATACGTGGTCAACATGGCGAAGAAATTGCGGACGAACCGCATCTTTCTCGACTATCTGCGGAACGACCGCATGGCGACTGCCGTCGCCCCGCTATCGCCGCGAGCGAGACCCGGCGCCACCGTCTCCATGCCGCTTACCTGGAACCAGGTAAAGGACGGACTGGATCCGAAGCGCTACACGGTTCGCACCGTACCGGAAATGCTGTCGCGGATGAAAGCCTGGGCCGACTATGACGACGCGGAGCGGCCGCTTGAGGATGCGATCAAAAAGCTCGCATCAAAATGATTCAGGCTTGGAGCCAGGTCCGCTCGGAACCGGTCCCGCCCCATTGGTGGCCGATGTTTGGTATCCCGACAAGCGCCCCCCGGTAATGCACGTTCCCTTCACAGACGGGAGCCCCTCTCAGAGGCGATATCGCCCGGATCTTGCATATTCCGCGCAAACTCCGACCAGAGCTTCCCACCAAAGCGCAGCGGTACGCACCATACAAATTCCCCTTTGCGCAGCCTTTGATGGAACGATCCGCCACTGCCCATCCTTATAAGAAGGCTCGTAAATGAGATAGCGACAGCCAATGAAGGAGGTTTCTATGGCCAACGAAAAGCGGGGCTTTGGCTCCATGGACGAGGCGCGCCAGCGCGAAATCGCCAGCAAGGGCGGCCAGGCCAGTGGTGGAAATTTCAAGAACAATCCCGAACGGGCATCCGATGCCGGCCATCGCGGAGGCCAGGCCAGCGGGGGCAATTTCAAGAACAATCCCGAACGGGCGTCCGAAGCCGGCCGCCGCGGCGGTCAAGTGAGCGGCGGTAATTTCCGCAATAATCCTGAACGCGCTTCCGAAGCTGGCCGCAAGGGCGGTGAATCTTAAAGCCCCGCCGTCGCGCCGAGAAAAAGAGGAGTGCTTCTCCCGGCGCTCCTCTTTTTTTGCGCGCTCTTTCTATCCGCTCGCCAGCCTCGCTCGGCTCGTACTCGTAAGCGTGACCTCGCACCAGCTGCGCCTGTTCTCTTCAAATTCCAGTGTGCTGCCCTGGCTTCAGCTTTAGGACGAGGGACGCTATCTATTTGTACGGATCACCGGCGACAAGACCGCCGCGGGAACAAACTGCGCGATATTCATATTAATGTTGCATCCGTGTTCTCGAAAGGAGTCTTTCCATGAAGCGTGTCTTATTGGCGGCTGGTGCCGCTATCCTCTTGACGACAGCGCATCCCGCGCTGGGCGTTGCCGATACCGCCACGAGCGTAACCAATGCGAGCGAGATGGATGCCGGCGCCTTGATCGGCAAGAAAGTTGTTGATGCCAACAACGATACGGTCGGCAAGATCGACAGCGTCCTGGTCAATGCGGACGGCAAGGTGAATGCCGTCGTTATCGATGTCAGCTCCTGGCTTGAAAGCAAGAAGCTGGTATCGGTTCAATGGACGGACCTGAAGCTGAATGCCGACGGCAATGTCGTCACCGGCCTCAGCAAGGATCAGGCGAAGCAGGCCGCCGGCTACAGCTATCAGAGTGAGCAGCTCCGAGGCCATGTCTTTACCAGCGACAACCAGCTCTACCAGAGCAACAACGCTGCAGGCGTCACCAACCAGAGCGCAGCGAATGCCCAGTCCGATACCTCTGCCGAGAAGGGCCAGAGCGGTCTCAAGAATGCTGATGGCAGCCTCAATGCAAGCGAGGTCATCGGTCTTGAAGTACGTAACCCAGACAACCAGAATGTCGGCAAGATCAGCGAAGTTCTCTTGAACAACAAGGGTTCCGCCAATGGCGTCATCGTCGATGTCGGCGGATTTCTCGGCATGGGCACCCATCCGGTGCGCCTCAAATGGAACGAGATCCAGCTGCACGAGAACGGCAGCGACGATTTTGCCAGCACGTCCATGAGCAAAGACCAGTTGAAGCAATTGCCGATCGTCAAGCGGTGACCGGCCGGTGACGATGGGCCGCCGTCCAGGTGGCCCATCGTTCTCCATATCTCACGGATTGGATACGATATGGCGACACATGTGAGGGCAATCTGGAAAGGCTACTTGAAAATCGCCCAAGTGAGTTGCGCCGTCTCCCTCTACACCGCCGTATCGACATCCGAGAGGCTCGCGTTCCATATGCTCAACCGCAAGACTGGTCATCGCGTACATCGCCAGCTGGTCGACGGCGAGACCGGTAAGCCGGTTGAGCGCGATGACCAGGTAAAGGGATATCAAGTAGAGAAGGACGAGTATGTCGTCCTCGAACCTGAAGAAATATCCGCAACAATTCCCGTCAGCAACAAGACGCTGGATATTGGGGCTTTTATCGGCTGCGATCATATCGACAGCATCTATTTCGACCGCCCCTATTATCTGGCGCCGGCAGATAAGGAAGCGACGGAGACATTCTATCTAATCCGCGAAGGCATGAAGAGGGCCTCCGTGGCGGCGATCGCCCAAGCTGTCCTTTTTCGGCGCGTGCACTCGCTGCTCATTCGCGCCCACGGACCCGGACTGATCGCCACGATGCTGAACTATGATTACGAGGTCCGTTCGTCGGCCGATGCCTTCGCAGAGATCCCGAAGTTGACGATCCACCGCGAGATGCTTGATCTAGCAAAGCATATCATCGAGACAAAGCTGGGAAAGTTCGACCCCAAGGATTTCGATGACCGTTACGAGGCGGCCTTGGCGGATCTGGTCAAAGCGAAGCTGCAAGGGAAGGCCATCAAGCCCCGCAAACCCGCGAAGACGGCCGAAGTGGTCGATCTCATGGATGCCCTGCGCCGAAGCGCCGGAACGACAAGGTCTGCCCGAAAGCCCGCTGGCACAGCCAAGCGTAGCGCGAAAACAAAGACCGCAAAGCGGAAGAGTGCACCGGCAGCGGTACGCCGCAAGGCTAGCTGATGGAAGGCGGCTATTTCTTGCGCCGCTTCTCCTGAGAGAGGCTGCGGCGCAGCGCCTCGGTGATGTCGATGACGTTGTCCGCCTGTGCCGGTTCTCGCTTTGCCTTTCCCTTGCGCCGCGCCCCTTTCTTTTTATCGGCGATGATCTTCTGCAGGTTCTCCTGCACCGGATCGCTCACCATCTTCGGAGACCATTCCGCAGACTTCTCGGTGATCAGTTTTTCAACCATCGTCACCAGCTTACCGTCCGGCTTGGCGGGATGAATATTGGAAAAATATGGCTTGGGATCCCGCACCTCATCACCATAGCGCAGGGTCCAAAGGATTATCCCCCTGTCGCGCGGACGAAGCATCACTGCCCTCTCCCGCCCGTACATGACCAAACGGGAGATTCCCACCGTCTTGGTCGCCGCCATGGCCTCGCGGATGACGGCAAAGGCCTCTTCACCGACGGGATCGTCCGGCATGAGGAAATGCGGCTGATCATACCAGACCCATTCGATGCTATCCGCCGGCGCAAACAGGTCGATATCAATCGTTCGCGTACTCTCCAAGGCCACTGCGTCAAGCTCGTCTTCCTCAAGCATGACATAGTCCCCCTCGCCCTTCTGATACCCTTTCACCTGGTCGTCCGCATCGACGACCTTTCCCGAAGCCGCGTCGACATAGCGGCTGATGACCCGGTTGCCAGTCGAGCGATTGAGAACATGGAAGCGCACTCTGTCCCGCTCAGTGGTTGCCGGCATCATCTGTACCGGACAGGTCACGAGCGAGAGCTTCAGGTAGCCCTTCCAAAAGGTGCGAGGCGGCACGGCTTGTTCTCCTCTGCGGATAGGCGATAGTGCCGCCGTTCCGGCGACGGTCCTGCGACGCGGCGCCGTTCACCTGCCAGGGAACCGCACGCTCACCAAGCGACCCGGAATCCGCCTCAGGCGGGCCGAGGCGCGCCGTTTAACTGAGCGCGGTGCAATGGGCCGGGATACGCAGATCCTGGGTCTGCAAGGTTATCTCGATATGATCATTAACCCGAATACCGCCCCGGCTCTTGAGCGCGCGCTGGCAAGCGACGCGAATGACCTTTCCGTAATCGAGGACGAGACGGAGATTCCCGAGCACTGGCGTGGCGTGCAGGCCCTCGGCAACGAAACTTCGCGGCAAAACGAAAACCAACGAGGATTCGCCCGCCTGTGCCCGCCAGCGATAATCTTCCGGCTCTACGTAAATATATGGAAAGAATTCGATTTCGGGATCTTCCATGACCACCTCAGCCGACCACGGCATTTCTATGAACGCCAATCACAGTCATTTGTTCCGCTCCGCACCCTCCGCGTTTGGTGCGGTCCGCAGAGGATAACAGCCTGCACATGACAATATCCTGGCGCGGCACAATATTCGGGCGCAGCGGACTCTTCGGTTCGCGCTCGATCGAAGGGGAACAAATCCCTTTCCGGTCGTTTCCCCGAAGGAACCTTCTTCGAAAGGAGTTCCTCATGAGCGAGTCGAAGCTGACGACCGAGCACCAGGAGATCAAGGAATGGATTGACCATCGCAAGGGAAGGCCCGCAATGGTTCGGGGCACGGCCGACCGGGGTGGAAGCGCAGTCCTGCGTGTCGATTTCCAGGAGCCGGATCCCGGCCTGGAGGCGATTTCCTGGGACCGGTTTTTCGAGATTTTCGACAAGAACAACCTCGCATTCCTCAGCCAGGAAAAGACCGCGGAGGGGAAACTCAGCAGGTTTCACAAATTCGTGGATCGCTAGACAGCTCCCTTGAGCGCTACCGCTCGGGATGGAGCGATCTCGACCCTGACGCGGCTTGCTCGCTGCCGTTTCGTTAAAGCGAGCAGGTTTGTTTTTCGCGCCCTTCGCGCTTCACCCATGGGTGGCATTAGTCTCCATTGACGCCCGTTAAAAGCTCGGTAAGGTGTCGGCCAGAAGACGCCCCTAATAGGTTGGCCCGATGCGCAGCTTGAAAACGGTTCATGTCGTCAATTGTCATGCGGAGGGCGAGGTCGGCGATGTGATCGTCGGCGGCGTCGCACCGCCGCCCGGCGCCACGTTATGGGAACAGCGGCGCTTCATCGCCGAGGACCAGACTTTACGGAATTTCGTCTTGAACGAACCACGTGGCGGCGTATTCCGCCATGTCAATCTGCTGGTGCCACCGAAAGACCCACGCGCGCAAATGGGCTGGATCATCATGGAGCCGGAAGATACGCCACCGATGTCCGGTTCCAATTCAATCTGCGTCGCCACCGTCCTGCTCGATAGCGGCATCCTGCCGATGACTGAGCCTGTCACCAGGCTGGTACTGGAGGCGCCGGGCGGTCTCATCGAGGCGACGGCGCAATGTCGCAACGGCAAGGCGGAACGCATCACCATACGCAACCTCCCGTCTTTCGCCGACAAGCTGGACGCCAAGATCGAGGTTCCCGGCCTCGGCACCTTGGCGGTCGACACGGCTTATGGCGGCGACAGTTTCGTCCTGGTCGATGGCCGGGCGCTCGGCTTTTCGATCAAGCCGGATGAGGCCCGCGACATCGCCGTCATTGGCATGAAAATCACCAGAGCCGCCAATGAGCAGCTCGGCTTCACTCATCCGACGAATCCGGATTGGAACCATATCTCCTTTTGCCAGGTGACGGCGCCGCTGGAACGCGACGAAGGCGTGCTCTCGGGCTTCAATGCCGTTGCCATCCGGCCCGGCAAGATCGACCGGTCGCCCACCGGCACCGGCTGCTCAGCCCGCATGGCGGTCCTGCATGCCCGCGGCCTGATGAAAGTCGGCGACCGCTTTATCGGCCGCGCCATCACCGGCTCACGCTTCGATTGCACGATCGATGCCGAAACAACCATCGGCGGGCGCCCGGCCATTGTCCCGACAATTACCGGCCGGGCCTGGATCACCGGCACCCAGCAGATCATGCTCGATCCCGATGATCCCTGGCCGCAGGGCTATCGCCTGTCGGATACCTGGCCGAGCATCAAGGCATGAGGCGGGCGAAGCCGATGCCGATCCGAACCATCGGAGCCCCGGCCACAAGGACCTGCGGTCAATCATGAACCCGGCTACCTAACGGGGCGGATGGAATCACAATTGTTAAAGCCACGCGCAATCTTTGAATAAATCTGGCGCCAATCCATTGCTGATCCGTTGACGGCAAGCCCGCCAGAGGGTTTCCTTGCAGGGCAACACAGGTATGGGAGGCCTCAGCGATGTCTTCGACAATGCTTCTGACCGGCACACCTGTAACCAGCGCACGGCGTGTGGCGACCCCACGTAAACGGCGCTTCGATCAACGCGCGCAGAGAGACCTCCGGCGGCTTCTGGCTGCTTTGCGGGAAATCGGCGATCGGCCGAACCTGGAACAAATATTGCTGCGCTATGAGGTGAGCAAGGCAAGGCTGACTGCCTTCGTGGGGAAGGTTGAAGCCGAAGCGCTTATCAGCGAAAGCTGTTGCCAATAGGCGAAGCTTCAAACAGCGCTGCCGGCAGCCGCGGCTCAGGATAGCAGGCTCAAAAGCATCAGCCATGCCGCGGGCTGACCAGCAGTTGGCACATCTCGTTTGCGCCGATTGTCTGTTTCTTCGCCGGGCTCGATTGATCAGCCGCCTTTTTCCCTGTGCTGGCTTCGCTTTCCCGGGGAAGGTGCGGCGTCCGCATTAAGCGATCCTTGGTCCGGGGATCTCGGCCTCCCCCTCGTCTCCTTGCCGTGCAAGCCCTGCGCGTAATCAGCAGTTTCACCCTCCAGACGTTTCTGCCGTTCCGAGGCGTGTTCCGTGACGTGCACGCCTTCCTTGTTCAACTCCTCAATCTTATCCCGATATTCATCGTCCGACTTTATCTTCGGCATCTCTTTTCCTCCATATATCCGCAGTTGCGGCGCCCTCTTCGGGCCGCGTGCCCTCATGAAGGAACATCGGCCAGTCGGCTTTGTTCTCTTTTTGAAGCAACTTCCGATCGGGTGGATGGAATTCAGCGATGAAAATCAAGGAAAAGCCGTTCCGCCGGGTCGGACCCGAGGATGAAGAACGCAGGAGCCGCCCCAGACATGCAACCCGCCAGGGACCGGCGGGAGAGACCGGGAAAGACACCGCCGAACGCGGCGAGGACCTAAAGCAGGGCGCCGGCGCCCGGGCCGAAGCCGCCGAGGCAAAGGACGACTGACGCAGCTTGAATCTGATGAAGGAGAGCACTCCTATGGTCAAAGGAGCGGCGGAGAAGCCATCCAGCGAGAACTTCGGCAGGGCGCAGAGAGAGGTCCGCGACGGGAAAGCGGGGCAAACCGTGGAGCCGGAAGCGCAGTTTCCTGAAAATCCCGACCGCGCGAGTGAAGCCGGCTACACTTATGGGGAGGCGGCCCCGGAGCCGCCAGGGCGTCGCATGGAAACGCCACCGGCCGCGGCGCGCCAGGCACCCGTCTCCGATACCGATCTGGAGAGATACGCTTCGAAAAAGAAACAGCGCTGGATTGAGCGCCGCGAGCGCGAACTTGAAACCGACTTGCAAGAAAAGGCGGAGCAGATCGGGCGGCGGGGAAATTTCCGCTCCTGACAAGACCACCGCTTAGGTGACAAGAGCGGAAGAAACGGAGGCGTAAAGCGAAGATATTGGCGCTGTCGGAATGGGCCGCCGGCGGGGCATGTCTGGCGTCGGCGGTCGATGATGCGAAAAGTCGTCAAGATATCTGCCTGGGTTTTCGGAAGCCTGATGGTCCTGGCTATCGCCTTCGGCGGCGCCCTGTACCTTTTCGTTTCCTCCGATTATTTCCGTAGCCTGGTAGAGAACCGGGCCAACAGCTCCACGGGCCGGAAGACAGAAATCGGCAAAATTGAGGTTTCCTGGGGCCGGGTCACGCATGTGCGCCTGACCGATGTCAGCCTTTCCAATACCGATTGGGGGAAAGCGCCCAATATGTTTGAAGCCGGCCTGATCGACTTCGATCTGAGCCTTTGGCCGTTACTCAGCGGACATATCGACATCCCCCAACTGACGATCGAGAAGCCGAAAGTTGCGTTGGAGAGGAATGCCAAGGATCAATCGAACTGGAGCTTCCAGCAAAGTCCCGTCGCTGCTTCAGCGGCCCAAACCGTAACGCCGAACCAACGCGGCAACGCCCCGATCATCGGTCGCCTGCGGATCGATGACGGAAGAATCAGCTATATCGACCAGAAGCGCCGCCTCTCCCTGGAAGGTACTGTCAACATCGCCTCGGGTGCCGCTTCGGCGGCAGAGCAGGTCCGCCTCGCCATGAAGGGCTCAATAGAGGATAAGCCGCTCTCTCTATCCTTCACCGGTGGTTCGGTCCTGCTCCTGCGAAACGGCTCTGCGCCTTACCCCCTATCTCTCAAGGTGAGCTATGGAGACACCAGGCTTTCTCTCAGCGGCAAGATAGATGACCCCTTCAAATTCGAAGGAGCAGATGTCAAATTGCATTTGCAAGGATCAGATCTTGCAGAAGTATTTCCGGTGCTCGGCATCCCCGCCCCTCCGACGCCGCCTTATGATCTGGCCGGCAACCTGGAGCGCACCGGTGATTCGTGGAAGGTAACCAATCTTGCCGGCACTGTCGGCAGAAGCGACATCTCTGGGGCAATCTCCATCGAGCGCAAGAGCGGCAGATCGTTGCTGCGCGCCAACCTCACCTCCACCAACCTCAACTTTGACGACCTTGGACCGCTGGTCGGCGTCCCGCCCAGCGCGCAAAAGGGCGATGCCGCATCGCCGCAGCAGACACAGCAGAAACGGAACCGCGACCAGCAGCAGAATCTCTTTCCCGATACGCCGCTCCATGTCGAGCGGCTGCGCGAGATGGATATGGATGTTTCCCTCAGCGCAAAACACGTAACCGCGGCTCCCTATCTGCCGGTCAAAGTGCTGTCAGGACATGTGTCGATCAAGGATGGGAATGCAAGGGTCGATCCGCTCAAGCTCGCCGTGGCTGGCGGTACCATTGCCGGCAGCATGGGCGTGGATGCGCGCCCGGATACGCCGATCGTGACAGCGAAGCTGGGTTTCAGGGATCTCGACCTAAAAGAGTTCTTTCGCGATTCAAAGTATTTCACCACGACCAATGGCAAAGTCCTGGGCTATGTCGATTTGCAGGGAACGGGCAACTCCCTGGCCAAGGTGTTCGGAAGCGCCAATGGCGAAGGTGGGCTCGCGATGACCGGCGGATCGATCAGCGGCCTGCTGATCGATCTGGCGGGTTTGGATATTGGTCATGCCCTCATTTTATACATCACCGAGGATCAACGCTTACCGATCCGCTGCGCAATGGGCCGTCTTTCCTTCCAGAACGGGGCGGTCATCTTTGACAGGACGATGATGGATACAACCCGGTCGGTGCTGCATGTCAATGGACAAACCGACCTGAACAGCCAGGTGGTCAATATGAAGATTGAAGCGGATGCCAAGAAATTTAGCCTCCTGGACCTGGAGGCACCGGTGCTGTTCCAGGGAAAATTGCGCAAACCGGATATTTCGATCGGCAAGAAAGTGCCGATCCCGCTGATCGAGCTCGGCGGCGCGCGGGACCTGGATTGCAGCAGTCAGATCAAGGCGGCGCTACCCGGCCTTGAGCAGGTTAACTGAGGATGGCTCCCCACTCCGACATTACGCTATCCGTCGGGCATCGTCGCCAGGGCCTCTGGAAAAGCAAGCTCGCCATCTTCGGCCGGCTTTCATTACGCGCCGTGGAGCTTTGGTCGGCCGACCGCGCCCTCAGCATGGGAGCGAGCCTCGCCTTTTACACCATCTTTTCCATGGCGCCGCTGCTCCTGATCGCCATTTCCATCGCGGGGTTCTTCTTCGGCAACGATGTCGCTCGTGAGGCTGTCGTCGAAGAGTTCCGCCTGCTTGCTGGCGCTTCCGCTGCCCGTTCAGTTGATGCAATGCTCGTCAGCGCCAGCCATTTCGGCTCTGGCGTTGTCGGCATCACGATCGGTATCTGCACATTCCTCGTCTCGGCAACCGCCGCCTTTATCGAATTGCAGGATGACCTGAACGCGATCCTGCGAGCGCCACCGCCGAAGATCTCGAAATACTGGACCTTCCTGCGACAGCGCGTGATCAGCTTTGCCATGATCGTCGCAATCGGCTTCCTGCTAATGGTATCGCTGGCATTCGACGCCGCCATTTCGGCCTTTGGACATTATTTTCAGCTCGATGTTGTCGCCATCCTGCTCGCGATCCTTACCCTCCTGGTAAACGCGATGATGTCGATCATCTTATTCGCCCTGATCTTCAAGGTTCTTCCCAATGCCGATCTCAGTTGGCGCGCGGTCCTGGGAGGCGCCATCTTCACCGCGATATTGTTCATCCTCGGAAAATTTCTGATCGGGCTCTATCTTGGCCAAAGCCACGTCGCCTCAACCTACGGTGCCGCCGCTTCACTCATCACCATCCTCCTTTGGGTCTACTACTCCTCGCAAATCCTGCTGATCGGCGCGGAATTCATCGCCGCTTTCACCGGCCGGCGCGAATCGGATGACGCGGGGCAGCTGCCTCGGAGGCTCCAACGATCGCCGCGAGGCACCGGCCTGGGTTGAGATTCCTTCTTTCACGAAAGGAGGCGCGCTGGTCAGGACTTCACCAGGGAACGACCTGCTTTTTTTGTACTTCCTCTTTAGTCCAATCAGCGGCGTGACAAGTAGCCGGCGAGCGATGAAAGCAAACGGGAAAGAAATTCGGGGACAGGCGGCCCAAAAGAGGGTGGCGGCTTTGCAATCAAAGAAGCTGGCGACACTGCTCGCCGCCGCAGCGCCGGCGGAGACACCGCCGGTCCCCCTGGACGCCGGCCTGACTTATGTGACGGACAGTTTACCCGGACTGACCCGCCGGCCCTTCCGAACTGGCTTCCGTTTTCTCGATACGCAAGGAAAGCCCGTTCGGGATGCGGCGATACGCGATCGCATCTTGCGCCTCGCCATACCTCCAGCCTGGACCGATGTCTGGATTTGTCCTCAATCGAACGGGCACCTGCAGGCTACGGGGCGCGATGCGCGGGGCCGGAAGCAGTATATCTATCATCCGGACTTCCGCGCCTCGCGGGAGGACAGCAAGTTTCAGCACTTGCTCGCCTTTGCAACAGCCCTCCCGGCGATACGGCGGCGGGTTCGCCGCGACATGGCCCGCCGCCGCCTTGATCGGCCGAAGGTCGCGGCGACCATTCTCTTCCTGTTGGAGACTACGCTTATCCGCATCGGAAACAGCGAATATGCGCGTACCAACCGCAGCTTTGGAATCACGACATTGCGCAATCCCCACGTCAAGGTCGAAGGTTCAGCGATCAAGTTCAAGTTTCCGGGCAAATCCGGCAGGATCTGGAATGTGCAACTGTCCAGTCGACGCGCGGCAAAGATCATTCGTTCCTGCCAGGAGTTGCCAGGGCAGCTGTTGTTCCAATATGAAAATGCGGAGGGCGGCCTTTCACCGGTGAGCTCCACCGATATCAACTTCTATTTGCGCGAAATAAGCGGCAAAGACATCACGGCCAAGGACTACCGGACCTGGGCGGGAACGGTGCTTGCCTCGAAAATGCTGCATGAGCTGGACGCGGATGTCGCAAACCGAAAGAAGGCATTGCGCGCTGTGATCAATCATGTCGCCGATCAGCTTGGAAATACGCCGACGATCTGCCGTAAATGCTATATTCATCCGGCCTTACAACAGCTCTTTCTGGAAGGTACCTTTGTATTGCGGCCACGTCCCGCCCGCGGCAAGTCCATCCTCGACCCTTATGAGCGCGCCGTCCTGGCCCTGCTCAAGAAGATCGAGAAAGCGCCGACCGATATCATTTCCCGTTAGCCTGCAGGCGCGCGCTGCTTCCTCGTATGCATAGGTGTGCCCATCAGAACCAGGGCCACGGCCAGTCCGCCGAGAGCGACCATGGAGAGCAACCAAAACACGTCGATGTAGGAGAGAAGAGCCGCTTGCTTCTGGATGAGCTGGCCGATCCATGCTGTTGTCTGACCGGTAATATCCGCCGATGCGCTGCCCTGGGTCTGGAAACTGCGGCCAATCTGTTTGAACGCCTCCTGATAGCGCATGTCGGACGGAATGACGTTCTCAACAAGCCGACTCTGATGAAACTGTTCACGCTGCGCCAGCGCGGTCTGGGCCATCGACACGCCCATGCTGCCGCCGAGATTGCGCGCAACATTGATCAAAGCGGAAGCCTGGTTGGTTTTCCCGCGCGGCAGCCCCTCATAGGAAGCCGTGGTGATCGGAATGAAGACGAAAGGCAGGCCAATCGCGAGGAAGACGCGGCACCAGGCCGCATAGGACCAAGTCAGATCACCATTCAGGCCGGTTACATACCACATGGCGAAGGCAATGACGGCCATGCCGGCGGCGATGAGATATTTCGGCGCTACGGCAGTGACAAGGCGGCCGGAAATCGGCATTAGCAGCATCGTCACAAATCCACCCGGCGACAGGGCACTTCCCGCCAATGTGGCCGTATAGCCGAACTCTTCCTGCAGCATCTGCGGCAGGAACTGCGTGGTTGCCACCAAAATCGCGCCGACGCAAAGCATCACGGCGAAGCAGCCACCGAACTGTCGGCGTCCCAGGAGGCGGATATCGACGATCGGGTCCGGCCGCATCAGTTCCCAGGGCACCAACAGGATGAAGGAGATGCCCGAAACCAATGCGAAAGCCAGGATGAAGCTTGATTCAAACCAATCGTTCCTCTGGCCTTCGTCAAGGACAACTTCAAGGCATCCCAGCGCCAGGGCAACCAGAACGAAACCGACATAATCGACGGAGATGCCCCGGCGCAGAATTTGCTCGCGGTCGCGCCTCGCCGTGGCGGGCTCGGAGACCAGCAGGTTGACCAAGGCGAGAGAAAGAACGCCCATCGGCACGTTAATGAGGAAAACCCAGTGCCAACTGTAATTGTCGGTGATCCAGCCGCCAAGCGTCGGGCCGATCACCGGTGCGACCACAACGGCGACGCCGTAGATGGCAAAGGCGCGGCCCCGCAAATGCGGCGGGAAGGCGTCTGCAAGGATTGCCTGCTCACTCGGCGCCATCCCCCCGCCGCCCAGGCCTTGCAGCACGCGAAATGCGACCAGGGCCGGCAAGCTCCAGGCCAAGCCGCACAGCAGCGAGCTGACGGTGAACAATCCCACGCAGATCATATAGAAGCGCTTCCGCCCGATGATGGTCGATAGCCAGCCGCTGATCGAGAGAATCACCGCATTGGCAACCAGATAGCTGGTGACGACCCAGGTCGCCTGGTCGAGGCCGGCGGCAAGCCCGCCTGCAATATGCCGCAGCGCTACATTGGCAATCGTGGTATCGAGCACTTCCATGAAGGTGGCGATCGAGACAACAGCCGCGATCAGCCACGGATTGTGCTTTCCTGAGACGCGATGCTCGGCCATATGCTGCGCCTTTCACCGCACGCGCACGCTCGGTACCACCGAGAGGCCCGGCCCGAGAACAAGATCCGGAGGGAGGTTATCTATGGCGATTTTCACGGGGACGCGTTGAACGACCTTGACGAAGTTGCCAGTCGCATTCTCTGCCGGCAGCAGGCTGAATGCCGTGCCGGAGCCTGTCTGCAAGCTGACGACATGGCCGTGAAAGTCGGTTTTCGGATAGGCGTCAATCTCGATATCAACCGGCTGTCCGGGACGCATATCCGTGATCTGGGTTTCCTTGAAGTTGGCGGTCACCCAGATTTCGTCAGGCACAAACATCATGACACTCTGACCGGCCTCGACATATCCCCCCTTTGCAGCAGATAGATGGACGACATGCCCGGATTGCGCGGCGACGATCGTGGTATAGCCGAGATTGAGCGTGGCCTGGTCGCGTTGGGCCTCGGCGCGGAGCCGGTCGGCAACGGCGCTGTTGCGCTGCGCCTGCAAGGAGCTGACCTGCTTCTGCGCGGCATTTACCCCCGCTTTTGCCCTGGCCACCGTGGCGTCCTGCTGCTGCAGCTGCGATGCGGTCTGCTGTGCTTTCTGCACGCTGCCAGTTCCGAGCGCCGCGAGTTTTTGATAGCGGGCAGCGTCCTCCGCTGAGAAGTTGCGGGCAGCCTCCGCTTCTCTTACGTTGGATTCCGCCTGTTCGACCTGGGCCATCTGGGCGCTTATCTGCGCGTCAATGTTGGCGATGCTGGCTTGCGCCGCTGCTACTTCCGCTTCCGCCTGCTCGGCAGCGACCTGGTAATCGCGGTCATCAATGCGCAAGAGAATGGCGCCTTTTCCAACATGCTGATTATCGGTGACCGGCACATCCACGATATATCCCTGGACCTTGGGGGCGATAGAAAACTGGCGGGCATCGATAAAGGCATCGTCGGTCGTCTCGAAGTGCCGCGCATGCAACCACCAGATGCCCGCCCCTGCCAGCCCCGCGACAACAAGAACGATGGCTGCGATGGCGATCACCGGGTGCGAACGAACCTTGTTCTTCAGACCGGCTGCCGGGTCAGAATGGGCGTTCCCTTGGCCGTCACTCGGCTGCTCTTCCTGGGCTCGCTCGTCGTCCGAGCGGTTACGTTCTGCCACCCGGCTTCCTTCACGCTCTCGTGAGGCCGGCTGCAGGCCCTCCGCATTCTGCTGCGTTTCATGCGTTTGGGGATATGACATGACGAGCCGCGACGATGGATGTCGATCCGTTGAGGATGCGATCGCATCACGGCGCCGGCCGCTGCCGGCACCGATAATGGGCATCGCCTCTTCATCGATTAACGATCTGCCCCGTCCCGACGTTCCCACCGCCCGCCCGTCTCCGCTCGCCGGCTCGCCGGCCGGTCCGGAGCCGCATGCGCGGAGAAATCGCCAATCATGCCGGCACCGCTTCAATATCGCGGCTATAGAATCTCGGCCGGAGCAGGGCCGACGTAACGCTATCCGCCACGGCTTTCGCCTCTCCGACGAAGACGCCTATATCGGCGCCCCCCTCGCCGCCGATATCGCAAGCTTCCAAGAGTTTTCTCCCCTCGCCGATGAATCCGACCGGCTTGCCGTGGCGGTAAGCTTCGTTGATGAAGTGAATCGCCAATCCGGACGAGGCGAGTGCGGTTGCGGAGGCGCCGCCGAGCACGATGGCGCCGTCGTAGATGACGGAGGGAGCGTTCGGCGCTGCGCGATTGACCTTCACCTCGCCACCGACCGAATCCTCGACGGTTCCGGCATGAGAGGCGATGAATTCGCCCAGAACGCCCGCTGCGGCAAGTTGAAGTTGGACGGCCTTCAGTTGTTTCGCATCGCTTCCTTCGCCGCCCAACAATGCGATTTTGGCGCCTTTGGCGGTGGGAACCGGCTTGTCCATGCTGAGTGCCGGTGAGCGCAGCTTTTTTGCCTTCGGGTTCAACGGCCCGGACGGCGTCGGGGCCGACGGGGTGGGATTCTTCGCGTCCCCGACCGGATCGATGGGAATGCCGGTCCGGCTCGAGACACCTTGCGCCAGCTCATCGGCGATATTGACCAATATCTCGTTCAGCACGTGAAACCGCACCTCTTCGCTCACGACCTGATTGAGTTCGAAGGAGAAAGCCTCGATGATATGCAGCTTCTCCCAATCCGCCATGCTGTTCCAAAACTGCGTCGCCTGGCTGAAGTGATCTGAAAAACTGGGACTGCGCGCGCGGATCTTATTGCCTTCGACCTTCTCCGCATAACTGCGGAAAGCCTGCGCGGCATCCGGGGTATGCATCGGGCAGCCGCCGCCCAATCGATTAGGAAAGTAGGCGACGCGCCCGGGATTGACGGTAACCCGCGCCATAGCGTCCCGCTGATTATTGTGGACGTGGTTGACCGGCCGGTTAATCGGCAGCTCGGCGAAATTCGGACCGACGCGACGCAGCTGCGTGTCGAGATAAGAGAATAGCCGCCCCTGCAGCAGAGGATCATTTGTGAAATCGATACCCGGGACGATATGGCCCGGATGGAACGCCACCTGCTCTGTTTCGGCGAAGTAATTGTCCGGATTCCTGTTGAGCGTCATCTTTCCGACGCGGCGAACCGGAACCAGCTCCTCGGGAATGATCTTCGTCGGATCCAGCAGGTCGAAATCGAACTTGAACTCGTCCTTTTCCTCCACGATCTGCAGGCCGAGTTCCCATTCCGGGTAGTCGCCCCGTTCTATGGCTTCGAAAAGATCGCGCCGGTTGAAGTCCGGATCCTTGCCGGAGACTTTTTGCGCCTCATCCCAGGCCAGCGACTTCACACCCTTCAAAGGCTTCCAATGAAACTTGACGAAGCGGCTCTTACCCTTGGCATTTATCAATCGGAAGGTATGGACGCCAAAGCCCTCCATGGTGGCAAAGCTGCGGGGGAAGGCCCGATCGCTCATCACCCACATCATCATATGAGCACTTTCCGGCGTCAGCGAGATGAAATCCCAGAAAGTGTCATGCGCCGAAGCCGCCTGGGGAATTTCATTGTTCGGCTCCGGCTTGACCGCGTGAATGAGATCGGGAAATTTTACGGCGTCTTGAATAAAGAATACCGGCATATTGTTGCCGACCAGATCCCACACGCCTTCTTCCGTATAGAACTTGACCGCAAAGCCTCTGACGTCGCGCGGACAATCGGTCGAGCCCCTCGAACCTGCCACGGTGGAAAAGCGCACGAAAACTGGCGTCCGGCGGCTCGGGTCCGTCAGCAGCCCCGCTATGGTCAGGTCCGACAGGTCTTCATAGGCCTGGAAGAAGCCGTGGGCGGCTGCACCGCGCGCATGAACGATCCGCTCGGGGATCCGCTCATGATCGAAATGCATGATTTTTTCCCGCAAATGGAAATCTTCCATCAGCGAGGGGCCACGTGGCCCGGCCTTGAGGGAATTCTGATCGTCGGAAATTGCCAACCCCTGGTTGGTGGTCAACGCCTCGCCGGGATCGATCGTGTCCCGCTTGAGGTCTCGATCCTTCGTCGTTTCGATAGGGGCACCGGCCACTTTACCAGCGGCTCTGCGGCTCGATTGACCTGCGGTGCGTGCTTTCGCTCCGTTGGCACGGTTTTCCGGCCTTTTCGCCATGATACTCTCCACACAAGATCGTTACATATGAAGGCGCAGCCTTTGGCTGGGCTCAAGGAATGGCCTACTGCATGGGCGCAGGTCCGAATAAACGGCCTATCTCGCCGATGTTCCGCATCAGCAAAATGTGATCGGAGGTGAAGGGAAATTCAGCCGGATCTGCCGACGACGCATGGGCACTCGGAACAAAATCAACCATACCGCCATTTTCAGTCATGGCTCCGTTTCTTCCGCATCTTCATCTTGGCCGGGCTGCAGCGTCCAAGCGCGACAGCAGGGCGGTGCCACTCGCAGATGATGGCCCTGTAGACGGCCGATCGACATCCCTTCGGACGGAAAGGATCGGTCGCCCCGGTTCCCAGAATAGACACCAGCAGGCCGCCGCTACGGCCGCGACCACAGCGGCGGGGCCACCGGACATGCTGGTCCCCGGACACAATATCTGGCGCCTTACAAAAGCGGATTCAGCACTTCTCCTGATCGATGCCGCCGCCTACTTCGCGGCTCTCCGCAGCGCCCTGCTGGAGGCGGAGCGCACGATTTATATCGCCGGCTGGGATATCGATACGCGTACGCCACTTTGGAATGCCGACATGACAGAGCAGGCAAGCCGAGACGGCGCGTCGCCCATGCGAGACAATCTGCCCATCGAGCTTGGCGCCTTTCTAGTGGAGCTGGTGAACCGGAAGCCTGATCTCGATATAAAAATTCTACTGTGGGACTATGCTTTCATCTACGCGCCGGATCGCGAGCTCTTGCCGGAATATCACTTGTTGTGGAAGACGCCGCCGCAAATCGACCTCTGTCTCGATGATTGCGTTCCCTTCGGTTCTTCGCATCACCAGAAGCTTGTTGTTATCGACGATAGTCTCGCCTTTTGTGGCGGAATTGACTTGACGACAAGACGCTGGGATACGCCCGAACACCGCGTGGATCACCCGCTTCGGCTCGATCCGCGCGGAATACCCTATCCGCCGCACCACGATACCCAGATGGCGGCAACGGGCGAAACGGCAGCCGCCTTAGGACAGCTTTTCCGTCATCGCTGGCGTCGCGCCGCCAGGGAAGAGCTCCCCCCGGTCGCCACGGCGCTTCGCCGCCCCGTCGATCTGCAGCATTTCGGCTCTCACCTGTTTCGCAATGCGGTGATAGGCATTGCCCGTACCGTTCCACCTTCCGACGAAGAAAGCTCCGTACAGGAAATCGCCCGGCTCCATCTCGACCTCGTCTCCGTGGCCTCTTCCCTCATTTACCTGGAATCGCAATACCTGACGTTTGACGAATTCGCCGAGGCTGTCGTCGCCCGGATGAAGCTTTGCCCATCGTTGCAACTGGTCGTCCTTTGCCCGCGCAGCTATCGAGGCTGGGTGGAAAATAATGCCATGTGCGGCGGGCGCAGCCGCTTCATCGCGCGGTTCGCGGCGGCGGGGCTGGCGGAGCGCGTCTCATTCCTCTACCCCGTCGCCCGTGAGGGCGAGAAGGTCAATCCCATACTTGTTCATTCGAAACTACTGATTATCGATGACCGATATCTCCGGGTGGGCTCGTCAAACCTCTGCAACCGGTCAATGGGGGTAGATACAGAATGTGACCTGGTTCTATCCGCCGGCACAGACCGGATACAGCAGCGCATGATCCGCCAGATCTGCTGCACGCTGATAGCTGAACATACCGGCAGCACCGTCGCAACGGTCGACCGCTGGCTGGATAGCGGTATCGGCATCCACGAGGTCCTGCGAAATGCTGGCTCGGAGTGTCGACAGTTACTGCCTGTCCCCCAACAGGAGGACCTGTTCGAATGGGATCTCGCGGCGGGCATAGCCGATCCCGTCTTGCCGATGGAGCCCGGACGGGCGGCTTTCTCCGCAAGGGCAGAACAGGGTAGGAGGGCCTTCAGCGAGGTGGCAGGAGCACCCCTAGTGCTCCGGTCAATGGAGGGGAAGGCGGAATTGAACAATCTCCTTCTGATTGGCTGTGGCCTGCTGTTGCTCGCCGCATGCTGGACCTTCACGCCTCTCGCTCACCTTGCCAGTCCCGATCTCTGGCAAGCATGGCTGGACTATATTCGCGGCCCCTGGGAGGCCATTGCCGTCGTCGCAGTTTATATCCTTGCGGGTTTCTTCGCTTTTCCGATCGTAGTGCTGATCGCCGGCACAGCGGCAATTTTTGGTGCCTGGCCGGGATCGCTCTATGCCTTCACGGGTGCGATGGCAAGTGCCGCCATCACCTATTCGATCGGGCGTTGGGTCGGGCGCGACTCGCTGCGCCGCTTGCTTGGACCGCGCCTCAACCACGCAGGCGAAAGCCTGCTCGAAGCCGGAATCATCACCACCACCATCGCGCGCCTGGTTCCCGCCGCGCCCTATACACTGGTGAACCTCGCGGCTGGGGCGCTGCGTATCAATTTCATGAGCTATCTGCTTGGGACCGCGCTTGGCCTGGCGCCAGGCATCGTGGTGATGGCGGTATTTGGCCGCCACCTCATCTGGAGCTTCAATCACCCCACTCTGCAGAACATTTCGGTGCTGATCGTCATGGCGACCGGCTGTCTTCTTCTGGCGATTGCCCTGCAGCGGCTGTCGAAGCAGCTGCGACCTGCGCGTCGGCCGAGAAGCCGGAATGATTGAACCGCCGGGGCCTGCGGATGCTTTCCGCATTCTCAGCTGGAATATCCATTCCGGCATCGGTCCGGATGGCATCTACGACCTCGACCGCGTGATCGCCTTCCTCCAGCGCTACGATGCGGACATCATCGCCCTGCAGGAGGTGGATTCCCGCGGCAGCACCGGCATCGTCCCGATTGACGCCCTGCGCGGAGCTCTGGGAGAGCATGCGGCCGAGGCACGCACCATTGTCGCGCCGGACGGCCATTATGGCCACGTCCTGATCAGCCGGTGGCCCTTTGACATGGTCAATCTGCATGATCTCAGCCGCCCCGGCCGGGAGCCCAGATGGATGATCGAGGCGCGACTGCACGCCGATGGCACGGAGACAACCGTGGTCGCCACGCACCTAGGCTACCGTTTTGTGGAGAATCGTGCCCAGGTTCATCGTCTGACGGAGCTCGTGGGCCGGATTTCCGGCAGCATTGTCCTCATGGGAGATTTCAATGACTGGCACCGGCAGGTTCGCCGCCACTTGGCGAGATATGCTCTGGGAGCGACGACGATCAATACCTTTCCGGCTCGTCGCCCACTTCTGCCGCTGGACTGCATCTTCTGCCGCCCGGCACATTCCCTGACGCGACACTGGACGGACAGATCGGCTGCGGCGATATCCGATCATCTGCCCATCATCGCCGAAATCCTGCGCTAGCCGGCCGGGCCTGAATGCGTTTCTGTCAAAGACGCCGAACTCTATCAGGCGTTCCACCTGCCGGAGATCGCGTGTACGGCCGTCGACGTCGCGAAAGTAGCACCGGGTGGCATAGCGAGCGAGCGGCTGGGCTAGGTTCAAACCAAACCGAAATAGGTCCAGGCCAGCAACGCCGTGGCGTTGGCGACGATTGTCACCAGCAGAGCAGAGTCGCCCCAAGGCGCCGGGGCGACTGGGGCGCCTCCATCTCGCGCACAGAATCATTTCGTTCCGGCAGACCTGCCTGCACCGCCGCACGAGCCGCACCTATATTGCGGAACATCGTTTGCGAAAGCCGATTGACTCTTCTGATGAAGGAATAACCGCGAAAGCCGCAGCGCGCCAATTCCCCCACCTCGCCGAAGGACGAACCAAAATGATCACCGATCCCCGAAAAGACGCCCCGCGCCCCCCGCAAGTAAGGCAGCAGCAGGAAGCGCCGGGCAAGACCGCCAAGATGCACCCCAAGCCGGATCACGGCGAAGAGAGCTATAAGGGGAGCGGCAGGCTTGAAGGACGGATTGCCCTTATTACCGGCGCCGATTCCGGTATCGGCCGCGCCGTCGCTATCGCTTTTGCCCGGGAAGGAGCCGACCTGCTGCTCTCTTATTACAACGAGCACGACGATGCGAAGGAAACAGCGGCCTGGGTGAAGAAGGCAGGTCGACGGGTCCTAGTCGCTCCGGGCGATATCAAGGATGAAAAGCATTGCCAAGCCCTGGTGAAGCAAGCCGTGGCAGAGCTCGGTTCCATTGACATCCTGGTCAATAACGCGGCGCACCAACGCAGCTTCAACGACCTTGAGGATATCACCGCTGAAGAGTGGGATGTAACCTTCCGCACGAACATCTACAGCATGTTCTTTCTCTCCAAAGCCGCTGTTTCCCATATGAGGCCCGGCAGCGCGATCATCAATACGAGTTCCATCAACGCCAAGAATCCGAACGCGCATCTGCTGCCTTATGCAACGACGAAAGGCGCCATCGCCAATTTTACGGCTGGTCTCGCCGGACTGGTCGCCTCGAAGGGCATTCGCGTCAATGCGGTCGCGCCGGGACCGATCTGGACACCCCTCATCCCATCGACCATGCCGGAAGAAGCGGTGGAGAATTTCGGCAAGAACACGCCCCTTGGGCGCGCCGGGCAGCCGGCTGAGCTGGCGCCCGCTTATGTCATGCTTGCTTCGCATGAAGCGAGCTATATCAGCGGTGCGCTTATCCCCGTGACCGGCGGAAGGCCCATGCTTTAGCGAGGCGAGGCTTCGCCTTTCTTCGCACGGCGCAGAAGCAAAGCATTTCTGCGCTGGAGGCCTCGACGCTCCCTGCAACTTTCTCAAGCATGCCTCCCGCCGTAATCGCGTCGAAAAGCCCGATAATGGTAAGGAATGCCAGCGAAGCCTGCCTGCCTGTCTCCCTCCTTACCGCCATTCTTAACTTTTCCAGGAACCTTCAGTCCGCCTCCTTCATTGTTGGCCTAGCTGCGCAGAACCTGATCACGGGACTGTCTCATGCAAGAGAACCATCCTCGCTCTACAGCCAGCATCGCCAGACATCCGATCCATCCCATGCTGGTGCCTTTTCCCATCGTCTGCTTTATCGGTGCCTTGCTGACCGATATTGCCTATTGGCGAACTGCCGAGATGATGTGGTCGGACTTCTCTGCCTGGCTGCTCACTGCAGGGCTATTCATGGGCGGTCTTGCCGCCATTGCCGGATTGGCCGACTTTCTCGGCGATCGTCTGGTGCGCAGGCAAAAATATGCCTGGATCCATATGATCGGCAATGCCATCGCCTGGCTGCTCGCGCTGCTCAACGCCTTCGTTCACACGCGGGATGCCTGGACCTCGGTTGTCCCGACCGGCCTCATCTTCTCGGCGGTGGTGGTGGCGATTATCCTGTTCACCGGCTGGTTGGGCGGTGCTTTGGTTTACCGCCACCATATCGGAATGACGGAATAGGAGTTCCCGGGTGATGCCTTTCGACAAGCTCCACAGACTGTTTGCCGTTTATACGCTGGCACTGTTCGGTGCCGTGGCATTAGCCGGCTGCCGCGACGACGGCGGCGATCCGCGCGCGGAAATCGGCCCCAACCCCAAGCTCCCCGAACTGCAGCAATACTTGTTCCCGCCGATGCATCTCGCTTCCGTCGTCGGCTGGAAAAATGGCGAGACGCCGACCGTCCCGCAGGGATTGCAGATAAAACCGCTTGCAACAGGCCTGGCGCATCCGCGTTCTCTCTATGTGCTGCCAAACGGCGATATTCTGGTTGTCGAATCGAAGGCGCCCGGTAACGAGCCGATCAAGCGCCCCAAGGACCTGGTGATGGGATGGGTCGAATCGCTCGCTACATCGGGCGGGAGCGACGATAAGCCATCGAACCGCATCACGCTGTTACGCGACGCGGATGGGGACGGCGTGCCGGAGCAGCAGACAGTTTTCCTCGATCACCTGAAATCGCCCTTCGGTGTCGCACTCGTCGGCAACGACCTTTACGTCGCCGATACCGATGCGATCATGCATTACAGCTATACGCCTGGGGAGACGAAGATCACCTCGCCCGGAACGGTGCTGACCGAATTGCCGGGAGGGCCGATCGACCACCACTGGACGAAAAGCCTGGTAGCAAGCCGTGACGGGTCCCTGCTCTATGTCGGCGTCGGCTCGAATAGCAACATCACCGAGAACGGCATTCAAGCGGAGAAGGGCCGGGCCGCGATCTGGGAGGTCGACCGGGCGACCGGCCGCTCGCGGATCTTCGCCAGCGGGCTTCGCAATCCGAATGGGCTGAGTTGGGAGCCTCAGTCAGGCGCGCTCTGGGCCGTCGTCAATGAACGCGACGAACTTGGACCCGATCTGGTGCCCGATTACATGACGTCGGTGAAAGACGGCGCCTTCTATGGATGGCCCTATAGCTATTACGGGCAGCATGTCGATCCTCGGGTCATGCCGCAGCGGCCGGACCTGGTCGCAAAGGCGATTGCCCCTGATTATGCCCTGAGCTCCCACGTCGCCCCCCTCGGCTTGACCTTTTATACCGGCACCAATCTGCCCGCGAATTATCGCGACGGCGCTTTTGTCGGGGAGCATGGAAGCTGGGATCGTCCCCAACTCAATGGCTACAAGGTCGTTTTCGTGCCTTTCAGCAACGGCCGCCCGGACGGCATGGCGCAAGATGTCGTAACCGGCTTTCTGAACGCCGATAATGAGGCGCGTGGCCGGCCTGTCGGATTGGCGATCGACAAGACCGGCGCTCTGCTGATTGCGGATGATGTCGGCAATACCGTCTGGCGGGTGACGGCTGCCGGTAAGTAGGCAAGGGGAGCGTCTATCTCCCGCCAGTTCCTTTCATGCACAGCAGCGTCAGGTCGAGCTGGAACGCTCAACCGCGCGGCTTCAGCAAGAGGCCGAATAGGATCGCCATGCAGCCCTGGAAGGTGAGGTCGACCGCCAGGAGCAGGCCGAACACCCACAGGCCGCTCACCGGCCAGCCAATAGCGACCACCAGTCCGGCCAATATGGTGACGATGCCGCCAAGGGCAATCCAGCGGCGTCCTGGTCCGGCCGCCGCGGCAAGGGCAACCAATATCCGGAAAAGGCCGGCCGCGATCAGCATGATGCCGAAGAGCAGCGTCAAGGTCGCCGATGCCAATACCGGATTGACCAAGGCAATAACCCCGCCGACCGAATAGAGCAATCCGCTGAGCAGCCAGAAAGAACCGCGCGCCCAGCCTTTCACCTTCAGGGCGTGAATCATTTGCGAAATGCCGCCGATCAGCATGACGGCGCCGATGAAGAAAATGGAAACCAGGGTAGCCGCAAAAAGATTGCCGAGCGCGACGACGCCGGCGATCAGCAGAACGACACCCAGGATGACGAACCAGAGCCAGATTGCCCCGGCATGGCGAAATGGCGTGTCCGGGCCGGGCGGCGATGTCACGTCATGCATCAGCTATCGCTCCCCACTTTTCACGCCGACTTGGCGTGGTTTCCGGTCTTTCGTCCCTTGGCAGACTTCTGCGATCCGCTGGGGGCCGCCGTCGGCTCGTCGGCGGATCCTGAATTGGCGCCAGCCCCATCTTTGACCGCTCTTGTCTTGGACGAGTTCACGATACTGCCGGGCTTCGCATGTTCGGCCGCGGCGGTGACCGCGAAGGTCACCTCGTTCTTCGTCTTGTCATAGCCGCATGACACCATGCTGCCTTCGGCGATCTCGCCACGCAACATGCCCTTGGCAAGCTTGGTCTCAACGGACTGACGGATTTGCCGCTTCAATTCCCGCGCGCCGAATTCGGGCTGATAGCCGATATCCGCCAAGTGGTCGACGAGGCTTTCCTCGAAAGCGAGATTGATATCCTGCCCATGCGCCAATTTGCGGACGACCTCCAATTGCATGCGGACGATCGACTTGATCTGCTCCCGGTCGAGGGCATGGAAGATGATGATTTCGTCGATGCGATTGAGAAATTCCGGCCGAAAATGCTGACGCAGGGCGCCCATCACCCGGCCGCGTATATCCTCTTCGCCTTTTTCCCGAGAGACGAAGCCCAGCGGCTGGCGCCGTTGCATGATGACATCGGAAGCCAGATTGCTGGTAGCGATGATCAGCGTATTGGTGAAATCGACGACACGTCCCTTCCCATCCGTGAGCCGCCCATCGTCGAAGACCTGCAGCAGCACGTTATAGACATCGGGATGGGCCTTCTCGATCTCGTCGAGCAGGATAACGCTATAGGGCCGCCGGCGAACCCGTTCCGTCAACTGCCCACCCTCCTCATAGCCGACATAACCCGGGGGTGCGCCGATCAGGCGCGCGACGGCATGACGCTCCATGTATTCGCTCATGTCGATGCGCAGGATCGCGTCCTCATCCCCGAACACCACCTCCGCCAGTGCCTTGGCGAGCTCCGTCTTGCCGACGCCGGTCGGGCCCAGGAAAAGAAAATTGGCGATCGGCCGGTTACCCTGCTGCAATCCCGCACGGGACAGGCGAACGGCATCGCTGACGGCCCGGATCGCCTCCTCCTGGCCCACGACACGCTCGTGCAGGCGCTCCTCCATTTTGAGAAGCTTGACCTTCTCCGCTTCAGTGAGGTCGGTCACGGGTATGCCGGTGATCTTCGAGACGACTTCGGCAATGTCCGATACCTCGACTTCGGCGGTGGTCGAGCCGGTCTTCTGCTTCCAGCGATCGGTTCCCTCGGTCAGGGCCTTGGTTTTGGCGGTGATCTGCTCCTCGAAACTCTTCGCGCGATCGAATTGCTTGCGCGAACTGGCATAGGCCTGCTCCCGCGCTAGCTGGGCGATCTCCGATTCAAGTTCCTGGATTTCGAGGGGCCGCGAGGTGGTCGAGAGATGCACCCGCGCCGCTGCCTGGTCGATCAGATCAATCGCTTTGTCCGGTAGGAAACGGCCGCTGATATAGCGGTCGGACAATTCCGCCGCCGCCACGAAGGCCTCATCCTGGATGGTCACCTTATGATGCGCTTCGAGCCGGTCGCGCAAGCCGCGGAGAATATTGATGGTCTGCTCAACCGAGGGCTCAGCGACGAAGACCGGCTGGAACCGTCGCTCCAGCGCCGCGTCCTTTTCGATATATTTCTGGTATTCGTTCAGGGTCGTGGCGCCGATGAGATTCATCTCGCCGCGCGCCATGGCCGGCTTGAAGACGTTGGCGATATCGAGACCGCCTTCCCCACCACCCTGACCTGCACCGACAATGGTGTGCACCTCGTCGATGAACAGGACCAGGCTGTCGCGCTCCGCCGCGATTTCATCCATCGTCTGCTTGACGCGCTCCTCGAAGTCGCCGCGATACTTCGCACCGGCAACCAGCGAGTTGATGTTGAGCTCGATCAGCCGCTTGTCCCGCAGCACCTCGGGCACATCGCCATTGATGATGCGCTGCGCCAGGCCTTCAACGATCGCGGTCTTGCCGACACCGGGCTCACCGATCAGCACAGGGTTATTCTTCTTGCGCCGCGCCAGCACCTCGATTGTGGTTTCGACCTCCTTGGAGCGTCCGATCACCGGATCCAGCTTGCCGTCGGCCGCCAGTCGGGTGAGATCGCGGCTGTATTTGTCGAGGGTGGGGGTGTTGCTGGGAACCTCGACTTTTCCTTCTTTGGCACCTTTGCCGACCACCCGCAAGGTCTGCTGCCGGATCGATTGCGGCGTCAGCCCATATTTGCCGAGCAGGTTGCCGGCGACGCTATCCGGTACGGCGGCAAGGCCGATCAGCAGATGCTCGGGCCCGACATAGCTGTGTCCCATTTCGCGCGACGCCATGAAGGCATGTTCCAGCGCGCTTTTCACGCGTGGCGAAATGCCAATGGCGGTGTCCTGGCCGGGAGCTTCCGCGGTTCCCTTCTGCGCGTTCTGATCTATGTAGCCGCGCAGGTCGTCCGGCGAGATCTTGAACTGCTTGAGGATGGTCTTCACGAGATCACTTTCGGTGAGCTCGTACAGCAGGTGCTCGGAATCCACATCCCGCTTTCCGAACTGGACCGCGCGCTCGGCGGCGCGTTGCAGGGTCTCTCTGGCCTTTTCACTGAAATATTGCGCGAGATCGACGCCATGCTGATCGCCTGGGCGGGTCCCCCGGCGCGGGCGCGGCGCGGAAAGATCGACATCTTCCGTTACCCGATCGTCGGCCAGGTCGCTGCCGAACAAGGCTTCAAAGGGCGAAATCTGCCGCTGATGACGCGTCAATTGGGCGTAGTGGAAATCGCAGACATCGAGCTGTCTCTGCCGGCGATTCTGCAGGACAGCCACCCGGACCGTCGCAGGACGTACACCACAGATATCGCAAAACCCTTGGGCCATGATCATTCCTCTGCAAAAGAGACCATCCGCATGAGATGTGTCATTGGACGGCGATTGATCTCCTAGAGCCGGATCGAATTGAAGTGGCAGCCCATCTGCTTCCACTTAAGGCCATCGCGCTCTAGACTGACGGCAGGCGCCACATCGCTTGAAAAAAGGGAGAATGAAGCGGCCAACTCGGATGACCGGATCGTGCCGCGGACGACCTACGCACAGAGCCATGCTATGCCTCTACGACACCGGCTGCAATCAAAAGCAGAACCGCACACAGGCAGTCAGGCCGCCTTGCCGAAGCCTACCGGACGGCTTGCATCCAAAGCCGCCCCGTCAATCGATGCACCTCTGTCGTCACGCATCCTTCATGAGAAGAATGCGTGACCGTTAATGTCCGCCCTTTCCTGAAAATGGCGGAAGAGAGTGGGAGTCGAACCCACCAAGGACCGGCTCGCGGCCCTTCCCGGATTTGAAGTCCGGTCGCCCCACCGGGGACACTTCTCTTCCTCTATGCAGTGAATCATCAGCCTCCGCCTGGCCATCTTCCGCAGGGTCGCAGAAAAGGTCCAGCCTGTGCTTGTTGATGCGGCGCATATCGCCGCGGCGCAACGTCACGCCGTGGCGATCGAGAAACTCGAGGATCTGAATGGCGACTTTGCGCCCGTTTTCCACCCGATCACGGAATTGCGCCGCAGTAAACTGGCTATCCTTGGCCTGTTGCGACAGATCGCAAACGATATGCACCATTTCCGTCACCACGCTGCGCAAGAAAAAATGATCGTGGGCGACCTCGTCCACCCGCCCGAGGCGTCCCATCAATTTCAGCAAATGCCGTACGTCCCGCTCGGCGATATCAAGGGTCTCGGCGATATCCCGCACCCTGGGCGGACGGAACCGCCCCGCACCGGTCAATAAGGGATGCGTTCTCGTCCACAGCTGCTCTTCCAGCGCGGTCAGCCGCAGCTCGAAGCCGGCCAGCCGCACCCAGGCGCCGTCAAGTGCCACCTCTCCCGCTTTTACCAAGGAAAGAAGTGCGACGGCGAAGGCGGGCGGCGGCAGGCGGGGTTGAAGCTGCAGGCGCAAACGCTCACGGCCCAGGCCCGGCAGGTCCGGATTGTCTGCATGGAAGGATTCGAGCGTCGCCCGAACGGCCGCGCGGAATGCCAGCCAGCGCGCGGCAGAGACGGCGAAGATCACATCGCCGACAACCAGGCGGACGAGGCCGAGACGTTCGGCGATACGCACCGCCTCATCCATCGCCAAAGCGCGGTCGCGGGCGAAAGCCGTCAGGTCGATGTAAAAAGGAGAGACCTGCAGCAATGCAGCTGCCGCCGCGTCCGGATCCGACAGCGATTGGCCATCGAGCTGGGCCAGCCGCTCCGGGGTGCGGCGTTTGCGAGCGGGCCCCCTCAGGTCAAGAAATTTTCCGCCGCCGATGGTGCGCCGAGCGGAAGTATCGCGTATCACATAATTGTCGCCGACAGCCGCTGCTATCGGCTTCTCCAGAACAAGTTGCACCTTGTCCGACATCCCCGGTCCGATAGCCTCGCCCAGCAGGACGATACGGCCCCCGACCTCGTTTGCCGCATGATGCAAACGTACGGGAAACCATTGGCCGATCGGTTTCGCTTCTGAGCGCAGCACGCGCAGCGTCGCATCGATATGGTCGGCCGGCGCATGCAAGGAGGGGGCGAGCACCATGTCCCCGCGTGACAAGGCTTCCCTGGTAATGCCGTCACCGGCCAGGTTGATGCCGCAGCGATCACCTGCCTGGCCGATATCGGCCGGCCTGTCCTGCGCACGGATTGAGCGCACCCGCGCCGACAATCCGGACGGGCTGACCACGACCCGATCGCCAACGGCAACCTTGCCCGAGAGAACCGTCCCCGTCACCACCGTGCCGGTGCCACTCAAGGTGAAGCTGCGATCCACGGCGAGACGGAAGCGGCCCGATGCGGATCGCCGGGAAATATTAAGCGCCGCGCCAACCAGGTGCCGCCGCAACTCATCGACGCCGGTGCCGCGCGTGGCCGATACCGGCAGGATAGGCGCCCCTTGGAGCGAGGTCCCGGCCAGTGACGCGCCGATTTCGGCCGTGACCGCGGCGCGGCGCGCGTCATCGACCAGATCCGTCTTGGTCAGCGCCACGGCGCCATGAGCAACGCCCAGCAGATCGATGATCGCCAGATGCTCGCGGGTCTGCGGCATCACCCCGTCATCGGCAGCGACGATCAGCAGCACGAAGTCGATGCCACCCGCTCCTGCCAGCATGGTATGGACGAAGCGTTCGTGGCCCGGCACATCGACGAAGCCCAGCACGCCGCCATCGGTCGGCATATAGGCAAATCCCAGATCGATCGAGATGCCGCGTGCCTTCTCTTCCTTCAACCGGTCGGTATCGACGCCGGTCAACGCCCGCACCAGCGCGGTCTTGCCGTGATCGATATGCCCCGCCGTGCCGATGATCATGGCTGCGGCTCAGGCAAAGCAGGCGCAGGATGTTCTTCCTCTTCGGCTATCTGGCCCGGTGGCAGGCTGCGCGTTAAGGCCGCCAGATAAGGTGCCGCTAAACGGCTGCCGCCGGCGGATGCCCGCCGGAGCCAGAGAGAGGCTGCTCGTTGGTCGCGGGGAATACCCATGCCAAGGTGATAGGCAGCACCCAGCATCGCCTGGCCGTCCGGGTCCCCTCCTTCAGCGGCCCGCCGCCACCAGCGGACAGCTTCGGCGGCATCGCGTGGAACGCCAAGCGCGTTGTGATAAATCATGCCGAGGCGCGTCATTGCCGCGGCGATACCTTGCTCCGCCGCCGCGAAGGCCCAGCGATGCGCCTCGGCGGGGTCTGCTGCGATCACCTCGCCTTCGAGCAGCATCCAGCTCAGCATGTCTTGTGCCGGACCGTCGCCCTGCTCGGCAGCGGCGCGGTAGAGCTGCGCGGCGCGCCCGTAATCCAACGCCACGCCCTCGCCTTTAAAATGGAGCGCGGCGAGGTTGCGCTGTCCGACCGGATCTCCGGCCGCCGCGGAAAGCGCCAGCCAGCGATGCGCAAGCGCGGCATAGCGCGGAACACCAAGACCCCCGGCAAAACAGGCGCCGATATTGCTCTGCGCCCGCGCAATACCGCGGCGGGCGAGCGGCTCCCAGAGCGCCAGTGCTGTCTCGTAGTCATGGCGCCGGACGGCAGCATCCGCCGCCGCCATCTGCTCCTCGGGCACCGCTCCGGAAGCCTGGCGATCGAAGCCCTTAAGCCAGCGCATCCGGCCCTCTCTTGGCAGGCGGCTTCAGCGAGTCCAGAGAGGTCAGGAAGCCTGTTTCATCCTCCAGACAGCGCAGGTCGAGAATCAAGGCGCTGTCGGCGATCCGACCGATGACCGGCATCGGCAATTGGCGCAGCGCCTCGGCCAGCGCGGCAAGCCTCTCGCCGGACTGGTCGCGCGGCCGCAGCGCAAGGCCGATGCTCGGCATGGTTTCCAGTGGTAATGCACCCGAGCCTATCTGGCTTTTGCAGGCGATGGGTTCGACCGCATAGACCGGGCCGAGCCGGCCGGCAAGCGCCGGCACCAAACGCGCCGCCAGCGCTTCAAGTTCGCGCACCTGCCGTGTGATGAAGCGCAGGGTCGGCAATCGCTCGGCGAGCCGATCCGGATCGCGATAGAGCTTCAGCGTCGCCTCCAGCGCCGCCAGCCGGATCTTATCCAGGCGCAACGCCCGCTTCATCGGATTGCGGTTGATCGCGGCAACGAGATCCCGGCGGCCAAGGATGAAGCCGGCTTGCGGCCCGCCGAGCAGCTTGTCGCCGGAGAAGGTGACGATATCGACGCCTTCCTGCATGGCTTCGCGCACCGTCGGTTCATGGGCGAGGCCATGGCGGGAGAGATCGATCAGCGTCCCCGAGCCGAGATCGTGGAATAGCGGCACGCCGCTGTCGCGGGCAAGCGTCGCGAGATCGCGCGCGGAGACCTCCGCCGTGAAGCCCTCGATGCGGTAGTTGGAAGTATGCACTTTCAAGATCACGCCGGTCTGCGGGCCGAGAGCCGCGAGGTAATCCTTGCGATGCGTCCGATTCGTCGTGCCGACCTCCAGCAGGCGGGCACCGGCGCGGGTCATGATCTCCGGCATGCGGAAGGCGCCGCCGATCTCGATCAGCTCGCCGCGCGAAACGACCGCGTCCTTGCCCATCGACAGGGTGTTCAATACCAGCAGGACGGCGGCGGCATTGTTATTGACGACCGTCGCATCCTCCGCGCCGGTGAGATTGCAGATCAATGCGCGCAGATGATCGTCGCGTTCGCCACGCTTGCCGGTGTCGAGATCGTATTCCAAGGCCACCGCGTGACGCATCGCCTGAAGCGCCGCCGCGACCGCCTCTTCCGCCAGGATCGCGCGGCCGAGATTGGTATGCAGCACGGTGCCGGTCAGGTTGAAGACTGGCCGCAAGCCGGACAGGGATGCGGAATCGAGGCGCGACAATACCACGGCCGCCAGGTGGTCTGCGGCGGCGATACCGCGATCGCCCGATTGAATCGCGGCGCGGACTTCGCCGAGCACCTGGCGGACGGTGTCGGTTGTCGCCGATCGGCCATGGCGCATGATCGCGGCAAGCGCCGCCTCGGTCTTCAAGACCTGATCGACAGACGGCAATTGACGCAAGACGGCGGAGAGCGCGGCCATCCTCTCCCCCTCAATAGCCCAGCAGGAAGATATTGAAAGCGCCGCGCCGATAAGGCCCCTCGCGCATCAAGAGATCGAGCCCGAGAGACGCGACGTCATCCGCGACCGGCTCCAAGGACGGATCCTTGTCTTGATAAAGCACCTTCACATAGGCATGACAGCTGTCACAGGTCTCGGCCTTTACCGTGCCGGCACCACCTTCGACCTCCTGATAGCCGATCCCCTTGGTCGAACCGCATTGTGTGCAGCGGATGCGGACATAGTTCCACAGCGTCCCGCAGAGCGCACAGGCGCAGTAGCGCGCGCCATGGGCGCTCGGCCAGCCGACAATGACGCTGGCAACCGGCGGCCCGCCGCAACAGGGGCATGCACCGTCACCGACCGGCACCAGCCGCTTGGCATCCAGCCGCGCCGCGAGCCGTGCAAAATGAACCTGCAGGGCAAGGGCGACGAAGACATGTTCGGAAAGTGTCTCCGCCGGAATGGTATTCGCCAGCACGAGCCGCGTCATCTCATGTCGCCCGGCTGAATCGGCCTGCCTCACCTTCTCAAGCGCAGCAGCCGCCGGCGCGGGCATATCGACTTCCCGTGCGGCGGCCAGCAATCGTTCCAGCGTCATCGCGAAGGCCGCATCCGGCGCGAAGCCGCCGCGTGCCAACGGCGGCATCTCGAAACCGCGCGCGCGCTCGATATCCGCCGCCGCCGGCAAGCTGGGCTCGAGAAGATCCGCCTGAACGCCATGTTGTATCTGGGCAAGGCCAGCGACGAAACGCAGATACGGCTGCAGGGCAGATGCCTCGGCCAAGGCCTTGAACCGCCTGGCGCGGGTATCGAACAGCGAAAGAGGATCGGGAAGCTGCGCGAAGGGTGGCTGTTGAACCCCGCCGATCGCACTGGGGTCGGGCTGGGCCGCGCCGGGGGCGCCGGGAGATCTGGACATCATTACCTCACGAACCTCACGGGTCACGTGGCTTATTGATCCGCCATTCACGTGCAGTAATCGTTTAGAAGCTTGTCAACTGCCGAAAGCAGCCGGCCCTGGTCGGGCATTCGCCAGTGATCATGAACCTGATGCCGGAAAGCAGGCCGCCTATCCGGCCGGACTTCCTGGGGACGGACCTCCCCGCTTGCCTGTCACCAATTCCCGCAGCCATTTGCGATGATGGCGCCAGGCCCAGCCGCCGGTTACCTGGCCTCGGGTCATCGCGTTGATGGTACCACGGATCCAGATGGCGGCATAGACGTGGATGATCCACACGCAGATGATGACGACGGCGGCAACGGCATGCACCAGCACCGCGACACGCTTCTGCGGAATTGACGTGTAGTCGAAAAAGTACTGATCCCAGATGGCAAAGCCGCTGACGATCAGAACGATGATCAGGCAGGACATGGCCCAGAAGACGAATTTCTGGCCGGCATTGTACTTTCCGACTTCCGGCAACTTCTCTTCATGGCTGGCGAGGACATCGCGAATGCGCGCCAGCCAGGTGCCATCTTCACGCTTCCACAGGTTGGCACGCCAGAAGCGCAGGAACAGCCCGGCGAAGGAGAAGAACAACACCACGCCGATCCATGGATGGATGGTCCGTGTCCATTGTCCGCCGCCAAACAGCACCGTCAGGAAGAACAGGCTGGGATGAAACATCGCCAGGCCGGACAAGGCTAGCAGAATGAGGCTGATGGCGGTGATCCAATGGTTGACCCTGGCGCCTGCGCTGTAGCGGTCGACCGTTACCGGGGAGCCTTTATGCACCTGGTCGCCGGGCTCTATATCATAAGCCGTCATGAGCGGTTGCTCCCCGTCAGCTTCTCCGCATTCGCCTCGTCCTCTTCCGTTACCCGGTTAGGTCCCATGACGAGGTGATGGACAAGTCCTGCGGTCGCCGCGAAGCCGATCGCGGCGAAGCCGGCCATTTTGGTGAAGCCCTTCCAGATCTGGACAAGCGGGCTGATATGCGGGTCTTTCGGCAGGTTGGCATAGATCTCCGGCTTGTCGGCGTGATGCAGCACATACATGACATGCGTGCCGCCGACGCCGGGCGGATCGTAGAGGCCGGCATTCGTGAAACCACGGGCCTTCAGATCCTTGATGCGGAAATCCGCCCATCCCTTCATCTCGTCCTTGGTGCCGAAGACGATGGCCTGGGTGGGGCAAGCCTTGGCGCAGGCTGGTCCCTGGCCGACGGCGACCCGGTCCGAACATAAGGTGCACTTATAGGCCCTGTGATCGACCTGGGAGATGCGGGGAATATTGAAGGGGCAGCCTTTCACGCAATAGCCGCAGCCGATGCAATTCTCGTGAACGAAGTCGACGATGCCGTTGGAATACTGCACGATGGCGCCGGGTGCCGGACATGCCTTCAAGCAGCCCGGGTCCTCGCAATGCATGCAGCCATCCTTGCGGATCAGCCATTCAAGATTCTCGGTTTCCGGATTCACCCATTCGGTAAAACGCATCAAGGTGAACATGTTCGGCGTCAGGTCATGCGGGTTGTCATAGACACCCGTATTGATGCCGACCTCTTCATGCTTGTCGTTCCATTCGAGGCAGGCTGACTGGCAAGCCTTGCAGCCGATGCACTTCGAAACGTCAATCAGTTTGGCGATCTCGGTCTGACGCTGCGCCGGCGGCGTGATGGTGGAGGCCGAGCGACGGATCAGATCCTGCTCGCCGAATTTGGGCGGGACAGGCTGGACATTAGGGTTTGGGACTGGCGGAAACATCTATCTCACCCCTTCATGCCACCGGCCCCACTGTGGGCTCGATATTGACCAGAAAGGCCTTGAATTCCGGCGTATCGGTATTGGCATCGCCGACAACGGGGCCGAGCACATTGGGGCCGAAGCCCTTCTTCGCAACACCCATGAAGCCCCAATGCAGCGGAATGCCGACGACGTGGACCGGTTTTCCGTCGCAGATCAGCGGCTTGATCCGCTTGGTCACAACGGCCTTGGCAATCACCTCGCCGCGCTTCGACCACACCCTGACCCAGCCGCCCTTTGCAATGCCCTTCTCCTTGGCGAGTTCCTCGGAGATCTCGACGAAAAACTCCGGCTGCAGCACCGCATTCACCCAGACATGCTTGGTCCAGTAATGAAAGTGCTCGGTCAACCGGTAGGAGGTCGCCGCATAAGGGAATTCGCTCGAGGCCGGTTCAGCGAATTGCGCGAAGTCGTCCTTGAACACGCGGGCGACCGGGTTGCCCCGTATGGCGGGGGCGATGACATTCGTCACCGGCGATTCGAACGGTTCATAGTGAGCCGGGAATGGCCCGTCCCGCATCAGGCCACGCACAAACAAGCGCGACACGCCCTCGGCATTCATGATGAATGGCCCTACATCCCGCGGCTTCGCCGTTGGGGGAATGTCCGGCACGTCATAACCCGCCCATTTGCTGCCATCCCAGGAAATGAGCTTGCGTGACGGATCCCAGGGATTGCCGTCGAGATCGCAGGAGGCACGGTTATAGAGGATGCGGCGATTGGCGGGCCATGAGAAGGTCCATTTGGGATAGGTTCCGGCGTCGTCCGGGTCGCTATTGTCCCGCCGGGCCATCATATTGCCTGCTTCGGTGAAACTGCCGGAAAAGATCCAGTTGCCGCAGGCCGTGGTGCCGTCATCCCGCAAGGCCGCGAAGCCGGGCAGCTGCTTGCCCTGTTCGAGGAGTTTCTTGCTGGGATCGGCCGGATCGGCAACATCCGCCACGGCATAGCCGTTCATTTCCTTGGCCAGTTCCTCGGGCGACGGCTCGTCCGGATTCTTATAGGCCCAAGTCAGATTGACGATCGGATCGGAAAAGGCGCCGCCTTCCTTCTGATAAAGCGCTTTCAGGCGCTTGAAGATCTGCGCCATGATCCAGACGTCGCTCTTCGCTTCGCCCGGCGGCGTTCCGCCGGCCCAGTGCCACTGCAACCAGCGGCCCGAATTCACCAGCGCGCCTTCATCCTCCGCGAAACAGGTGGATGGAAGCTGGATGACCTCGGTTTCGATTTTCGCCGGATCGGCATTGTTGTAGATGCCATGATTTTCCCAGAAGCGGGCCGTCTCGGTGTCCAGCGGATCCATGATGACCAGCAGTTTCAGCTTGGACAATGCCGAGGCGATCTTGGCCTTGTTGGGAAATGCCTGCAACGGATTGAAACCCTGACAGAAATAGGCTGTCATCTTGCCCTGGTTCATCAGTTCGAAGGCGCGCAGGACGTCGTAGGAGCCGACGTCGAGCTTCGGCAGGTAATCGAAGGCGAAGTCATTCTCCGCCGTCGCCGCCGGTCCCCACATCGCTTTGAGGAAGCTGACCAGGAACTTACGGTAGTTCTGCCAATAGCTGATCTGGTTCGGCCGCAGCGGCTTGTAGGCGCGGGTCGACATATAGGTGGCCAGATCCGGCTCCTTTTCGGTGGCCAGCGTCATATAGCCCGGCAGCAGGTTGGACATCAGCCCGATATCCGTCAGCCCCTGGATGTTGGAATGGCCGCGCAAGGCGTTCATGCCGCCGCCGCGCACGCCGATATTGCCCAGGATGAGCTGGACCATCGCCATGGTGCGGATGTTCTGCGATCCCTTCGAATGCTGCGTCCAGCCGAGCGCATACATGGACGTCATCGTCTTGGTCGGCGATGAGCATTCCGCGATCATCTGCGCCACCTTGAGGAACTTGTCTTTCGGCGTGCCGCAGATGCGCTCGACCATCTCGGGCGTATAGGTCGAGACATGCTGCTTCAGCAGATTCCAGACGCAGCGCGGGTTCTGCAGGCTGTCATCCACCGCGGCAAAGCCATCGGCACCGATCTCATATTCCCAGGTGGAGCGGTTATAATCGCGCTTGCTTTCATCATAGCCGCTGAACAGCCCGTCCTTGTAGCCGAAACCCTCCTTCACGATATAGCCGGCGTTGGTGAAAGCTTTCACATAGTCCCACTGCACCTTGTCATTCTGGATGCAATAGTTGATGACGCCGAGCAGGAAAGCGATATCGGTTCCCTGACGGATCGGCGCATAGAAATCGGCCACCGAGGCCGAGCGCGTGAAGCGCGGATCGACGACGATCAGCTTCGCGCCACGATTGGCCTTCGCCTCCGTGACCCATTTGAATCCGCAAGGATGCGCCTCGGCGGCGTTCCCACCCATGATGACGACAAGATCCGTGTTCCGAATGTCGGTCCACGCATTGGTCATCGCGCCACGGCCAAAAGTTGGGCCCAAACTGGACACCGTGGGGCCGTGTCAAACCCGCGCTTGGTTGTCGAACACCACCATGCCGGTGCTCCGCACCACCTTATAGGTGCAGAACGCCGTCTCATTGGTCGTCGCTGAAGCGGCGAGGAAACCCGTGGTAATCCACCGGTTGACCGTCACGCCGTCCTTGTTCTTGGCGATGAAATTCTTGTCACGATCGTCCTTGAGGACCCGCGCGATCCGATCGAAAGCGTCGTCCCAGCTGATTCGCTCGAACGTGTCGGATCCGGGCTTGCGCAGCATGGGATATTTCAAGCGGGTTTCCGCCCGGACGAAATCAAGCAGGGCCGCGCCCTTCGGGCACAAGGTGCCGCGATTGGTGGGATGGTCGGTATCACCCTCAATATGGATGATCTCCGCCTTCTCGTCCTTCTTCAGATCGCCCTTGGAATACATGATGATGCCGCAGGCCACGGAGCAATATGGACAGGTATTGCGGGTCTCTGTGGTGTTGGCGAGCTTGAACGGCCGAATCGCTTCCGCATAGGCCGCTTCCATCTCGCCGAACCCGAAGGCGACGAGCGTGGTACCCGCGAGGCTCGCACCCGCCGCCCCCAGGAACTGGCGCCGCGAGAGCTCCATATTCATGGAGACCTCCTCTCTTTTGATTTTGCCCCGGTGGGGCAGGGTCAAATCAAGGCAATGTGTACCTCGCAAAGCCTATTCTTGCGCTTCCCCCCTGTCAAACGGTCCGCTGGCGATCCGGCACACTCAATCGTTAAAAAACAAACGACGATGGCGGGAATAAAGACATACCGCCTGCGGTCCGGCTTGACGTGCATCCTGATCCTGCCCAACATTGACGCGTGTCTTTGCTCTCGGCTCCCGCGTGGCGGGGCAGACAGGTTATCGGCGGCTTTTGGCGCACAGCATCTGCTGCGGCCGGCAAGGCAGATGATCTGTCGTCATCCGCAGCGGATGCCTGCGAGCCGAAAGTTTCCCTCTTCGCCCGGATCGTGAATGCCGTTCTGCATTCTCTGATCTCGGCTGACTTCTTTCCACCGATCACTGCTCCAGTCCCTTCCATCTACCGACCGATCACCCATCAGAACCGTGCTCGCTTTCTTGCCGCGCCGACCATGTCCAGGCGTGAACGCTTCGCAATCATGAGGAGGTATCCATGACGAGCCGTCGTGCGTTCCTTATTGGTGGCATCTCCGTCGCCACCGTCGCGACACTGCCGAGATTGGCCAATGCGGGGGAATTCGCGCCGGCGCCGGGCGCCTGGCGCAATTTCCGGCTCGAAACCACCCTGGAAGTCCAGCAATCGGCAGGTGCCGTGCAAGCTTGGATACCGCTGCCGGCCTTCAACCAACCAGCATGGATCAGATCCGGCGACAGCAGCTGGACCACGAACGCGCAATCGGCACGCCTCGTAACTGCCGGCGGCAGCGGTGCGCAGATGCTCGCCGTGCAATGGCGCGATGGCGAGGCGGCGCCGAAGATCGTCGTCGCCAGCACGTTTGCGACACGTGACCGCGCCGTCGACCTGGCCAAGCCGGTGCCGGTCGCAGCGCTCAGCGCGGATGAACGCCAACGCTATCTGGCGCCCACCGACCTCATCCCGACCGACGGCATCGTCAAGGCGGCCTCCGACAGGATCACCGGCAATGCCGGCTCGGACCTGGAAAAGACGCGCGCGGTCTACGACTGGGTCGTGGAAAACACCTTTCGCGACGGTGCGACGCGGGGCTGCGGCACCGGCAATATCGTCTCCATGCTTCAGACCGGCTTTCTCGGAGGCAAATGCGCCGACCTCAACGCTTTGTTCGTCGGCCTGCTGCGGGCGGCAGGCGTACCGGCGCGGGATATCTACGGCCTCCGCGTAGCGCCCTCGAAATTTGGCTATAAGAGCCTCGGCGCCAATTCCGAGATCGTGACCAAGGCGCAGCATTGCCGGGCCGAGGTTTATTTGAACGATTTCGGCTGGGTGCCGATGGATCCCGCCGATGTGCGCAAGGTCGCATTGGAAGAGCCGCCCGGGAAGCTGGCAATGAACGATGAGAAGGTTGTCGCCGCGCGCAAGACCTTGTTCGGCGCCTGGGAAGGCAACTGGCTCGCCTATAACGATGCCCACGACGTCGTCCTGCCGGGTGCCAGAGGGCCGAAACTCGGCTTCCTGATGTATCCCCAGGCAGAGGTCGCCGGCGTCAGGCTTGATTGTCTCGATCCCGACAAATTCCGATATTCGATCAAGTCCACGGAGGTGGCGATATGAGCGATATGCCTCCATTGCGCCTCACCAGCCTTGCCCATGGCGGCGGATGCGGCTGCAAGCTTGCGCCTTCGGTGCTGCAGGAACTGCTGGCGGGCCAGTCGGCGGCGCTGCCTTTTGCCCATCTGCTGGTCGGAACCGAGACTGGTGACGATGCGGCGGTTTGGGATCTCGACGGCGAGACCTGCGTGATCGCCACCACTGATTTCTTCATGCCGGTGGTGGACGATCCCGGCCATTTCGGCCGCATCGCCGCCACCAACGCCATCTCCGATATCTATGCGATGGGTGGCACCCCCATCCTGGCGCTTGCCATTCTCGGTATGCCGCTCGGAAAAATCGATACGGCCACGGTGCGCGCCATCCTGCGGGGCGGCAGCGCCATTTGCGCGGAAGCCGGCATTCCCGTTGCCGGCGGACATTCAATCGACAGCGCTGAACCGATCTACGGCCTCGCCGTGATCGGCACCGCGCCCAAGACGCAAATTCGCCGCAATGCCGATGCGCGGCCGGGCGATGCGCTCATCCTGACGAAGGCGCTGGGGGTCGGTGTCTATTCGGCGGCTTTCAAGAAAGAGGCACTCTCGCCCGATGCCTATGACGAACTGATCGCCTCGACGACTCTTCTCAACCGCGTCGGCACCGCGCTTGCCCAGGATGAGGCCGTGCATGGCCTCACCGATGTGACTGGATTCGGCCTGCTCGGCCACACCTTGGAAATGGCACGCGGTTCCGGCGTCACGCTGCGGCTTGACGCCGACCGGCTGCCGTTGTTTCGGCATGCCGAGGCGCTGATCCGCCAGGGTTTCGTGACCGGCGCCTCGGGCCGCAACTGGGCCAGCTATGGGGCGTCAATCGACCTGCCCGCAGATTTTCCCGATTGGCGGCGCCAGCTTCTGACCGACCCGCAGACTTCGGGCGGGCTGCTCGTTTCCTGCGAGCAGGCAGAGGCGGACCGGGTCCTGTCGAAGATCATCGATGCCGGCTGCAAGGCCGCCCGCCTGATCGGCCGGATCGAGGCCGGCGCCCCGCGCGTGAAAGTCGAAGCTCGGGACGCCGCCTAGCTGGGAATGCTCGATAGGTTGTTCTCGGTAAGCCCCGAGGCCATGCCGATGGGTATTCAGGACAGAAACGGCAGGTGCACGCCGCAGGTCTGCAGCAGCAGGACGATATTGAGGCCAAGGATCAGCAGCGCCGCTGCGCCGGCAAGGAACATCAGGCTTGGCCTGATCGCCAGCTCGCCCATGATCTGCCGGCGGCTCGCGAAAGCGAGCAGGGTCAGCATCGGCAGCGGCAGGACGAGGCTGAGGACCGCCTGGCTGACGGTGAAGGCGCGCATCGTATCGACACCGCCCGCGATAATGATGAGGGTCGGTCCCGCCGTGACCAGGCGGCGCAGCCAGAGCGGAATGCGCCAGCCGACGAAACCCTGCATGATGACATCCCCAGCCATGGTTCCGACGACAGAGCTCGACAGCCCCGAGGCCAAGAGCGAGACGAGGAATATGCCGGCCGCCGCGTTTCCGAGCAGGGGGCCGAGCGTGCGATAAGCAGCCGTGATATCGCCGATGGCATTATGCGTGCCGTCATGAAACTCGGCGGCGGCCATGCACATCATGGCGACATTGATGAGGCCGGCCAGGCCCAAGGCAACAAGGACATCGAGATTGGAGAAGCGCAACAACCTGATCCGGTCTTCCACTCGCCTGGCGGGGATGCGGTCCTGGGTCAAATTGGAATGCAGATAGATGACGTGCGGCATCACGGTGGCTCCGATGATGCTGACGGCAACCAGTACGGAATCCGGACCGCCGAGCCAGGGGACGACGGCACTATAGGCAACCGCATGCCAGCTGGGTCGGGCGAGGAACATTTCGATGAGATAGGCGGCGCCGACGATTCCCGCCAATACCGCGATCAATGCCTCGATAGCCCGGAAGCCGCGGCGCTGCAGCAGCAAGAGAGCAAAGGTTGCCGCGGCGGCGACGATGGTTCCGGCGAGCAATGGAAGGCCGAGCAGCAGCGAGAAGCCGATACCGGCCCCCAGCAGTTCAGCCAGCTCCGTCGCCATGGCGCCGATTTCACTGAGCAGCCACATCCCATACACGACGGGGGGCGGGAAATGGCTGCGGCAGAGTTCCGCCAGATTGCGGCCGGTAGCGATGCCGATCCGGGCGGCGAGGCACTGGAACAGCATCGCCACCAGGTTGGCGAAGACCACGACCCAGAGAAGCTTATAGCCGTAAGCCGCGCCGCCCTGAATGTTGGTGGCAAAATTGCCGGGGTCGATATAGGCGACCGAGGCGACGAAGGCAGGACCGAAGTAAGGCAGGACAGTGCCAAGGCCGCGCCGCTTACCGACCGGCAAGGACGTGCCGGCCTGCGCGGCAGCCGGCAGGATGCCGGCACCGCTCACCATCGAATTAGACGACATTGTTTTTCCTCCCGTTATGCGGCGAACCGTATCTGTCGTTGTCGTGGACGAGACGGTTCAGCCCTGGTCGGGAGCGATGAACCTGCTGCGATCGGGGAAGCGGCTGAAGAGCGTTTCCGGCGCCTGGAAGTTGGCGGCCAGAACCGAGGCCGGTGTCGCGGCCAGCCATTCGGCAATCGAGATTTCCTGATAATCGCCATTATCGAAAGCGAAGACGACCTCCAGCTCCTCGCCGCCGGCATTCTCGATCGCATGGCCGTAACCCATCGGCACATAACCGACATCGCCGGGGCCGAATTCGACCACCTCGGCGCGGCCGCCGGAGCCGAACACCGTCATGCGGGCGCGGCCCTTGACATAGTACTGCCACTCATTGGCATTTGGATGCCAATGCAACTCACGCAGGCTTCCGGGCGTCAGGGTGAGAAGTGCCCCGGTCATCGTCGTCGAGATCGGGAATTCCTTTTGTGACACATAGCGGAATGTACCACCGGAAAAAAGCCGAGGCTTCTGCGCGAGCAGCGGATAGCGATGTGTCAGCACGGTATTGTCGGCAGTGCCGGGCGCCGGGTCGAGTGGAAGCGGGCCGGGCACGGTGCCTTGGGTGATATAGACTTCGCTCTTGGGGAAATTTGCAAAGGTCTCGGCCGGCAGGCCGAAGGTCTTCTGCAGGATCGGGCCCGGCGTATGGCCGACCCAGTCGGAGACGCTGAAGGTGCCGAACTCGGAGAAATGCCCGTTGTCGAAGGCGAGGACGAAGAGGCAGTCTTCAGGACCGGTGCCCTGCAGCGAATGGCCGTGGCCGCGCGGGAAATACCAGACGTCGCCGGGTCCGAAATCGAGGATTTCCGAGCGACCGGCCGGATCAAAGACCGTCGTCCGACAATGGCCGCTGATGATAAAGGCCCATTCAGCGGCATTGGCGTGCCAGTGCAACTCCCGCAGACCGCCCGGCGTCAGGGACATCAAGACCCCGGCCACGCCCTCGGAAATCGGAAACTCGGCGACCGTTGCCTCCTTCGCCCACCCACCTTTGAGGATCTTGCCTGTCTGCTCGCCCATCGCGAAACGAAAAGGCCCGAACTTGGCGGCAGCGCCGGCATTGCCGGCCGGCTGTGGCGCTGGAACCGGTGTAGCGCCCTCCGTGCCGGCGGCTTGCGCGAGGCCGGTCATAGCGGCAAAGCCGGCGGCGCCGACCGCCGCGCCTTCGAAGAGCCTGCGTCTGGAAATATTGGTCATTGCGTTCACTCCCGTGTCAGATGATTGGCAGCGGGCTGGACCTCCCGCCCTGGCCCGCCGGGGATAGATTTGGCTTCGGAAGACGCAAGGCCAATGCAATGTCTTCATCGGGACATGTTCGCGGTACATTGTGCAGTGCGGATAAAAATATCAGCGGCCTCGTTTCATTTGGAGCCGACCGAGAGGCTGAGCAGGCGGTATCCTGTCGCAGGCTCCCAGGCGGGACCGGTGTCGATAATCCGACGTGATGTTCGCTGATCCTCGGACACGACAGGCTTGCGACAGATGATGGCTGTGGATGAAGCGGCACAGCCCGCGTGATCGTTGGCGATCGATCGCGTTGTAGCGGCGGATCCTTCCCGCGCAGGGCTATGCCCCGGCACTCTCCCCGTCGCCACGAAATCGATGACTTCGCTGTGCCGTCGCCACCAGTTCGCAAAGATAGGCGCCGCCATGTCGGATGGCTTCGTCGGATAGCCCCGCCCCACCCAGCACGACGCCACGTGCATCGACGCCACGCGCAACAAGCGATGTCATGACATTGCGCATGCCGCTGTAGCCGCTGTGATCGGCCCCCGCATATTCGACCAGCCTGACCTTACCGCTGATCTCGCCGATGCGGGGCAACGGCCTGGTCAGCCGTGCCGCGAAGGTGAGAGCACCGGCACACCTGCCTTGCAGCAGCAGGTGCAAGGCAAGCCTTCCACCATGGCCAAAGCCGACCAGGACGAGGCGGCTGGCATCAAGGTGGTAGAAACGCAATTGCCGCTCGAGTTGTGGTGCGGCCAGCCGCGCCGCTCGCTCAACTTCCCCCGGCTTCTCAGGGACCTCGGACGCAGGCATCGATGGCGAAAGGCCGTTGGCCGTTGGCTGCGGCAGTTCGGCCTCCGTCGGGGCAATGAAAGTCGTAGCGATCAGGTTTGGCGCCCAGCGCGTCACCGCCGTGGTCAGGCTCGCTATGGTATTGGTGGCGTCATGCAGCAGGACCGCCAGTACCTTTGGAGATTGTTCTGCTGACGGGGCCTGCCAGAGTCCATGGGAAAACTGCAGCCAGGTCATGCTTGGTTCCTCGACAAGAGACCGGCCGGCGCGGGCCGGTCGGCATTCGATGTCTGAGGTTGATTTTTGCCGGAAGGACTCAAGCCGGCAAATGCATTGACTTCACCACCACATGTTCAGGATGAATTGCCGGACAGGCTTACCGGCGCGGCCCTACAAGCTCAGGGCCACCGACGAGACCGCATCGCGGAGCCAGCGATGGGCGGGATGGCGTTCCAGCCGCCGATGCCACAGCATTACGGTCCGAACATGCGGCGACTGATAAGGCGGCTCGCATACCTGCAGCGGATGGCTGCGGACGAATTCCTGCGCGATCCGCCGGCTCAGCGTCGCGACCATGTCCGATTGAACAAGGATCGGCGCAGCCGAGAGATAGGGTGCTTGCAGGACGATGCGGCGGGCAAGCCCCTCCTCGCCCAGCCACCGGTCGATGAAACTGGTGTCCTCGCGACTTGACGAGATCTCGAGATGCGGCAGCGCGGCGAAAGCCGCGGGCGACAGCTTCTGCTCGCTCGCCGGATGTCCGCGCCGCATCACCATGACGAAGGGATCCTTGAGCAAGGGTGCTGCGGCGAAGCGTTCTCCGGGACTGTCCAGGCCGCTGATCGCGAGATCGAATTCACCACGGTCCAGCCGCTCGATGAGATCCAAGGTGCCGCTCGGGCGGAGATCGAGCCGTACCAATGGGGCCGCTGCAGATATCGCGGCAACCAGCGGTGGGACGAGGACCACCGCTGCGTAATTGTTAACCGCGATCGTAAAGCGGCGATCCGCCGCAGCCGGGTCGAAGGCCGCCGGCTCGAGGGCGAGCTGCATTTCATTCAGTGCGTTGCGCAGGGGCGCGGCAAGCGCCTCGGCTCGCGGCGTGGGCGCCATGCCTTCCGGTGTGCGAATGAACAATTCGTCCTTCAGCATGTGGCGCAGCCGGGTCAAGGCATGGCTCATCGCCGGCTGGCTAAGCCCGATGCGGCTGCCCGCGCGGGTGACATTGCGCTCCTGCATGATGGCGTCGAATACAATCAGCAGGTTGAGATCAAAAGCGCCCCAATTCATCAAAGACATATATCCGTGACGAGAATTCATTTCAAGCACGCCGCCCGCGCGCCCACGTCCTCTCTGCGGAGATTGATCCGCACCAAACGCGCCGCCATCCGAGACGGCGCAAGAAAAAAGGAGATTTTGTGATGAAAAAGGTTGTTCCGGCCATCTGCTTTGCCTTGGCCACTGTCGTTGCCGGCAGCACGCTGTCAGCGGTTTCCAGCTACGCCCAGACCTATTCCTCCGATGAGCAGACCTGCGGCAGGGCCGACGCCGGTCAGGGCGGCGCGCGTTGCATGCGCGACTCCTTGCATCCGGACACAGTGCATCACGAACGTCACGACCGCTCGGGTTCGAGCATGCGCGACCGATGAGTCGGCCCGCGGAAAGCCGCTCATGCAATCGGCAGTCCGCCATTTCGCGAGCCACGCGACCCACGAAATGGCGGACTGCACACGCCTGCAACATCGCGCGCTAGAAAGTAAATGCCAGCTGGGCGCCGAAGACCGCGGCATCGTTCGCGCTGGTGTGGCCGCTGGGATTGATGATGTATTGGAAGTCGGGCGTGATGGCGAGCCAGGGCGTGGCCGCGAGCGTGTAGTTCAGTTCCAGCGTCAGCTCACCGGTCGTGCCCTGCTGTGTGTCGCTGATCTTCCCATAGGCGACCATGAAGGCAGTCGTGTCGTCGGCGCGACTGGCGATCAAGCCCTGATACGTGGCGCCGGCCGCAAAGAAGAAGGGCATCAAATTGATGTTCTCCTGAGGCTGCCAGGCAACCGCCGCCCAGGGGGTGAGGCCGATGCTGCTATCCGCGCCACCTTCGCGATAGATCATCTGCTGCGCCATGGCATAGAACCCGTAGTTACCCGCCTTCTGATGACCGTTGTTGAGGTCGGTATAATGGTTTCCGGCATAGAAGCCACCGAAAGAATAGGTTCCGGGCAAGCCGGCATCGCCCTTCGCCTGATTGAGCTTGTAACTGACCTGCCCCACCGTCAGCACACCCTCATTCGGCTGCAGGCTGAAATGCGTTCCATTGGTCGAGGCCTTCGGCGCGGCGGAAGAAGGATCGGTGTCGTAGATGCCGGCGGCAAGCTGGATCTGATCGACGGGCGCATAGGTGACGACGGCGCCCCATTCGACAGCCGGCGCCGAGGTGAAGGCAGAGGTATTGAGCGGGATGTTCGCGGGATCGCTGTTGATCGCGGCGCTCACATAGTCGTTGAACACCGGCAGGGCTGCAAATGTGCTGTTCGCTGACAGCCGCCCCAATTGCAACTGCAGTCCCCCATCGAGCAGGGTCTGCTGGGCATAGAGCTGCCCGAGATAGGTGCCGTTCGGCTCATAAGCGTGGGAAACTTCGAAGAGATTGCCGATGTCGCGCGCCGACAGGCTGTTGCCCGCCTGCCACCAAAATTCGGAATGGATCAGGAAGCCTTCAAGGCCTGCAAGCTTGCCGAAATCGATCTCATTGGTCAGGTTGAATTGACTGGCAAATGCCGAACTGTGATTGGAATGCGGCGCGCCGCCGGTATTTGCCTGAAAGGTTGCTGTTTCGCCGCCTTGAAAAGTAATGCCGTGATCGGCAAGCGTCGTCCGGTAGCCGCCCCAGTCACCGGTCATCGTCGACCATGTCCACCAGGGGCCGTCATCGGCATAGGCCGAACCGGTCAGGCCCAATAATATGACGAGGCAAACGCAGCTGACCCGTCCCATCTCTCCTCCTGATTACAAAAACGTATATCGTAGGGCGCGGCGCCAATTTGTGGCGTCGCCATCGCTGAACGACGGCAAATGGGCAACGGATATTCCAGGAAATTGCCGCCGGGAGCCGGCAAGCCCACCGAGAATATACTGGCTGGCAGCCGCGTCAATCACTGATACGGGCCGCGTTATTCAGCGCGGCATAAGAGGGCGCCGCGGCGATTGAAGACACGGCGTCTTCGTCGGGATTGATTGCGGGATCGATAACTACAGATCAGCTTCAGCGACCGCCTCATGCAGCCGCTCGATCGGCTTGCGAAAGAGTGCTGGTATAGTAGAGAACGCTAACCCAGCTACTGAAAGGTTGCTCGCCTTCAGATCTTCTTCAGGTCGACTGCTGGACTGTCCTTCGACCTTTGTAAGGCCTCACGCCGCTCGGAATACCGGTCGACCAGATAATCCGACCGGTCGCGCACGAGCAGCGTGAATTTCATCAGCCCCTCCATGACATCGACGAGGCGATCATAGTAAGGCGATGGTCTCATCCGCCCTTGCTCATCGAACTCTTCATATGCTTTCGGGATCGACGACTGGTTCGGGATCGTCACCATGCGCATCCACCGGCCAAGCACGCGAAGCGCATTGACCGCATTGAACGACTGAGAACCGCCCGAGACTTGCATCACGGCAAGCGTTCTACCCTGAGTCGGCCTGATGCCGTCTTCGGAGAGAGGCAGCCAATCGATCTGGCTTTTGAAGATGCCGGTGATGGTTCCATGGCGCTCGGGGCTGCACCAGACCTGGCCCTCCGACCATATCGATAGATCTCGCAGCTCTTTCACTTTGGGATGGTCTTTCGGCGCATCGTCCGGCTGAGGCAGTCCGCGGGGATCATAGATCCGGGTCTCGGCACCGAAGCGGCGCAGAAGGCGTGCCGCCTCTTCGACCAGAAGCCGGCTATAGGAACGCTCGCGCAGCGATCCGTAAAGCAGCAAGATGCGCGGCGGGTGCGTCGCTCGAGCTGATATCTGCAGCTTGCCGGCATCCGGCAGATCGAAGGCTGCCTCATCAATATTCGGGATGGTCGAATCCGGTTGGGTAGTCATGGCGCATCCTTGTCATGAATTTTTCACGGAAGCGTTCTTGATTAATTTCTATAATTCGGTATTTATAGAAATATGAAAGAGAATCAAGCCCTCGAAGCATTTTCCGCCTTATCGAACGCGACCCGGCTGGAGGTGTTTCGATATCTGATCAAGATGGCGCCTGAAGCGGTGCCCGCGGGAGACATTGCGCGCGAGGTCGAAGTGCCTGCAAGCACGATGTCGACCCAACTCGCCATCCTGAGCCGGGCAGGATTGATCACATCGCTTCGCAGCGGACGGGTGGTCAGCTACAGGGCCGATGTCGAGGGCGTTCGGGCATTGTTGAACTATCTTGTAAGAGACTGTTGTCACGGTAAGCCGGAAGTCTGCGCAAACCTCATTGCGGCGGTTCTGCCGTCCTGCTGCTAGCCACTTAGCGTACTGACATCGCGAATTCACCCTATGGAGGCTCACGTGGTCGACCACGTTTTTAACGTGCTGTTTTTATGTACCGGAAACTCGGCCCGCAGCATTCTGGCCGAAGCCATCATCAATCGTGAGGGACAAGGCCGCTTCCATGGCTTCAGTGCAGGCAGCCATCCCAAGGGAGAGGTCCACCCCTTCGCCATCGACCTGCTGAAAAAGATGAATCATTCGACGAGCGAGCTGCGATCGAAGAACTGGGACGAGTTTGCTCACCCTGACGCACCCGAGATGGATTTCGTTTTTACTGTCTGCGACAATGCTGCGAACGAAGTCTGCCCGGTATGGCCAGGCCAGCCCATGAGCGCCCATTGGGGATTACCCGACCCCGCGGCAGTGGACGGCCCCGAGGTGGAACAGCGGCTGGCCTTTGCGGATGCCTACCGCATGCTCCGCAATCGTATCAGTATCTTCACAAGCCTGCCGATGAAGTCTCTTGATAAGCTGAGCCTGCAGAAGCGTCTGGATGATATTGGCCGCACTTTGCCTGAAACGGCCTAACCGATCGCATTACTTCCGTAAAACAAGAAAGTTCACAAATGTCGACCTTTGAGCGCTACCTGACCGTTTGGGTGCTCCTCTGCATCGTTCTTGGCATTACCCTCGGCAGCTTCTTCTCACCGGTCTTTCATGCCATCGGCGCGATGGAGGTTGCCAATGTCAACTTCCCCGTCGCCATTCTCATTTGGCTGATGATCATTCCGATGCTGGTGAAGATCGACTTCGCTGCGCTCGGCCAGGTGAAGGAGCATTGGCGCGGCATCGGCGTGACATTGTTCGTCAACTGGGCCGTCAAGCCGTTCTCCATGGCAATCTTGGGCTGGCTTTTCATCGGCTATCTTTTCCGGCCGTTCCTGCCTGCCGCCCAGATCGACTCCTATATCGCCGGCCTCATTATTCTTGCCGCTGCTCCTTGCACCGCCATGGTATTCGTCTGGAGCAACCTCTCGGATGGCGAACCGCATTTCACGCTGAGCCAGGTCGCCTTGAACGACACCATCATGGTGTTCGCCTTCGCGCCGATCGTGGCATTCCTGCTCGGTCTTTCCGCGATCACGGTTCCCTGGCAAACGCTTGCATTGTCCGTGGCCCTCTACATCGTGGTTCCGGTCATTATTGCGCAGGTGGTCCGGCGTTCTGTCATTGGTGGTGGTGGTGGCCTACCGGCATTGCAGCGGCTGCTTTCGAAACTGCAACCGATCTCACTTGTTGCGCTGCTGACCACGCTCGTCCTGCTGTTTGGCTTCCAAGGCGACCAGATTCTTGCTCAGCCAACCACGATTGTTCTGCTTGCGGTGCCGATCCTGATCCAGGTCTATTTCAATTCGGGTCTGGCTTACCTGCTGAACCGGGCCTGTGGTGAGCAGCACTGCGTCGCCGCACCCTCTGCTTTGATCGGAGCCAGCAACTTCTTCGAGCTGGCGGTGGCGGCGGCAATCAGCCTCTTCGGCCTGCAATCGGGGGCCGCACTGGCGACGGTCGTCGGCGTGCTCATTGAAGTGCCGGTGATGCTTTCCGTCGTCAAGATCGTGAACTCGACCAAGGGTTGGTACGAGCGGGGCCGGAACGTCCGCGGCGGAAAATCGCTTGTTGGTCAGCAGCGCTGAAGGCGCGGAGGAGAAGACGATGGCCGAAGCGAACATCCCAGTCACGATCTATCACAATCCTTCTTGCGGCACTTCGCGGAATACCCTTGGTCTCATTCGAAATGCCGGTATCGAACCAAAAATCGTCGAATACTTGACCGACATTCCCAGCAAGGATGTCATTCGTGACCTGGTAGTCCGTGCCGGGATCACGTTGCGAGACGCGTTGCGCCGCAAAGGTACCCCCTACGAGGATCTAGGCCTGGACGCCCCCGAATGGACGGACGAAAAGATCCTGGATGCGATCCAGCGTTTTCCAATTCTCTTGAACCGCCCTTTTGTCGTGACGCCCTGGGGCGTGAAGCTATGTCGCCCCTCGGAGACCGTTCTCGACATCCTGCCGCTTTCCCAGAAGAAGCGTTTCATCAAGGAGGACGGAGAGCTGGTGATCGATGACCACGGCAACCGGGTTCAACACATCCAAGGTTAGCACACGAGTTTAGCTAACGCCGCAATGCCCGTTGGTGCTTCCGGCTGCCACGGAACCAGCGCTATTCGTTTCGCCAAGCCGCCGCGAACCCGGGCGATCTGCCTTGCTTCGCCGCCCATCTTGAAGCGCAGCAAAGGGTCCGCCGATCCGGTGAGGCTCAAGCAATTATTTATGATCCAGGCAAACGGCTCGATCTTTGCCCGACGGAGATCTTCCTGAAGGGATGTCGCTTCGGATATCGGCGTCGTCTCTGGCAAGGCGACCAGAAGGATCTTCGTGTAGTTTTGGTCCTGCAGACGCATCAGCGTGGTCACCGCCCGTCCCGAAGCGCCGGTCTGATGAAAGTCGCGCAAAACCTGGCGGTGATATGCGCCCGTCGCATCCAATAACAGGAATGTGTGGCCCGTAGGCGCGGTATCAATCACCACGAAGCCTGACCTTCCCTTGGTGACGATCCGAGAGAAGGCATGGAAAACGGCAACCTCTTCCGTGCAAGGGGAGCGAAGATCTTCCAAGAGAAGAGCTTTACCTGCTGCATCCAGATTGACGCCACGCGTCTCCATGATCCGATCAATGTAGGCCTGGGTCTCTACCGCCGGATCAATCCGGCTGACCGTGAGGTTCGGCAGGTGCTCCCCGGCTGTTACCCATTCAACATGCGCCGCCGGATCTGTCGTTGTGAGAAGCACCTGGTGGCCGCGCCTGGCCAGCTCCGTCGCGACGGCTCCGGCCATGGTCGTCTTCCCGACGCCCCCTTTGCCCATGACCATGACCAAGCCGTTTCCAGAGGCTTCGATTTCGTCGATCAGGGATTTCAAGCCGGGCTGTCCCGACAAGGGCTCTGTTTTGGCGGACGTTAAAGGCGGCTGCTCTTGCCTGATCATGCTGCGCAGCGCATCGAGACCGATCATGTCATAGGCGCGCATCGGTATATCGTCGCGGCTCAGAACCTTGAGCGAGTCTGGTATGTGTTCCAGGGCCGCGTTGCATCGTTGCTCGAATGCATGGGCAATCCTGTCAGCCGGATCAGCCGCATGATAAATAGCATTTACCAGCAGATGCTGGTTGTTCAAGCCGAGTGCGCGAAGCTCCCCGGCCGACCGCGCGGCTTCCCGAAGCGCGGATGCTTCCGGCCTGGTCACCAAGGCTATCGTCGTCATTGCGCCGTCATTTAGGGCGGCCAAGGCCTTTTCAAAGACGGATAGCTGCATTTGCAAACCAGAATGCGGGCCCAGGCAAGATGCGCCGTTCTCGTTCGTTTCGAGGAACGACGACCACGCTTTCGGTAAGCTCAGCAGCCGCAGGGTATGTCCCGTGGGGGCCGTGTCAAAGATGATATGGTCATAGATGGCACTCTCGGCACCTTCGTCGGCAAGGAGGCCCGCGAACTGATCGAATGCGGCGATTTCGGTCGTACATGCACCTGACAGTTGCTCCCTGACTTTCTCCTTGTCAGCAGCCGACGCGGATATCATGGCGGCCAGCACGCGCTGGCGATACGCATCTGCCGCCGCTTGCGGATCTATATTCAAGGCTGATAGGCCGGGTGCGCCTGAGACGGTCGTAGGTGCAGGCGAAAGACGGCACTCCAGCATCTCGTCGAGGTTTGAAGCAGGGTCCGTACTCACGAGCAGAACTTTCCGCCCCGAATCAACGAGTGCCAGCGCAACGGCACAGGAGAGAGCCGTCTTTCCGACACCGCCCTTGCCGGTGAAAAACATATAGCGCGTCGGATTGACCAGAATTTTGAGCGGAAGGAGGGACATAAGGACCTCTGAGTGGCGACTTTTATTTATTCTAGCTCGGAACGCCGGTGGCTCCGTTGATCTCGGTCAAACGTCGCGGCTCCGCCTGGAAGAGATAGGTCCAGCTTAAACCGTTCGTAGACCGGTACTCGTCGCGATCGTGCCAGAAACGCGAATCTCCTAAGGGTCAAATCGTGTCATTGCTCTCGATATACAAATACGAGCCCCGTCACAGTCTTGACCCTCATGAAGGCAAAAGACGTCGCCCTCGCCTGCTGTCCACCGGCCTTGTGGGGGATATCTTATGCATTGGCGAAACCCGCGACCGACCATTTCCCGCCCATTTTTATGATGACGATGGTCTACGGCCTGACAGCTATCGCGCTCTATCGCCCCAATAGACGGCCTCTTACGCGACGCAGATACCTGTTCCTCATTGCAGCCTTCGGCGGAGCCATCCAGAGCAGCCTGATCTTCACCGGCATTTCCGGGCTGCCCGCCGCGACAGCCATCCTCGCCGTTCAAGCACAGGTACCTTTTGCCGTTTTGGCAGCCTGGATCATCGGCGGCGAGCGTCTTGAAATAAAGCGGCTGGTCGGCATCGGCATTTCCGGCATCGGCATCATTGTGATCGCCGGGGCGCCCGAGGCCACAGGTAACCTGCTCTCCCTCGGCCTCGTCTTGCTCGGAACGCTCTCCTGGGGTCTATCCCAGGGGTTGGCCCGTCGATTGAGCCGGGACGCCGGGCGAACGCTCACCGCCGCCATCATGACCTATGCCGCGCCTCAGATGTTGGGAGCATCATTGGTGCTGGAATCGGGGCAGACCATGGCACTCCAGACTGCATCTTGGCGAGATTGGTTCGCGGTCGGATTGCTCTCGATTGGCGGCTTCGCCATCGCCTATTCGATTTGGTACGGGCTGCTCCAGCGCTACCGCGTCGATCAGGTCGCGCCCTTTGCCCTTCTGATGCCCTTCATTGGCGTCGTTGCCAGTGTGATGGCTTTGGGCGAGCATCTTTCGAGCGGAGCGATCATAGGCGGTGTCATTATCGTTCTTGGGCTGGCATTCATCATTCTGGATCGTCGACCCGGTCGGCGAGCGAAAACCACGGATAGCGCAGGCGCATGACCCCGTCTCAGGTCAGCACATGGCGCCGGGCCTTGTGGGTTACAATGAACAGCGCGACCGTCAACGCGACATTAAAAGCGGCCACGGCAGCAACCACATTGAGGGCGCTATCCGGCCCCATTCGCTCTATCAGAAATGCCCCAATGGAGGGAGATGCAGCTTGGGCAATTAGACTTGGTCGCGCCAGCTTACCCATAATTGGCGCATAGTCCTCAGGACCGAATAGAGCCAAAGGCAGAGTCGCCCGGGCGATCGACTCGAGACCAATGCCCCCACCGTAGAAGATCAGCGTCAGGAACACCATTGGGAAGTGCAAGCTGAGCAATGTCAGCCCTGCCGCGACGAGGCTGACCGATGCGACCTTCGTCCAGATCGGATGGTGATAGCGCGCAATCAACATCTCAATAAAGCGCGCGCCGACCTGCGACGGGCCGACAAGCGTACCCAGGGCAACCGCTGCAGCCAGTGTCAGGCCGCGATCCCGCAAAATTGTAAGCAGGTGCACCGAGATGACCGTGGAGATCATGGAGCCGATCATGATGGCAATTGCCAGCAACATGAATATGCCAGGTGCATGCAGCGACTTTGCTTGCTCCGTCTTGGCCGCCGCATCAGGCTTCACCACCTGCCCGTTGCAAGGCAACGCGAACAGGTAGATCGGCAAACTGATGAAGATCTGGACGGCGGCATAGGCGAAGCATGTATTACGCCAGCCGACATGCTCCATAAGGAATGCCGATAGCGGCCAGCAGGTCGTGCTGGCGAAGCCCCCGAACAAGGTCAAGGTCGCAATATGATGGCGGGCGTGCTCGCGATAGAGGCGCCCCAATGTCGAGAAGGCGGCATCATAGAGACCGGCGCTCATACCCAGACCCATGATGATCCAGGCCAGGATGAACAATGGCAGGTTGGGCGCTACGGCGAGGCCGACCTGCCCCGCGGCGATCAAAACAGCACTTGCTGCAAGAACCGGTCGTCCACCCTGCCGATGAATGAAACGACCGACACTTGGCGACGCCAAGCCGGCGACTAACAAGCCGAGGGACAAGCCGCCCACGACCCAGGAGAGCGGCCAGCCCGTATCATCCGCGATGGGCTTGGCCAGCACAGCCGGGAGATAATAGGAAGATCCCCAGGCAAGAATCTGGGTAATTCCGAGCGCAGTAACAATGACTGCCGGGGGGACTGGCGGCTTAAGAGTCATGCAGCCGTACCACAGCCGCAACCTGTCTTGCCCGCATCCTTGGCGACAACCTCCGCAATGCAGCATGCCCTCTCTTCTACCGGGGCCGGACCGCCGCAGCAGGCACCCTGCTCCGCCGGAGCGGGGCTGCCGCAGCATCCCTCCTCTGCGAAGGCATCCGTCGAACAAATGCCCGTTTCCGGAAGCACGAGTTGCACGCGGTCCGCTGCTTCGATGTCGCCGGCGATCGCCGCGACAACCGAGCGAGCCTGCTCATAACCAGTCAGGAGCAGGAAGGTCGGGGCTCGTCCGTAAGATTTCACGCCGACGGTAAAGAAGTTGGGCTCCGGATGCGAAAGCTCGCGATGTCCATGCGGCGGAACGGAGCCGCATGAATGCAGATTCGGATCAATCAACGGTCCGAGCGCCCGAACGCTCTCCAGCCATGGGTCAAGTTCCAATCTCAACTCGCGCGTAAGATTGAGGTCCGGCCGTTGCCCGGTAGCTGCAATAATTTCATCGACCGGTCCAACGGCGGCGGGTCCGTCGGCGGTTTCACCGCTTAAGCTCAAACCGTCAGCTGTCGACAACACCTCTTCAGTCGAAAATCCCGTAACGAGCTCGATCTGGCCACGGTCGACGAGCTGCTTCAGATGCCAGCCAAGTGCGCCTCTGGCCGGAAGCTGATCCGCGTCGCCGCCACCATAGATGCGTCCGAGATTGCTACCCCGGACGACCCAGGTTACCAGCTTGCCTTCGCCGGGGAGTTTAGCGAGATCCAGAAGCACGTTGATCGCCGAATATCCGGAGCCAACCACGGCTACCCGCTTGCCGCTATAGCGCGCCCTCAGTTTGCCCAGGACATCGGGCATGCCATAAGCGATGTGAGCGGCGTGTTCCCTCTCGCCAGGTACGGCCACCCCAGAGCCGCCTAGGGGATTTGCGTTTGACCAGGTACCGGACGCGTCGATGACAGCCCGGGCAAGCTCATATCGGACAGCGCCGGAAGAGTCGGTGAGTTGCAGGCGGAACGGCTTGGCCTGGCGGCCCTTGCTGGAAACCTTGTCGATGCCGACACGCGAAATCGCGGTCACCCGCATGCCGGTTTTGATGAAGGGCTTTAGCGCGGGCAACGCCGCGAGCGGCTTCAGATAGGAGTCGACAATTTCGCCACCCGTCGGCAGCACAGAGGCAGGCGGCATCTGCCAGCCTGACTTCTCCAGCAATCGAACCGAAGCGGGATCGACGCTCTGCTCCCAGGTGGTGAAGATCCTCACATGCGCCCAATCGAGTAGATTGGCGCCCGCGGAGTCGCCGGCTTCATAGACACGAAAGGCGATGTCGCGCTCGGCAAGGTTTGCCGCGGCGGCAAGTCCGATCGGACCGGCACCGATGACGGCAACCGGCAGGTCTTCAAGATGCGTCATATCCAATAGTCCTTCGCTATTTCCAGCACAACCGAAATAACAAATCAAAAAAAGAGAGGTTAAGCCGCTCTCCCCTTCCGCTTGCACGCAGCATCCACGCAGCATTCGGCGACGAGATAATCGACCAGCGAATTCATGGCGGTGTAATTGGCACGGCAGATCAGCGTCGTGCCTTGCCGGTCCTGAGAAACGAGGCCATTCGCGACCAGGTTCTTGAGGTGATGCGACAGGGTCGATGCGGCGATCCCGATCTTATCCTGCAAGCTGCCGACCGGCAGTCCGTCGTCACCTGCTCTCACCAGGGCGCGGTAGACCTGGAGGCGGGTCGGGTTGCCGAGGGCTTCAAGCTGACTGGCTGCTAATTCGATTTTCATAGAAATAACATGAGATAGTTTCGGTGAGCGGTCAAGGTTATATTTCCATATAAATCGAAATAACAGATGTGCAAGCCGCTTCCTGGTCCGGACGCTTACTCTTGTTGACCAGGTGCGGGAGCTGGATCGGGAGATTGCCCGCTGGGCGCGACAGGATGACGACGCGGCAAAGCAAAAGGCCCCGCTCTTGGGAGGGGGCCTTTTACTTGGTTGCGGGGGCCAGATTTGAACTGACGACCTTCAGGTTATGAGCCTGACGAGCTACCGGGCTGCTCCACCCCGCGTTATTCTGTATTGTCTGAGTTTCGGCCCGGCAGCTCTTTGTTTGCGCTCCGAGCTTACGCTCTCCGCTGGGGCGGTCTGCTCCACCCCGCGTTATTCTGTGTGGACCGTGTTTTAGCCCGGTAGCGGTATTAGTTTTCGCTCCGGGCCTTATGGCCCTTCGCTGGGGCGGGCCGCTCGCTGCAATGCGGCTGCAGGAGAGGCCGTGATCCAGCATGTGTGTTTATCAAGCAGCAAAGGCGCCGTTTTTGTTCGGCGCCTTTGGTGTCTGTGATTGTCGATTGTTTGCTGGCTTTGAAGACCTGGCAGCGACCTACTCTCCCACGTCTTGAGACGGAGTACCATCGGCGCTGAGGGTTTTCACGGCCGAGTTCGGAATGGGATCGGGTGTAT